>NZ_JACOGI010000002.1:0-589612 GCF_014269355.1 Neobittarella massiliensis (ex Bilen et al. 2018)
TGAATGATTTCTTTATCTAGAAATCTAGAATCTTGGGTTCCGTTCAAGCTTTAGTATTGTTCAATTTTCAAGGTCCGTGTGGTCCAGCGCCTCGTTTAGCGCTGTTCCTTATTCTATCACGCGACCGCCAGTTTGTCAACACCTTTTTGAGATGTTTTTTTCGCCGGAGCTTTTCGCCCCCGCCGACAAACCCGACTGTTAGGCCGTTTTCTCGGCCCCCTGTCGCTGACAGCTTGTTTATATTACCACACCCCTTACCGCCTGTCAACGCCTTTTTTACATCTTTTTTGCAAATACGACAAAAAACTTTACAAGTTATACTTGGGGTTATAAAAGATGGGCTATGTGGGACGATAACATTACAGAATGCAATATTTTCCTTTTTGTTGCGAGAGATCGCCTTTTGACAGAAAGTGTAAAACCTCTGCGGCCTATTATATAGGAACAAAGTTTACTTTGCAGCTTGTACACAGTATTTTCACCTGGAGGTCACATTTGGCGGCTTTCTTTGTGCAGTTAGACCGATGGGCCCCAAGATTTTTTAAACAGCACCACAAATCGGCGGTTTCTGGCCGCTTACGCATTGTGCTACTGCCGGTATTCGTTTATAATGGGAAAGAAACTTTTCTAGTTTTTTAACACATAGCGGCGGCATTTTTGCTAGGATAGAGCTATGTGCAGACAGCGCGCAGACGACCGCCGGCCGGCGGCGCTGCCGCTTTTCCATTACGATTTCGCCGCGCTGGTCTGACCGCGGCAAGAGAAAGGCACGGTTTGCAAACATGATAGAAGTCAAAAACCTCGTGAAGCGCTACGGCAAAAAAGCCGCGGTGGACGATATCAGCTTCACCATCAACAAGGGGGAGATCCTGGGCTTTTTGGGGCCCAACGGCGCCGGCAAGTCGACGACCATGAATATCATCACCGGGTATCTATCCTCCACTTCGGGTACGGTGCTGGTGGACGGGCACGACATTTTAGAGGAGCCGCTGGAGGCCAAGCGCCACATCGGTTACCTGCCCGAGCTGCCGCCTTTGTATGTGGACATGACGGTGACCGAGTACCTGAACTTCCTCTACGACCTGAAAAAGGTAAAGCTGCCCCGGGCCGAACACATCGAGGAGATCTGCAAGACCGTAAAGATCGACCACGTGGCCGGCCGGCTGATCAAGAACCTGTCTAAAGGCTACCGGCAGCGCGTGGGCGTGGCCGGCGCGCTGGTGGGCAACCCCGACGTGCTGATATTGGACGAGCCCACGGTTGGCCTGGACCCCAAGCAGATCATCGACATCCGCAATCTGATCAAAGACCTGGGCCAAAAGCACACCGTGATCCTGTCCTCGCACATCCTGCCCGAGATCCAGGCGGTATGTGAACGGGTCATCGTCATCGACAAGGGCCGGCTGGTGGCCGACGACACCCCGGACAACCTGTCGAAAGTGCTCAGCGGCTCGAGCAAGGTGACCGCGCGGGTGGTGGGCGACGAGCAGGAAGTGCTGGCGGCCATCCGCCAGCTGCCGGACGTGCAGTCGTGCACCCCGCTGGGCTCGAAAGAGGCCGGCTCGTACGAGTTTTCTATCGAGCCCAAAGAGGGCAAAGACGTGCGCGGCGCGCTGTTTGAGACGCTGTCGCGCCACGGCTGGCAGCTGATCGGCCTCAAGGGCAGCGAGATGACGCTGGAGGATATCTTCCTGCGGCTGGTGAGCGACGACGCCCAGACCAGCCAGGAAAAGACCGAGCCGGAGAAAAAGAGCCGGTTTTCCAAAAAGAGTAAAAAGCACACAGGAGGCGAAGAGTAGATCATGAGAGCCATATTCAAACGGGAATTTCGCGCCTACTTCACCTCCCCGCTGGGCTATATCTATCTGGCGGCGGTGTTCGTGTACTCGGGCATCTTGTTTTACATCAATAACCTGCAGGCCACCTCGACTGATATGCGGCCGCTGTTCGTATCGCTGTGCAGCGCGGGCATCATTTTGATCCCCATTTTGACCATGCGCCTGTTCAGCGAGGACAAAAAGCTCAAGACCGACCAGGCGCTGCTCACCGCCCCCATCACACTGAGCGAGCTGGTGCTGGGCAAGTTCCTCTCCTCCTTTGCGCTGTACCTGTGCGGCAGCGCTATCACGCTGGTATACGCGCTGTTCATGTCGGCCTTTTCGTCGGTGAGCTGGTCTATGGTGCTGGGCTGCTTTATCGGCTACGCGCTGTCCGGCGCAGCGCTGATCGCGGTGGGCATGTTCATCTCGGTACTGACCGAAAACCAGATGATCGCCGCCATCGCCAGCTTTGTCGCATCGCTCTTCCTACTGACCTTTTTTGACACCCTGGTCAAGCAGATCCCGATGGCGGGCCTCCGCCAGGTGCTGCTGAGCCTGTCGGTGGTACAGAATTTCGCAAACTTCACCATTGGCGTCATCGACATAGCCTCGGTGGTGTTCTTTGTGAGCTTTGCCGCGCTGTTCATCTTCTTCACCGTCCGCATCATCGACAAGCGGCGCTGGAGCTGACACTGTGTACCCGCGCGTGCGCAAACAAGACATTTACGGAGGAATCTAACTGATGAAACAACCCAAAACGGCAAAAAGCAGGAAATTTCGCTACGGAAGCTTTGCCACCCTCCTCACCGTCGGCGTCATTGTGCTGGCGGTAGCTGTCAACGTGGTGATGGGCCTGCTCAGCGACCGGTTCTCGCTGACGCTGGACCTGACTCCGTCCACCGCCTTTAAGCTGTCGGACGAGAGCAAAGAGGTGCTGGGCACCCTGACCGAGCCGGTGACCATCTATGTGCTCAACGACGAGAGCACCTATGTGGCCGGCAGCGGCCAGACGGGGCTGGACCCCAACTACTCGCAGGCCAACGAGATGTTTAAACTGTTTGCCGGCAACAAAAACGTGACGCTGGAGTACGTGAACATGGTCAAAGACCCGTCGTTCAAATCGAAGTTCCCCGACCTGGAGCTCAATGAAAACGACGTGATCATCTCTTCGAGCACCCGCAACGTGCACATCGGCGGCGCCGACCTGTTTAACCTGCAGACCACGGCCTACGGCAGCCGCATCATCTCCTCCAAAGCCGAGAGCACGCTGGCCTCGGGCATTTTGATCGCCACCTCGAAAGAGGCCACCAAGGTCACGGTGCTCACCGGCCACGACGAGTTCACCGCCGAGCCGCTGTCGAACCTGCTGCAGCAAAACAGCTTTGATGTGGACACCCAGAACATCGTGGGCAACAGCGACCCCATCCGCCCCGAGAGCTCGATCCTCATCCTCTGCGGCCCCAAACGCGACTTTACCGATGAGGAGATCGACAAGCTGGATACCTTTTTGACCAACGGCGGCGACTACGGCAAAACGCTCCTATACTTTGCCGACAGCGAGCAGCCCGAACTGCCCAAGCTGGAGAGCTATCTGGCCGAGTGGGGCATTACCGTAAAGCCGGGCGTGCTGTTTGAGGGCGACAACTCCCGCGTGATCCAGAGCGACCGCTTCAACACCATCGCCGACTTTACCCAGAACAGCTTTACCTCGGCTCTCATCGAGAAAAATCTGTTCCCCTCTATCCCCTACTGCGTGCCGCTGGAAGAAACCAACACCAGCGACGCCATCAAGGTGTCGACGCTCATCCGCTACGGCGACCAGGCGGGCATCTACCCCGAGGACGCCCCCAGCAACTGGAAGGCCACCGCCCAGGACATGGTGCAGTACCCCACGGCGGCGGCCATCAGCACCAAGACCATCAGCGACAAGTCCTCTTACGTGGCGGTGTTTGGCAGCGTCAACTTTATCAACGAGTCGCTGCTGGCCGAGTCGAGCCTGG
This sequence comes from Neobittarella massiliensis (ex Bilen et al. 2018), assembly GCF_014269355.1. NCBI lineage: Bacteria > Bacillati > Bacillota > Clostridia > Eubacteriales > Oscillospiraceae > Neobittarella (ex Bilen et al. 2018) > Neobittarella massiliensis (ex Bilen et al. 2018). Next base: position 3,821 of record NZ_JACOGI010000002.1, read on the forward strand.
GCAACGCCAAGCTGCTGACCAGCCTGGCCAACACGGTGACCGACCGCGGCGATATGGTCACCATCGAGCCCAAACGGGTCTCGGGCGGCTATCTCGACATCAAGCAGGACGAGAGCAACATGATGTTTGCGCTGTTTATCGTCATCGTGCCGGTGGCGGTGCTTGGCTGCGGCATATTCGTATACCTGCGCAGGAGGCACCTGTAAATGGGCAAAAAGCAAAAGCGGACCATTTTTTTGCTGCTGGGAGCGCTGCTGGTGGTGGCGGCGGCTATTGCCGTGCTGCTACTGCTCCCCGAAAAAGAGGAGGGGGGGCAGGATGGGCCCTCGTTCGTGCTGACTGATCGGCCGGTAGACGAGGTGGCCTCGCTGGCGGTAGAGAATGAAAAGGGCAGCTATCAGTTTATACAGGTAACTACCGGCAGCTGGCAGGTGCCGTCACTGGGCGATATCCCCCTGGGCAAAAATAAGATCTACGAGTGCTCAAAGACCGCGGCCAAGATCAGCGCCACCCAAAAGGTGAGCGACAGCGCCGACGACAATGCCAAGTACGGACTGGACCAGATACAGGGTACCGCCACCGTCACCTATACCGACGGCACCAGCGTCAAGTTGGAGTTCGGCGACGAGATAGACGGCGGCGGGCGCTACTTCCGCATTGCCGGCAAAGACGCCATCTACGCCGGCAGCGCCAACGCGCTGGCCTATCTGACCGGGCAGGACCTGGACCTGATCGATCTGGAGCTGTCGCCGTACGACTCCACCTCCTCAGACAACCTGAAGCGGGCGGAGTTTCAAAATGCCAGCGGAGTGTTCGTCATCGAGAACATCCAGTCGCAGCAGGTGACCGACGGGTATGGCAACTTCTTTAAATACCGGGTCTCCGGCGCGGCCCAGGGATATGTCGACCCCGCCTTCTTTGCCGAGAACTTCACCAATCTGGTGCAGTTCAGAGCCTCGAGCGCCATAGCGGTCGACCCCACGCCGGAACAGCTGGCCGGCTATGGGCTGGACGCCCCCCAGAGCTACCTGCTGCTGGGCGAAGGAGATAGCGCCATCAAGGTACTCATCGGCAGGGCCGACGGCGATATCTATTACGCCATGCGCGACGGCTATCCGGTGGTGTTCAAGCTGGCCGACTACGTGGTCAACTGGCTGGAGATATCCCCCTTTGATATCCTCAACAAATACGCCACCGCCCCCGCAATGGATCAGGTGCGCGAGGTGACGCTGGATATTGACGGCGAAAAGACGGTGCTGGCGGTGACCGATGCCGCCACCAGGACCGGCACCTGCAACGGGCAGGCGACAGACGCCAAACTATTTGGCGAGATGTACCAGCTGCTTTGCAGCGCCCGGCCGGAGGAACAGATCGGCAGCGCCCAAAAAGGCGAGCAGGTGGCTGCGATCACCTTTACCTATAACGACGGCAACCAGGACGTGATGGCCCTGTTTAGTACCGAGAGCCGCAAGCTGCTGGTGCAGAAAAACGGGCAGGACCTGGGGCTTGCCCGCCGGGCGCTGTTAGATGCCCTCAAACAGGGGGTCGAAAACCTGCAGGCCGGCAAACAAGTCTCTAAACAGTGGTAGCGCATACCGGCCGGCGGCCGGCACTGCGCCCCGCTGCCCGGGCGGCAGAGCGCCCGGACCACAAGTAAAAGATCCCCCGTCGGGGGCAGAGTGATACCCGGTCGCAGGACTGGGTATCACTGTTTTTGACGGCCCGATACACCGGTGCGCCAACATAGCAACACACCAGTATACCAACACACCGCATAAAGGAGCAATCACCATGGACATCACACAGAGACTGAGCCAGGAACTGCACATCCCACTCAAGAGTGCGGCAGCGGCCGTTGAGCTGATCGATGAGGGGAATACCATCCCTTTTATCGCCCGCTATCGCAAGGAGCGCACCGGCAACCTCGACGACCAGCTGCTGCGCCAGTTGAGCGACCGGCTGGAATATCTGCGGGGGCTGGACAGCCGCCGCGCCGAGGTAGGACAGGCCATCGGCCGGCAGGGGCTCATGACGGCTGCCTTGCAGGCCCAAATAGATGCCGCCACCACTCTGACCGAACTGGAGGATCTGTACCGTCCCTACCGGCCCAAGCGCCGCACCCGCGCCAGTATTGCCCGGGAAAAAGGGCTGGAGCCGCTGGCCGACTGTATCTTCACCGGCAGGCGGCCGGCAGGCAGTGACGGGCCGGACCTTGAGCGGGTGGCGCTGGCCTTCACCGCCCCACAGAACACGGCTGAAAACGCCCTCGACACCGTACAGGCGGCCATTGCCGGGGCCATGGACATCGTGGCCGAGCAGATATCCGACAGCGCCCAGGTGCGCCATGCGCTGCGGGAGCTGCTGCTCTCTGGGGCGGCGCTGTGCTGTCAGGGCAAAGAGGGCTGCCAGGAGAGCGTGTACCGCACCTATCAGGACTTCTCGCAGCCGCTGCAGCGGCTGGCCGGGCACCAGGTATTGGCCATCGACCGGGGTGAAAAGGCCGGCCTGCTCAAGGTGTCGCTGCAATTTGACCGACCGCGGGCGCTGGGGGCGCTACAGCGCTGCCTGCCGGGGCGGCACCCCTACAGCAGTTACCTGTACCGGGCGGCGGAGGATGCCTTTGACCGGCTGATCCTGCCCTCGGTCACCCGCGAGATCCGCTCCCAACTGACCGAGCGGGCGGTGGAAGGGGCCATCAATCTGTTTGGCCAAAATCTAAAACAGCTGCTGATGCAGCCGCCGGTGCGCCAGATGGTGACGATGGGCTTTGACCCGGCCTACCGCACCGGCTGCAAGATCGCGGTGGTCGACGATACCGGCAAGGTACTGGCCACCACCGTCGTCTACCCCACTCCGCCGCAAAAAAAGACCCGGCAGGCCGCAGAGACGCTGCTGGACCTCATCAGTAAGCACGGGGTGCGAGCCATTGCTATCGGCAACGGCACCGCCTCGAAGGAGTCGGAGATCTTTGTGGCTGACCTGATACGGGAAAACAAGCTGGACGTATCCTACCTGGTGGTGAGCGAGGCGGGGGCCTCGGTGTACTCGGCCTCCAAGCTGGCGGCCGAGGAGTTCCCCCAGTACGACGTGTCGCTGCGCAGTGCCATCTCTATTGCCCGGCGGCTGCAGGACCCGCTGGCCGAACTGGTGAAAATAGACCCCAAGAGCATCGGTGTGGGCCAGTACCAGCACGACATGCCCGCCGCCCAGCTGGATCATGCCCTGGACGGGGTGGTGGAGGACTGCGTCAACGCGGTGGGGGTGGACCTAAATACCGCCTCTCCCTCGCTGCTGCGGCGGGTGGCGGGGCTATCGCCGGTGGTGGCCAAAAACATCGTCGCATTCCGCGAGGAAAACGGCGCCTTTACCAGCCGGACACAACTCAAAAAGGTCAAGGGATTGGGCCCAAAAGCCTTTTCGCAGGCGGCGGGCTTTTTGCGGCTGGACCCGGCGGCCGCCAAAGACCCGCTGGACACCACCGCCGTGCACCCCGAGAGCTACCCGGCAGCAAAAAAGCTGCTGGCCCTGTGTGGGTACAGCAAAAAGGACCTGCTGCACGGCGACCTGAGCCAGCTGCGGCAGCGGGCGGCGGAGCTGGGCAGCCAGGCATTGCAGCGGGAGACCGGCGCCGGCGACTACACCCTGCAGGACATGATAGACGAGCTGCTGACCCCCGGCCGCGACCCCCGCGACGAACTGCCCCCGCCGCTTCTGCGCAGCGACCTGATGGACATCGCCGACTTAAAGCCGGGCATGCAGCTGCAGGGGACGGTGCGCAACGTTATCGACTTTGGCGCCTTTGTGGATATCGGGGTACACCAGGACGGGTTGGTGCACATCTCGCGGCTGTCCAAGTCGTTTGTCAAGCACCCGCTGGACGTGGTGAAGGTGGGCGACATCGTGACGGTGTGGGTGCTGGAGGTGGATACCGGACGCGGGCGCATATCGCTGAGCATGGTGGGCCCCGACTGATAGCACCCGTCCCCGAAAGCGCACAAAAACCCAAAAAACCACCGCGCCGCCTTGTCAAATGGGCGGCGGGCCACTATACTAGAGGTGTGTCGGCCTTTATCGTTTCCCGGCGGTAGAAAAGGGCCGAAAAGGAGCATGTGCTTTTCTATTTTTCACCTGCGGCAAAATCTCTTCCCGCCGCACGGATTATCGCCGGAGAAATGGAGAACCCATGAACGAGAGACTTAAACACGAGGAAAAGTGGTGGCGCAACGCCACCGTGTACCAGATCTACCCCCGCAGCTTTTTCGACGCTAACGGCGACGGCGAGGGCGACCTGGCCGGTATCACCGCCAAGCTCGACTACATCAAGAGCCTGGGGGTCGACGTGGTGTGGTCCTGCCCCTACTTCGTGTCGCCCAAGGCCGATAACGGCTACGACGTGGCCGACTACCGGGATATCGACCCCGCCTTTGGCACCATGGAGCAGTGGCGGGAGATGGTGGACGGCGTGCACCGGCGGGGCATGCGCTTTGTGATGGACTTTGTGGGCAACCACACCAGCGACGAGCACCCCTGGTTTCGCCAGGCCTGCCAGTCAAAAGACAGCCCCTACCACGACTACTACATCTTTAAGCCCGGACGGGCAGACGGCAGCGAGCCCTCGAACTGGATGTCGGTGTTCGGCGGCAGCATGTGGGAGAAAAACCCCGCTACCGACGAGTACTACCTGCACACCTTTGCGGTCAAACAGCCCGACTTAAACTGGGAAAACCCCAAAGTGGTGGATGAAGTAGTGGACATCATGCGTTTCTGGATCGAGCTGGGGGTAGATGGGTTCCGCCTCGACGCCATCAACTACCTCTACAAAGAGCCCGGCTACCCCGACGTGGAGCCGCTGCCCGGTTCCAAGTACGGTTTTGCCACCGAGCACTACGCCAACAAGCCCCGGGTACACGAGCATTTTAACACCCTGAACCGGCGGGTATTCTCTAAATACGGGGCCATGACGGTGGCGGAAGTGGCCTATGTGGACATGGACACCGCCCGCGGCTACTGCGGCCCCGACCGTCAGGAGCTGGACATGCTCTACCCCTTTGATATCCTCAATGTCGACCAGGAGGGGTTTGACAAATTCGCCCCCAAGCCGCTGGATCTGCCGCTGCTCAAGTCGGAACTGGCCCGCTGGCAGACCGGCCTGCACAATAGCGGCTGGCTGGCGCTGTTTATGGGCAACCACGACCAGTGCCGCGCCGTGAGCCGCTTTGGCGATGACGGCAAGTACTGGAAACAGTCGGCCAAAATGCTGGCCAACTGCTTTTACATGATGCAGGGCACCCCCTACATCTTCCAGGGCGACGAGATTGGCATGACCAACGTCCACTACGACAGCGTGGATAAATTCCGCGATGTCGAGGTGTATAATACCTACCGGGAGCACGTGATCGAGGGCGGCGAGGACCCGCAGAAATGGCTGCAGCTGTTCTGCGACCGGGCACGCGACAACGGCCGCACCCCCATGCAGTGGGACGACAGCAAAAACGCCGGCTTTACCACCGCCGACGAGCCCTGGATCGAGGTGGTAGACAACTACCCCCGCATCAACGTGGCGAGCCAGGAGAAAGACCCCGATTCGATCTTAAACTTCTACCGGGAGCTCATCGCCAAGAGAAAGCAGTGGGACGTGATCGCCTACGGCGACTTTGCCCTCCTGCAGCCCGACAGCACCGAGCTGTTTTGCTACACCCGCCACTGCGACGGCCAGGACCTGCTGTGCGCCAACAACTTTACCGACCACGAGGTCAGCTTTGATCTGCCGGCGGCGTTTACCGGCGAAAATGTCACCGTCTTGCTGCAAAACTACCCCGACTTAGCGCTGTCTGGCACCGTGACGCTGCGCCCCTACGAGTGCTTTACCCTCATCTGCGGCGACTAGTTCGCTTTACCGCCATTTAGGGCGCGTACAGATCTGCAAATTAAAAAGGGAGTATTCCACATCTTTTTACAGAGTGTGGAATTCTCCCTTTTTTGTTTTTCTCTTTTGTTGTGGCTATTTGGATCGGCGGCAACCGCACCATTTTTTGTTTACGACATCGCTACAGGCTGTAGCCGAATTTAAAGCGCACCCGGTCCCCCACCCACAGCGTGGCCGAGTGCTCCAGCGCGCGGCCATCCAGCAGGTAGGCGGTGCCTTTGAGCAGCAACAGGCTGCTCTCGCGGGTGATCTGCAGCTGCTGGGCCTCACTGGCGGTGGGGGCTACCACCTCCAGATAGTCCTCCACCCGCGAGGCCTGCAGCCCATAACGGCGGTACAGCTGGGGGGAGATGCGCCCCTGGGGCAGCGGGCTGTCGCCCAGTCCCGGCACCAGCTGCTGCGGCAGCCAGGAGCAGGAGAGCGCCACCGGCCGGCCCTCCAGCAAAAACAGGCGGCGATAAAACACTGCCGGTTCCTCCAACACAAAGCCGGTGCGGCTGTCGGCCAGCTGCCCGGCGGTCAGCTGTCGGCAGCACAGCACCTGTGCCGTGAGGGATACCCCTTCTCCGGCAAAGCGCTGGGAGGAGGTAAGCGTGTAGTCCATGGCGTGCACGAACGGCACCGCCCGCCGGGTGAGAAAGCTGCCTTTACCGCGGCGCTTGACGATGAGACCGTCTTTCTCCAGCTCGGCCAGCGCCTGGCGCACGGCGATACGGCTGACCCCATATTGGGCGGTGAGCTGATTTTCAGAGGGGAGCTTGTCCTCCGGTCCCCAGCGCCCGGAGGCGATCTTCGCCCGCATATCCTGGGCGATCTGGTAGTACAGAGGGGTAGGATCATTTTTATCGATACCGACGGCTGCCATAAAGAGCCTCCTCATTTTGTAGGTTTGATGGTGGCAGAGATGCCCTCGACCGGCCAGTGCCAACTGAACCGCTGAACTTTTTCGCAGTAGCGCACAGCACCGCCGAATCTGCGGATGCCGGCACTATCGGGTAAAGGCAAAAGCACACGCACAAAAAAGTGCTTGCCAGGCGGTGCAGTCATATGTCTATACACCCCGGCTGAACGCAAAAGTCGCCGGGTAATTTTGTAACACAAGCTCCCAAGATCTGCGATCTTGGGAGCGGTCGCACAGCTGGCGATAGACAGCTGCCGGCGTTTTTAAAAAATGTACTGTATGGGGGCCCTGCGCCCCATACAGAGAGCGGCCTTGGCCGCGGTATGCCGTATGTCGGCTATTTTTTATTATGGCAGAACACACCAGAAAATGCAATGCGGGCATTGACAGCCGGCTTTAACTTGTGCTATTCTTAATACAAGTTAACCAGCAGGAGGTGTTCATATGTCCTGTATCTCGATCGTGGGGGCGGCCGCCGTATACGACTGGGCCTATACGGTAGATGCTCTGCCCCGGTTTGGGGATATCGTATTTATCGATCAGCCCTGTCAAAAACCGCTGTTTGGCGGCTGCGCCATCAACATGGCCGTGGGCTTTGCCCGGCTGGGCGGCTTTACGCCGCGGCTGTTCTACCCGGTGGGAAACGACTTTTGCTATCCCCCCGGCCAAAATCCCTTTGAGCAGCAGGGGGTCGACTGCCGGCAGCTGGTACACGTGCCCGATGTGCCCAGCGGTTTTGCCCACCTGTACATGCAGCCCGACGGCACCACCATGTGCTTTGCCTACCCCGGCGCCAGCGCCGTGGCCCGCTACCGGCAGCCTGCCCAGCTCGACGACTGGGTGATCGTCACCCCGGTGTTGGGCGATTTCTGTATCGATTTGCTCGAGCAGGCGGTACAGCAGGGCAAAAAGGTGGTCTTTTCCGGCATTACCGGCCCGGCGCTGCTGTCCTGGCTGCCTGCGGCAGCGGCGCTATTTCTCAACAGCCACGAGCTGGATCTGCTCATGCAGGCCGGAGGCTTTAGCGGTCCTGCCCAACTGCAGGCACAGTACCCCGATCTGCTGCTGTTCGTCACCGACGGGGCCCGCGGCAGCACAGTGTGGCAACAGGGGTTTGACACTCCGGTACCGGTTGCCCGCCCACAGCAGGTGACCGAGTCGACCGGCGCCGGTGACTCGTTTGCTACCGGTACGGTGCACGCGCTGATGCGCGGCAGCGACCCGGTGACCGCCGCCCATTTTGGGGCGGTGGTGGCCAGTTTTGTGGTAGAGCAGCTGGGAGGGCAAACAGGTCTGCCCTCAGCCGCTATGGCCCGCGACCGGTTCGCGCAGCAGTTTTCGCACCTGCTGCCCCGCCTGCACTGACTTATTTTGCACACGCCATCCATTTATATAGAGACCAGAAAAGGAGCAGCGATATGAGCGAACATTTGAACCTGTACGACCGTGTACTGGGCAGCATTTACGGGGTAGCTGTAGGCGATGCACTGGGCATGGCCACCTCGTTTTTGACCCCTGAACAGATCAGAGAACAGTTTGGCGACTGGGTCGATACCTTTCACGACCCCGAGCCCGGCCACATCTTCCACGACGGCCTAAAAGCCGGCGAGTACACCGACGACACCGAGCAGACGGTGGCCATCATGAACTCCTTCATCAAATACCATAAGGTGGTGCCCGAAGATATCGTCAGTGAGATACTGGCCTGGGCCGAGCGGGTAAAAGATAAATACGCCTCTCCCCTGGGCCCCAGCACCGAACGGGCACTCAAGTCAATCAAAGCCGGCGGCTCTTATGAGGATACCGGCAAACGCGGCAACACCAACGGTTCGGCCATGCGTATCGCACCGGTGGGCATCGTGCACGGTATTTTGGGCTCCACCCTGCAGGAGATGATGCCCGACCTGGTGCTGGTGTGCAAGCCCACCCACAACACCCCAGCCGCCATCGGCTCGGCGGCGGCTATCGCCTGGGGCATCGCCAAAGCCATTCAGGGCGAGAGCGACTACCGGGCACTGCTCGATGAGATGGTCACCGCCTGTATAGAGGGCGAAAAGTACGGCGAGCCCTGGGTTGGCGCTCGGGTCTCTACCCGTATGAAGTGGGCTATCGACACCGCCCTGCACGCCACCGACGACCGCCAGACCATGCGGGAGCTGTACGAGATGATCGGCGGCTGCGATCTGTGCGCCGACAGCATCCCTCTGGCGGTGGGCATGTACGCGCTGGCTGGCGGCGATACCATAAAAACGCTGGAGTACTGCGTCAACTGCGGCGGCGACTGCGACACCAACGCCTGTATGGTGGGCGCTATTGCCGGAGCCGTGGGCGGGGCCGGTTCCTTCAGACCCGACTGGATCAAGACGGTTGAGGAGAAAAACCCCACCGACTATAAAGACTACGCTCAAAAGATGATCGAGGTAGCCGGACAGTGGGAAAAAGCGACTTTTTGATCCACCTCGTATAGACAGACCAATAAAGAGAAGCAGGTCATTTTATACCGAACACAACAAAAAGCAGGTGTTTGCGACAATATTTTTGTGCACACCTGCTTTTTTGCTGCTATACTATAAGTGGCACCGGCCCGTATGGTCCTGTCTTTCGGCGTTGCTGGCCACTGCTGACCCAAGGTCTGTTCACCGTCCTTTGCTCCCCGGTCAAAGACCGGTACCAGGCGAAAAGCAAACCTGTAGTTTTTGATCTTTGCCGCCCGGAGGCCCCAGCACTCTATGCCGTCTCCGCCAGGCGATCGGATCTCGGCCTCCTCTCTACCGGTAAAGCCCCGGCTGATATGCAGACACTTTCCGTAACGGTACACTGCTGCCCGTGCAGCTGACATAAACCGCATTTTACTTTTGCCGCTGCTCAAACCGGCTGCGGCACCATTAAGGAGGTCTTGTTGTGAAACTCGGCATACACACGCACGCCTGGGGCGGCCATTTTGGTGGCGATACTCTGTACATCATCGACCGCTGCAAACAGCTGGGGATGGACTTTATCGAGTTCCCGCTGATGGAGATCGATGCCTTTGACCCGGTTGCGGTAAAGGCGCGACTGGAGGGCGCCATCGAGCCCACCTGCTCCACCATCATCCCCGATCCCCACTGGGACATCGGCTCTGAGGACCCCGCCTGCCGCCAGCTGGGCATCGACTTTTTAAAGGGCTGTATCGACAAGACCCGCGACGTGGGGGCCACTGTGTTCTCGGGCATGTGCTACTGCCTGCCCTCTAAGCAGGTGCCGCCGGGCTACGATCCGCGCGCCGAGCGCAGTCGCTGTGCCGCCGCCGTAAAAGAGATCGCCCGCTACGCCGCCCAGTTCGGCATCACCGTGGGCATCGAACCGGCCAGCCGGTTTTCTAATCACCTGGTAAACACCACCGGGCAGGGGCTCGACTTTTTAGCCGAGGTGGACGAGCCCAACACCATCCTGCACCTGGACAGTTTCCACATGTGTTACGAGGAGCGCGACTTCTATAAGGCGGTGGTGGCCGCCGGCGACAAGCTGGGCTATTTCCACATGTGCGGCAACGACCGGGGCCGACCCGGCTACGACGACATCATCGACTGGGACGGCGTGTTCCACGGCTTTTTGCAGGTGGGCTTTAACGGCTACCTGGGTTTCGAGGGGTTCGATACCACCTGTAAGTACATCTATCGCGATATCATCGGCGACCCCGACGACTTTGCCCGCCAGAGCATGGCCTTCGCCGACGAGATGCTCAAAAAATACGGGTATACTCGGGGGTAGGCACGCATCTGTGCAAATAAAAAAGAGAGCAGGCACCAGATCGAGGTGCCTGCTCTCTTTTTTATTCGGCGGTACCGGGCCCCCTACACCACATACCCGTTATACAGCTCCCGCAGCTCTTCTGCCACCTCGGGGTGGGCAAAGTCTTTGCGGTACACCATGTTCACCTTGCGCACCATGCTGGCATTTTCGATGGGCAGCACTGCCAGCTTACCTTTGCGCTGCTCCTGTATGCAGGCGCTATGTCCGATCACCGATACCCCCAGCCCCTGCTCCACCAGCTCTTTGATGGTGGCCACGTTGTCCATCTCGATCATCACATTGTAGTCCTGAATGGTGTGAAAGTTCCCCAGCAGATAGCTCTCGAACAGTTTGCGGGTCCCCGCTCCTTTCGAGCGCAGGATGAACCTCTCCCCCTGCAGCTCCTCCAGCCGCACGCTGGCCCGGCCGGCAAAAGGATGGTCGGCCGGCGCGATGAGACAGAGGTAATCGGTGTCCAGCAGCACCGATATCAGGCTGTCGTCCGACAGCTCCCCCTCGATCACGGCCAGGTCCACCTCAAAGGTGCGCAGCAGGTCGTGGATATCTTTGAGTCCCGCTGTCTGGATGTGCATGTGCACGTCCTGGTGGCGCCCGCAGTAGGCCGCCATCACCTGGGGCACCAGGTGTTCGCCCACCGTGGGGGTGATGGCCACCGACAGATGGCGGATGTTTTTCTGTCGGTCCAGGATGGCCTGCCGCGCCGCTGCCGCTACTGCCACCGCCCGCCGGGCGTACTTTTCGAGCACCGCCCCTTCGGGAGTGAGCAACAACTTTTTTTTGCTCTTATAAAAAATCTTTATGCTGTAGCTCTGCTCCAGCTGCCTTATGTGGTTGCTCACCGCCGGTTGGGTGAGCGACAGCATTTTAGCCGCCTCTGTAAAGCTTCCGGTGGAGATCACCGTCAATAACGTGTGTATTTTCGCCTCTACCATCTCTGCTCCCCCCTCATTTTGATCTGTCTTTTTTATAGTCGACGCTTTTATCTGCCCTATTATAAATTAATTTTATATTATATGCAAAAATCTTAATTTGATTTTATCACTGATTTTACATAAAATCAACAGTAGACAATTTTCAAGAAGGGATGTGCAGAAATCATGGCAAAATGGCTATCTTCCTTAAGTGGTTCAGCCGCTGTCATCCTCTGCCTGGCCATCATGCTGATCGCTGGCTTTCTGATGACCCGGCTGACAAAAAAATGCAAACTGCCCAACGTGACCGGCTACATCTTCGCCGGTATCATTTTAGGCCCCTACCTGTTGGGGGCCATTCCTCAGCAGACCATCGCCAACATGAGCTTCGTCACCGATATCGCCCTGTCGTTCATCGCCTTTGGGGTGGGCCGTTACTTTAAGCTGGAGGCCCTTAAGCGCAGCGGCAAGCAGGTGCTCATCGTCACCCTGTTCGAGTCGCTGCTGGCCGGGGTGGTCATCACGCTGGCCATGATCTTCATCTTCCGGCTGCCGGTCTCGTTCTCGCTGCTGCTGGGGGCCATCGGCTGTGCCACCGCCCCCGCCTCCACCATCATGACCATCCGCCAGTACCACGCCAAGGGGCCCTTTGTGGATATGATCCTGCAGGTGGTGGCCCTCGACGACGCCGTAGCGCTGATCGCCTTTAGCATCTGTACCGCTGTGGTGCAGGTACTCGACGGCGGCGGCCATATCGATCCCAGCGTATTTCTGCTGCCGGTACTCACCAACATTGCCGCTATTTTGGCCGGCGGTGCTATGGGCTGGCTGCTGCACCACTGCATCACCGAGCGCCGCTCGCAGGACCACAAGCTGGTGCTGGTCTGCGCCATGATCCTGGGCCTGTCGGGCTTATGTGCGGCGCTGGACGTATCGCCGCTGCTGTCCTGTATGGCTATGGGCACGGTGTACATCAACGTCAGCGGCAACAAAAACCTGTTTAAGCAGGTCAACAGCTTTACCCCGCCCATCCTCCTGCTCTTCTTTGTGCTCTCAGGCCTCAACCTGAATGTACCCATGCTGCTGACCGCCGGCATCACCGGGGTGGGTTATTTCTTCGTGCGCATCTTGGGCAAATACGCCGGCGCCTGGCTGGGGGCGGCCGTCAGCCACGCCAGCAGCAACATCCGCAACTACCTGGGGCTGGCCCTCATCCCCCAGGCCGGTGTATCTATCGGTCTGGCCGTCTTGGGGCAGCGGCTGCTGCCGGGCAAATACGGCACGCTGCTCTCCACCATCATCCTCTCCTCGGCAGTGCTGTACGAGACTGTGGGTCCGGCCTGCGCCAAAGCCTCGCTGTTTTTATCCCACACGATCACCCGCCAGCAGGCCGAAGAGCAAGACGCCCAGGCCGCCGCTATCCAGCAGGAACACCGGCGCCCCGAGCTACCGCTCGCCACCCGGCCGGCCGTACAGCCCATCCCCATCGCCCACCAGCACCACCGGCCCTAACGGCGGCCAGCCAGTGACAGCACCCCAACAAAAAAGCGCTGTGGAAAATTTCCACAGCGCTTTTATACATCACCTACCGCCTCAGGGTCACTGTGAGGGTAGTCCCCCGGCCCTCGGCCGACTGGATCTCCACCGTGCCGCCGTAGCGGTTGGCGATATGCTTGACGATCGACAGCCCCAGGCCGGTGCCGCCCACCTGTTTGTTGCGGTCTTTATCCACTCGGTAGAACCGCTCGAAGATGCGGTCTAAGTGTACCCGAGCAATACCGATACCGGTGTCGGCCACCGTGATCTGTACCCCGTCGGGCAGACTGCGCAGCCGCACGTCCACCGTGCCGCCCGGCCGATTGTACTTGACGGCGTTGTCGCACAGGTTCGAGAGCAGCTCCTCTAGGTCCTTGCGAGAGCCGGCGATACACAGGTCGCTGCCGTCCAGGTGCAGCGCCGTCTTTACCTGGGCACGGGCGGCGGCAGGCTGCAGCCGCTCCAGCACCTCCTGGGCCACGGCGGGGATGTCTACCCGCTGGTCCCGGTCCCGATCGGGGCTCTCCTCGTATTTCGAGATCTTTAAGATATCGCCGATGAGCTCGCCCATGCGCTCGCTCTCGGCCACGATCTTGTCCAGGTAGCGCTGCCGGGTGACGGGGTCTTTTACCATCCCGCTCTGCAGCAGCTGGGCAAATCCACCGATAGAGGTGATGGGGGTCTTGAGCTCGTGGGAGGCGTTTTGGAAAAACTCGCTGCGCATCTGCTGGCGCAGCCGCTCCTCGGTCACCGCCCGCAGCACGATGATGGCCCCCATGCGGGTGCCGCCCTGACGGCCGGCCAGCCAGCTGTCGCGCACCGGCAGCACACTGCAGGAGAGCACCTGTGCCCCCGGCCCCTCCTGCTGGGTGCCGGTCAGGTCAAACACCTGGCCGCTGCCCTGACCCTGGCATACTCTCTGCACCGCTTCTAAGATCTGGCGGTCATAGGTGGCGTGCGACAGCGTCTTGCCGCTCAGATCGCCGCCGGCCTGCAGGTACTCTCTGGCTGCCCGGTTGATGGTGACGATATGGCCGTCGGTGTCCACCGCGATGAGGCCATCGGCGATGTTATCCAGCAAAAAGCGGCTCTTTTTCTTCTCGTCCTCCAGGTCCTGTAACGTGTTCTCAATGTTTTCTGCCAGCGAATTGATGCTCACGATCAGCGGTGCCAGCTCGTCGTACTCGGGCAAGGTGAGGTGCTTGTCGTACTGGCCGGCATTGATGTCGCGCAGCCCCTGGGCCGCCAGCTCCACCGGCTGCGCCACCTTTTTGGCCATACGGCCGGCGCCCCAGGCCGCCACCGCCACCGCCAGCAGCACGCTGGCCAAAATGGCCGGCAATATGGCGGTGAACGACTTGTCGATGCCCCCCACATGCTGGGCCGCCCGGTACACGTAGCCATCGCTGCCGAGAATGGCAATATAGCTCATATCGGTGCCCAGCGTCTGCGAAAAGCGCTGGTGGTTGACGCCTATCCCGGTCTTGAGGGCCTGCTGCACTTCTGGCCGGTCGGCGTGGTTTTGCATGGTAGCCGGGTCCTGATGCGAGTCGCCGATCACCTTGCCTTCCCGGTCGATAATGGTCAGCCGGGCCCCCGCAAAAGTCCTCGCAAAGGTCTTGGCCGCAGTGGTGTAGTCCTCGGCCACCGGGTTTTGGCCCATGGTCTCACTGACCAGCGTCAGCCCATTTTGCAGCGAGGTCTCCCACTCGCTCTTCTTTTCCCGCTGCAGGATAAACGCCGAGAAGATCGCACAAATGAGCACCGCCGCCACTGAGCAGAGCAATCCGCGGCGAAATATCTCTCTTTTCAAGCGCCGTCCCCCCCTGCTGTGCGGCTGGGCTCCATAAATTTATAACCCACCGAGCGCACGGTCTTGATGTAGCGGGGCGTCTCGGCGTCGTCCCCCAGCTTCTGCCGCAGCGAGCGGATGTGCATATCCAGCGTGCGGGTCTCGCCGATGTAATCATAGCCCCACACCTTATTTAAGATCTCCTCTCTGGGCAGGGCGATCCCGCAGTTGCGCATCAGCAGGCTCAGCAGTTTAAACTCCTTGTTGGTCAGTTCCAGCTCCTGTTTGCCCTGATACACCACCACTTTGCCGCTGTCTAAAACGATATCTCCGATCTGTATGACCTGGGCCGGCCGCCCGCCCCGGGCACTGCGGCGCAGCACCGCCTTTACCCGGGAAGAGAGCTCCAGTATACCAAACGGCTTGGTGATGTAGTCGTCGGCCCCCAGGTCCAGTCCCCGCACCTTGTCGATCTCGGCGTCTTTGGCCGTCACCATAATGGCGGGCAGGTCGCGGGTCTCCTCCCGCTGGCGCAGCTCGCTCAGCGTCTGCAGGCCGTCCTTTACCGGCATCATGATGTCCAGGATCACCAGGTCCGGCAGACAGGCGGGCTCTATCTGGTCCAGCAGCGCCTGTCCGTCGGCAAAATCGCTCACGGTATAGCCAAAGCTCTCCAGCGTGCAGCGCAGCAGCTCCCGTATACTGTCGTCGTCCTCGGCGATAAATATGCGCTCTGCCATAGCTCTCTCCCCTTCCTATGCTTCCCGGCTGCTTGGCAGCAGGTCCTCTTTTCCCTCGCCGCCCCGGTGCACGCCGGTGATGTAATACTCCACCCACTCACAGATATTCACTGCGTGGTCGGCGATGCGCTCTAAGTACTTGGCGATCATCAGCACATCGATGGCCTGGTCGGCCGACTTGCCGCCGTCGTCCTCCCGCAGCAGCTCGATGAGATCGTTTTTCACCACGTCAAACAGGTCGTCCACCTCGTCGTCGCGCTCCATAGTCTCCAGCGCCAGCTCTAAATTGCGGCCCACAAAGCTGCGGATGGCGGCGCTGACCATATCTTTGGCCACCCGCTCCATGGCCGGTATGTGGTAGACCATGTCGCCAAAGGTCTGCCGCTCAAAGCGGAACGACAGCGCCGCGATATCCGCCGCCTGATCGGCGATGCGCTCCATGTCGGTGATCATCTTCAGGGCGGCGAACACGATGCGAAAATCCCCCGCCACCGGCTGCTCGCGCATCAGCAGCCGCAGGCAGGTGTTCTCGATCTGCTGTTCCATATCGTCGACCTGTTTGTCGCCCTCGATGACCCGCTGGGCCAGCTGGGTATCGCGCCGCATCAGCGCCCCGATGCCGTCCTCGATAGACTGTTCTACCATGCTGCCCATCTTCACCAGATCCATATGCAGCAGCTCCAGCTGCTTTTCAAAATGCAAACGAATGGCCATGCTCTCCTCCTGCTCTCGCGACGTGGGGGCCACACCCCCAGTATAACCTACCCGCCGGGCGGGTGTAAATGCGTTGCCGCCCATTTTCGGGCGCCGGTGTCAGCCGAACCGGCCGGTGATGTACTCCTCGGTCTTTTTGTTTTGGGGCATCGAGAACAGCTGTTCGGTCTCGCCGTACTCGATCATCTCCCCCAGCAAAAAAAATGCCGTCTTATCCGATATGCGGGCCGCCTGCTGCATGTTGTGGGTGACGATGACCACCGTGTAGCGCTGCTTTAAGCTGCTCATCAGGTCCTCCACTTTCATGGTAGAGATGGGGTCCAGCGCCGAGGTCGGCTCATCCATCAGCAGGATATCCGGCTGCACCGCCAGCGCCCGGGCAATGCACAGCCGCTGCTGCTGCCCGCCCGAGAGCCCCATCGCCGACTTTTTGATGCGGTCTTTCACCTCGTCCCAAAGCGCCGCTCCGCGCAGGCTCTCCTCAACGATCTCGTCGAGTTGGCGTTTGTTTTTGATGCCGTGACAGCGGGGCCCATAGGCGATGTTGTCGTAGATGCTCATGGGGAACGGGTTGGGCTTTTGAAACACCATCCCCACCGCTTTGCGCAGCAGCGTCACATCCACCTTGGGGTCGTAGATGTTCTGCCCGCCAATGCGCACCTCGCCGGTGATAGACACCCCGTCCACCAGGTCGTTCATGCGGTTGAGCGTCTTTAAAAAGGTGGATTTGCCGCAGCCCGAGGGACCGATGAACGCGGTGATCTCGTTGGGGCTTATCTCCATGCTCACCCCTTTCAGGGCGTGGCTCTTGCCGTAATACAGGTGCAGGTCGTTTACCGAAATACCCAGCGCCGCCGGGCGCGGGTCCTGTGTCGTCGTACTCATAAATGCTTCCGCCTTTCTGCCGGGCCGGTGGGCCGCGCTAGTCTCGTTCGGTCTTTTTTTCTTTGCCGAGCACCATGGTAAAGATGTTGATCAGCAGCACGATCAGCACCAGGATAGAGGCGATGGCAAAGGTGAGGTCGGCGCTCTCGCCCCGGCCCATGGCATAGGTGTACAGCGCCACGGTCAGGGTCCCGCCGGAGGAAAACAGCTGGCTGACAAAGCCGCCGGTCAGTTTGTCGCCGATGCCGGCAGTAAAGATGAGCGCCGCCGATTCGCCCACGATGCGCCCCACGCTGAGGATGACCGCGCTGACGATGCCGGCCTTAGCCGAGGGCAGCAGCACCGTTTTAATGGTGTACCACTTGGTCGCCCCCAGGCCGATGGCCCCTTCGCGAAACGAGTCGGGCACCGCCTTCAGCGCCTCCTGGGTGGTGCGGATTAGGGTGGGCAGCAGCATGATGGTCAGGGTGAGTGCCCCGGCGATGATCGAGGTCTGCAGCTTCATCATGGTGACAAAGAACATCAGGCCAAACAGCCCGTAGATGATCGAGGGGATGCCCGCCAGCGTCTCTACCGTAAACTCGATGATGCGCACCAATCGGCCGCCCCGGGCGTATTCGTTGAGATAGATGGCCGCCCCAATACCGATCGGCACCGAGAACACCAGACTGACGGCGATCATCAGCAGCGTGTTGACGATATTGGGCAGGATGCCGATGGTACCTTTGAGCACGCTGGGCGACGAGGTTAAAAACTCCCAGCTCACCGACGGCAGGCCCCGCACAAAAATGTAGCCGATCATGGCCACCACCAGCGCCACGGTAAAAAAGGCGCACAGGTAGATGAGCGCTTTCAGCAGGTGTTCGCCCAGCCTGCTGCGCCGCCCGGTAAAATCTCTCATGAGCGGGCCTCCTTATCCTCCGACTTGATGATGCGGTTGAGCACGATGTTGATGACCATGATAAACATAAATAGCACCAGGCCGATACCGAACAGCGCCTGCCGGTGCAGGCCGGCCGCGTAGCCCATCTCCATGGCGATGCCGGTGGTCATCAGCCGCACACTGTTAAACAGGCCTGGCATGTTCACCGCGTTGCCGGCCACCATGATCACTGCCATAGTCTCGCCCACCGCGCGGCCGATACCCAGCACGATCCCGGCGGCAATACCCGATTTGGCCGCCGGCAGCACCACTTTAAAGATGGTGTACACCTGGGTGGTACCCATAGCCAGCGAGGCCTCGCGGTACTCCTTGGGCACCGCCCGGATGGCATTTTCGCTGATCGAGACGATGGTCGGCAGTATCATGATCGCCAAAATGAGCATGGCCGAAAACAGCGAGGAGCCCGAGGGCAGCCCGAAGATCTTGGCCACCGCCGGCACCACCACGATCATGCCCACCAGACCATACACCACCGAGGGAATGCCCGATAGCAGGCTGATGACGGTGCGCAGCACGGTGGTAATCTTTCCCTTCGAGAACTCGGCCAGGTAGATGGCGGTGAACAGGCCGATGGGTACGCCAATGATCACCGCCCCCACTGTGGCCATAATAGAAGACAAGATCATGGGCAGGATGCCAAAGCTGGGATCTCTAGTGGTGGCGGCGGGGAACCACTCGGTGCCGAACAGAAACTCGCCTACCCCGATCTTGCCGATACCCGGCGCCCCCAACACCACCATATAGATGGTGATGAGCGCCACCGCCACCACCGACAGGTAGCCGCACACCTTAAAAATACCGCTCATCAGCGTCTCGATGCGCTGCTTGGTGGTCTTGCGGTCGGTCAGCAGCGGCGCTGCCGTCGACGCCGCCTGCCCACTGGTTACAACACGCGCCATAAGGGTCTCTCCTTTGCCGTTTTACATGGCCTTTACGCCGATTTTACCCCATCCTCGGTACAGCACAAAATACGGACCGTCCGTGGCGGGTGCATTCGACCGCTGGGTCCGTATCTGTGTTTTGGGATGTATACATGTACGTGAATGTGTACGTACAGGTACCAGTGCCTGCTTATGAGAGAAGAAGAAACGGGTACACTATTTGACCGAGATCAGCTTCAGCTGGGTCACGATCTCCTGACCCTCGTCGCTCACCGCCCACTCGAGAAAGTCTTTCGTGGCCTGCGAGGCGTCGGGTTTCGACACCATTAAGAAGGGGCGTTTCAGAGCGTAGCTGCCCGACTTGGCATTTTCTTCGGTGGGCTCTACCCCATCTACCTTTATACCGGTCACGGTGCTGTCTACCGCCGACATCGACACGTAGCCGATAGCGCCCGGGGTAGAGGCCACCTTGGTCTTTACCGCACCGGTCTCGTTGAGCTCCTCGGCGTATTTGCAGGCGTCCTCGACGCCCAGCAGTTCCTCAAAGGCGCCGCGGGTGCCCGAGCCGGCCTCACGGCCCATGACCACGATCTCGCCGTCAGCGCCGCCCACATCCTTCCAGTTGGTGATCTCGCCGGTAAAAATCTTTTTCAGCTGATCGCTGGTCAGGTCGGCCACCTTGTTCTGCGGGTTGACGATCACGGTGATCCCGTCGATGGCCACCACCGTCTCGGTCAGGCCCTCGGCCTTCTCCTCCTCTTTCAGCTCGCGGGAGATGTTGCCGATATCCGACACGCCTTCCTGCACATTTTTAAAGCCCACCGACGAACCGCCCAGCTCAACGGTGATGGTGGTCCCGGCCTTTTCGCCGTAGGCCTCCGAAAAGCCTTTTGCCAGCTCCTCCATCGAGGTCGAACCCGACATCTTGATGGTCTTGCTGCCCGTATCCGAGCCGCTGCCGGTGCTGGCGCTGTCGCCGCATCCGGCCAGAACAGCCAGGGCCAGAGCCGAGGCCATGAGCACAGAAACTAACTTTTTCATGGATAAAACGCTCCTCACTGCTTTTAGATTTTTCTCTCTCTTGAACGCACCTTTACTATACTGCTGCCGCAGCGGCGGCGACAGCACGCTTTCGTAAAGCTACTGTAAGGTCTGTGTAAATCTGCCGCCGCTCTTTTTCCATTAAAAAAGCGGGCTGTTTGGCCCCGCCACCGTTCGACAGCACCCGTTTTGATAAGCAGGCCATTTTGTGGTAAAATAGCTGCAAAGTACATGTCGGCAGTAGCTGCCGATCTTTAGAGAGGAGGGGCGCTATGGAGGACCGAACAGACGCGGGCTATCTGCGCCCCAGCATCGTCTGCGTGTGTATCTACTACATCCGCACCATCTGCGTCTCCTTTGTCTACATGCTGCTGGTCTGGCTCTTTTTGCGCGCCCACACCACCCTGTGGCAGATCGCCGCCGGGCTGTGGGCGGTAGTATTTTTACTGCTGTGGCTCATCTACTACCCGGTCAAGTACTTTAAGCACCGCTACAAGCTGCAAGACGGGGTGCTGTATGTCACCAGCGGCGTGGTGTACACCCACTATAATGCACTGCCCTGCGGGCTGATACAGATGGTCTCGGTCTCGCGCACACCGCTGCAGCTGCTGTTCGGAGTGGCCGACCTCACCGTCTTTGCCGCCGGGTCGCGGGTGTCGGTACACTCTATCCCCCACAGCAGAGCGGTGCTGCTGGCCTCGCTGCTGGCCCCGCCGCCCAAGGAGGAGAGCCGTGATTAGGCGCACTCATCCGGTCACCATTTTTGCCAACATCGGCCGCTTCCTGTTTTTGCTGCTGGTGCCGCTGGTGCGCAGTTTGTTTTATATCCGCTCTGGCTTTTTTGCCTGGCTGGAGGGCGCCTGGGTCGACATCATCGTCCTGCTGTTTATTTTAGCCCTGGCGGTGTTGCGCTGGTGGTGCATCTACTATTATTTTACCCCGTCGGCCATCCACATCCACGATGGGTTTCTGCTGGTGCGCACCCGCTCCATCCCCTACCAGAAACTCAGCTCCATCTACCTCGAAGATCCGTTTTGGTACCGCCCCTTCGGTGCGGTCACGCTGCGTTTAGACACCGATGCCGGCTCGGTCAAGTCCCACGACGCCATCCTGGTGCTCAAAAAGTCGGCGGCAGTGGAGCTCTTGCAGATGGGCGGCATCCGCCAGAGCCTTGAGTCGCTCACCCACCAGCAGATCTTTATGTCCCGCAACCTGTATGTGGTCATCCTCTCCCTCATCACCACCAACTACTTTGCCGGGGTCACCTTTCTCTCGGTCTTCATCACCAAGGTCGGCGATATCCTGGGGGAGGAGATCGCCGGCCGGGTATACGGCACGCTGGCCCATGTGGCCCAGCTGGTGGCGCTGGGCATTCCGCCGGTGGCTGTGTTTTTGGCGGTTTTGCTGCTGCTGGGCTGGGCCATCAGCTTTGCGCGCAACCTCATCCGCTACTACAACTTCTGTATCACCCGTGCGCCGCACCGCCTATTTATAACAGGTGGTATTTTTGTGCAGCGTGAATACTCTGTGTTATTCAATAAGATCCACTTTCTCGATATCCAGCAGACGCTCTTTACCAAAATACTGGGTATCTACTCGGCCTATATCAAGTGTTCAGGCTACGGTAAATCCGACGATATCCGTCCGGTGATCATCCCTGCCGCCGGCAAAAAAGCCTACCGCCAGTATCTGCAAAAACTGGTGCCCGAGTTCCTGCTCTCCGAGCGCACCATCGGTCCCAACCTGTTTTCCATCTTCAAATTCATCATCGACCCGCTGGGCTTTCTGCTGGCCGACCCGCTGCTGTGGTGGGTGCTCTGCAAACTGCTCCCCAGCTGGGAGTCGCTCATCACCGTGGTGGCCCTGCTTCTGCTGGTGCCCATCCTCTGGTTTTTGTGTCTGCGGGTGGCCGACTTTTTACAGTCGGGCATCGGCGTGCAAAAGGACTGCTATACCCTGCGCTACTCCAAGGGTTTTACGCTCCACACCGTGGTGGTGCACCGGGACAAGATCGCCCGGGTGCGCTGCCGCCAGAGCATCATCCAAATGGGCGACGACGCCTGTGACGTGTTCATCTACACCTACGGTGAGGGCCTTACCCGGCACCACCTGAAAAACCTGCCCCGGCAGGAGGTCTGCCGCCTGTTTGGCCTGGATCCCCGCAAGCGCCACCGCTTTTCGCTCAAATCGCTGGTGCGGGAGCTCTGATGTCGTTCTGCCTGCTAACCGGCAGCCGGTACCGCACCCTCATTTAGGTCCCCGCCGCCTAGGGCAAATAACGGCGGCAACCTAAACCTGACCTACGCACGCTCTCTCCTATCCATGTGTGCTCTGTTCCTTTTGGGCTATTCTCGCCTCTCCGTTTCGGTATCTACCTACTCTATCTTCTCCTTTCCCTACCGTCCGACGAGCAGCGGCCAAACGGCTTTTAGCTCTTCGACAAGGCAAAACTCAGTCACTGAATAAATACATTTTGTAATATTTTATTAAAATATTACTATTATAACTAAATATTGACCTTTTTCTCCCCTTCTCCGCTATCTCTCACCAACAAAAAAGCGCCCCACCGCACGCATGTGCAGGGGCGCTCATTTTTTGTCTCAACACCAACAGATCAGCTCTGGGCTGTATGGGGCAGCCGTACAAATATAGAGTATACAGTAGACCCGCACTGCCAAAAACGGCGGTAAGTCCTGATCCAAAGCTCGCCGCCGGACAGCCCAACCAGTCACCGGCCTGCCGGTCTTGGCTGAGCGGCCGTCGGGCCAGCCATCTGCTGGTGCAGCCGTGCAAAGGTGTTTTTTGACAGCAGGGCAATAACCGCCGACACTACTGCCGCTCCCAACAGTACCGCCCAGGAGGAATGCGCCGCCGCGCCGAACAACACACCATAGATAGCCTGCCCTACAGGCTGGGCGCACATCGATATGGCGATCATCACCGCCATGATCTTGCCCACCAGCGCCGGCGGGATCTGCTGCTGCACCACCGTCAGCATCTGCACCGAAAACAGGGTGGATACCGCCATCGCCACAAAGCTCATGCCGGTGATCACCGCGTAAGTGGCCATTACCGGCAGGTCCATCAGCAGGGCCAGCCCGATCACGCCCACCGACAGCGCGCAGATGATCAGCAGCCGGTGTGCGGTGCGCATGGTCAGCTTCTTGGCTACGACCGCCATCAGCAGTCCGCCGGCCAGCCCTCCCAGCGCCATAATGCCCTGGGCGTAGCCCAGCATGCTGTCGCTGAGCTGTAATACCTGCACGATGAGGATGGGCATGCCCACCACCATCATGGCGCTAAGCACCAGATTAAATGCTGCCACGATGGCCACTACTGAAAAAAAGATCGGCCGCTTTTCCCGCACAAAACGAAAGCTCTCCACCAGATCATCCCGCACCACCGCCAAAACACCCACTGTACGGGGCCGCTTTTGATGGGGGATGTGAATAAAGATCTCCATAATGGCCGACACCGCAAAACATCCGGCGCTCACCATCAATATGGGGGTAATGCCCCAGGTGCCAAACAGCAGCCCGCCGATCACCGGCCCCAGCAGGCCCGAGAGCGTACTCACCTGGTTGATGATGGCGTTGGCCACCATCAGCTTATCACTCGCCACCAAAATGGGGATGCTGGCCTGTACCGCCGGCTGATAGGTACCCGATATCCCGTAGAGCATCATCAAAAACAAGATCATGATGGGCACGGTGGGCAGTTCGCCCAGACCCAGGTAAAACAGCAGTACCAGCGCGGCGGTGGTAAAGTCCAGCGCCACCATGATATTGCGCTTGTTTATCCGGTCAGCCAGCACGCCGCCCATCAGCGAGAGCACGATCATGGGCAAAAACGAGCAGGCCGTCACCACGCCGAACAATTCCGACGAGCCGGTCTGCCGCAGTAGGTAGAGCGGCAGCGCAAAGCGCAGGATGGCGTTGCCAAAAAGAGAGATGATCTGTCCGATGACCACCAAAATAAAGTCGCGTCCAAACGGGGCCGACCGGGCCCGGGGCGGGGTATTGTTGCGGGGTGCTGTATCCATTGTAATCCTCCTACAGATCCATTGTGACGATTTAAAAGACCGACCGTCGGTTTGTATATCCGGTAAAAGATGCGCCCGCTCCGGGGCGCTTTTTTCTATTCTGCCGGCTGCTGGCTCGGGGGCAACTTATCCCGCAGGCTGCAGTAGCCCACATACCGCTCGACCAGCTCGTCGTCCATCAAGTCGATGCCGATGCCCTGCATCATGCTGCAAAAGGTCTGGCAGCGGCGGCGGGTGCCCGCCTCGTCGGTCTCGTGGACCAGTGGGTTGAGCCATAGATTGGTGAGCACCATAATGGCCTCAGCCAGCTCCTTGGGGTTCTCTACCGGGATCGACCCCTCCTCCATCCCCTGCTGCAAAATAGGCTGCACAAAGTCAGGCGCCACGATGGTGTAGAGCTCATTCACCTGGGCGGCTAAAAAGCGCGGGTTCTTCAGCAGACTGGGGCTGGTGGAGATAAAAAAGTCCTGGTTGGGGTTTGCCAGAGCAGTGCGAAACATGGCTTTCATCTTTTGCGGGGCGGACATATGGGGGTCGCGCACCACCTGTGCCAGCGCCTGTACATTTTCGCGCGACAGCTGGTCGCAGATGGTCTCGAAGATCTGCATCTTCGAGGAAAAGTGGTGATAGATGGCCCCTTTCGACAGCCCGGTCTTATCCATAATATCCTGCATCGAGGTACCGTCGTACCCCTTTTGCGCAAAGAGATGCATTGCCGCCTCCAGGATGGCGTGTACCGTCTCCTCGGGATATTTGTTCCTGCTCATGGTGATCCCCCTCATACCGACTAACGGTCTGTATAGACTATACCACCTGCAGCCCCCACCGTCAACCGCTTTTTTTAAAGGGCTGTCAGGTATCTCCGTCACATATTCCACACTGTTTCCACAAGTTGTGGAAAACATTCACTTTCTATTTATTATACCACTATATCTGGTATTAAAAAAAGAGAGGTCCGACCCTCTCTTTTCACCTGCTGTCCACTTCTCTGCTGCCCGGCAGCTCCACCTCTAAAAACACCACTTCCGGCGGGCAGGCCAACCGCAGCGGCACCTTGGTGGTGCCGATACCGCTGGTCACATACAGCAGGCGCGGTCGGCTCCCCTGCTGTAAGGTGTATAGTCCCCGGTCGTATTTTTTGCCGCCGGTGGGCAAAAACGCCTTGGTGAAAAACGGCAACCGCACCTGTCCCCCATGGGTGTGCCCGCTCAAGATCAGGTCCTGCCGGCCATCCTGTATGCTGGCCACCGCGTCGGCAGCGTGCGAGATCACGATCTGGTAGCTGTCGTCTCCCAATCTCTGTAGTAGCTGGTGGTCCGGTCTGCCCAGCAGGTAATCGTCCATACCGGTCAGGCACACCTGGTCGGTCAGCTGGTAGCTGTCGTTTACCAGCAACACAAACCCGCCCTGCGCCATCACATCTTCATATGTGTACTGGGCACCCCCGCCGTAGTCATGGTTGCCAAATACCGCAAATTTGCCCAGCGGCGCCTCGATCTCGGCCAGTCCGGCGGCAATGGCTGCCGTGTCTACCGGGTCACTGGCCAAGCTGTCGATCAGGTCGCCGGTAAAGATCACCACATCCGGTTTTTCACGATCGATCTTTTCTGCAATGCGCCTCATGCGGCTGACCGGGTAGACACTGCTAAAATGGGTATCGCCAAACAGGGCGATCTTCAGCACCGTCTTTTCCTCCCCGCCGCTCTTTTCCCCCAGTTTGTCCAGTGGGGGCAGCGTCTGCTGCACATGGCGCAGCATAGCCGGCTCTATAAATCGCGCCCAACCAAGCACTGCACATGCGCTCAGCACTGCCAGCAGGGTCGCCAGCAGCCACCTGTTTTTAAGCATCTTCATCTATCGCCACCCCACACTGTTTTCATATCTCACCGGCAGCTGTCTCGCTCTCACTCTTTGCCTTGATGTACCTCATACGTTTTTGACCCACTTCTACCTGTATCTCACCATCTATTCGGGTGCTGCCGCCATCATATAGATCTGCTGTATCACCGCCGCCACTGCACCGGCTATATACCAAAATATGCCATGCGCCCAGCAGCTGTCCGGCAGCGGCCATGCAGCGGTCTTGTAGTGGCCCAATGCCTCCCAAAACGCCTTTTCTGGTACCGCCCCTTTTTGCCACCGGCCACGAAACCAGACCACAGCAGAACACAACAGAACGCGGCAGAACAAGGCAGAACAAGGCATCCCAGATAGCACCCAGATTAGCTCCCGTCAGGCCGGCAGCGCCGTCTTTACTTCCAGGAATCAGGAGCTGGGCCGCACATTCTCTCCTCAAAGCCCATCATGTCGGGGCCGTTTCATTACCCATACAAAACACACACGGCACTTACCAGCTCGCCCATCTGTCATTTGCCCCACACCCATATTGCCGCCGCAATGTCCATGCTCTGCACCCGTACCCCGTCCAGGGCCGGTATCACCTATAACCCGGCCCTATCTACTGCCAAGTTGCATATATACCGTAAGACCGCACCTGGCGCGCTCCCGAAAATGAGCACCACGCCGCTTCTATCCTGCCGGCTGCCTTCGTGCAGACCGTACTTTTCACCACCCAAATGCACATAAGAAAAAAAGCCTCGTCCCTCCCCCAGGGACAAAGCTTTTTTATGGTGACCCGAGGGGGAATTGAACCCCCGTTACCGCCGTGAAAGGGCGGTGTCTTGACCTCTTGACCATCGGGCCAAAGTTGGTAGCGGTAATTGGATTCGAACCAATGACACTGCGGGTATGAACCGCATGCTCTAGCCAACTGAGCTATACCGCCATAAGAAGTTCCCAAAATATCGGGACGTGGTCACCGACATCCCGTCATGGGAACAAGCATTATTATATTGTATTTTACGGGGTTTGTCAACACTTTTTTCCAAATCCGGCGGCGGCACCGGCAGTGCTGGCTACCCTGATAGTGTTGCCTTTTTTACGGCAACCATACCTTTTGTACACACCACAAATTTTCCAATATCTGTAAAATCAGCTGTCTATTATCCCCGTATCCTACAATTAAATCCAACAAGATCTGCTAGTCATTTTTCTACCGCTGTTTTCCACCTCACCGTCACTCAATGTGCAAAACTCTGGTCTGTTTTAAGCCATATGTTCTCTTTTCCACACAGTTTTACACATCGGTGGAAAACTCGATCAAAAAACAGGAGCACCTGCCGCAGCAAATGCTCCTGTTTCTATTTTATCGGTCTGGATCAATCGCCTACCGAGTAGTTGGGCGCCTCTTTGGTGATATACACATCGTGGGGATGGCTCTCTTTCAGCCCCGCACCCGAGATCTTGATGAACTGGGCGTATTTGCGCAGGTCATCCACTGTGGCTGCACCGCAGTAGCCCATGCCGGAGCGCAGACCGCCCATCATCTGGTACACGGTGTCGTTGAGCGGCCCCTTGTAGGGAACACGGCCCTCTATACCCTCGGGGACCAGTTTCTTGTTGTTCTCCTGGAAGTAGCGGTCGCTGCTGCCCTGAGAGCCCGACATGGCTCCCACGCTGCCCATACCGCGGTAGGTCTTAAAGCGGCGGCCCTGGTAGATCTCCTCCTCTGAGGGAGATTCGTCACAACCGGCCAGCAGCGAGCCGATCATCACACTGTTGGCACCGGCAGCCAGCGCTTTTACGATGTCGCCGGAGTACTTGATACCGCCGTCGGCGATCACCGGAATGCCTTTGCGCGAAGCGACTTCCGCCACATCGAAGATAGCCGTCAGCTGGGGCACGCCGATACCGGCTACCACGCGGGTGGTGCAGATAGAACCCGGGCCGATACCCACCTTCACCGCGTCGGCGCCGGCCTCGATCAGGTCGCGGGCCGCGTCGGCGGTGGCGATGTTGCCGGCAATGACCGGGATGTCGGGGAAGGCGTTCTTCACCTTGTACACGCAGTCCATAATGTTTTTCGAGTGGCCGTGCGCCGAGTCCATGCAGAACACGTCGGCCTCTACCTCGGCCAGCGCGCGGGCGCGCTCCAGCACGTTTTTGGTGACGCCGATGGCGGCGCCGCACAGCAGGCGGGATTTCTTGTCGCGGGCGGTATTGGGGTACATAACGGCCTTCTCGATATCCTTTACGGTGATCAGGCCTTTCAAGTTGCCCTCGTCGTCGACCAGGGGCAGCTTTTCGATCTTATTTTTCCACAGGATGTTCTTGGCGGTCTCCAGGGTGGTGCCTACCGGGGCCACCACCAGGTTCTCATGGGTCATGACCTCTTTGATGGGTACATTGTAGTTGGTCAAAAACTTCAGGTCGCGGTTGGTGATGATGCCCACCAGTTTTTTGCCCTCACAGATAGGCACGCCCGAGATCTTGTACTTGGCCATCAGCGCGTCCGCCTCCGACACCAGGTTCTCCGGAGCCAGGAAAAAGGGATTGACGATAACGCCGTTCTCACTGCGCTTTACCTTGTCCACTTCTTCGGCCTGGCGCTCGATGGTCATGTTCTTGTGGATAAAGCCGATACCGCCCTCTCTGGCGATCGCAATAGCCATCGCCGACTCGGTAACGGTGTCCATAGCCGCAGTCACCAGCGGGATGTTCAGCCGAATATCGCCCACCAGCACCGTGGAGGTATCCACATCGCTGGGCAGCACCTCGCTCTTGGCGGGGATCAGCAGCACATCGTCAAAGGTGAGGCCCTCTTTTGCGAACTTGTAATTGTAATCCAAAAAACCCATTTTCGCCCTCCTGCACTTCTCACGCGTTTGTGTAAATTGAATATATTCTAACACCTTTATTGGTGCGGCGCAACCTGTTTTTCCCCATTCCCGGCGCTTTGTGCAATCCCTCTAAAAACAGCTGCTGCCGCGGCTCTAAAACCGCCCGAAAAGGTAGCTTCAGCGGGAGTATTGGCGGGTCCCGCCGTCCCTTCTGCGGTCCTTTTTTTCCACTCAGTCTTTCTGCCGCCACCGCGGTACCTTCTCTCCCCTGCCGCACACCTTAGTCTCTGTTCTTATTGTGCCGCATAGTGTCTTGTCGGGCCACACAGCAGATCGCCGATCCGTATAAAAACCAGCAAATGAGAAAAAGCGGCGACCTATAAGGCCCATGCATAAAACACGATTTTAAGGGGGCAAACACAGCTGTATATACGGCGGTCTCTATTGCCAAAAAAGGGCTGGGCATAGCGCCCAGTCCTCTTTTTTCTCTCTTCTCTATTTCGATTCGTCTACATACGTCGGGGCAAACTTGCTCGACTTGAGTTTCTTTACCTGGCGGTAGTAGTTATAGGTCATGGGCACGGCCTCTTTGTCCACCACTTCCCCGTCCTCTACCGAGCAGATAAACACCGTGTGAGTGTCCAGATCCACCGTCTTTTCCACCTTACAGCTAAAGTAGCTCACGCAGTCGTCGAGGATGACCGGGTTGCCCAAACAGTCGGTCTTGGTGTGCAGCGCGGCAAACTTATCCACCTCGCGGCCGGTGCGGTAACCCAACAGGCCCAAGTTGGCCGTCTCGGCCTCGGTGCCCACCACCGTCACCGCCACTGAGCCCTTGTTCAAAATGGTGTCGTGGGTCTGGTTCTGTTTCGATACGCTCACTGCCACCCGAATGGGCTCAGCCGTCAGCTGAAACACGGTATTTACCAGGCAGGCACTCTTTTGGCCCTGGTGCTCGGCGCTGATGTAGTAGATGCCGTAGCTGATGTTAAAAAGCGAAGTGATATCCATAACATTTCCTCCTATTAAAAAGGCCACTGCCTTTATAAGATACAAATTCTATTACCGGTGCAGGGTCACCCGGGCGGTAAAGCAGTCGGTCTGTCCCACTCGGCCCACGATATCGCTGCTGTTGGCGCCGGTGGCCGTAAACAGCTCTATCACCTGCCCCAGTTTGGCCTCGTGGTGGTATACGATCTCCAGATCTGCCAGCGGCCGCTCATCAAGGCGCTCCCACAACAGGTCCTCAATTAGATCTCCATACACAGCGTTGTTCAAATGCCCGTTCGAGTCCAGCTGCGAATAGTGTACCCGCCGCCGGTCGGTCAGCTCCAGCGGCTGCTCAACGCGGATGCGCCGCGGGCTGGTAATGGGAAAATCGTGGGGCTCCTGCGGCAGCAGATATGGACTGTCTTTGGGCTTTACCACCCCGCGGCTGGCCGCGTCCACCAAAAACCAATTGCAGCTGCACTGCACCAGGGGCCGCTCGTCAGCATCCAGTATCTCGGTGTTGCGCACCAAAAATACGCCTTTGGGGCCCGAAAAATAGGTCCGCAACACCACCGGCTGTCCCATCTTAGGCAGCTGTGCCACCCGCAGGTGCATGCTGGCAATAAAAAAGTGTACTTTCCAGGCCAGCTTATCGTGCAGATCGTTGACCAGCGAAAAGTGGTTGGTGGCCGCCTCTTGCAAGTTGCGCAGCACATAGCCCAGTTTCATACGGCATCGGGTATCACACTGGTGCTCGGGCACTGTCAGCTCCATGGTATACATCGCGTCGTCACCTCGTCTCGGCCGTCCGCCGGTCAGCTCATACTTTCTCGTTAAAAATGCCGGCCAGCTGGATCAGATCATCTTTCGAGAAGTACTCGATCTCCAGCTTGCCCTTCTTGCCGTCGGTGGTCACCTTTACCCGGCGCCCCAGCGTCTCGGTCAAGCTCAGCTCCACCTCTTTAAAAAT
The DNA here is from genome assembly GCF_014269355.1 of Neobittarella massiliensis (ex Bilen et al. 2018). NCBI lineage: Bacteria > Bacillati > Bacillota > Clostridia > Eubacteriales > Oscillospiraceae > Neobittarella (ex Bilen et al. 2018) > Neobittarella massiliensis (ex Bilen et al. 2018). The sequence continues at coordinate 34,564 of NZ_JACOGI010000002.1, forward strand.
GGGCGCTACCAGCTTTTCGGTCCTGGGCTTCTGCCCCGCCTCCAGCTGTTTACAATAGCGCTCGGTCTGGCGCACCGTCAGCTCATATTGCACCACATATTCGGCAGCCCGGCAGAGCGTGTCGGCATCTTTTACCATCAGCAGCGCCTTAGCGTGGCCGGTGCTCAGCTTGCCGGCGGCCAGCAGGTCGATCACCGGCTGGGGCAGCGACAGCAGGCGCAGTGCATTGGCCACCGCCGAGCGCGATTTCGATACCTTTTGGGCCACCTGCTCCTGGGTCATATGGTACTGTTGCACCAACTGTTGGTAACCCAGGCTCTCCTCCACCGGGTTTAGGTCCTCCCGCTGCAGATTTTCTACCAGTGCCGCCTGGTATACCTGCTCGTCGGTCATCTCCCGCACTACAGCCGGTATTTGGCCCAGCCCGGCAAGGCGGGCCGCGCGCCAGCGCCGCTCACCGGCCACGATCTGGTAGCCGCCGCCAGCCAGCGGCCGCACCAAAATAGGCTGCAGCACCCCGTGCTCGGCGATCGAGGCCGCCAGCTCATCCAGCGCCTGCTGGTCAAAAGCCCGCCGCGGCTGGCCCTGGTGCGGCTCTATCTCGGCCACCGGCAGTGCCGTCACAGCGCTGTCACTATCTACAGCATTGTCTACAAACAGAGCGTCTAAGCCTTTGCCCAGTCCTCTTTTTTTGCCGGCCATTTACACCACCGCCTTCTCGCTGTTTTTCTCCAGCAGTTCTTCTGCCAGTTCCAAATATGTTCGTGCACCTTTCGAGCTGCGGTCGTAATACAGCACTGGTTGGCCAAAGCTGGGGGCCTCCGACAGCCGCACATTGCGGGGAATAGCCACGCTGTACACCTTGCCGCCAAAGTACTTCTTTACTTCCTCCACCACCTGCATGGTCAGGTTCAGGCGGCTGTCATACATGGTCAGCAGCACACCCTCCACGTCCAGATGCGGGTTATACAACCGCTTTACCTGCCGCACCGTGCTCATCAGCTGCGACAGTCCTTCCAGCGCGTAGTACTCACACTGAATGGGCACCAGTATCGTATCCGCCGCCGTCAGCCCATTCAGCGTTACCAGCCCCAGCGAAGGGGGGCAGTCAATGAGGATATAGTCATACTGCTCCCGCTGGCCCACAATAGCCTTTTTAAGCCGAGAGGGCCGGTCGGCAAACTCCACCAACTCGATCTCCGCCCCTGCCAGATCGATGCTGGCCGGCAACAAGTCTACATTTTTAAAAGGTGTGTGCACCAGTACCTCGCCAAATGGGGCGTCGGCCACCATCAGCTCATAACTGGTCTTTTTTACGTTGCGCTTGTTTACACCCAGCCCGCTGGTGGCGTTTCCCTGGGGGTCGATATCGATGAGCAGCGTCTTTTTGCCCAATTCACCCAGTGAAGCCGCCAGATTGACCGCCGAAGTAGTCTTTCCCACGCCGCCTTTCTGGTTCGCTATGGCGATGATCTTACCCAATCTTACCTCTCCCCCGCTTCTGTAGTTTGTATTGCCATTATAGCACAGGGCTGCGTCAAAAAAAAGGCGCTCACTAGTAAACTTATTGTTTCCATATGCTGGCTATATCATTGTTGCCAGTGTTCCACGTGAAACATTTCCCCCCTCCCCCGTCTATTTGTTCCACGTGGAACATTCAAATATTAAAAAAAGCGAGAGCGATGATCGCTCACCGCTCCCACTTTTAGTACTCTTTTGGCGGCAACTGCATATACAGTGTACACCCGTAAAACAATTTGCGCCGTATCCAGCGCCTGTCACTTTCGTCCATCCAAATACGGCCGCTCTCTACCAGTATCTTCAGTTCACCGGCCGAAAACTCCATCTTTTTTCTCAGCACTGTTCCCACTCGCACCGGCAACGCATAGCGGCTGTGTAACTGCAGCTGTATTTTTCCCATCTGGGGAGTGGGCAGCAACCCCTGTATTCGGTAATCCACCGTGTCCAACACCACTCCATTTTTCTGCAACACGCTATTGTCAGTGGCATATTGCCAGGCCAGCTGCTCATCATTTTGCAAAAAGCGGGCCAGCTCTGATGGCGGTATGTTGTCCGGCCGCACCCGGCTGTACACATCCATATTATAGGTGGTGTGGCAGCAGGCACAGCGGTAGATCAGCCAAATATCTAAACTCTTGCGTTGGGCATTTACCCGAAAGTTGCCGCTGCACACAAAGCGGCTGGGGCCGCCGCATTTTTGGCAGTGTCGTCGTACCGCCGGCAGCGAGAGGTACTGTACCTCCCAATCGATATGTTCCATAGCTCTTCCCTTCTCCAAACTTTGTTTAAGAGAAGATCGCAAAATGGCGGCAGATAAAAAGCAGTAATATACAAGATCTTATTTCCTCCAATTTCTATTTTGTTCTTTAGCATATAGCATACCACAGTCAGGGGTCCTGCTGACCCGCACAGTTTTTTCGCAAAAAAACATGCGCCGGCACAGATCTTCTCCGTACCGGCGCATCATCCATCTTCTTCTACTTTTACTCTTCTACCTGCTTTTGCTGCCGCTGACTGCGCAAAATGCGCTGAATAGATTTCTCCGACAAAAAGTACTTCTTCGCCAGCGCCCGGGTTGGGCAGCCGCTCTGGTGCTCGCGGTAGATGGCGGCATCCCGGCGAGCCAGCTCGTCTCGCAAAGTCGTATTGCTCCCCCAGCTGCCTCGCTTCTGCGCCACTCGGGGGATGTAGATATAGGCGCCGTCCACATAGTCCTGTACCTGTCGCAACAGGTCCTCGGGCAGTATCTGCGCCGCTTTTATGTAACTCATGCCTGCTCTCCTCGCTCGGTAACTTGGTGTTCAGGTTATAGAGAGCGAGCAGGGGCCTCCCGCCGCTGTGCGGGTTCCTGTATCTTTGTAGTTTTCTCTATTCTGCCCCTGCTACGCGGCAGTTGTCTTTGGTCCAGTCATATCAAGTCTGCTCCTTTGTGTGTAGATTGCTATCCATCTCTGTACCGCATCAGCAGTCCCCAAACACAGGTATAGGGGGCTTTGGCGTACCACTGGTACCCAGTACCCAGTACGCAGTACATAGCACGCGATGCATAGGCGTTTTCAGTATAGCACTCGCCGGTCGGCACTGTCAAGCATTGCCCACTCTGTGCGCTACTGTCTCCCCTCTTTACCTGAAAAACCCAGCTTTTCCCCGCCGTACCTATTTGCCCGCAAAAAAAGAGCAGCCGACGGCTGCTCCTCGTCACGATCTTCATCGCGGCAAACTGCCACTCTACTTGGCCAGCGGTATGCGAATGTTGTACTCGATGTAGTCGCCGCACTGGGTGGTATTGGCCACCGCGTCTACCCCCGCCTGCTTCATCATATCGATTGCCTTACCCACGGTATTCAAAAAGATGCGCACATCCTTCACAATAAACAGGTTGCGCCGCTGGGGCTTCTTTGCGGCCATCTCCATCTTCTCAATATACTCCTCGGTCTGCACCACGTTCAGGTGCCGGGCACACACCGTCTGTGCCACCTCCATGCGGTGGGCGCGGTCCACCGTCAGCAGTGCCCGGGCATGCCGCTCCGATAATTTTTGTTCCACCACGTATTTCTGCAGGTCCTCTTCCAGCCCTAACAGCCGCAGCTTGTTGGCCAGCGTCGATTGGGCCATACCCAGCCGGGCCGCCGCCTGCTCCTGGGTAATGCCCCAGCACTCGATCAGCTTTTTAATGCCCCGGGCCTGCTCAAAATAATCCAGATCCTGCCGCTGAATATTCTCCAGCAGGGCAAAAACAGCCGACTGCTGCTCGTCAGTATCCACGATGATGCAGTTTATCTGCCGCAGCTTGGCCAGTTTGGTAGCCCGCAGCCGCCGCTCACCCGATATCAGCTCGTAGCCGTCGCCCACCTCCCGCACGGTAATGGGCTGCAACAGCCCATTTTGGCGAATGCTCTCGGCCAAGCTGATCAGCTCATAGGCGTCAAAGCGCAGCCTGGGTTGGGCCGGATTGGGCCGGATCTGCGATACCGGCAGCGATACTACCTTACCCACCACTTTTTTGCGGCTAAAAACCATAGACATCTGTACTTCCCTCCGTGTGCTCTCTCAACAGCTGCAGCCTCTCCCCTTTTCCCGGGGAAATTCGCCTTTTACCAGCCGTATTTACTGCTCTACTGTCTCTTTTTTCCTGCTGCTGCACCATATTTAGCCTACTCTGGCCTATTCTGTCCGCATTTTGGGCTGGACCGGTCAAAGTCTGGCCTATGTTTGGCCTGTCCACCTCGGTGACCTTTTTGTCGCCACCGGGCAAAAGGTGTAAGCTCATGCAGCTTTTTTCTGTAGTTTCAGTGTATCACACGGGAAATAAGATTTCCATTATTTTCCATCTACCAATACCGACAACAGCTCCCCCATTTTGTCATCAGCTGCCGCCGCTACAGCGGGGATTTTTTGATTTTTCCCCCGTTCCTCGGGTATTTTGTCGGGGTTTGCGATATTTTTTTCACCGCGATGATGGTCCGGCGGCTGTCGTCGGGCAGCGCACAGTGCCGCACCTCCTGCACCTGTCCGCCCAGCAGCGTTATAGCCCTCTGCGCCTGGGCCAGCTCCTGCTCGCCGTCGGGCCCCTTCAGGGCGTAAAAGGTCCCCCCCACCTGCACGTAGGGCAGGCAGTACTCGCACAGCACCGCCAGGTTGGCCACCGCCCGGGCGGTGGCGCAGGGGTACTGCTCCCGGTACATCCGGTCGCGGCCCGCCTCCTCGGCGCGGGCGTGTACCAGCTGTACCTCATCGCCAAAGCCCAGCTTTTCTGCCAGCTGCTGCAAAAACACCAGCCGCTTTTGCAGGCTGTCCAGCAGCGTCAGCTGCAAGCTGGGGTCAAATATTTTTGCCACCATGCCGGGAAATCCCGCCCCGGTGCCGATATCGATCAGTGCAGTCCCGGTCGGCAGCAGTTTGCAAAACAGCAAACTGTCCAAAAAGTGCCGCTGGGCGATCTCCTCGGCGCCAGTGATGGCCGTCAGGTTCACCTTCTCGTTATAAGCCACTAAAAATGCAGCGTAGGTGTCCAGCTGCTGCAGCTGGGCCGGGCTCAGCTCTATGTCCTCTGCCGCCGCTATGCGGTGCATATACGCTGTGTCGATCATCCTACTGCCCCCCTTGTGCGCGCTGGCTCATCCAGATCAGCAGCACCGATATATCGGCCGGCGACACGCCGGATATGCGGGAGGCCTGGCCAACGTTCAGCGGCCGTATGCGCTGCAGCTTTTCCCGCGCCTCCAGCCGCAATCCGGCCATCTGCGTGTAATCTATATCTGGTGGCAGCAACTTTTTCTCCAGCTTTTGCATCTGCTCCACCTGCTGTTTCTGCCGCCGTATATACCCCTCGTACTTCAGCGTTATCTCCACCTGCTCGCGCACCGCTGCCGGCAGCGGCGGGCGCTGGGGGTCAATGGGTGCCAGCGCGTCGTAGCACACCTGGGGCCGCCGCAGCAGGTCGGCCAGTTTGGCCCCGCTGGTCAGCGGTACCGTCCCCAGCTCTTCGAGCAGGCTGTTCACCGCCGCCGTCGGCCCCACCGATACCGCCGCCAACCGCGCGATCTCCTGGGCGATCATCCGCTCCTTCTCCCGCAGCGCCGCATACCGCTCCTCCGATATAAGGCCGATCTCATGGCCGATAGGGGTCAACCGGCTGTCGGCGTTGTCCTGCCGCAAGATCAGCCGGTACTCGCTGCGCGAAGTCATCATGCGGTAGGGGTCGCTCACCCCTTTGGTCACCAGATCGTCGATCAGTGTGCCGATATACGAGCTGGAGCGGTCCAGCACCAGCGGCTCTTTTCCCTTTACCGTCAGGGCGGCATTTATGCCCGCCACCAGTCCCTGGGCCGCCGCCTCCTCATAGCCGGAGGAACCGTTGAATTGCCCGGCCCCGTACAGCCCCTCTATCTGTTTGCAGGCCAGCGTGGGGTCCAGTTGGGTGGGGTCCACACAGTCGTACTCGATGGCGTAGGCGTGGCGCATGATCTCGATGTGCTCAAAGCCCTCGATGGTGCGGTACATCTGCAGCTGTACATCCACCGGCAGCGAGGAGCTCATCCCCTGCAAGTAGTACTCGTCGGTAGATAGACCACAGGGCTCCACAAAGATCTGGTGCCGGGGCTTGTCGGCAAAGCGCATCACCTTGTCCTCGATGCTGGGGCAGTAGCGGGGTCCAATGCCCTCGATCTTGCCGCCGTACAGCGGCGAGCGATGAATGTTTTCGCGTATGAGCTGGTGGGTGCGCTCGTTGGTGTAGGCCACATAGCAGCGCACCTGGTTTTTTAACTGCCGCTGGCAGGCAAACGAGAACGGCACTACCTGCTCGTCCCCATCCTGGGGCTCCAGCTTCGAAAAGTCGATGCTGCGGCGGTGCACCCGGGCCGGGGTACCGGTCTTAAAGCGGCGCAGCACAAGGCCCTCCCGCACCAGCGCCGCCGACAGTTCATCCGCCCCGCGGCTCTCGTCCGGGCCGCTGCGGTAGGCGCTGTCGCCCACATACACCACAGCGTTTAAAAAGGTGCCGCTGGCAATGATCACTTTCTTGCAGCCGTACACCGCCCCCAACTTGGTCACCACCCCGGTCACCCGGTGGTCCTGCACCACGATATCCACGATCTCCGCCTGCTTTACCTCCAGCTCCGGCTGGCTCTCCACCACCTGTTTCATATAGGTGTGGTAGGCCACCCGGTCCGACTGCACCCGCAGGCTGTGCACCGCAGGTCCTTTGCCGCGGTTGAGCATGCGGCTCTGCAAAAAGGTGGCGTCGGCGGCCAGCCCCATCTGCCCCCCCAGCGCGTCGATCTCCCGCACCAGGTGGCCCTTGGCCGTCCCCCCGATCGAGGGGTTACAGGGCATGTTGGCGATAAAGTCCAGCGATATGGTAAACAGCACCGTGCTGCAGCCCAGTCGGGCTGCGGCCAGCGCCGCCTCCACTCCGGCGTGCCCGGCCCCAATGACCGCCACGTCGTAATCGCCCATGTGTAGTGTCTCCATAACTGCCTCCGTCTCGCGCTGTAACTGTATATATCCTCTATTTGCCCACACAGAAGTTGGCAAACACCGTGTCGATCACCTGCTGGCTGGCGCTCTCGCCGGTCAGCTCCGACAGCGCCTCTACCGCCGCATCGATATCCACCGCCACCGCATCATAGGTCATGCCCATCTGCAGGGCCTGTCGTGCTCCGCGCACCGCCGCCAGCGCCTGTACGGCGCTCTGCCGCTGGCGCTCGCCCACCAGCACCCCGCTGTCCATATCCAAATGTCCCAGCGCAGTAGCCGTGTAGATGGCCTGCTGCAGCTCCTCCAGCCCCTGGCCGCTGCTGGCCTGCATCAGCACCACCTGGGGAACTTTTTCGCGCAGTTCATCCAGATCGATGGCACAGGGCAGGTCGGTCTTGTTCACCACCACTACGGCCGGCCGGCCGGCTATCTTTTCCAGCAGCTCCCAGTCCTCGCCGGCCAGTGGGGTCGAGTAGTCAAACAGCGCCAAAATGAGCGCCGCTCGGTCCAGCTTCTGCACCGAGCGCTCCACCCCGATGCGCTCCACCGGGTCGTCGGTCTCGCGCAGTCCGGCGGTGTCGGCCAGCCGCAGTACCACCTCGCCCAGCTCCACCACTTCCTCCACCACGTCGCGGGTGGTGCCCGGTATCTGGGTGACGATGCTCTTGTCACAGCCCGCCAGCAGGTTCATCAGCGTCGATTTGCCCACGTTGGGCCGCCCCACAATGGCCGTCTCTATACCCTGCTGCAGCATCTTGCCGGTATCAAAGCTATCCAGCAGCGCCGCCAGCCTGTCCTCCGCCAGCCCCAGCGTCTTTCCCAGCACCTGTCCCTCCAGGTCGGGGATGTCCTCGTCGGGGTAATCCACATAGGCGGCCATCTGCGCCGCCACCTCCAAAAGCGACTGCTTAATGGCGCTGGTGGTGCGGTACAGCCGCCCGTCCATGGCCGATAGCGCCGCCGCCACCCCCTGTCTGGTCTTGGCCGATATGAGTTCCATCACCCCTTCGGCCTGGGTCAGGGTCATCTTGCCCCCCAGCACCGCCCGCTTCGAAAATTCGCCCGGCCCGGCCATCACCGCCCCGGCGTCCAGCACGCAGCGCAGCACCTCGCGCAGCACCGCCACGCCGCCGTGGCAGCTCAGCTCCACCACGTCTTCACCGGTATAGCTGTGCGGGGCGCGAAAAAACAGCGCCACCGCCTCGTCGACGGTCCGCCCCCGGTCATGAATGTGCCCAAACAGGGCGGTATAACCCTTCTGCTGCCGCACATCTTTGCCCGATACCGGGCTAAACACCTTGCCGGCGATCTCATAGCTCTCGGGGCCGGAAATGCGTATCATCCCCACACCGCCCATCGCCAGCGGGGTGGCGATGGCTGCAATGGTTGTATCCATAGGTATTCCCTCCTCTTTGTGCGCTGCCGCGCACCGGTATCTCCTGGCAAAAAGTAGGGAGCAGACACCAAGCTGTCTGCTCCCACTTGTTTTGTAACGTGATGCGAGCCGGTCTACAGCTCTGCCGGCGCCCGCCGGCCGCCCAGTTTTACAGGTCGATCTTGCCGTACAGCGGCAGGTCGATGTCCGCGTCGTCCAGATCCGACTTGGGCGCCGCCGTCACCGGCTTTTGGCCGCTATCCTGGGGCAGTACGTGATCGCGGGAGCTGAACTCGCGGCGGGGCGGTCTGGGCCCTCTCCCGCGGCTGCCGCTGCGGCGATCGCGCCGCTCCGGGCGGTCCGGCTTTCTCGGGTTCTGCGAGCTGATGACCACCTTGCGGTAGGGGTCCTCCCCCACCGAGCGCGAGGTGGCCCCCTCTACCGTCTGCACCGCCGAGTGGATGATCCGCCGCTCATAGGGGTTCATGGGCTCCAGCGTCGTCGAGCGCCCGCTCTTCACTGCGCTGGCAGCGATCTTCTTAGCCAGCGCTTCCAGCGTCTGGCGGCGCTTCTCGCGGTAGTCGCCGCTGTCCACCGTCACCTTCAGGTAGTCGCCGCCGCCTTTGTTGCAGCACAGCCCGGTCAGGTACTGGATGGCGTCCAGCGTCTCGCCGCGCCGCCCGATGAGCATGCCCACCGAGCCGCCTTTCAAGTTGAGCGTCAGGTTGCTGTCACAGAGCTGCTGCTCGATGCTCACGTCCTCGATCTGCATCTTCTCCAGCAGCCGGGCAATGTAATCGCAGGCGATCTGGGCTTTGTGCTGTCGGTTCGCTTCCACCTCGGCCGGGTCGCGCTCCGGGGCCGGCTGCTCCTGCTCGCCGGCCGCTGTCGGGGCGCTCTGCTCCTTAGCTGCCGGCGCGCTCGCCGCAGCTGGCGCCGGGGCGGGTTGTCCGTCGCCGGGATCCTCTATGTACACCCGCACCTTGGCCGGCGTGCTGCCCAGCAGGCCAAACAGCCGCTTTTGGGGCATCTCCAGCACCTCGATGAGCACCTCGTCCTTTTCCAGGCCCAGCTCCTCACAGCCCAGCCGGATAGCCTGTTCCACGGTACCTGCCGTTTTGATCGTCTCTCTCATGATCTTCTCCCCCCTGGAAGTGCAGCCCTACTTTTCCTGTGGGTCCTCGTTTATATCGCCGTATTTCTTGGCGTCCAGCTCGCGGGCCTTGGCCAGCCGCAGCCGGTTGATCTCCTTTTCAGACAGAGTTTTTTCCACGACCTTCTTGCTGCCGGTCTTTTTGTCCTCCACTTCGATCTTTACCTTTTTCTTCTTGCTCTCCTGCACCGCCTTCATCTTTTCCTCGTAGGCCACTGCCAGCTTTTTGGGGTTATAGATGCGGTTGAGCAGGTAGCTCTGGCCGATGAGGATCACGTTCTGAAAGATCCAGTACAGGCCAACGCCCATGGGCACCTGAAAGGCAAATACCGCCGAGAAGATGCTCATGCCGTACAGCATGAATTTCGAGGTGTTGCCGCCGGCGCCGGCCGCCATAGCTTGTCCGGAGCCGCTGAATTTCATCGAGCACACCGACGACAGGATCATCGACAGGCCGGCCAAAATGGGGATGAGCAGCGCCGCATTAAAGGCCAGCTGCGGCATCTGCGACAGGTCCAGGCCAAAAAAGCTGAAGTTGATCTCCTGGATCTTGGTCATCTGCCCGGCCGAGAAGATCTTGCCGAAGGCGTCGGGGCTCGTCTGCACCGCCGAGATCAGGCTGACTTGCGGGTTGATCGAGTTGACGGTGATGCCCGGCAGCTCCTTGGCGATCTCTATGCCCTTGGTGATCACGTCCGACGGGATGCGGATGATGTGGGTCAGGGGCTTGTAGATCACGTCGATAAGACCAAACAGAATGGGGAACTGGATCAGCATCGGCAGGCAGCCGCCGGCCGGATTGTACCCGTAGTCCGAGTACAGCTTCATCATCTCATCCTGTTGTTTTTTCTTGTCGTTGGCGAATTTCTTCTGGATCTCGGTTATCTTGGGCTGAAATACAGCCATCTGCGCCGTCGACTTCTGCTGTTTGACCGCCAGTGGAAAGAGCAGCACCTTGGTGACCAGAGTAAACAGCAGCAGGGAGAGCGCGTAATTGTGGGTGAGGTAGTAGCACCCCTGCATGATATACCCCAGCGGGTAGCCGAATATTTCGCTGATAAAGTTCATTCACAATTCCTCCGTTTGGAATTTGCCCGATGGTGTTTAGGGGGCGGCACGGGGTCGTACCCACCCTTAGAAAAGGGATTACAGCGCAAAATGCGCCAGATCGCCAGCAAACTGCCCTTGAGTGCACCGTGGGTGCTGATGGCCTCGATGGCGTAGGCCGAGCAGGTGGGGTAAAAGCGGCAGCTGGGTGGTGTCGCCGGCGAGATGTGCTTCTGGTAAAAGCGGATGAGCGCCGTGAGCAGCTTTTTCAAGGTTTTAAAAGGCCTGCCTTTTTTAAATTTTTCTTCATGGCGCTCTCGATGGCCCACTCTTTTACGTGGGGGGTCTTGCCGCGGGCCACAAAAACGATGTCGTAGCCCGGTCTTATCTGGGGCAGCAGTGCCCGGTAGGCCTGCCTGATCACCCGCCGGGCGCGGTTGCGCTGCACCGCCCCGCCGATCTTCTTGCTGGTGGTGATGCCCACCCGGGTATATCCCAGCCGGTTTTTAAAAATATATGTGACAATAAGGGGATGCACGACCGAGCGTCCCCTCTTGTAAGTGCGCAAAAACTCAAAGTTCTGGGTCAGGGTGATGATCTTCCCGCCCGGCGCCGTGTTTTCTATTCTGTCACCGGCCGCAGCCGGCGCGCTGTCGCGCATTACACCGTCCATGTATTTCTCTTTATTCTGGGTAAAATGGGGCAAATACACCTCTGCGCCCCAATGCCAGCTCTATGTGGCAGCGGGGCGCAGGGCCGACTTACAAAAATACTCCGCACAGAAAAACAATAGCCACAACGCAACACATTGTGGCCATCGATTAGTAGCTTAAACGTTTTCTGCCTTTTGCCCTTCTGTGAGCGAGCACTTTCCGGCCGTTGCTGGTTCTCATTCTCTTGCGGAAACCGTGTTCTTTTTTTCTCTGTCTCTTTTTGGGTTGATAGGTTCTGAGCACTTGTAAACCCTCCTTTCGAGGCGAAACCTTGCATTTAATTAGTATATAGGCTGCTCACCGTTCTGTCAATCTTTTTTTCTAAAAAAACCGATGACTACCGCGTTTTTCGGGGGTCCGGCCGCCTGTTGTCGTCTCTTTTGGCCCCCGTTTTGGCCCGGCGGGGCCGCTCGTCCTCTTCCACAGCTCCCCACAGCACGCCCCAGCTGCCCCGGGTCCCCGCGGCAGCCTAGCAGCCGCCGTGCGCCCGCAGTCTGCCTGGCACACCTCTGGTGGGCGGCCGAGCGGCTGTCGAGCGATGACCGGGCAGCGGGCATTTCTGCCCCCGCTTCTTTTCCCCATCACCCCGTTGCCGCTGCCGATGCCCCCCTGCTGTCTTTTCCACATTCCCGCCAAAATCTGCCCGATTTGCCCTGTTTTTTCCTATTATATATACCGCGGGGTTTTGGTGTTTAATTGTTGATAACTATGTGGATTTTGTGTTAGAATGGGAGAGTGAATTACTATGACCTTTTTGGAGGATGGAAAACCTATGGAATCATTTAGCGACGTGTGGGAACTGGTGGCGCACCACTGCAAGACCCAACTCAGCGATATGGTGTACGATCTGTGGATCAAGTGCATCGAACCCATCAAATTCGAGAGCGACACCGCCCTGCTCTATGTGCGCAGCAAATTCCAGCAGGAGCTGATCGAGGAAAAATACCTCGACATCATCAAAGAGGGCTTTTTAAACGTGCTGGGCTTTGACGTACAGGTAAAGATCAGCTGCGACGCCAAGCTCAAAGAGGGCCATGTGGAGCACCCGGCCTCTCCGGCAGTGGCGGCCCCCTCCATCGCCGCCGGCTCCTCGTCGGCCACCTTTACCAAAGAGTTTACCGGCGGCGGCGACTACGACTACACCTTCGAGTCATTCGTGGTCGGCTCCTCCAACAACTTCGCCCACGCGGCGGCCATGGCGGTGGCGGCCAACCCCTCCAATGTGTATAACCCCCTGTTCATCTACGGCGACTCCGGCCTGGGCAAGACTCATCTGCTGTTTGCCATCTGCAACGAGATCAAGAAAAACGACCCCTCCACCAATCTGGTCTACGTCAAGGGTGAGGAGTTCACCAACGAGATGATCTCCGCCATCGCCGCCGGCACCACCATGGACTTTCGCAACAAGTACCGGGTGGCCGACGTGCTGCTCATCGACGATATCCAGTTCATCGGCGGTAAGATCTCCACCCAGGAGGAGTTCTTTCACACCTTCGAAACACTGTTTTTATCCGGCAAGCAGATCGTGCTCTCCTCAGACAGGCCTCCCAAAGAAATCAAAACACTGGAGGACCGGCTGCGCTCCCGCTTCGAGTCCGGCCTGCTGGCCGATATCCAGCCGCCCGATTTCGAGACCAGAGTGGCCATCATCCGCCGCAAAGCGGAGCTGCTGGGCCTCAATCTGCCGCCCGAAGTGACCGAGTTCATCGCCAACCGCATCAAAAACAACATCCGCCAGCTGGAGGGCGCCGTCAAAAAGCTCAACGCCTACAAAATGCTCGAGGGCATCTCCCCCACCGTGGCCGTGGCTCACACCGCCATCAAAGATATCCTCAGCGACAACCAGCCCATCCCGGTCACCGTCGAGCGCATCATCAACGAGGTCTCGCGCACCTTTAACGTCTCCCCGGCCGACATCAAATCCAAAAAGAAATCGGCCAACATCTCCAGCGCGCGTCAGGTGGCCATCTACGTCATCCGCGAGGTGACCCAAATGCCCATGAAGGCCATCGGCGTCGAGCTGGGCGGCCGCGACCACTCCACCATCGTCTACTCGCTGGGCGAAGTCAAACAAAAACTCGAGCACAACCAGAAGTTTGCCGAGACCATTGAGGACATCATCAAAAACATCAAAAAGTAAAGCTGGCAGGGGAAAAAGTGTTCCTATACCGCGGTGCGATATTTCGTGTCGCCCTCTGCCGTCCATGCAATTTTATGCGCATAATCATTCCACCATTTCTTTCACCATCCTTTAACATTTAACAACCGATATTCCACCGAAATGTGGACATCCTCTTTTCCCCCTCATATTCCACAATTTCACAAACAGACATTCTACATGTCCAAAAAAAGTGAAAAACTGGGCTGTACAGGCCTATTTCCACCCCCGCCTAACAATTCCACCGACACTACTACTATTACTATTTCTTATATATTTTCTTCTCACCAGAAAGGAGCGTTTCCATGAAATTCGTCTGTGACCGGCAATCTCTCAGCGAAGCGATGTTGAACGTACAAAAAGCCGTGCCGGGCAAATCCAACATCCCCGCCCTCGAAGGCGTGCTCGTGCGCACCGAGGAAGACGGCATCACGCTGTCGGGCTACGACCTCGAGCTGGGCATCACCACCCGCATCCCGGCCGAGGTCAGCGAGCACGGCACCATCGTCCTATCGGCGCGCCTGTTTTCCGACATTATCCGTAAACTGTCCGACCAACAAGTCTCAGTCGAGGTCAACAGCCAGCTGCTCACCACCATCAAGACCCAGCAGACCGAGTTCACCATCATCGGTATCGACGCCGACGAGTTCCCCGAAATGCCCGACCTCGACGGCGAAATCACCCTCTCGCTGGATCAGCTCACCTTAAAATCGATGATCGACCAGACGCTGTACGCCGTGGCCCAGACCGATCAAAAACCGGTACACACCGGCATCAAATTCGAGGCCGAGGACGGCATGCTCACCCTGGTCACTGTCGACGGCTACCGCCTGGCCCTGCGCCGCGAGCACGCCGACACCCACCAGAACTGCCAGTTCATCGTCCCCGGCAAAGCCGCCAGCGAGATATCCAAGCTGGTCAAAGACTCCGACGAGGTGGCCGAGATCTACCTCTCCGACAAACACATCCTCTTTAAAGTAAACGGCTACCACATCATCTCCCGCCTGCTCGAGGGCAACTTCCTCGACTATAAAAACTCCATCCCCAAAGAGTCCGAGACCACCGTCCTCTGCTCCACCCGCGATTTTATCGACAGCGTAGAGCGCGCCTCCATCATCATCAGCGACCGCTTTAAAAATCCCCTCAAGATCACCTTCGAGGGCTCCACCGTCTCGGTGCTGTGTAAAACGCCGCTGGGCAAGGTGCAAGATGCCTTTACCGCCAACAAGCAGGGCGACGACGTCGAGATCGGCTTCAACAACAAATACCTGCTCGACGCCCTCAAATACACCCACTGCGACGAGGTCAAGCTCTCCTTCGGCGGCTCGCTGGCCCCCATGACCATCACCCCGCCCGAGGGGGACAGCTTCCTCTTCCTGGTGCTGCCGGTGAGGCTCAAAAATGAAAACTGAGATACCGATCCACACCCCGTTCATCAAGCTGGATGCACTGCTCAAATTTGCCGGCCTGTGCGCCACCGGCGGCGAGGCCAAGATCCGCATCACCCAGGGTGAAGTGACCGTCGGCGGCCAGGTCTGCACCCAGCGCGGCAAAAAGATCTACCCCGGCGACACAGTGTGTCTCCAGGGCCGCGAGATCGAGGTAACGGCGTGCGATTAGAAAGTCTCCGGCTGTGCGGCTACCGCAATCTGCAGGAGGTGCAATTTACCCCCCACGTGGGGGTAAACATCGTATTTGGGGACAACGCCCAGGGCAAGACGAACCTGATCGAGGCCATCTGGATGCTCACCGGGGCCAAGAGCTTTCGCCCCGGCCGCGAGCGCGACCTCATCCAAAAAGGGGCCGCCCAGGCCCGGGTAGAGGGCGCCTTTTTTGCCCAGGACCGGCATCAGACCGCCGCCATCACCCTGGGCGATAAGCGGGGCGTGCAGCTCAACGGGGTCGAGAAAAAAAGCGCCAGCGCGCTGGCCGGCAGCTTCTGCTGCGTGGTGTTCTCCCCCGCCCACCTCTCCATCGTCAAAGACGGCCCCCAATTGCGGCGCCGCTTTCTCGACGGCGCCATCTGCCAGATACGCCCCCAGTTCATCACCGCCCTGTACCAGTACCGCCAGGCGCTGGCCCAAAAAAATGCCCTCATCAAAGACCTCTATAAAAACGCCGAGCTCTACGACCTGTTGGCGGTGTTCGACGAAAAGCTCTGCCAGCTGGGGGTGCGGGTATACCAGATGCGGCGGCGCTACTTTGCCGCTCTGTCTAACTGGGCCGGCCAGATCTACAGCGGTCTCTCCGGCGGCCGGGAAACGCTCACCCTGTGCTACGACAGCGTCTTTTCCGGCGACGAGCAGGCGCTCGACGCCCCACAGCTGCAGCAGCTCTACAGCCAGCGCCTGCAAGAGGCCAAAAAAGACGACCTGCGCGCCGGCTACAGCACCGTGGGGGTGCACCGCGACGACCTGCGCTTTCTCATCGGCGGGCTCGACTGCCGTCTCTACGGCTCTCAGGGGCAGCAGCGCAGCGTGGCGCTGGCCCTCAAATTGGCCGAGGGCTACCTGCTGCGCGAGTTTATCGGCGAAACGCCGGTGATGCTCTTAGACGACGTGATGAGCGAGCTCGACCCCAGCCGCCAAAACTACATCCTCAACCACCTGGAAGACGCACAGGTATTCATCACCTGCTGCGACCGGGCCCCCATCGAGCAGCTGCTCACCGGCCGCGCCTTCTATATGAAAAGCGGCCATCTCGAGCCCTGCGGCAGCGAGGAGGACTAGACGTGTATATCCATCTGGGGCAGGATACCGTGGTGCGCACCCGCGATATCGTCGGCATCTTCGATATCGACAACACCTCGGTCTCCAAAGACACCAAAAATTATCTCAAACGATCCGGCACGCGCGGCCAGGTGCGCAACGTGTGCGGCAGCGGCGACATCCTCGATATCGGGTTGCCCAAATCGTTCGTGGTCATCACCGGCCCCGGCGGGCCCATCACCTATATAAGCCCTATCTCGCCGGCCACCTTAAAAAAACGGGTGGCGGCCAGGCGGCGGCTCCCGCGCGCCAAACATCGATAATACCGTCTGCCCCAGGGGCGGACTTTTACACGGAGGGATCACTTTGGAAAACATGCCAGAGAACATCAAGCAGGAGAATCGGGCCTACGACGGCGAACAGATACAGGTGCTCGAGGGGCTGGAGGCAGTTCGCAAGCGGCCGGGCATGTATATCGGCTCCACCGGCAGCCGCGGCCTGCACCACCTGGTGTACGAGATCGTCGACAACGCCATCGACGAAGCCATGGCCGGGTACTGCGACCGCATCGGCGTCGAGATCTTGCCGGGCAACTGTATCCGCGTCACCGATAACGGCCGCGGCATCCCGGTCAGCATCCAGCCCAAAATGGGCATCCCGGCAGTCACGGTGGTGTTCACCGTGCTGCACGCCGGCGGCAAGTTCGGCGGCGGCGGGTACAAGGTCTCTGCCGGCCTGCACGGCGTGGGCGCATCGGTAGTCAACGCCCTGTCCGAGTACCTGGAAGTCTGGGTCCGCAAAGAGGGCAAGATCTACTACCAGCGCTTTGAAAAAGGGGTCGCGATCGGCGATCTGGCGGTCATCGGCGACTGCGGCGCCGACGAGAGCGGCACTACGGTGCTCTTTCACCCCGACAGCGAGGTATTCGAGGACATCCAGTTCGAGTTCGACGATCTGGCGTCCCGGCTGCGCGAGCAGTCCTTCCTGAATGCCGGCGTCAAAATCGTGCTGGAAGACAAGCGCGACGAGGAGGATCCGGTCACCGAGGTGATGCACTACGAGGGCGGCATCCGCAGCTTCGTCGAGTACATCCACAAGAAAAAAGGCCTCGATGTGGTCCACCCCGACGTCATCTACCTGTCCGGTCAAAAAGAGGACGCCATGGTCGAGGTGGCGCTGCAGTATAACGACAGCTACAACGAAGTCATGCTCTCTTTTGCCAACGACGTGCACACCACCGACGGCGGCACCCACGAGCAGGGCTTTAAGGCTGCGCTCACCCGCGTATTCAACGAGTACGGCCGCAAAAACGGCATCCTGAAAGACGCCGACAAAAATCTCTCCGGCGAAGACGTGCGCGAGGGGCTCACCACCATCATCAGCGTCAAGGTGACCGAGGCCCAGTTCGAGGGCCAGACCAAGGCCCGCCTGGGCAACACCGAGATCCGCTCCATGGTCGACAGTCTGGTGTACGACAAGCTCTCCACCTATTTCGAGGAGAACCCCGCCACCGTCAAGCTCATCTTCGACAAGGCCCTCACCGCTGCCCGCGCCCGCGAGGCGGCCCGCCGCGCCCGCGATCTCACCCGCCGCAAAAACGCGCTCGAGACCGCCGCGCTGCCCGGCAAACTAGCCGACTGTGCCAACACCGACAACGTAAACACCGAGATCTACATCGTGGAGGGCGACTCGGCCGGCGGCTCGGCCAAAATGGGCCGCGACTCCAGCTTTCAGGCCATCTTGCCGCTGTGGGGCAAAATGCTCAACGTCGAAAAGGCCCGCATGGATAAGGTCTACGGCAACGACAAGCTCACCCCCATCGTGCTGGCGCTGGGCTGCGGCATCGGCGACGACATCGACATGAGCAAGATCCGCTACGGTAAAGTGGTCATCATGGCCGATGCCGATGTCGACGGCTCCCATATCCGCACCCTGCTGCTCACCTTCTTTTTCCGCTACATGCGCCCCCTGCTCGAGGACGGGCGGGTATATCTGGCCCAGCCGCCGCTCTACAAGATCTTCCGCGGCAAAAAGGTCTATTACGCCTACAGCGACAAAGAGCGCGACGACTACATGGCAAATCTCGAGGGCAAATGGGAGATCGCCCGCTACAAAGGCCTGGGCGAGATGAACCCCGAGCAGCTGTGGGAGACCACCATGAACCCCGAAAACCGCATCATGATCAAGGTGGAGGTGGAGGACGCCGCCCGCGCCGACGAGATCTTCACCATCTTGATGGGCGACAAGGTGGCCCCCCGCAAGGAGTTCATCGAGAAAAACGCCAAATACGTCACCGACCTGGATATCTGATATCCGCCGGCGTGCAGCCTTTTTTCGCGGCAAATCTAACAGTTTGGAGTACCACTATGCAAGAAAACCTGCAACTGACCTATATCAACGACCAGGACGACTGGTATGAGTTCTCGCTGTTCGAGCAGTACTGGAGCTGTCTCGACGATCGGGATCACGCCTCCCGCAGCCTGATGATCCAAATGTTTTTCGTGCTGGGGTTCACGGTGCTGTTCACCTTTGCCCCCTTTATCGATAAAAACTACCTCTGGATCTCGCTGGTGGCCTCGGCCATGTTCTTTATCAAGTTTTTTTTCGAGTACTTTTCCGGCTACGACGCCGACTACAAAAATATGAAACGGCTCTACGAGAACCTGCGCGACCACAACATCGTCAACATCTACGACGAGAAACTCACCGTCGATTTCGGCGACAGAGAGATCAACATCCGCACCGACGAGTACCGCCGCTTTTTCGAGTGGGAGGACGTGGAGTACATCCAGGAGACCGACAACCTCATCATCCTGCGCATCCGCGCCTCCAACAAAAAAAATCTGCAGGGCTTCCAGCGCCTCATCATCTCCAAGCGCTATATCTTCCCGCAAAAGCTCGAGCAGCTCTGGGCCCTTTTAAACGAGAAAAAGGCCCAGTATCATATCCCCCAGCTGCTCCCCGACGAGGTGATGAATAAATTGGTGCTGCCCACCAAAGAGAGAGGATAGGTCTCACAGCATGCAACGACCAACACCAGATAAAAAAGAGCCGCTCCTACAGGTACAGTTTCAGGTATCTCTGGCCGACTTTTACGCCTTTAACCAGCACGTCACCGCCGGCCTCATAAAAAAGAGCAAAAAAAAGGTCACCACCTTCGGCATACTCGAGGTGGTCATGGCCATCGTCTTTATGGTCACCAATCTCGTCACCAAAGACCAAAATGCCTTTTTCATGATCCTGTCGGTATCCATGCTGGCCATGGGCCTGTTCTCCATCTTCTTTTATCCGCTCTTTTTCGAGCGGCAGATGGCCAAGGCAGTCAAAAAAAATTACCAGCAAAACGACTATTTTAAAGAGCCGGTCCAGCTGACCTTTTACCGCGATGCAGTCAGCGAGCGCTCCTGTGTCGGTGAGGGAAGCCTCCAATACAGCGAGATCAAAGACGCCTACTGGCTGGGCGAGAACCTCATCCTCAGCCTGTCCGAGACCGGCGGCTACATCCTGCCCGGCGACCAGATCGAGCGCGCCACCCTCGAGCAGGTAAAGTCGCTCATCGACGGGCACATCAAAAAATAACGGGCCGGCGCCGCCCCTTTTAACGAGGAAGGTAGATCCATGGCATTACCCATACAGCTGCACTATCAGCTCGACCGCGATCAGACCCGCGAGATCTATATGATCGTGGGCGGCAAAAAAGAGAAAAAACTCTATTTTTGGATGTTTGGCTTTCTGGCCTTTGGCTTTCTGTGCAACATCCTCTATATCATCACCACCCGCACAAAAGTGGGCTCCGGCCAAAACACCTTTATGGGGGCCGACTGGCAGAGCATCATGTCCTCGGCTTTCGTCATCGTGGTCTGCGTCTGTCTGGCGCTGTTCTACCACGCCTTTTCCCGCCGCCGGCGGGAGGAGATGATCGACCTGCTCGAGCAGCAGTTTTCCGACAACACCATCGTCCTGGGGGCCGAGAGCTTTCGCTACCGCAGCGTCTCCTCCCGTCCCGGCAGCTACGATGCGCTGCTCGCGCAGAGCGAGCGCGGCCAAACGCCCAGCAGCCGTGTCAAAGAGATCTATCTCGACTACGAAAAGCTGTACGAGGCCCACGAGAACGACCACTACTTCCTGCTCATCACCGGCAAGCAGGAGTATGTGCCCATCCCCAAATCGCTCATGAAGAGAGAGGATTTCGCCGCGCTCTCCCGGGTCCTGACCCGGGATCTGGGTAAGTGGTTTATCAAAAACGGCCGCCCCAACGTAGAGGTGGAGATGCAAAAGGTATTCGGCCTCACCGAGGACCGCAGCCGCGACAAAAAGTAACACCGGGCGCCGCCAGGCGCCATACAGGCCGCTAGCGGGCGCCAAACGGCCGCCCCGGGCCTGTCTTTGCACATACATGTACATTCGGCACCGATCACCGCACGGGTCGGCCGCACCCCCCAGCCGGGGGCCCGGCCGGCAGGATCGCTAGAGAAATGGGGAGAACTATGGAGAACGATAAGACCAAGGTCATAGTAGTCGACATCGAAAAAGAGATGAAAAAGTCGTACCTCGACTACTCGATGGCCGTGATTGTGGGCCGCGCGCTGCCCGATGTGCGCGACGGCCTCAAGCCGGTGCACCGCCGCATCCTGTACACCATGTTCGAGCGCGGCCTCACCGCATCCAAAGGCTTTAGAAAATGCGCCGATACCGTCGGCGCCGTGCTGGGCAGCTACCACCCCCACGGCGACGCCGCCGTGTACGATGCGCTGGTGCGCCTGGCACAGGATTTCTCGCTGCGCTATCCGCTGGTCAACGGTCAGGGCAACTTCGGTTCCATCGACGGCGATCCCCCGGCCGCCTACCGTTATACCGAGGCCAAGATGGCCAAGATGGCCGAGTTCATGCTCACCGATATCGAAAAAGAGACGGTCGACTTTAAACCCAACTACGACGACCGCCTGCAGGAGCCGGAGGTACTGCCCTCCCGCTTTCCCAACCTGCTGGTAAACGGCTCTACCGGTATCGCCGTGGGTATGGCCACCAACATCCCGCCCCACAACATGCGCGAAGTCATCGACGGCATGGACTTCCTCATCGACCACCCCGATGCCTCGGTGGCCGAGCTGATGGACTACATCAAGGGCCCCGACTTTCCCACCGGCGGCATCATCATGGGCTACTCCGGTATCCGCGCGGCCTACGCCACCGGCCGCGGCAAGATCACTCTGCGGGGCCGGGCCGAGATCGTAGAGGGCAAAAACGGCCGCAGCCAGATCATCATCACCGAGATCCCCTACATGGTCAACAAGTCCCGCCTGGTCGAGAGCATCGCCAACCTGGTCAAAGAAAAGCGGGTCGAGGGCATCTCCGGCCTGCGCGACCAGTCCAACATGGCCGGTATCAAGATCGTGGTGGAGCTCAAAAAAGACGCCATCCCCCAGGTCATCTTAAACCAGCTGTACTCCTACACCCAGTTGCAGGATACGGTGGGCGTCATCATGCTGGCCATGTGTAAGGGAGAGCCCAAGGTGCTCACTTTAAAAGAGATGCTCGAAAACTACATCGAGTTTCAAAAAGACGTGGTCACCCGCCGCACCAAGTACGACCTGCGCAAGGCCCAGGAGCGGGCCCATATCCTCGAGGCGCTGCACACCGCGCTCGACTATATCGACGAGGTCATCGATATCCTGCGCTCCTCCAAGTCGATTGCCGAGGGCAAAGAGCGGCTCATGGAGCGCTTTGGCTTCGACGACGTGCAGGCATCGGCCATCGTCGCTATGCGCCTGGGCCAGCTCACCGGCTTAGAGCGCGAAAAGATCGAGGAAGAGTTGGCTGGTCTCATGACCCTCATCGGCGAGTTAGAGGCCATTTTGGGCGACGAGAGCCTGCTCATGCAGAAGATCAAAGATGAGGCCAACGCCATCCGCGAGAAGTACGGCGACGACCGCCGCACCGAGATCGCCGCCGTCAGCGGCGAGGTGGATATCGAGGACCTCATCCCGGTCGAGCAGTGCGTGCTCACCCTCACCCGTTTCGGCTACATCAAGCGCCAGCCGGTCAGCACCTACAAGGCGCAAAAGCGCGGCGGCCGCGGCATTGCCGGCATGACCCGCCGCGACGAGGATTTCGTCGACGAGCTGTTTATCTGCTCCTCTCACGACTATGTGCTGTTCATGACCAACAAGGGCCGTATGTACCGCCAGAAGTGCTACCAGATCCCCGAGGGCTCCCGCACCTCTAAGGGTATCAACATCGTCAACCTCCTGCCGCTGGAGGAGGGAGAAAAGGTCAACTCCATGATCCGCGTGTCCGAGTTTAAAGACGACGAATACCTGGTCATGGTAACCAAGCACGGCATCGTCAAGCGCACCCCGCTCAGCGAATACCAGACCAGGCGCCGTGGCGGCATCATCTGCATCTCGCTGGAAGACGGCGACGAGCTGGCCTGGGTGCGGCAGACAAACGGCCACCACCAGCTCATCGTGGCCACCAAAAAGGGCCGCGCGCTGCGCTTCGACGAAAACGACGCCCGTCCCCTGGGCCGTACCGCCCACGGCGTAAAGGCCATCACGCTGCAAGACGGCGACGAGGTGGTGGGGATGGCCCGGGTGCGCGAAGGGGCCACACTGGCCACCGTCACCGAGCACGGTCTGGGCCGCCGTACCGATCTCGACCAGTACCGCCTGCAAAACCGCGGCGGCAAAGGCATCACCAACTACAAAGTCAGCGGTCAGGGCGGCGACGTCTGCGGCATCAAGGTGGTCGATGAGGACGACGATCTCATCATCATCTCCTCCAACGGGGTCATCATCCGCATGAACGTCTCCGACATCAGCATCCAGTCCCGCTACGCCCAAGGCGTGCGGGTCATGCGGGTGGCCGAGGACGAAAAGGTGGTCACCGTGGCCAGAGCCGAGCGCGAGGAAGAGGAAGACGCCGGCGAGGAAAGCGTCGACGACCAGCAGCTGCCGGTCCCAGAGACCGAGTCCCCTGCTGCCGGCTCCGAGTCCCCCGATACCGAGCAGGCGTAAAAGCATAAAAAAGAAAAGAGGCGCTGTCATGGCAGCGCCTCTTTTTTTGTCTATTTCGTGGTAGATCGCCCCGTTTTTACAATTTGGTAACATTTAAAGCGGTGCTCTTTACCGCTCGGCCATCGCCGCCAGCAGCACTGCCAGCGCCCGCTCTTTGTCCACCGTGTAGGCCACAGAGGTGGGCGCATCCTTTTTCGCCGTCGCCCGGTGGTCGCACAGCAGCTGCCCATCCGATATGCTGCCCCCGATATCGATATCGCAGGGGATCTGCTCCTGACAGCTGATCACCGACGGGTCGATGACTGCACACACCGTCAGCGCGTCGTGCACCGCCGTCCCATTTGTATCGGCGTTGCCTTTCATCTCCTCGAATTCCAGCCGATGGCGGATCAGCTGGCCGGCAAATTCACCGGCCGGGGTACCCAGATCTAAAAATTTCTGTGCATCCGCCCAGTCGAAGCGGGCCGAGCCGGTGGCGTTCAGGGTCAAAATGCGCACTTTGGCGCCGCAGCCCAACACGATCTTGGCCGCCTCCGGGTCGGCATAAAAGTTAAATTCCGCCGCGGCGGTGCGGTTGCCCAGGTTATCTCCCCCGCCCATACACACGATCTCCTCAATGTGCTCCACAATGCTGGGGTCCATGCGCAGAGCCATAGCAATGTTGGTGCAGGGCCCCACCGGTATCAGCGTCACCTTCTCGGTGCTGTGGCGCAGCGCCTGTACCAGATAGGCCGCCGCCGGCATCTCCTCGGCGCGGCAGGTGGCCTCCGGCAGGTCCAGCGTCTTCTGGTGCAGCGAAAACTCCTTGCCGTCTTTTATCATTTTTTGCACGTCCTGCTGCCCGCCGTTTTGCGAGCGGCCCGGCAACAGCTTTTTCACCATGGGCTCGCTGCTGCCGGCATATACCGGTACCCCGCCCCCCATGTACGATACCACCCGCAAGGTGTTGTCCAGCGTGTAGCACAGCGGCTGATTGCCGTGGGTCACAGTCACCGCCATCAGCTCGATCTGCGGCGACCGCATAGCGGCCATAATAGCCACAGCGTCGTCCGAACCGGTATCCACATCTAGTATCACTTTTTTAGGCATAGCAATAACTCTCCTTTTTCAAGATGCGCCCTTATCGTATAAAGGCAATACCTAACATGGCCATAAAGGCACCTTGTCGTATCGCACACCAATAGTATAGCACTGCGCAGGGTACTTGCCAATGGGTTGAATACATAGTATACTGTTTTTTATAAGATCAGCGAGGTGGAACTCTATGACCGATATCGGCTATTACGATGGGCAGATCGGCCCTATCGATACCCTCAAAGCACCCATCACCGACCGGGCGCTCTACTTTGGCGACGGCGTGTACGACGCCGCCGTCTGTCAAAACGGCCGCCTTTTTGCCCTCGATGAACACCTGGACCGCTTTTATGACAGCCTGCGCCTGCTGCGCATCCCCGCCCCCATGGAAAAAAGCAGGCTGTCCCAGCTGCTGTGCGATCTGGCCGGCCGGGTCGACCCGGCCCACAGCTACCTGTGCTACTGGCAGGCCAGCCGCGGTGCGGCCCCGCGCAGTCATGCCTTTCCCCAAAACAGCGCGCCAAAACTCATGGCTTTTATTCAGCTGATGCCGCTGGACGACGTAAAAAAGCCCATGCGTCTCATCACCGTGCCCGACACCCGTTTTCTGCACTGCAACATCAAAACGCTCAACCTCATCCCCAATGTGATGGCCTACCAGCAGGCAGTCGAGCACGGCTGTGACGAGGTGGTGTTTCACCGATACGGCCGGGTCACCGAAGGGGCCCACTCCGGCATCGCCATGTTTCGCGGCGGCGTGTTCTGCACCCCGCCACTAGACGCCTATATACTGCCCAGCATTACCCGCAAACACTGCCTGCAGCTGTGCGAACAGTTGGGTATCCCCACCAGCCAGCAGCCCTTTACCCTGGAGGAGCTCATGACAGCCGACGAGGTGCTGGTGCTCTCCACCGGCTGTATGGGCGCACCGGTAGCCAGTATCGACGGGTGCCCGGTCGGCGGGCGGGCCCCGCAGCTGCTCGGCCAGCTGCAGCGCGCCTACTGGAAAAAATACACACAGCAGATGCAGCTGTAACTGTAGGGCTCTCTACTACAGCTCCATAGCGCCAAAAATATTCGGGCAGGCGGCCAAAAACAGGGCCGCCTGTCCCTGTTTTTATACTCGCTTTTTGGGGCGGCACAGGGCTCAGCGGCGCGGCCGACACCTGCACATTGTTACAAAAAACATTTGACAGGTGGTTTATAATAAAGATGTATCCAGGGCGGCCGCCCGGCAGAAGATGCAGCTTTCTCCTCTGCCCCGGCCGCCCCATTTTCGGAGGCATTATGGACTTTTTAGACGTCATTTTAGACACCCTCAAAGATGCGGCCAAAATGCTGCCCTTTTTATTGGGGGCCTACCTGCTCATCGAGTATTTTGAACACCGCTCCACCGTCAAACTGCACGCCGTGCTCGATAGGTTCGGCCCTCTGGGCGGCGCCGTGCTGGGGGTCATTCCCCAGTGCGGTTTCTCGGCGGCCACCGCCAATCTCTACAGTCGGGGCCTGGTCACTGTGGGCACGTTGCTGGCGGTATTCATCTCCACCTCAGACGAGGCGCTGCCGGTCATGTTGGCCCACCCCGACCGCATGAAGGACACGCTCTTTTTGCTGGCGGTAAAAACGGTACTGGCTCTCATCGTCGGCTTTGTGGTCGATCTGCTGCTGCACCGGCCGGTAGTGGTGCGCAAGTTGGGTGAGGAGCAGTCTCCCGAGGGGCACGACTGCCAGCAGCACGGCGCCGGCTGCAGCTGCCACCGCGGTCACCAGCACTCTATCTGGCGCTCGGCCATCAGCCACACACTGCAGATCTTTGTCTTTATCCTGCTGTTCATGCTGGCCTTTAATCTGCTCATCTCTCTGGTGGGTACCGCCTTTATCGAAAAGCTGTTGCTGCAAAACAGCCTGTGGCAGCCGGTGCTGGCAGCGGTCATCGGCTTTATACCCAACTGCGCCGCCTCGGTACTGCTCACCGAGCTGTACCTGGCCGGCAGCATCACCTTTGGCTCGGTCATCGCCGGCCTCACCACCGGTGCCGGGGTGGGCCTGGTCATGCTGTTTCGCTACAACAAAGATCTGCGCCAAAACGGCAAGATCGTACTCACCCTGTTTGCCGTGGGCTCGCTTTCCGGTATCTTGCTCCAACTTATGGTGGGCTAGATGTCAAAAAACAGCGGCAAACGGTAGGCACTGTGCCGGTATACAAACCGCCACCTCCAGGGCTATAATGGGCCTTGGAGGTGGTTTTTATGGTATCCAGCGGCTATGTAGTGTGTATCGGCCGCAGTATCCGCGACGATTACTACCGCATCGATACACTGCCGGTGCTGGGCGGCAAGGTAAATGCCAGCTATCTCGAGTGGCGTCCCGGCGGAGGTATGGCCAATACCGCCAGCGTAGTGGCCGCTCTGGGCAGCCGCTGCTATATGCTGGGCGGCATGGGGCAAGACGACTACACCCAGCCGCTGATCCAGTCGGTGGCTAAATACGGTGTGTGTACCGACTACCTCGATATCTATCCCGGCCGCCCCAATGTCGTGCACCAAATACTGCTCTACGGCGAAGAGCGCATCATCCTGCTGCAAAAAATGCCTTACCGTCTCATGGTGCGCGATACACCGGCCAAGCGGGCACTGCTGCAGGGCGCCAGTTTCGTGTACTCCGATATGCTCTCCTATAAATTTCTGCCAAACGATCACCAGCTCTTGACGCAGCTGGCCGCCGGCGGTACCCGTATCTTCGTCGACGCCGAGCCCACCTCCGCCACCGATAAAAGCGACGACGATTTCTACCTGCAGCTCGCGTCGGTCATCAGCTTTAATCAGGGCGCGGTCGATTACTATTTTGGCGATCGGGGTCAACAGGGCGTGCTCGATCTCATCGGCGACAGCGATAAGATCGCGCTGCTCACCCGGGGCAAAGACGGGGTGCTGGTCTGCACCCGTAATGGCTGTACGGCGGTGCCCGGCTACCCGGTAAGGGCAGTAGACACCACCGGTGCCGGCGATACCTTTAGCGGCGCCTTTATGCACGCCTTGCTGCAGCAGCAAGATCCGGTCCAGGCGGCCCAGTTTGCCTGTGCGGCCAGTGCCGTGTGCGTCTCGTCGGTCGGCGGCCGCAGCGGCGCCGTCAGCCGCCGCCAAGTGACCGAGCTGATGGACCGCTATAAAAATATCGTTTAAGGGGGTCACGCCAATGGACAGAGCCAATAGATACTACGCCGCCCTGAGTTGGGGCGCCTACGGAGATGCGCTGGGCATGATCTGTGAGGGAAAGAGCAGCGCCGTTTTATACCGGCAAAACAGCGGCCCGGTCACGGCGCTGTCGGCCATCCCGGCCGACAGCGTAAACGCCGGCAGCCCCAGGGGTTCTCTCAGCGACTTTTTTACTCTGCTCACCGCCATGCTCCAGCAGATGGCGGCAGACGGCAGCTGGGGTGTCGAACAGGCCAAAGCCGGTGCGCTGCGCTGGTCAAAAAATGTCCGCTATGCCACCCAGCGCGAGCCCATCACCCAGCGGGGCATAAAGCTGTTGTCCGGCCAGCAGCTGCCCCTTACCAAACAAGACCGGGTGGCCTGCTTTAACCGCAGCGCCACCAGTGGCGGCTGCGCTGCCGGTCTGGCGGTGGCGCTCTGCCATCCCGGCGACAGCCGGCTGGTAGATGATATCATTACCGCCGCCCAGTCCACCCACCCCAATTTGCTGTCGGTCACCGGCGCCGCCGCAGTGGGCAGCGCGCTGTCGGCAGCACTGGCTACCGGCAGCCGGCTGGCCGCCATACAGCACGGGCTGGCTGCCGCCCAAAACGGCTACCGGCAGGCGCTGGGGCGGCTGGGGCAAACGGTGGGCTGTGAGCGCCTGCGCCCCACGGCAGGCCCCTCTCTGTACCGGCGCATCCAACTGGCCGTACAGCTGGGGAACGACTGCCGCGGCGATCTCGACCGCGCGGTGCAGCAGCTGGGCGATTACATCGGTGCCACCCAACAGGTGGTGGATGCGGTGCCGGCGGTGTTTGGATGTCTCTGTGCCGCTACCAATGCCCGGCAAGCCGTGCAGATAGCGGCCAACCTGGGTGACGACAGCCCCACGATCGCCGCCATCACCGGCCTGCTCGCCGGTGCGGTATGGCCCCAGGCCCTGCCCGATACCGACAGTCTCACCTACATTGAGCGGGAGAATGCTCTCGACCTGCTGCCGCTGGCCGAGCAGCTTGCCCACCTTGCCCCTCTGGGCCCAAAGGAGGAGATCTAGATGGCCGCCACCTACGACCAGGTGCTGGGCTGCCTGCTCGGCGCCGCGGTGGGGGATGCGATGGGCGCCCCCACCGAGACCCGCACCATCGATATGATCAAGCACAACTTTGGCGGTTTCGTCACCGACCTGATCAATTCCCCCCTCGACGCATACGCCAACGGCGCTCCCGCCGGCCACGTCACCGACGACTTTTCCCTCTCCTACCTCACCTGCTGGGCTTTTGTAAAAGATGGTGGCATCACCGCCAGTGCCGCCCACCGGGCGCTGGTAGAGTGGTCTCACCTGCCCGAGTTCTGCGACCCCTACGTGGGTCCCACCACGCTGGCCGCTATCGCCCGTATCGAGGCCGGCCAGCCGCAGCCCGATATAGGCCGGGGACCGCTGTGCGACAACCTCTACACCTCTAACGGCGCGGCTATGAAATCCGGCCCCTTTGCCCTGTTTACCCCTCACAGTCTCAGCGATACCATCGACGGTGCCATCACCGCCTGTCTGTGCACCCACCCCAATGTGGCGGCGCTGGCCGGGGCCTGCGCCGTATCGGCGGCGGTGTGGCAGGCGCTGCAGCCCGGCGCATCGCTCGACGACCTGATCGAGACCGGTATCTACGGCGCCGCAGAAGGGGCCCGGCGGGCACAAAAGGTAGCCAAACCAGGCCCCGCCGCCAGCTACGAAAAGCGCATTCGTCTGGCTGTGTCTCTGGGGCTCTCCCATCAGGGCGATTTCGAGGGCGCCCTGCGGGCGATATCCGAAGTGATCGGCACCGGACTGCCGGCACTGGAGTCGGTGCCGGCGGTGTTCGGCTACATCACCGCCAGCGGCGGCAACGCGCTGCAGGCCATCCAGTACGGGGTCAACGGCGGCGCCGATACCGACACCGTGGCCACCATGATCGGGGCTATCATGGGCGCTTACCGCGGCGCCGGTGCTTTTCCCGCCCACTATATCGATCTCATCGACGCGGTCAATCGCTACGACCTGCGCAGTCTGGCCACCGCTATCTGCGCCCTCTAATACGCCAAAAAAGCAGCTGGTGACAGGCATCAAAATCTAAAAAAACAGTGCTGGATGGGAACATGCTCCCATCCAGCACTGTTTTTCTGTTTTGTCAACGGCCCTGCGACCTCTGCCGCCTGTGCCGAGCACGGTGATCTACCTGTGGTGCCACTGGTCTCTTTCATTTATCCGGCCGCTCCTGGTGGAAACGGCTTGAACTAGGCAGCGCCAGGTCCTTTTTTGGGGCATCATAGCCATACCGTAGCTGCCTATATGTCCACGCACTGCGTGCCTATTTTTCTATATCGCTGGCCGGCGGCGCCCGGTCCCTACCATCCTCAAAATACTGCCGCGCCCGCCGGCAACTGTGCAGAGTTACCTCTTTGTGCGGGTAGGCCGGCAGTACCTGCCGTATATGGGGCAGCGTATGCATATAAAAGCCACCCAGCTACCCAGCCACCGCGGCAGATCCCGCAGTGAGCGCAGGTCCCCCTTTTTTGTCGGGCAACATGCCCAGCTTGCGCTCTATAAAGCGCCCTAAAATACGCCGCCGGCAGATAGATCGGGGCAGACTCAGAAAAATCACGGTGTCAGCCCGCTCAAAATTGGGTGATAGACAATCTATATACCCCCTCTATCACCCAAGTTTGGCCACTGTAAAAATGCCCGCAGCAGCGCGTCTCGCTCTGCCGGGTCGCACCGCGTACCATACGCTGCAGTGCGGTCCAAAACAGTCTTACAGGTTGCAGTGAGGCAAACTATGTACCCGGGTAACCCGGGCACCCACGGGTTGCGGGTCGACCGCTCGGTCAAATAGGTCTTGCCCGCTCCACTGGGGACTAGCATATGCAGGCGTATCGCTGTGTCCCCCCTCCCCCCACTTTTTCTTTAAAAAAATGCCCGGCGATTTTCGCCCGGCATTTTCGTTTAATCGAGGTTGTTTACCACATTTTGCGGCCTGCCCTCTAAAAAGGCGCGCAGATTTTCTTCCAGCACCCCCATCAGCCGCTTTCTGGCGGCAAAGGTGGCCCAGGCTATGTGTGGGGTCAGCAGACAGTTTTTGGCCTTTAAAAGCGGGTTATTGGGCAGTATGGGCTCCACCGCCACCACATCCAGCCCCGCTGCGTACAGCTTGCCGCTATCCAGCGCATCAGCCACCGCCTGCTCGTCTAACAGTCCGCCGCGGGCGGTGTTCAGCAAAATGGCCCCGTCTTTCATCTTGGCGATAGCCGCAGCGTCGATCATTTTTTCGGTCTCGGCAAACAGCGGGCAGTGCAGCGACAAAATATCGCTGCCCGCCAGCACCTCATCCAGCGCACAAAAGCGCAGCGTCTCGCTCTGGTACTGGGGCTTGGGGGTGCGGGTGTACACCAGTACCCGCATGCCCAACGCCTGAGCAATGGCCGCGGTGGCTATACCGGTATTGCCAAACCCCACAATGCCAAAGGTCTTGTCTGCCAGCTCTATCTGCGGGGTCTCCCAGTAGGTAAAACCGTCGCAGTTTTGCCATCTTCCGCCGTGGACCGACTGGCTGTGCAGGCCCACCGCATTGGTGATCTCCAGCAGCAGAGCAATCGTCATCTGCGCCACCGAGGCGGTGGAGTAGCTGGGCACGTTGCACACCGGTATGCCCCGCTCGGCCGCCGCCTCGATATCGATGATGTTGTACCCGGTGGCCAGCAGGCCGATAAAGCGCACCTGCGGGCAGGCGTCGAGTATTTCCCGGGTAATCACCGTCTTGTTAGAAAACACCACCTCGCAGCTGCCGATATGGGCGATGGTATCGGCGGGGGCAGTGTAGTCGTAGCAGGTAAATTCGTCGCACAGGTCGCGCAGCCCGTCCCAGCTCAGGTCGCCCGGGTTCAGCGCGTACCCGTCCAGCACCACCGCCTTCACTGCTCGGCCTCCGGCACAGTATCTGCCCGTTCATTTTCTGGAGCTTCTTTTTGTAAAAAGTCCTGTAGGGCAGCATAGTGGCTGGCCGCGTCCTGATAGCCCAGATCATATAGCGCCAGCAGCTCCTCTTTTTTGGCGCTCAGCCGGCCGATCTTAATGGCCTTTGAGGGCCTGATAACAAAGGCTGTGCCCGCCTGCTCCAGCGCGGCCAGTTCTTCCAGCTGGCGGTTGTAGGTCTCCGGCCGGTCTTTGATGCTCTTGAGCAGTAGCGGAAAGTCCTTGTAGAGACTCTTGATAAACAGGTAACTGATCGAGGGCTTTTTGCGGTATCCGTCGGGCCGGGTGAGGATGACCACACACCGGTCGTTGCCGTCGGCCAGCGCGTGTCCATAGGGGATAGAGTCAGAGAGTCCGCCGTCCAGATAGGCCCCGTCCCCCATCACCACCATGGGCGCCACCAGCGGCAGCGAGGAGGAGGCCCGCACCGCCGTCATGTCGCGGCCCATATCCGCTTTTTCGTAGTACTCGCACAGGCCGGTGTAGCAGTTGGTGCAGGTGCTCACAAAACGGGCGGGGTTCTGCTCGTAGGCGTCGTAGTCAAAGGGAAGTATCTCGTTGGGTATCTCGTCGAACAGGTAGTCCAGGTTCAAAAAGGTGCCGTTTTTCATCAGCTGCCCCAGCCCTTTATATTTGCTGGTGTGCAGCAGTTCGGTGTTGATCTTTTTGGTGCGCCCGATCTGCCCCGACAAATAACCGGTGGCGTTGCAGGCTCCGGCCGAGGTGCCGATCACATACGGAAAAGCTAGCTCGTGCTCCATAAAGTAGTCCAGTACACCGGCGGTGTAGGTGCCGCGCAGGCCACCGCCCTCTAGTACCAGTGCGGTTTTATCATCCATGGGTCATGCCTCTCTCTTTATTAAATGTGCCGCCGTCCGCCCGGCGGTCCGTTTGGGTTTTCTCACAGGGTACAGCTACCGTATACCGGCGCCCAGGTCTGTCCGATAGCGGTCTGTCAAAAACTTACCTTAAGGCAGCTGGTCCGGCCACCCGGCGCCGCAGTGCCGCGTCGTGCTCTGCAAAGGTGATGTTTTCACTGTCACGGGCAAAAAGCACCCGCCGCAATCCCCGTTCGCGGCACTCCGGTAACGCCAAAAGCAGCCTCTCGTCGCCGCCATCCTGCCGCCGCCATTGGGGGCAGATGCTGTATCTGTATCCGATACGCCCGCCAAACTGTTGCAGGCAGCTGTTTTGTCGGCGGCAAATATCGTCACCCCCACCAGCTGCCCACCTGACCGGCGCCGGTCAAGCAGCGTAGTTGGCCAGCGCCGGCTCGGTGGGCACCGTGTCCCCACCGCCACTGCGGCTGGCACGCACCCACCGGTACCAGCGGTCGTAGTCCGTGCCCCACCGGCGCAGCAACATCATCCAGGCTATCGCCCCGCCCTATAAAAGTTGTCCGGCAAGCGAGCACCGCCCGCCGGCCATCCGGTACCGGCAGCATTAGCTCGATGTGCGTCCCGGCCGCGAGCGCTGCTCCTGTGCCTGCCCCCATCCGCTCAATATTTTAAGCGCTGGCCAGGTTCGATACGAACAGCGCGCAGTAGCTGTCGTCGGCGTAGTACAGGTAGTGGATCTTCTCGCGGCTGTACTCCCAGGTGTCGCCGGTGTCGTCCTTGTCCTTTTTCTTTTTGAATTTATCGTCCTGCAGCGCGTCGATCACCTCGCCGCTACCCTCTACCGGCAGCGTCTTATCCAGCGCCAAGAACAGCGGCGGCGCGTACTGGGCCACCGCATCCAGGTCGGTCTGGCCGGTGGGCCACTGGTAGTTGGCGCTGATGACCTTACCGTCGTCGTTGAGCTGCACCTTCAGCAGCAGGTCTCCCTGTTCGGTGGCGATCTTATACTGATACAGCTCCTCTTTGCCCTGCTTGCCCTCAGCCTGCCGCTGAGCGGCTGCCGTCAGTCCGCGCTCCTCGCAGATCTTGGTATACGAGGTGTTAAACTCCTCCAGCGATACCAGATTCGCATCGCCCTTGAGCGCGTGCAGCGCGGTGCTGATGGCCAGCACCACCACGGCGGCTATGGCCGCCAGCAGCATGGTCCACACAAAGTGCTTTACGTTGGGGCTCATCTTATAGGGGTGGGTCTGCACAGTTCTCTTTACTTTCTTTGGCATGGTCCATCTCCTTTTTACATCTCTACATCGGTACGGTCATCTGAAAACGTCATATCTTCGCGGGTAACAGCTCTCTTTTCCCGCAGGCTGTCGGGCAGGTATACGATGCGCTGGTTGTCGCTTCCCCGCCACCGCAAAAGCAGATTTTTCTGCGCCAAAATAAAGCGGCCGTCCACCAGGTAGTCACACCGGCTCAGCAGCTCTATCACCGCCGGCTCGCGCTCAGCCCGCGAAAGCAGCTCCTCAAAGGTATAGCCCGAGTAGACGATGATGTTCTTTCCCCGCTGCCGCAGCGCGCCGGCCAGCACCGCCAGCGGCTCCGGCTGGCTAAACGGCTCGCCGCCGCTCAGCGTCACGCCCGATACCAGCGGGTTTTTGTCCACCGCGTCTAAGATCTTCTGCAGCGAGCAGTCGTATCCCCCCGCCGGGTCATGGGTCTGGGGGTTGTGGCAGCCGGGGCAGCGGTGGGGGCAGCCCTGCACGAACAGCGTAAAGCGCAGGCCCGGCCCGTCTACGATCGAGTCCTGCACCACACCGGCAATGCGCAGGGTGATATCTGCATAGTTCATGGGTACGCTCCTTTATCTCTGGCAGCGGGCACACCGCCCAGCCGCCGGTTTTCGGTGTCTCAAGCAGTTGGTATAGTGGCGCTATTGCCCCTTTTGGGCGGTAATGCGGTCGTTTAAGTCGTTTAGGTATACCCAGCGCTCCATCTTCTCGTCCAGCTGGGCCTGCAGCGCTTCTTTTTGGTCAAGCAGCTCCTGCAGTTTGGCAAAGTCGCGGGCAGCTTTTTCTATCTGCCCCTCCAGCTCGCTGAGCGTCTCTTCCAGCGCGGCAATATCGCCGTCTATCCCGGCAAACTCCCGTTCCTCTTTAAACGAAAAGCGCAGCGGCCGCTCCTTTTTGGGGCGGGGCGCGGCCCTACTTTCCTTTGGGGCGGCAGTGGCGGCCTGGGGCTGGGGCCGCTTTTGCAGGTAGTCGGTGTAGCCGCCCAGGTACTGGCGCACCTGCCCCTGCCCCTCAAAACAAAATATGCGCTGTGCCACCCGGTCTAAAAAGTAGCGGTCGTGCGACACCGTCACCACCGCCCCCGAAAAGCTGTCCAGGTAGTCCTCTAAAATGGTCAGCGTCTGGATATCCAGGTCATTGGTGGGCTCGTCTAAAAACAGCACATTGGGCGCCTGCATCAAAATGCCCAGCAAATACAGCCGCCGCTGCTCCCCGCCCGACAGGCGGCCGATCTCGGTGTGCTGCATGTCGCCGTCAAACAAAAAGCGTTCCATCATCTGGCTGGCCGTCAGGGTACCG
The DNA here is from genome assembly GCF_014269355.1 of Neobittarella massiliensis (ex Bilen et al. 2018). NCBI lineage: Bacteria > Bacillati > Bacillota > Clostridia > Eubacteriales > Oscillospiraceae > Neobittarella (ex Bilen et al. 2018) > Neobittarella massiliensis (ex Bilen et al. 2018). The sequence goes on from NZ_JACOGI010000002.1 coordinate 69,440, forward strand.
TCGGCAGTCTGTACGTTCTCGGCGATCTCGCGGATGTAGTCGATGGCCCGCTGTGTCTGGTCGAGTTCGTCGCAGGTCTGGCGAAAATAGCCCAGCTTTACCGTCTGCCCCACGTCCACACTGCCGCTGTCGGGCAGTATATCGCCGGCCAACATGCCCAGCAGGGTGGTCTTGCCGCAGCCGTTGGGGCCAATAATGCCCACCCGGTCGTCCCGCGGCATCAAATACGAAAAGTCGTCCACCAGCACCTGCTGGCCGTACTGTTTTCTCAGGTGCTCGGCGTCGAGCGTCTTGCGCCCCAGGCGAGAGCTCAGCGAAGAAAACGCCACCTGCCCCTCGGCGGCCGGCGCCTCCCTCTCAGAAAGCTGCTGGTACCGCTCGATGCGGCCGCGGCTCTTGGTACCTCTGGCGCGGGCGCCCCGCTGCAGCCAGGCCAGCTCTTTTTTCAAAATGCTCTGGCGCTTTCTCTCGCTGGCGGCGGCCATCTCCTGCCTCTCGGCCCGACCCTGTACATAGGCGCTGTAGCTGCCCGGGTACAGGTGCAGCTGGCCGCGGTCCAGCTCGGCGATCTGGCCCACCACCCGGTCTAAAAAGTAGCGGTCGTGGGTCACCATCAAAACAGCGCCCCGGTAGCCGGCCAAATAGCTCTCCAGCCAGGTAACCATGTCGGTGTCCAGGTGGTTGGTGGGCTCGTCCAGTATCAGCAGCTCGCTGGGGGCCACCAGCGCCGCGGCGATGGCCGCCCGCTTCTGTTGCCCGCCCGACAATCTGCCCGCCGGCGCATCGTGCTGGCTGAGCCCCAACCGGTTGAGGATCGACTTGGCCTCATAGGCCTTTTGCTCCCGCTGTCCCGGCTCAATGGCCGACAATACGTACGAGAGCACCGTGTGCTCCGGCGGGATGCGGGTATCCTGCGCCAGGTAGGCGATACGCACCCCGCCGGCGCGGTCGATGTGCCCGCTGTCCGGCGGCTCCAGTCCGGCTAAAATGCGCAGCAGGCTGCTCTTGCCGGTGCCGTTTTGGCCGATGAGACCGATCTTGTCCCCCTGGCCGATATACAGGCTGCAGCCCCGCAGCAGCGGGCGCTGGCCGTATTGTAGATACAGGTCTTTGGCGTGTAAGTACATGGGTGCCTCGTTCCTCTTTCCCGGTGTGCCCGGCACAGCTGTCCCGGGCCTGTCCGCCGCCCGGTACCGGGCGCGGCCGTATACCTGCTATTATAGCATAAAATGCGGCCAATACAAAAAGGACCGGCCGCAAAAATGGCCGGTCCTCTCATGTTTTGCAAACAGAGGTCTACTTGTCCTTCAGCTCGTCGTAGTACTTGTGAGCCAGCTCCATAATGTGGGCGCTGGTCTCGGCGGTGGTCTTGGGGTAGGGGCCGTACTGCAGCAGGTTGTAGGCGGCGGCCAGGTTCGACATGATGCAGGTCATCAGGTGGTCGTTGCCCTCGAACCAGGCGTACATCGAGGCGGCGGTAGAGCAGTTTCCGCAGCCGGTCTGGTCTACGAACTCGCCCACATCTATGCTGGGGGCAAAGGCGTATTTGCCGTCGGCCACCATGTACGAGCCCTTCGAGCCCACCCGGTAAAAACAGGGCTTGCCGTAGGCCAGCAGTTTTTCCAGCACTTCCTCCTCGGTCTCTACGCCGAACAGCGCAAACGACTCGGGCTTGTTCATGGTGTACATGTCCACCTGGTCGATGATCTCCCAGGCCTTCTGCCGCAGCTCGGGCTTTATCAGCATGTTCGAGGGGGGCTCCCACATGATCTTGCAGCCGGTGGCGCGAATGTCCCCCAGATGGGCCATGACCGGCTCGCTCTCGTGGCAGTCCAGATACATGGCTTTGGCGCCTTTGCACACCGCCAGTATCTGTTCGCCGGTAATGTCGGTCTTTTCGCGGTTGCGCTTGGAAAATTCCTCCCCGTAGATGGAGTACTCGTAGTACTGGCCGTCGGGATAGTACTTGACGATGTTGTAGTGGGTGTGCTCCAACACGTCAGAGAGACCGTCGCGCTTCAGGTTGTTGTCGTCCATCCACTGGCCGTAATACTTCTCAAAGTCAGGTCCCACGTTCGAGACGTACAGCACATTGTCGGTAAACAGCCGCACCCCTTCCAGGGCAAAGATGGCCCCGCCCAGGTGGCAGTCGCTCTTGGTGCCGTCGGCGAACACCACGTCGTTGGTGATGGTGATGCCAGCTACGATATAATCCATATAAAAACCTCCTCCAAAGTCCTGCCGCTACATAAAAAACAGCGCGGGAGAGAAACCCCACCCCGCTGTGTGTCGGTCATATCCCTACTATAAGCTGCCATAAATCCTTTTGCAAGGCCTTTTTCTCACATTGTTAAAGGCTACAGACACCCGCCGGCCACATGCGCTATAGTGCACAAAAAAGCGGCTGCCACCCCGTCTGTTCCCCTGCTTTTTTTGTGAAAGGTGCGGCATTTTTAGTCGCTCTTTTCTATGTCCTGTCACCCGGCAAAAAAAGAGCGCCCGGCCGGCCCCGGGCGGGGCTCAGTCAGGCGCTCTCTCAAGCGGCATCTGCGCTTACAGCTTCTGCATCTGCACGTCGTGTTTTACCCGGTCGTGCTCCTCGGCGCGCTTGGCGTTGTTCCAGTGGTCCATGGTGCCCACCAAATAGCCGGTGATGCGGCGGATGCGCTCAAAGCCCACCCCTTCGCCGATGTATTTTTCATTGGTCGCGGTTTTCTGTGCCATAGTCGTTACCTCCCTGGTCGCGGCAGGGCCCCAGGCCCTGTACGGTCTCCTGTTTGCTGCTTATAAAAAGTGTATGTCTATCTTCGCGGTGCGCGGCTGCGCGCTCGGCAGTCGGCCCGGTGCTTGTGTAGGCGTTGATGCCGGTGTTCATGTGTGCGTGGTGTTGTCGCCAGTGCCGCTCCTTCTGTCTATTCAATGCCCACGAACTGGGGCACCCCGGGGTACTGGCGCTGCAGCTCCCTGAGCTTTTCGGGGCTGATCCCCTCCCCCTCACGCCGGCCGCAGCGGGGACACACGTCGCCGATGATGCCGGTATAGCCGCAGATCGGGTCGCGGTCTACCGGGTGGTTGATCGACCCGTAGCCGATGCCCGCCTCTTTCATACAGCGCACGATCTGCTCAAAGGCGTCCAGGTTCTGCAGGGGGTCGCCGTCCAGCTCCACATACGAGATGTGGCCGCCGTTGGTCAGATTGTGGTACGGGGCCTCCAGCCTTATCTTGTCAAAGGCGCCGATGGGAAAATACACTGGAATGTGGAAGCTGTTGGTGTAGTAGTCGCGGTCGGTCACACCGGGTATCTCGCCGTACACCTCGCGGTCGATGCGCACGAACCGGCCCGACAGCCCCTCGGCCGGGGTGCCGATCAGCGAGTAGTTGAGCCCGGTACGCTTACTCTCGGTGTCACAGCGCTTGCGCATAAACCCGATGATCTCCAGCCCCAGGTTCTGGGCCTCTTTGCTCTCGCCGTGGTGGGCGCCGATCAGCGCTTTCAGGCACTCGGCCAGACCGATAAAGCCAATAGTCAGGGTACCGTGTTTGAGCACCTCGCCCACCGTGTCCTCCGGCCCCAGCTTCTCCGAGTCGATCCATACCCCCTGCCCCATCAGGAAGGGGTAGTTCTTCACTTTTTTCTGGCACTGGATCTTAAAGCGGTGGTTGAGCTGGTCGATGACCAGGTCGATCTTGCGGTCCAGCTCCTCAAAGAACCAGTCGATGTCGCCGTGGGATTTTATGGCGATGCGCGGCAGGTTGATCGAGGTGAATGACAGGTTTCCCCGCCCGCTCACGATCTCCCGCTCGGGGTCGTAGTTGTTGGCCATCACCCGCGTGCGGCAGCCCATGTAGCCGATCTCGGTCTCCGGGTGGCCGGGCTTATAGTACATGGCGTTGAACGGTGCGTCCAAGAACGAGAAGTTGGGGAACAGCCGCTTGGCCGATACCTTGCAGGCCAGCTTGAACAGATCGTAGTTGGGGTCGCCGGGGTTGTAGTTCACCCCTTCTTTTACCTTGAAGATGTGGATGGGGAAGATGGGGGTCTCGCCGTTGCCCAGCCCCTTCTCGGTGGCCAGCAGCACACTCTCGATGACCAGCCGGCCCTCGGGGCTCACGTCCATGCCGTAGTTGATCGAGCTAAACGGGATCTGTGCCCCGGCGCGCGAATGCATGGTGTTTAAGTTGTGTACCAGCGCCTCCATGGCCTGGTAGCAGGCGCGGCGGGTCTCTTTCACCGCGTAGGTCTTGGTGTGTGCAGCTACCGTCGCGGCGGTCTCGGCACTGCAAATGCCGTCTTGCAGCGCCGCCTTCAGCGCATCTTCAAAGCCCTCGGCGTCTTCCAGCGCCGGGGCAAAACCGGCCTTTTGCAGCTTATCCAGCACCGCTGCGGCGGCCTGCTGCCCGTCGGGCAGGTCGGCCAGCAGCTCCAGGCACTTACCCAGGTTCTGCCGGTACAGCCGGTTATAGGTCTTGATCACGCCTTTGGCCAGCGCATAGTCAAAGTTGGGGATCGACTGGCCGCCGTGCTGGTCGTTTTGGTTAGACTGGATGGCGATGCAGGCCAGCGCCGCGTAGGATTGAATGTCGTTGGGCTCACGCAGGTGGCCGTGTCCGGTAGAAAAACCGCCGGTAAACAGCTTATCCAGGTCGATCTGGCAGCAGGTGGTGGTCAGTGTGTAAAAATCCATATCGTGGATGTGGATATCGCCCTTGATGTGGGCCTGCGCGTGCTCGGGGTCGAGAATAAACATCTCGTAAAAGCGCTTGGCCCCCTCCGAGCCGTACTTGAGCATGGTGCCCATGGCGGTGTCGCCGTCGATGTTGGCGTTCTCGCGCTTGATGTCGTTTTCCGCCGCGTCCTGAAAGGTCAGGTCCTCATACACCTTCATCAGGCGCGAGTTCATCTCCCGCACCTTGCTGCGCTCGGCCCGGTACAAAATGTACTCTTTGGCGGTGCGGGCGTGCCCCTGGTCCACCAGTACTTTCTCCACCGCGTCCTGAATGTCCTCCACTGTGGGAGAGGTGTTGTGCAGTTCCCCCTCCAGGTACTGCTCCACCATGCCGGCCAGCTCCTTGGCCGTCTGGTAGTCCTGCCCGCCCAGCTGTGCGGCGGCCAGAAAGATGGCGTTGGCGATCTTATCGCTGTCAAAGCGGACCGTGCGCCCGTCTCTCTTCACAATGGTCTCGATCATGTCGCTGTCTCCTTTTGTAGTACCATTCTATATCACATACTGTGCACCGGCAGCCAGCCGGTCGATAAGCAAAATAGCCAGGGGAACGACTGCGAAAAAATACCGTGACCACCACGCAAAGTAGCCACGACATGCAGATCGGTCTGTGCTAGCATTATTTTAAGCCAACCCTCAGGGGATGTCAACAGGAAAATCCTATAATTAGTAGGTGTTTTTTATTTGGACCACTATATATTGTGTTGCTGCAAAGCAAGCTTTTGTGAAAGTGAGATATACAAAATGTAATATTACAAAAAATAAATACAGATAGAATGTATACTTATTTACTCTTGTTTCCCATATCCATGCGGTTTTTGCCACTTTGCTTTACAGTGGTACGCAAAAATTTTATACTGTGTATCAGACCACAATATCCAGTGTAGGGGTCTCTTTAAAATTTTTTTTACCCGCGCGGCAGGTCTCAAAATGCGTCCGGCGAAGCCTGTCGAAAGTATATAAATGAGGTCGATCACGGCTGTGCGCTATTTACAGATGGCCACAGCGATCCATGTTTTTTGCGAGGTATCATCATGCGAGAAAAAATACAGGCGCTCTGCCGCCAGCTGGGGCTGGCGGGGGCAGAATTCGTCACCGTGCCCGATATGCCCGGCACCCCCTATGCAGTCAGCATTGCCGTGCCGCTGTCCAATGCCATCGTCGACGAGATCGACGGCGCTCCCACCCACTCCTACTTTCACCACTATCGCACCGTCAACGCCTATATCGACCACTGCCTGCTGCGTATCGGTCTGCTGCTGGGGCAACACGGCTACCGGTATATCCCCATCGGCGCCTCCCAGAGCGTCAATCTGCCCGGCTCCAGCTACCAGGGTCGCTACTCCCACAAAAAGGTGGCCTGCATGGCTGGGGCGGGCTACATCGGCAAAAGCTGTTTGTTCATCCATCACCAGTACGGCCCGCGGGTGCGCCTGGGCACCCTGTTTTGCGACTGCCCCGCGCTGGATACGCCGCCCCGCCCCACCGGCGAGAGCTGCGGCAGCTGCACGATCTGCCAGCAGGCCTGCCCGGCGCTGGCCATTTTGGGCAAAAACTGGAACGAGGTGCGCTGCCGCGAAGAGATGTTCGATCCCGCCGCCTGTAGCCAGCACATGAAGCGCGCCTTCCAGCACATCGGCCGCGGCGCGGTCTGCGGCATCTGCATGCGGGTGTGTCCCAAGGGGGGGCATCACTAGCCATATCTGCCAGTCTCTAAAAAGGAAGAGGAGGATATACCGTCCTCCTCTTCCTTTTTGTCAAAAGGGGTCTTACCGCCGGTGGGTGTGTTTTTTCTTCCATCTATAACAAACGCCCACGGCGGCCAAAATGCATACAAATATTGGTAAGAGCACCGCCGCCCAACGCAAAAAGACATCCAGGGTATCGGTGTGGGGGGATAGGGACGCCATCATACACACAACACCCGGTGCCGTACACAAAACCATGACCAGGTACACCCGGTTCAGCCGTCCCCGGTCGGGTGCATGCCGCCATATCTGATCGAGCAGCCGCTGAAAGCGTCTTATATTCTGGCGCAGCATAAACCGTTTGGCCTCCAGCCTCGGCATACCCGCCACCTGCAGCAACCAGTCGATCATCCAGAGGGAACTTATAAAATTTAAGATCATCCACAGAAAAAAATAGGTATACCGCGGCAAAAAAACGCCTCCTATCCCTCATGTACAGATCTGATAGCCTCCTGGACCAGTGCTCTTTAGTCCGGCGAATAACAATCAGCCTGCAGATCGGTGCTTTCATTATAAGTTAGGCGGCATCCATATAGCCGATTTCCTGCAACAACCGTACCAGCTGCTCTTTATGATCCAAGTCACAGTACCCGTATACCACAGTCTGCCCTATATACGCCGCCACCGCGTACATATCTCCGGCCTGCAGCGTGTAAACGGCATAGTTCGACCGCTGGGTCACCGTGTCGGTAAATGGGCTCTGCATCCACTGCGATACGATGCGCTGGTGCGCCCGCTCATAGGTATCCCGCGCAGCGCCCGGATCATCAAATATATATACCGAAAACTGCAGTTGACCGTCTCCGGCAGAGATATATCGTGCAAGGCCCGGGTAGTCCGCCAGCTCATCCGCCCCCATCTCCTGGGGCGCGTATCCCTGTGCTGTCAGCGCGGCGCGCACCTGCTCGGCGGTGGGCGGCGTCTTGGGCGCCATCTCCCCCAGCATAAACAGAGCCAGCCCCAGCATGCCCGCCGCACATACCAGCTTTGCCGCGGCGTCCACATACTGCCGCCGCACTTTTTTTGCTCCGTGCGGTGGGCGGTCAGCCGCCGTGTCAGCTGCTCTGGCCGGCCGCGGCCGGCCGTATACCACGCCCGCCACCGTCAAGATCGCAGTAAAGGCGGCCAACACGGCCCCGACAAGGCCCAGTACCCAGCCAAAAGTGCGGGTCATACAGCCGACCACCGCAAAAAACATGCCAAACAGCAGCAGTACATGGTTCATCTGGTACAAAAAAAGCCACCGCCGGGTCTTCGCGGGGTCGGGGGAAAAGGTGATCAGTCGGCTGCTCACATGAAAATAAGGCCGCTCCGTCAGGTGCAGGTGTTTGCGGTACGCCACCACCTGCTCCGGCCCCATCCCCGCCGACCGGCACACCGCCGCAAAGATCCAGCGGCAGCAGTACTGGTTCACCGCCAGCAGCAGGGCGAAAAACAGCAGCTGTACGACCTCGTCGCGCACCTCGCTCCCCCCTGTCCTTAAAAATAGTCAAACATGGCTGCCGCCTGTAAAGTGCGGTCGCCGGCCGGTCATTTTTCTGGCACGGCTGCAATCTCGCGCTGCAATTTTTTGGTCAGCTTGGCAAACACCAGCTGGTACGAGTCGTCGATCATCTGCCGCAGCAGATCGTCGGGCAGCCCGCCGCCCAGGTCAACAGAGTTCCAGCACCGCTTGTCGCTGTAAAAACCGGGCAGCACCTCGGGGTGCTGCTGGCGCAGCAGCGGCGCCAGCAGCGGGTCACATTTCAGGTTTAGCAGGTCTTTCTCCGCATAGGCGGCATCGTATTTGTCTGTGGGGTGCATCAGGGCGGCAAACAGCTTGCCGCCCACCATATACCGCTGCCAGCCCCACTCCACCTTAAAGTCACTGGTCACGCCGGGTCTCTGCAGCAGGTATTCTTCCAGCCAGGGGTAAGCGCTCATCTCTTGTTCCTCCTTAGGGTGTGGGCCATGCAGGCCCCTTCTTTAGGCGTATGTCGGTCAGTAGAGCGTCATCTGCAAGTCGGCAAAACTGGTCATCGGGTAGGGCCGCACCACATCGTCCGGCCCCAGCTCGCTGCCCAGCAGCGGGCTATAGGGGTCATACCGCGCCACCGTGCTGGCTATTTTGCCGGGGCTAAAGTTGGCATAGCAGTAGCGGCAGCCGCTGGGGCAGCTGTTGTAAAGGCCAATATCCACACTCTTGCCGCAGCCACAGGCCGGCCGCTGTCCGGTATCCCGGGGCACCTTCAGCGCAGTGCCGCCAATAGCGGCCAGCAGTTCGCCGTCTATACAGCGCCCGTGCGCCACCCCGTACGCCGCCAGGTCCAGCTCCTCCGCACAGGTACATACAGTCATGCCGCGGCGCCGGGCAATGGGCGCCAGCTGGGCCATCAGCTGACGGGCCTCGTCGGCGGTGGGTGGCCGCAGGCCCCGCGCATACAGTGCCGGCGCGTTTTTGTAGTCGTCTAAAAAGCTGATGACACACCGCTCGGTCGCGCCCTGCAGCACCTTGGCCAGCTGGGCAAATTGTTGCCGGTGCCACGCAGCGGTGTACTGCGGCCCCAGCAATATCGGGTCGTACCGCCATATCACCCGCCGCTTCCCCAGCCTCGCGGCCAGCTGCAAAAAGGTGGCCGCCAGCGCCTTTTTAGGCCGCAGTCCCGGCTCGATATCCGCCCCGTACCCGGTCAGGGTAAACTGAAAGTAGTAGGGCCAGTGGTCAAAAGCGGGCAGCAGCGGGTAAAGCGGGGCCGGGTCCTTGCTCCAAAAAACCCAGCCGTCCACCCCGCGTTGCAGGTCCAGCCGGTACACCTGGTGGTAGCGGCGGGGGTGGCGCACCAGCAAATAGCCCGCCTTGGCCCGCTCGCCCAGCCACTTTGCATAGTGGGCCGGCAGGTCGGTGCGGCGGCTGGCACTTACGATCACGGTGGTCCCCCCTCCCATTGGCTGTAAACAAACATTTGTTTTAGTATACCACTGGGTCACCCCCACCGCAAGCGTACACAAATAGGCGTCCGGTTTTGTCTATTCCGCACGAAAAAGGTCGGCAAACTTCTATTTGCCAACCGCCGCCGCGCTCATGTACAATGGACACATAGAATGCCCAAAACAGTGCTGCTGCGGCCTGTGGCGGCATATCCTGTACACGAGTACACGAGAGGACAGGTCTTGTCCGCCACGGTACACGCTATTTGGAGGTAACATCCTATGGAAAGTAAAAAGATACCAATCATCATCGACTGCGACCCGGGCATCGATGACGTCATCGCCATCATGCTGGCGCACTCCACCCAAAAGTTCGATATCCTGGGTATCACCCCGGTAGCCGGCAACGTGCCGGCGGTACACACCCGCCGCAACGCCCGCGATATCTCCGAGTTTTTGGGTATCAACTGCCCCGTCGCTTACGGCGCCGACGGCCCGCTGCTCACCCGCGACCGCTATCGCCCCGCCACCGGCACCCACGGCGAGAGCGGCATCGGTCAGGTGGTGTTGCCCCCGGCCAAAAATCCGGTCTACCCCAAGCCCGCGTGGGACTTTATCTATGAAAAAGCGGTCGAGCAAAAAGGTGAGCTGATCATCGTCGCCACCGGCCCGCTCACCAACATCGCCATCACCCTGCTCAAGTACCCCGACCTGCCGCAGCTGTTAAAGGGCCTGTACATCATGGGCGGCTCCACCACCACCGGCAACGTCAACGAGCTGGCCGAGTTTAACATCTGGGTCGACGTGCACGCCGCCGATATCGTCTACAAATCCGGTATCGTGGTCACCCAGGCCGGCTGCAACGTCTGCTTAAAGACCGGTCTGCCGCTCGACTTTTTGGCCGAGCTGTCCGAGATGCCCAGCCGCATCAGCGAGGTGCTCAAGGGCCTGGTCGCCGGCTACTCCGACGTCAAGCCCGATCCCGACGGCAACCTCTCCAGCATCATCTACGACGCGGTGCCGTTTTTGGCCCTCATCGACCCCGACATGGTCACCACCAGAGACTGCCATATTGATATGGAGTGTTCCAGCTCCAAAGGCGGCTTTGGCGCCACCCTGCCCGACTTCAGCTACCGCAAAGAAAAGCTGCCGGTCAACTGCCACGACATCCAGGATCTGGATATGCAGAAATACCGCCAGCTCTGCGTAGAGATGGTCAAGTATTACAGCGAGCACTAACGGCGCCGCCAGTCGGCCTGCGCTTAGGAAGAGAGGATTTTTCGTATGAGCAAACTACCGGTCATCATAGATTGCGATCCCGGCCATGACGACGTCATCGCCATCACTCTGGCCCTGTCCAGCGACAAGCTGGATGTTCGGGGCATCGTCACCGTCATGGGCAACAACACGCTGGATAACGTCACCAAAAACGCCCTGAAAGCGCTGGAGCTGCTGGGCCGCACCGATGTGCCCGTCATCAAAGGCGCAGTCAAACCCATGCGCAAAGAGCACGTGTCGGCTAAGGGCCACGGTTCTACCGGTCTTGACGGCCCCGACCTGCCCGAGCCCACCACCCCGGTCGTCGACAAAAACTTTGTCGACTACTACTACGAGGTGCTGTCGGCAGCCAGCGAGCCCATGACCATCATCGCCCTGGGCCCCCTCACCAACATCGCCACCCTGCTGTTTTGCCACCCCGAGGTAAAAGACAAGATCAAAGAGATCGCCTACATGGGCGGTGCCAACCTGGCCTGCGACTTTAAAGAGTTCTCCACCTACAGCCGCACCGCCGAGTTCAATGTCTGGCAGGATGCCGAGAGCGCCAGCTATGTGTTCGACGCCGGTATCCCCATCACCATGTTCGGCCTCGATCTCACCATGAAAAACGGCGTCACCTTCGACGAGGTCGAGAAGTTCCGCACCGAGGGGGGCCGTGTGGGCAACGTGGTGGCCCAGCTGCTCGATTTCTACTTTAAGGCCCACACCAAAGTCGGCCTGTCGCTGTGTCCCATCCACGATGCCTGTCCGGTCGCCTGGCTCATCGATCCCACTCTGTTTTCCGTCGAGCACCGCGACATCTCGGTCGACTTCGAGGGGGATCACACCTACGGCTGCACCTACGTGGACATGCGCTTCCACAAAGAGCCCACCAAGCCCACCTACTGGGCCAGCGACTGCACCGATCGCGCCCGTTTCGTGCAGATGCTGCTGGATGCCTGCAAGTCCTATCAGTAACATCTTTCAACAATACAAAAACGATAAAATACCAGCATTTATACAGCTGGTATTTTATTTTTCATCAAATACAGAGTATTTCAGTCGTCTTTTGTCGGCAAACACCCGGTATTCCACATTTTCTAAAAATGTGTGGAATACTGGTCCGGCACAGGTCGTATACGCGTAAATACCCCTTTAAAATAGTCCCCAAATAGCTCCAGAACTCTGTTTTTTGGGGTCATGGAGGTGTAAAAGATGGATCTAAGGCTCGTTTTTGACCAGATAGCAGAGGATTACGACCGGCAGCGGCCGCTGTATACCGCGCAGATGTTTGCCGATATCCTGCAATTTTGCGGCCCCGACAACAAGGGCCAACAGGCGCTGGAGATCGGTATCGGCACCGGGCAAGCCACTCGGCCCTTTTTACAGGCCGGCTGCCGGGTCACCGCCGTCGAGCTGGGCGCACACATGGCGGCGGTAGCCAGAAAAAAATACGCCGCCTACCCCAATTTGCAGGTGCTGCAGGCCGATTTCGAGACGGTCGACCTGCAGCTTGGCCGGTACGATCTCATCTATTCCGCCTCGGCTTTCCAGTGGATAGACCCAGAGATCGGCTTTCCCAAGGTGTATGCGCTGCTTCGGGCGGGCGGTGTCTTTGCCCGCTTTGGCCACGCGCTCTACCGCCTGCCACAATATGCCCCGCTCACCGCCGCCATGGACGCGGTGTATGAAAAATATCGCCCTCAATTTTACGCCGACCCCAAAATATCGCTCGATAAGGTCCACCCGCAGTACCGGCAGGTGCTCACTTCTCTGCAGCCGCCTGTCCCCGACCAGAAGAGTCCGGCGATCAGTTTTGCCGATCAGCTGGCCGCCCACGGCTTTACGAGCATCACCTACAAGACCTACCAGCAGGTGCTAAATTACGATGCCGACAGCTATGTCGCCCTGCTCGCCACCAACTGCGACCAGCTCTCGCTGCCAGCAAAAACAAAACAGGCCTTTGCCGCCGAGATACGCGACATCATCCAGCGTCATGGTGGCCGTTACGCCCTGAGCGATACCATCAAACTCTATTTGGCGAAAAAGCCCAGTCGGTAAAAAGTATCAGTACCTATTAAAAGCAAAAAAATGCGCTGTGAACGACCTGTTCACAGCGCATTTTTACAGTTTATTCATAAATTTGAGTCGCTAGGAACACCGGTTCAGCCACACTTGGAGAAACCGCAGTTGCGGCAGACCACGCAACCGCCCTCATGTTCCAGCGCGCTGCCGCAGTCCGGGCAGGTGCGCAGTGCGTGGGACGGCAGCGCATAGCCGTCCTGCCGCTCAATAAATCCCTGGTCCGAGGGCTTTACTTTCTGGGGCGGCGTCACCGATGAGCTGGGGATGATCTGGCCCCCCTCAGCCCCACCGTTTTTAATGAACTGGTCCACTTTCTTGACCACTTTAGCAATAGCATCCGGGCAGGAAGTGCAGCTCATCCCCTGCTGGCGGATGGTCGACGGGCAGCGGATACCCTTGAGCTGGTCGATGATCTCGTCCACCGATATGCCCGAGCGCAGGGCAATAGAGGTCAGCCGTGCCGTCGCCTCCGACTGAGAGGGGCAGCCGCCGGCTTTGCCGGTATTGGTGAACACCTCCACAATGCCGTCTTTGTCGTAATTTACGGTAATGTACAGGTTCCCACAGCCGATCTTCATTCGCTCGGTAAAGCCTGTCACCACCTCCGGCCGTGGCCGCGGACCGATCTCGGTAGGCAGCTGGGGCAGTGGTGCAGCGGCGGGAGCAGCCGGCTGAGAGCCGTCTTTTACCTTGCCGATATTGAGCACCTGGTTGTCACGGCTGCCGTCGCGGTAGATGGTCACCCCTTTGCAGCCCAGCCGGTAGGCCAGCATATACACCTGGGCTACATCTTCTAGCGTGGCGCTGTTGGAGAAGTTGACCGTTTTCGATACGGCGTTGTCGGTGTACTCTTGAAATGCCGACTGCATCTTCACGTGGTACTCCGGTGTCACGTCGTGGGCGCACACGAATACGTCGCGGATATCCGCCGGGATCTCCTCGATGTGGGCGATGGTCCCCTCTTTAGAGATCTTGCGCATCAGCTCGTCAGAGTACAGCCCCCGCTGGATGAGCCGTTCCTTTAAGATGGGGTTTACTTCGATGAGTTCGGTCTTGTCCATCACGTTGCGAATGAACACATAGGCAAATACCGGCTCTACTCCGCTGGAGCAGCCGCCGATGATCGACAGCGTGCCGGTGGGGGCGATGGTGGTGATGGTTCCGTTGCGCAGCGGCGCCTGGTCTTTATAGATGCTCTGGCTAAACAGCGGGAATGGGCCGCGCACCTTGGCCAGTTCCTGGCTGGCCAAATGCCCCTGCTCGTTGATAAAGCGCATCACTTCCCGGGCCATCTGCACGCCTTCATCCGAACTGTACGAGATGCCCATGTACAGCAGCATGTCGGCAAAGCCCATTACGCCCAGGCCGATCTTGCGGGTGGCCTTGGTCACCTCATCGATCTTGTCGATGGGGTATTTATTCACGTCGATAACATTATCTAAAAAGTGAACTGCCGCGTGTACGGTGGCTTTTAATTTGTCGTAGTCGACCCGGTAGCGGCCGTCCTCCCCCTTTTTGAGCATCTTCACCAGGTTGATAGAACCCAGGTTGCAGCTCTCATAGGGCAAAAGCGGTTGCTCTCCGCAGGGGTTGGTGCTCTCGATCTCGCCCTGTGCGGGCACTACATTGTCTCGGTTGAGCCGGTCTAAAAAAATGATGCCGGGCTCGCCGTTGTGCCAGGCGCCCTCGACGATCTTGTCAAATACCAGCTTGGCATTCTGGTGGCCCACTACCTTTTTGGTAGAGGGGTCGATCAAGTCGTAGTCGCCGCCGGCAATGACCGCCGCCATAAAATCCTCGGTAATGCCCACCGAGATGTTGAAGTTGGTGATGTCGGCGTTGTCTTTTTTGCAGTCTATAAAAGACAGGATATCCGGGTGGTCCACCCGCAGGATGCCCATGTTGGCCCCCCGCCGGGTGCCGCCCTGTTTCACCGCCTCGGTGGCCATATTGAATACCCGCATAAAGCTGATGGGCCCCGACGCCACCCCGCCGGTAGAATTTACGGTGCTGCCGTTGGGCCGCAGCCGCGAAAAGCTAAAGCCGGTGCCGCCGCCCGACTTGTGTATCAGCGCCGCCTGCTTGATGGCCTCGAAGATATCTTCCATCGAGTCGGCCACCGGCAGCACGAAACAAGCCGACAACTGCCCCAACGGCCGCCCCGCATTCATCAGCGTGGGCGAGTTGGGCAAGAACTCCAGCTCGGTCATCATGTGGTAAAATTTGTCGGCCAGGGCCGCTACATCGGCCTCACGGTCGTACTGCAGGTCGGCGGCGGCTATGGCTTTGGCCACCCGGTGAAACATTCCGTCCACCGTCTCGGTGACTGCTCCTTCCTCATCGCGGATCAGGTACCGCCGCTCCAGTACCGTCTGGGCGTTTTTAGAAACTGACATGCTCTTTTTTCCCTCTTCCTCTATGTGGTATTATATCGCGGCGGCTGCCCGCCAACTAAATCAGCACGCTGCATTCATCATGCAAAATTCAGCATGTAACACTATATATTGTATCACTGCGACCCTATCAACGCAATATATTTGAAAATACTGTAGTGACGATATTTGTTGGGCAGGTTTGGGCAAGTTTGGGCAGGTATACTTATTTTCTATGCGATATGCGCCACGCCGATAAAAGTATGTCGCGACACCGTCCTAGATAGGCATTTTTATCGGCTGCAGCCAGATGGTTTGTAGCTTTCCCGCATTGGAGTGGTACGGTATCCTTGTCTAAATACAGCGCCAAAAAAGAGCGCTGGAACAGTCTGCCTGTCCGGCGCTCTTTTTTACAGGGTCCAGCAGTGCAGCACCTCTCGGTACCTATTCACGGCTTTTCTATATCCAGTAGCTTGCACACCGCCGGCTGCATCTTTGGCAGCGCGCGGTACTGTTTGAGCAGTCGCTGCTCCGCGGCGGTCAGCGCCGGACCGGAGATGGGCGGTTGCGGCAGTGTCGGCGACTGTAACGCCGCCAGGGGCAGCTGCAGCCCGGCGCAGATTTTTTGCAGGTTATCCAGCGCAGCGCCCCCCACCCCGCTTTTCAAGATCGAGAGCAGCGTGGAGTACGGCATGCCGATCTGTGCGGCAAAGCTCTTTACGGTCATTCCCCGCTGGGCGATACCTTCCCGGATCACCGCGCTGCGGTCCTGGTTATCGATCGTTTCTCTCATCTCCGTTGCCCCTCTCTGCAGAGCGCCCGCTTCGGGCACTGCCGGCTTTTTGTGCAGTGTTTACCGCTCCAGTATAAAGAGTATAGCACAGCGGCAGTAAGCGGTGCAAACAGCCAGTAACTGGTGCAAAACGCCAAGCTGCCCCAGCACAAAAAAGGCCGGAGACCGAAGTCTCCGACCTTTTTATAGATGATGTAGATTACTCTACGTCGTACAGTTTAGACAGTTTCAGCAGATGCTCGTACTTGTCGGCTGCAAACTTCTCGGCTTTCTCGAACAGGTCCTCGGCCCGATCCGGGAAAGAGCGGGTCAGCGAGGTGTAGCGGACCTCATTCTTGATGAAGTCGCCGTAGTTGGCAGTGGGGGCCTTGCTGTCCAGCTGGAACGGGTTCTTGCCCTGTGCTTTCAGGCGGGGATCAAAGCGGAACAGGTGCCAGTAACCGGCCTGAACAGCGTTTTTGATCTCGGCCTGGGCATTGACCAGACCACCGCGGATACCGTGGTTGATGCAGGGGGCATAACCGATGACCAGCGAGGGGCCGTTGTAGCTCTCGGCCTCGACGATGGCTTTCATGCACTGGTTGTAGTCGGCGCCCATACCGACCTGGGCCACGTACACATAGCCGTAGCTCATGGCGATGGCAGCCAGATCTTTTTGTTTGATCTCTTTGCCGGCCGCAGCGAACTGCGCCACAGCGCCGGTGGGGGTGGCCTTAGAGGACTGGCCGCCGGTGTTGGAGTACACCTCGGTGTTGAACACCATGATGTTCACGTCCTCGCCGGAAGCGATCACGTGGTCCAGACCGCCGAAACCGATGTCGTAGGCCCAGCCGTCACCGCCGAAGATCCAGATGGATTTCTTGGCCAGGAAGTCTTTGTCCTCCAGGATGGCTTTGGCGGCGTCAGAGCCGTCTTTCTCCAGCTCACAGACCAATTTCTCGGTCGCGGCCTTGTTGGCATTGCCGTCGTCCACGGTGGACAGGTACTCCTCGCAGGCGGTTTTCAGGTCGCCGGTGGCGTCTTTGCACAGAGCGCACACATCGGCGATCAGGTGGCTGCGCAGGGTAGCTTGAGCCAGGTACATGCCGTAGCCGTACTCAGCGTTGTCCTCAAACAGCGAGTTGCCCCAGGAAGGACCTTTGCCCTCTTTGTTGGTGGTGTACGGGGTAGAGGGCGAGCTGCCGCCCCAGATGGAGGAGCAGCCAGTGGCGTTGGCGATGTACATGCGGTCGCCGCACACCTGGGTGATCAGCTTGGCGTACGGGGTCTCGCCACAGCCGGCGCAGGCGCCCGAGAACTCGAGCAGCGGCTGTTTGAACTGGCTGCCCTTGACGGTGGTCTCTTTGAACTTGGCAGCCACCTCGGGTTTGGCCTCGATCTCGGTGCCGTAAGCAAACACGTCGGCCTGCTCCAGCTGGCTGTCCAGCGAGTTCATGACCAGAGCCTTCTCGCCCTTCTTGCCCGGGCAGACGTTGGCGCAAGAGCCGCAGCCGGTGCAGTCGAGGACCGAGATGGTCATGGCGAACTTGTAGCCGGGCATACCGGTCATATCGGCAGTCTTCATGGCGGCGGGGGCCGCAGCTGCCTCTTCCTCGGTCAGCACCACCGGGCGGATGACCGCGTGGGGGCAGACGTAGGAGCAGAAGTTACACTGAATGCAGTTGTCGGGGTTCCAGGTGGGAACGTCCACGGCGATACCGCGTTTCTCATAAGCGGAGGAGCCCAGCGGCACGGTGCCGTCGGCGCAATCCTTAAAGGTCGAGACAGGCAGGCTGTCACCTCTCTGGGCGTTGATCGGCTCCAGGATGTTGGTGATGTAGTCGACCAGCTCGGGGCGGCCCTCGATGGCGCCGGCCTCGGCGGCCTCGTCGGTGGCAGTGGCCCAGGAAGCCGGGACCTCTACCTTGACGACGCGCTCCATGCCCTGCTCGATAGCGGCGTGGTTCATGGCCACGATCTTCTCGCCCTTCTTGCCGTAAGAGGCGGTGGCGGCGTCTTTCATGTACTTCACGGCGTCGTCGGCGTCGATCACGCCCGACAGCTTGAAGAAGGCAGACTGCAGGATGGTGTTGATGCGGCCGCCCAGGCCGATCTCTCTGGCGATCTGCACACCGTCGATGGTGTAGAACGAGATGTTGTGCTCGGCGATGTAGCGCTTATCTTTGGCGGGGATGTGTTTCTCCAGCTCTTCCATGGTCCAGCCGCAGTTGAGCAGGAAGGTACCGCCGTCTTTCAGGTCCTCGACCATGTCGTATTTGCCCATGTAAGAGGGGTTGTGGCAAGCCACGAACGAGGCCTTGTTGATCAGGTAAGTAGACTTGATGGGGGTGTGGCCAAAGCGCAGGTGCGAGATGGTCACGCCGCCGGACTTCTTGGAGTCGTAGCTGAAATACGCCTGGGCGTACATGTCGGTGTGGTCGCCGATGATCTTGATAGAGTTCTTGTTGGCGCCCACAGTGCCGTCGGAACCCAGACCCCAGAACTTGCAGTTGGTGGTGCCCTCGGGGGTGGTGTCGGGCAGAGCCACGTTCTCCAGCGACAGGCCGGTCACGTCGTCGACGATGCCGATGGTGAAACGCTGCTTACCGCAGGTCTTGCCGTTCTCATACACCGCGGCGATCTGGTCGGGGGTGGTGTCCTTGGAGCCCAGACCATAGCGGCCGGTCAGCACGGGCACGTTCTCGAACTTGCTGCCCTTCAGGGCGGCGACGACATCCAGGTACAGCGGCTCACCGATGGAGCCGGGCTCCTTGGTGCGGTCGAGGACCGAGATGGTCTTTACCGTCTCGGGCAGAGCGGCGATCAGGTGCTCGGCCGAGAACGGGCGGTACAGGCGAACTTTCACCAGACCGACTTTGCCGCCGTTGGCGTTGAGGTAATCGATGGTCTCTTCGATGGTGTCGCACACCGAGCCCATGGCGATGATGACCTGCTCGGCATCGGCAGCGCCGTAGTAGTTGAACAGTTTATAATCGGTGCCGATCTTGGCGTTGACTTTGTTCATGTAGTCCTCTACGATGGCCGGGAAAGCGTCGTAGTAGGGGTTGGAGGCCTCGCGGGCCTGGAAGAAGATGTCGGGGTTCTGGGCGGTGCCGCGCTGTACCGGGTGCTCCGGGTTCAGGGCGCCGCGGCGGAAAGCTTTGACGGCGTCCATGTCGACCATCTCAGCCAGATCCTCGTAGTCCCACATCTCGATTTTCTGGATCTCATGGGAGGTGCGGAAACCGTCGAAGAAGTGCAGCACCGGCACGCGGCCCTTAATGGTGGCCAGATGGGCGACAGCACCCAGGTCCATGACCTCCTGCGGGTTGGTGGCGCACATCATGGCAAAGCCGGTCTGGCGGCAGGCGTACACGTCGGAGTGGTCGCCAAAGATGGACAGAGCGTGGCTGGCCAGCGCACGGGCCGAAACATGGATGACGCCGGGCAGCAACTCGCCGGCGATCTTGTACATGTTGGGGATCATCAGCAGCAGGCCCTGCGAGGCGGTGTAGGTGGTGGTGAGAGCACCGGCGGCCAGCGAGCCGTGAACAGCGCCGGAAGCGCCGCCCTCAGACTGCATCTCGACGATCTTTACCTCGTGACCGAAGATGTTCTTTCTACCACCGGCAGCCCACTTATCCGAGACCTCAGCCATGGGGGAAGAGGGGGTGATGGGGTAGATGGCAGCTACGTCGGTAAACGCGTAAGACACGTGGCCGGCAGCGGTGTTGCCGTCCATGGTCTTCATTTTTCTTGCCATTGGATTTCCTCCTTTTAAATATGAGCTCTTTCACTTTTTGCGCCCTGTCCTGGGTACACAAGCGCGAAAACAGTACAATAAAAGAAGACCGAAAGCCTTCTTTCCACAATAAAAAGTTTAACACTTTTAAACTGCGATGTAAAGGACAAAACCTGGCAAAACCAGCCTGTACACGCAAAATTCCACCGCGGGCGCCCAGGTCGAGGGCCCCGGTGGCATTCGCCGGGCGATGTGTGCGGCGCAGCGGACCTTTTAACCCGCCGCCATCGGTATTTGACAGCGGCTGCCAAAGCGGTTAATATAAATTCTGTATATGCACAGTGCGCCCGCAGATATGTGGGCGGCACGGCACCTGGCGGGTACCGGCAAAGCGCACCCGCCTTATCGATCGGGAGGAGTCGACGGATGGACCCTGACGGGAATATGAACGTGTTTTTCTTTTGGGCGGCGCTGTGTGCGCTGTTAGCCGGCCTGCTGCAGGCCTTTTACTGGGGGGCGCTCACTTGGCTCGAGGAGCGCCGCGGCCAGGAACCGGGCCCCGGGCGGGCAAAAAAACTGGCCCAGCTCATGGACCAGCGCCACCGGGTAGAGGCCAGTGTCAGTCTGGGGTGGCTACTGTTGGGCGGGGCCGGTTACCTCTGCCTATACCTGGCCCTCTATCCCCTGCTGGCCGAGCGGCTGTTCCCCGGCCCGGTGTGGGATCTCGCTCCATTTTGGTGGGCGCTGGGGCTTTTTGTGCCCTATGCGCTGCTGTTCGTGGCGCTGTGCAAGGTGCTGCCGGCGGCGCTGGGTCGCGCCCGCAGCCAGGGCTGTGGCCTGGGGCTGCTGCCGCTGTACCGGACGCTGTCGCTGGTGCTCTACCCGCTGGGGTCGGTCGCGCTGGGGCTGGGCCGGGCGCTGTGCCGCCTGTTCGGGGTGCGCCCGCAAACGGTGGCCGACGCCGTCACCGAGGAGGACATCCGCCTGCTGGTAGATGAAGGCGGGGAGACTGGCGCCATCGAGCAGAGCCAGAAAGACATGATCGCCGGCATCTTCGAGCTCGACGACATCACCGCCGAGGACATCATGACCCATCGCACCGAGATCACCGCCGTCGAGCTCTCCGGCAGCATCCAGGATGTGGTGGGCGCCACTTTGAAAAACGGCTTTTCCCGCATCCCCATCTATCAGGGGGACCTGGACGATATCGTGGGCATCGTCTTTGTCAAAGACCTGCTTCAGCTGGTGGGCCGGGCCGACCTGCAGGCGTGCAGGATCGAGGACTTTATGCGCCCGGTATTTTACGTGCCCGAGGCCATGAAGTGCCGTGACCTGTTTGCCGTCATGACCCAAAAACACGCCCAGGTGGCGGTGGTGGCCGACGAGTACGGCGGTACCGCCGGTCTGGTCTCGATGGAGGACATCCTCGAGAGCATCGTCGGCAATATCCAGGACGAGTACGACACCGAGGAGGAGGAGATCCAAAAGCAGCCCGACGACTCCTACATCGTCGACGGCGCTGCCGATCTCGACGATATCTGCGAGGAGCTGGGCCTGTCGATCGACTACGACGACTCGCTCTACGACACGGTAGCCGGCTTTATCACCGATGTTTTGGGCCGCATCCCCGACGACGACGAGACCCCGGCCATCGAGTATGGCGGTTACCAGTTCCAGGTGCTCAAAGTCGAGGAGCGCCGCATCGCCCAGGTGCGCATCTGCAAGCTGCCGCCCTGCGAGGAGACAGCCGATGCAGACAACGCGGAGGATCGGCCGTGAACGAGACTTTGGTCACCGTCCGCTACGCCGAGACCGATCGCATGGGCATCGTCCATCACGCGGTCTACCCAGTGTGGTACGAGGAGGGGCGCAGCGCCTATTTCCGCGCGCTGGGGCTGCCCTACTCGGCCATCGAGGAGTTGGGCCTCTTTACGCCGCTGTCTCAGCTGGGCTGTAAGTTTGTGCGCAGCTGCACCTATGAGGACGTGCTCACCGTGCGCACGGTGATAGAGCGGCTCACCCCGGCGCGCATTCGCTTTGGGTACGCCGTACTGCGGCAGGGTGAGATGAGCCCCATCAGTACCGGTTTTACAGAGCACGGTTTCGTCGGTCGCGACATGCGGCCGCTCAGCGTCAAAAAGTGCTTTCCCCAGCTGTGGCAGCAGCTGGAGAAAGCGGCAGCTGCCGATGCCGACCTTGACCTGACCCGGCCTACAGACCGGTGACAGCGCTATAAAAATGATACAGGCAGTTATGGCCCCCGCCGCCCGGCGATGGGGCCATAGCTTATTTTAGGGGAGACAGAGCTGCGGGACAACTGTCATTGCCACCGTCTAGCCAGTGGCGGTATAATAATTTTGTAAGCGCCCATCGGCCCGCTCGTCGGGTCCATCCAGCCCGTGTAGGAGGAATACCGTATGCAGACAGATACTTCCAAGATCATTTTAGATGTGGATACCGGCACCGACGACGCCATGGCCATTATCACCGCCATGAGCGCCCTGCGCGAGCGGCTGCTGGCCATCACCGTCACCCACGGCAATCGGCCGCTGCCCAATACCCTCGAAAATACCCTGCGGGTGGTGCAGCTCATGGGCGGCGGGGTGCCGGTGTATGCCGGCATGCCCGGCCCTATGGTACAGCATCTGGCCCCCGGCCGGCTGCAAAACCAGCGGCGGCAAAAGTACCAGCAGCAACACGGCGGCAAACAGGTCGCCATCCACGACGACTATCTCGATCTGCCGGCAGCCACCATCGCCCCCCAGCCCCAGCACGCCGTCAGCTACCTGGTCGAGACCCTGCGCCATACCGCCGAGCCCATCACCGTAGTGGCAGTGGGCCCGGCCTCGAATATCGCTATGGCCCTGCAAATGGACCCCTCTATCGCCAAAAATATCCGCCGGCTCATCGTCATGGGCGGCGGGCACGACGCGGTCAACATTACCAGCGCCGCCGAGGCCAACTTCTACTGGGACCCCGAGGCCGCCCACATCATGCTGGGGGCCGACTGCCCCATCGTGGTGTTTCCCCTCGACGCCACCACCTCCATCCTCTTTAACAAAGCGGACGCCGCCCAGATAGCCGCCGTGGGCACCCCCGGTGCCGAGTATTTCGGTTCGCTCATCGAGCACTGGACCGACCGGCTCAAGCTATTGGGTATCCGCAACAACATGCAAAACGACGATGACTACTCCATCGCCATGCACGATGTATTCTGCGTGCTCTATCTCATCGACGACAGTTTCGTGCTGCAAAAACGCCGTCAAAACTGCGACGTCGACTTTGGCGGCAACATTGCCGACGGCCGTCTGGTGGTGGATACCCGCTCCTACTCCGAGCCGCAGGGCGATGTGCAGATCGTCTACCAGCTGGATAAGCAGCGGGTGCTGCAGCTGCTGACCGAACTGCTCAAATAGCCCGGCGGCAGGTCTTCACACAAACGGCTTGGCGGGCATAGGCTGGGGGCGCTGTCGCGGGAGCGGCGGCGCCCTCTGGCTGTGCCCCGAGCCGGCAAAACTTGTCATTTGCCGGCGAAAGGTGTAGGCAAAAAGGCTTTAGATGTGGTACTCTGTAAGTGATGTTTTGGCGCACAAAAAGGGGGGATATCCCCGGTGTGTCAGTTTAAAAAAAGGAGGTGTGCCCGTGCGCACATTGGGTAAAAAAATAGCGCCGCGCGTCCTGTACGCGCTGACAGCGGCGGCGGGCGCGCTCTCTCTGCTGGGAATCGTGCTGCTGGCTGTGGCCGGCGGCACCATCACCCAGCTGCAGGGTGCCACTGCCCCGCTGTGGCTGCTGGAGGGGCTCTATGCGCTGGGCCTGGCACTGCTGTGCTGCACGGCGGTTCTGGCCGGCCTGCGCCGCAGTGCTGTACGCCCCTGCCCACCGGGTCTGCGCGCAGTGCTCTGGTGCGCGGTGGCCGGGGCGGTGGTGCTGCTGGTCAACGCCCCGCTGGCCCACCTGGGCCGGCAGCTGTTGCGGGGCGACTACCTGTCGGTGCTGGCCACCGAGATGGACCCGGTCTCGCTGGGGGCGGGTATCGCGCTGCTGCGGCTGTACCTTATCGCCCAGGCGGTGGTGGGTGTCTGGGCGTTGGGCAAGCTGCTGGGCCGCGGTCTGGCCGCCCCGCCCCCTGCCGGCAGCCGGTTGGGCCGGTGGCTCAGCCGGGCATCTACCGCCGGCGGCCAGCGCGCGGTGGTGCTGTCTGGTTTTGGGGCGCTGTTGCTGGGGTCGCTCATCTTGTGCGGTGCGCTGTTGGGGCGCACTCGGGTCGATCTCACCGACGGCCTACAGCCGGTATTTTACGGTGAGTCGGGCGCCGGTATGGCCTACGTAGACCAGCCCCCGCTACCCGATACCGACGATCGGCGCACCGCTGATTTTTGGCGTGGTGTCGGGTACGAGGTGACCCCCAGCGAGGGGCTGCACAACGGCGATCCGGTCCAGGTGCGGGTGGTGTACGACAGTGCTGCCGCCCGCCGTGCGCGGATACAGGTCAGCCGCGCCAGCCGCACCTTTTCGGTGCAGGGCCTCACCGAGCGCTACCGCACCCCCGAAGACCTGCCCCCGGCGATCACCGACCTGTCAGACCGTGAGAGCCGCTCTCTCATTAAAAAGAATCTGCGCTATCTCTCGGCTGCCGGCGATTTTGCCTACGACCGGGAGCGCGAGCTGGTAAAGGCACAAAAGGTGGCCAGTTACCTGATGAAGAGCGAGCCCGGCGGCTACAATAGCGACCGCTACGTGGCGCTCTACCAGGTGACGGTACGCGGCCAGGTCAAAGAAGAGAGCAGCTACCGCACCGCCCAACAGGACTTTTATTATTACACCGAACTGGGTGGTGTCGACAGTGATTTTGTGGCCGGTGCAGCCCAGGTCACCGGCCGCTACTTCTCCCGGCGCGACGAGGTGCACAGTCTGGATCAGGCCTGCGCGAAAGTCGAGGCCGCCTTTTCCACCTACACGCCGGTGCGGGCAACCCAGAACGGCCAAAAAACTTAAGTGTTCCCTTGACAGCGCACGCGGCATACCGTATAGTAATGGGTAATCTCTTTGCACTGCATATCGCTACAGTACAAACTGAACAGGCGGCCGCCCCCATGTGGGGCACGGTGCGCCGGGCCGCAGCGCGCGGCAGCAGATGAAAATGCACAGGCACATCTGCGGGACAGTAGTATGTTCCGCAGGTGTGCTTTTTTGGTACCCAAAAGCTGCGGTCATCTGGGCAGATGCGTGTCACAGAGTTATCAAAAATGCCGCTGTTTTGCGAGCGACAGGGAGGTAACTTTCATGAAACAACAAAGATTCGGCCAACAGCTGGCTATGCACGTCTCAGCCGTTACCATCGGCTGGAACCTGGTGCTGTCGGCGGGCAAACTGGCTGCCGGGCTGCTGGCCAGGTCAGGAGCTATGGTGTCCGATGCGGTCCATTCCGCCTCCGACGTGTTCAGCACCGTTATCGTCATGGTGGGGGTCAAAATGGCCGGCAAGGCACCCGATGACGACCACCCCTACGGCCACGAGCGGCTGGAATGTGTGGCGGCACTTCTGCTGGCAGCGGTGCTGTTTGCCACCGGTCTGGGTATCGGCGTCTCGGGCTGCCAAAAAATATTCTCCGGTGCGGCCGGCAGCTTAGCGGTGCCTGGGGCGCTGGCACTGTGGGCGGCGGTGCTGTCGGTGATTATAAAAGAGGCCATGTATTGGTATACCCGCGCAGCAGCCAAAAAGCTGTCCTCCAGCGCCCTGATGGCCGATGCCTGGCACCACCGGTCCGATGCGCTGTCCTCGGTGGGCAGCTTTGCCGGTATACTGGGGGCCCGTCTGGGCCTGCCGGTGCTCGACCCTATCGCCAGCGTACTCATCTGCCTGTTTATCCTCAAGGCGGCGATCGATATCTTTCGCGAGGCGATAGCCAAAATGACCGATCGCGCCTGCGACGAGCAGGTACAGTGTCAGCTGCGGCAAAAGATCGGCGCCCAGCCCGGGGTCTCCGGGGTGGACCGGCTGAGTACCCGCCTCTTTGGCGACCGGGTATACGTGGATGTAGAGATCAGCGCCCCCGGCCAGCAGACTCTGCAGCAAGCCCACGATACCGCCCGCCAGGTCCACGATATGGTCGAGCGCGAGTTCCCCCAGGTCAAGCACTGCATGGTGCATGTAAACCCGGCGGCGGATTGAGCGCAGCTTCCAGGTGGCGGAATTTACAAACCAATGGGTCGCCCAGTGTGTAAATAGACGATTTTTGGCGAAATAGGAATGTCCCTATAGGCAGCAGCGGCAAATATATGCTATGCTGATACCAGTAAAACGCCGCCGTCGGTAGACAGCTATACCGGCGGTGGCGCTGTCTAGAGGAGGAGATATCGTGCAAAAATTGAGGGATTTTATAACGGCTAAGCGGCTCTATCTGCTCTCGGTGATCATGGGCGGCGGCGCCGTACTGGCCTGGCTGCTGCTCACCGTCAGCGAGCATGCGATCAGCAGCATGAGCGGGGCCGGCTTTCTCGTGGTGGTGCTGGAGCTGGTGTATTTTGTCTCACTGGCCGCCAACCTCTGCCTTGCGGCGGGGGCGGGCCTGCGGCTATTCGGGGCAAAAGAGCGCACCATCCCCATGATCGCCACCTTTGCGGTGGGGATCGTGGGCACGTTGGCCCTGCTGTTTAATCTGCACCTGGTGGGCCTGGGCTTTGCCCTGTTGGGCGGAGACTATATGGCTATCATCGGGGCTGCCATGTCGCTGCAGGCTATGGCGGCAGCGCTGTACTTTCTTTACTTCGCCATCATTTTGCAGGTGGCGCTGGCCGGCTATAATATCTATAATCTGCTGCAGCTAAAAAAGGGCAAAATGCCCCATCAGATGGGTGCTCCGGCCCCGCGGTTCGACCCCATGACCGGCCAGCCCATTGTCACCGCCACCCAAGCCGCCGGTGGGGTAGCCACCGCGGCGCCGCCTGCTGTGGCGGCACCGGGGCAGACGGCTCAAAAATTGCGGGCGTTCGTGGGCAGCAAAAAGGGCAAAGTCACCCTGGGCTGTATCGGCGGCGGTATCCTGCTGCTGGTCGCTGGCGGTATTTTGCTGAGCGTGCTCACCCGCACCAAGCTCGACCTGGTCTCGGGGGTGGAGGTCACCTTCAATAACGAGTCGGGCGCCGGCACGGCCTATGTCAGTAAACAGGATATCGATTACGACCTAAACGACGCGGCGGTGGGCATCTTCGTCGGCAGTGTCACATACCAGATCGAGCCCAGTGAGGGCCTCTCCAATGGCGACAAGGTCACCGTCAAAGCAGTCTACTCCAAAGAGACAGCTAAAAAAGCCAAGATCAAGGTCACCAAAGATACCCGCACCTTTAAAGTGCAGGGCCTTACCGAGCGGTACGGAGATGTGGCCGACCTGCCCGACGAAGTGATCGAGACGTCAGACGCAAAAAGTGAAAAGCTCATAAAAAACAGCTATGACTCTATCTCTTATGCCGGCGACTTTGCCTACGACAAGGATAAAGAGCTGGTGGGGTACGAGAAGGTGGCCCAGTACCTGATGAAAGGTGAGCCGGGCGGTTACGACAGCGACGTGTACGTGGCGCTATACAAGGTCACCGTTAAGGGGCAGAAGAAAAACGGTTACGGCAGCAGTGCCACCTACGAGGACCTGCAGGGCGACTTTTACTACTACACCGAGATGAGCGGTATCGACTCTGATTTTGACCCCGACGACGCCTATGTGTACGGCACTTACTTCGGCAGCTGGGACAAGATCGAGACCCAGGAGCAGGCCGAGGCCGAGATCGAGGAGGAGTATGACGATTACACTATCGTCAAAGGCGCCTAAGAACACTCGTGCACCGTACACCGGATGGATATTTCGTAAATAAGCACCCAGTAAAAAGGTAATATAGCTTGCATATAAGCGTGGGGCGGGCGACCAATTTGGTCGCCCGCCCCACTTTTTGCCGCCCAAGGCAGCCTGTCTATTTGGCCAGCTTGTCGATGATAGCCAGCACCTCGTCCAGTTTCTCCTCCGGATCGCCGCTGGCAAAGGCGTCTTTTACGCAGCCCAGCATGTGGGCCTTTAGGATCTCCCGATTGGCTTTGGCCAGCACCGACTGGGTCGCCATCACCTGGTTTGAGATATCGATGCAGTAGCGGTCGTCCTCCACCATCGAGAGGATCCCATCCAGCTGGCCCCGGGCCGTCTTCAGCAGCCGGGTCACCGTCTGTTTGTCGGCTTTCATGTTACTCTACCGAGGTGACGGTGTAGCCGGCGTCGGTCACAGCGGCTTTCAGCACGTCGTCTGCCACGTCGTGCTCCAGCTCGACTACAGCGTTTTTGTCCTCTAGGCTCACAGTGGCCTGTACGCCGTCGATGGCATTCAGTGCTTTCTCCACGTGCGCCACGCAGTGGGTGCACATCATACCTTCAATGTGAATGGTCTTTTTCATGGTACTCTCTCCTTCTTGTTGTGTGGGTAGATCACTCTGGTGTACTTCCTGTATATCGGCCGGTGCCGGCTCTGCCGAGTGGCGGAGCTTGGCACCGGTGCGCTTAGGCCGAAAGCCCCGCAGCCGCAGAGCGTTGGTCACCACGCAAACGCTGGATAGGCTCATGGCCGCTGCGCCAAACATGGGGCTTAGTTTTAGCTCCAGCGCCGGGTACAGCAGCCCGGCAGCCAGCGGAATGCCCACCGAGTTGTAAAAAAATGCCCAGAACAGGTTCTGTTTGATGTTGCGGATGACCGCCTTGCTCAGCTGTACGGCTGTCACCGCGTCCTGCAGGTCGCTCTTCATCAGCACTACGTCGGCACTCTCAATAGCCACATCGGTGCCGGCGCCAATGGCAATACCCACATCGGCCCGGGCCAGTGCCGGGGCGTCGTTGATACCGTCGCCCACCATGGCCACTTTTTTGCCGGCGGCCTGTAGTTTGGCTACTTCCTGCTCCTTTTGCTGGGGCAGCACGCCGGCGATGACGTGGGGGATATCCAGCTGCCGCTGGATGGCCCCAGCCG
This sequence comes from Neobittarella massiliensis (ex Bilen et al. 2018), assembly GCF_014269355.1. NCBI lineage: Bacteria > Bacillati > Bacillota > Clostridia > Eubacteriales > Oscillospiraceae > Neobittarella (ex Bilen et al. 2018) > Neobittarella massiliensis (ex Bilen et al. 2018). The sequence goes on from NZ_JACOGI010000002.1 coordinate 98,049, forward strand.
TGCGGGCGTTGTCGCCGGTGAGCATCACCACGTCGATGCCCATCCCCCTAAAGTCGGCAATAGCCTGAGCGCTGGTGGGCTTTACCGTATCGGCTACGGCAATGATGCCCAGCAGTCGCTCGCTATCGGCAAATAGCAGCGGAGTCTTGCCATCCTCGGCCAACGCCGCCACCTGGGCCTGCTGTTGCTCGCTCAGGGCGATACCGCTGTCGGCCAGCAGGGCCTCGTTGCCGGCAAAGTACGCCTGCCCGCCGATCGAGGCGGTGAGTCCTTTGCCAAAAATAGCGGTAAAGTCGTCGGTGGGCTCCAGTGTCAGCCCCATCTCGCCGCTCCGGTCTAAAATGGCCTGGGCCAGCGGGTGCTCACTGCGCTTTTCTAGGCTGGCTGCCAACTGCAGCAGAGCGGGCTCCTCTTGCCCGGCCAGGGGCAAGATATCGGTGACCACCGGGTGCCCCTGGGTAATGGTCCCGGTCTTGTCCATCACCACCGTGTCGATGCTGTGTGCCGTCTCCAGCGCCTCGCCCGACTTGATGAGGATGCCGTTTTCGGCCCCTTTACCGGTGCCCACCATAATGGCCACCGGTGTGGCCAAGCCCAGCGCGCAGGGACACGAGATGACCAGCACCGCAATACCCACCGAGAGCGCAAACTCCACGGTGGCCCCGGCGATCAGCCAGACGACTGCCGCCAGCAGGGCGATGCCGATGACTACCGGCACGAACACGCCGGAGATCTTGTCGGCCAGCTTGGCAATAGGCGCTTTAGAAGAGCTGGCGTCCTCCACCAGCCGGATGATCTGCGACAAGGTGGTGTCCTCGCCCACCTTGGTGGCGCGGAACTTAAAAAACCCGGCCCGGTTGATGCTGGCGCCGATGACCGTATCCCCCGGCCCTTTGTCTACCGGTATGCTCTCGCCGGTGATGGCCGCCTCGTCCAGGCTGGAGTTGCCCTCGAGGATGACCCCGTCTACCGGCACGCTCTGGCCGGGCCGCACCAGCACCGTGTCGCCCGATACCACCTGCTCTACCGGCAGCTCCAGCTCCTGGCCGTCCCGCTCCACAGTGGCGGTCTTGGGGGCCAGATCCATCAGCTTGGTAATGGCCTCGCTGGTCTTTCCCTTGCTGCGGGCCTCCAAATATTTGCCCAGGGTGATCAGCGCCAGGATCATGGCCGCCGACTCGAAATACAGGTCCATGTGGTAGTGGTGGGCCAGTTGCATATCCTGTATGCCCAGCCCGTAGCCGATGCGGGTAATGGCGAACACCCCGTACACCAGCGCCGCCGTCGAGCCGATGGCGATCAGACTGTCCATGTTGGGTGCCCCGCGAAACAGGGTCTTAAAACCCACCTGGTAGTACTTGCGGTTCACATATACCACCGGCAGCGTCAGCAAAAACTGAGCCATAGCATAGGTGACGCCGTTTTCGATGCCGCTCAAAAAACCGGGCAGCGGCAGCCCGACCATGTGTCCCATCGAGATGTACATCAGCGGTATCAAAAAGCCAAACGACACCCACAGCCGCATCTTCATATTTTTGATCTGCAGCTCTACCGGGCTGGGCCCAGCCGGCGCAGTCCGGTCGGCGATCTGCTGTCCGTGGGGGGTAGCGCCGTAGCCGGCGGCGTCGACCGCCGCCTCGATCTGGGTGTCGGTCACCTGGTCGTCCACCTGTACCGTCATGCTGCCCGTGAGCAGGTTGACCGAGACCTCCTCCACCCCGTCAAGTCCCCGCACCGCTTTTTCTACGTGGGCGCTGCAGGCCGAGCAGGTCATACCGGTGACGTCAAATTTCTGCTGTCTCATAAGGTCTCCCTCCTGTGTGGTAGACACCCCCAGGGGGAGGGGGTGTATGTATAGTATACCACAGCAGTGTAGTTTGTCAATACCGCTCACTGCATTTTTATTGTCCCCGCGCGTGGCCGCCGGTATCTGCCGCTTACAAATATGAAAAAAGCCGGGGCGAGGGGCCGTCCTCGTCCCGGCGCGGGCCACGGGCTCACAGCTCAGTTTGCCCGCGGCGCACTGCCGCTATGCAGTTTTTAACAGCCGCTCCAGCAACCCTGCTATCTCACTGGGCAGATACTCCGGCCGAGCTGGATTTTTGATATCTTTGGCGTAGTGGGCGTCGGAGTTGGTGATGGTCTTGATATCCGGCGGCAACAGCCCCCGCTGCAAGAGGTCCGGCGCCTTGGCGATATCGGCCAACTCAGCGATGGTAAACCCCATGTCCGCGTCTAAAAAACCCAGGTTCGAAAGCACGCTGTTGGCACTCTTATCCACATGGGCCGGGTAGGCGATGCCGCCAAACCGGGCGGCCATGGGCACGGCATCGTAAATGGAGATGTCGCAGGCGTTGATGAGCAGTTTATCCAACTTCCCCACCACCTCGTCATCGGTGTTGCAGATATACTGGTGCCCGAAGATCTCCTCATCGTTTGCAATATCCGGCAGCTTTTCATATACCGCATCGCCGAAGGCCAGCGCCCCGGGCAGGCTGTCAAACAGGCACACCACATGCACCTCTTCACGGGTGCATAGCTCCATGCCCGGTATCACCGGCAGGTCGTAGAACCGCCCCGCCTCCAGGGCATAGGGGCAATTTTTAACGGTGTTGTGGTCGGTCAGGGCAATAAAATCCAGGCCGCCCAACTTGGCCAGTCCCACAATGGTAGCCGGGGTCATCTCATCGTCCCCGCAGGGGGATAGGCAGCTGTGCAGGTGCAGGTCGTATCGGGCCAGCCGGCCCGCCCCCATCACGCGCCTCCGGCGGCCAGTGCGGTCACCGCCATAGCGGTCTGGTATACCGGCAGCTCGGTGCAGTACACGTTGATGCCCTGCTGCTGCGCCTTGGTGCGGGCCTCCTCATCGAGCACGGCCCCTTCCGCCACCACGATACAGGCAACGTCAGCCAGCGCCGCCACCGCGATCGCATTTACGTTGCCCATCACCGTGATCCACAGATCCCCCTCCTGGGCCCGGCCCATCACCATGCTCAGCAGGTCGCAGCAGTAGATCCCGGTCACCTCTCTCTCCTGGCTACAGCACACCGGCTCAATGCCGGCGCAGTCCGCCAGATCGGCGGTCGAAAACAACACGTTATCCATTATCCCGCTCCTCCTTTCTAAACGGCAGCGGCACCAGGTCGCGCAGGTCGGTCTGGTCGCCGCCCAACAGTTCGATCTCGTCGCGCATGCGGAAGATACAGTCCCCCACCGCCGCCTTGCCGCGGACCACATCCTCGGCAAAGGCCCGACACGAGGGAGACCCGCACGAGCCGCAGTCCAGCCCCGGCAGGCTCGCCGCCAGCTGCTCGATGTCGTTTAACTTCTGCATAGCCACCGACAGATCGCTGTCCAGCGTCATTACCGGCTGGTACTCCAGCTTCTGGTCCCATTTAAAAAAGGCCGGTATGGGCGATGTCAGACGGTTGCAGCTCACCGGCAGGTACTTGCGCAGCCGCTGCAGCTTGGTCTTGGCCACGTAGGGGTTCTCTACCGTCAGCACCCCGCCCACGCAGCCGCCGCTGCAGGCGTTGAGCTCGATAAAGTCCAGCCGGTCAAATTTTTCGTCCTCCAGATCTTCTAACACCCGTATCGCGTTCTCGATGCCGTCGGCGGCCAGGTAGTTATCCAGCAGCAGCGCCGATCCCTCGCCCCCGCTGGAACCCCAGCTGATGCCGATGCGGCCGGTGTTGGTCAGCGGCTGGTTCTGCTCCTCGCTCATCTGTTCCAGCAGCAGCGGGTACACGTCTTTCAGGGCCAGCACGTAGTCGATCTGGCTGTGCTCGGCCCCAATGGGCGACTTGGCCGCCGTCACCTTGGCCGCACAGGGCGATATAAATGCCGTGCAGATCTCCTCGAGCGGTATACCGGTCTGCTCGCTGGCCTCTTTTTTAGCCAGTGCCGCCGCCACCTCTACCGGTGCGTGCAGCGGCAGCACGTGGTCGCACAGTTCGGGAAAACGAACCCGGATCAGCCGGGTAATGGCCGGGCAGGCGCTCGAGATCACCGGCCGCTTGATATCGCCGTATTTCATGATGCGTCGGGTGGCGTCGCTCACCAGCTCCGCCGCCCGCGACACCTCAAACACCCGGTCAAAGCCCATGCGCAGCAGGGCCGAGGCCACGATATCCATGTCCTCCAAGTTGTTGAACTGGGCAAAAAGCGCCGGCGGTGGCAGAGCGATCTTCAGTTTGTAAGGTGCCTGTAATACTGCCGTCACCGGGTCGTAAGTGGCCTGTTTGGCATGGTGGGGGCAAATGCGGATACACTCCCCACAGTCGATACACAGCTCTTTGATGATATACGCCTTGCCTTTGCGCACCCGTATGGCCTCGGTGGGGCAGCGCTTTATGCAGTTGATACAGCCTTTGCACTTGTCCGGGTCCAAAGTCACCGAATGGTAAAAGTCGGTCATGGCCGGGGTGCCTCCTCTCGCAGAATACTCATTCAAACAGTGCCTCTAAGCGGCTGGCAAAAGACCGGCAGTGAACAGTATCGCGCACCGCTGCCGCCAGCTGCCGCTGCAGCGCCTCACGGGGTTCGTCCAGTGTCGCAGCCAGCGCCCCCAGCGGGTCGGCGGTAGCTGCCGCGTCAGATAGCAGCTGCTGCAAGTCGGTGTCGTCGCAGCCCCAGCTGTCACATAGCCGGCTGCGGCTCGACAGCTGACACAGGCGGCTGAGCAGCTCGCTGGGCGCATCCAGCAGCGGCGGCAGCGATAGCAGCTTGTGCCGTGCTGCCACCGGCAACAGTGCCGCGGTGCGCCCTTCGGCGCGGGCGGTACACGCCCCCAGTGGGGCGCGGTCGTCTTCGCCTAGTCGCTGTGCCAGCTCGGCGGCTGTATGGCAGTAGACCGGCTGAAGTTGCTGCCGCAACGCCAGCGGTGCCAGCCCCCAAAACCAGGGGCCGGCCTCTTTTTGCAGGTATATCGGCAACTTTTCACGGTGCTGTGGCAGCGCCGCCTCCGGGGGCACTGGGTGTTCCAGCAGCGTCTGGCCATCCTGCTGCACCAGCCGGTAGCGCGCCGCCGGCGGCAGTGCAGCCAGTATGGCCGGTGAGCGGGTGGTGCACAGCAGCTGGCAGTGATTTTTGGCGCACAGTGCCTTGAGCGCGGTCACCAGCTTTTTCTGCTGGGGGACCGAGAGCCCCCACTCCAGCTGTTCTACACACACCATGCCGCCCCTGCCCACTGCGGCCACTGCCGCCAGCACCGCCTCAGCGCCCGGCACGCGGTCGCGGTCCAGGTAGTACACCGCCCGCTCGCTGCGGCGGGCGTAGTCGTTCCAGCGCTGGCAGGGTTCCCGGCGGCGGGTCTCCACCACATCGATCAGCGGCAGCCGCAGGGTATAGCGCAGTACGCAGCCCTTGATGTGGGCGTCATCGGCCGAAAAAGTAAAGAAGTCGCCAAAGGTGTAGTAGGGTTTTTGACGCCCCGGCGGGCAGCTGCGCCCGTGATAGGCGCAGGCCGCCACCGCCAGCAGCGCGCTGCCGCCGGCCCCCCGCTCGCCGCAAAAGGCGGCCATAGGATAGGTAAAGTGGGCGCACAGCGGCCCCAACTGCGCGATGCGCCCCCGGTCGAGTTCGATCTCCACCAGAGAATTTACCTTGCGGTCGCTGGCAAACCAACTGAAGTTCTGCCGGTCTATCTGGCTGTTGCGGTAGGCCATTTCTGTGCGCCTCCTCTCTGCGTGTATACCTTATTTAATAAAAGTGTCCGGGCGGTGGTGCCCGGCGCTTGCAGCGCGGCCCGCGATCAGGCGATGTTGACGCGCATATACACGGTGGTGCCAACGCCCAGCTCGGTCTCGATGCGGATGTCGTCGGTGTACTTTTTCATGTTGGGCAGGCCCATCCCGGCGCCAAAGCCCAGGTTGCGAACCTCCTCCGGGGCGGTAGAAAAGCCCTCGGTCATGGCCAGCGCCACGTCGGGTATGCCCGGGCCCTGGTCGGCCAGAGCAATGTCGATATAGGCGGTGGTGACCTCCACGTCGGCGGTGCCGCCGTGGGCATGTATCACCATGTTGATCTCCCCCTCGTACATGGCGATGGCCACCTTGCGGATACACCCCGGGTCGATGCCCAGGGTCTTGAGCTTTTTCTTCACGTCGCTGGAGGCCTCTCCCGCGCGGGTAAAATCGTCCCCCGGCACGTCGTAATGCAGTTTCACCAGTTCTCCCATACTATAACTCCCACCTTCTCTGGCTCGGCCCGCTGCGGGCGCGGCCAGTCAGTCGCCGCTCACGAGAGGCGCTCCCCCACACCGCCGCTCAGTCCGGCGGCGTACAGCTTGCCACAGGCGGTGAACATGCGCTCGTCGGTGCACAGCAGAGCGATCTCGCCGCGCCGTGCCAGAGCGGTGATGTTCTCGTCCGGGGTCTTGCCCCGCACGAACACGATACACACCATGTCCATCATTTCGGCGGTGCGCACCACCTGCGGGTTGACCAGGCCGGTGAGCAGCACCGACTGGTCCTTTACAAAGGCCAGCACATCGCTCATCATGTCGCTGCCGCAGGCGGTGTGCACCTCGCGGTCAGCCAGCTCCTCGCCGTAAATCCAGCGGGCGTCGAGTATCTGCTGTATGTCGTGGATCGTCAATTGGTATCCCTCCAGTCGGGGCCGGTGCGGCCCGGTATGCGCGCGGCCCCACCGCCGCAGTGGGGCGGTGAGGCAGCACAGAATATCTACTGATATGATAGCATTTTCTCCCGGGCGGGCGCAAACGTTTTTCCCCCTAAATGACAATATTTTAACAGGCAATACTACCAAAGAAAAAATGGGTTTATTGACGTAAACGTCGAACTTTTTGTTTATTTCCGCTTATTTCCAGTTTCACTTTACTTTGCGCGCGGCGCTTTGATATAATTCATATGTTAATTATAGTAGATAGAGAAGGTTGTTTTTACACCTGTATCTGTACAATCCGTTAGGAGGTCAAGTTTCATGGCTGGAAAAATCTCATCGGTGCCTTTCAGCGGCACCCAAGAGCAGGAGCAGAAACTGCTGGAGGTGATCGAGGCCCATAAGGACGTACAGGGCTCACTCATCTCGGTACTGCAGCAGGCACAAGATATCTACGGCTATCTGCCCATCGAGGTGCAGAAGATCATCGCCGATAAGATGGATGTGCCGCTGGAGGAGATCTACGGTGTGGTGAGTTTTTACTCCCAGTTCTCGCTCAATCCCAAAGGCAAATACAAAATCTCCGTCTGCCTGGGCACCGCCTGTTACGTAAAAGGCGCCGGCGACATTTTTGATAAGCTCAGTCAAAATCTGGGCATCGTGGGCGGCGAGTGCACCGCCGACGGCCGCTTCTCGCTCGAGGCCTGCCGCTGCATCGGCGCCTGTGGTCTGGCTCCGGTCATGACCATCAACGACGAGGTGTACGGCCGCCTGGTGGTCGACGATGTAGATCGTATTTTGGCCGAGTACCAGAACAAGTAGCAGCCATGCAGGAACTCTCACTGAACATCCTCGACATCGCCCAGAACTCCATCAAGGCCGGCGCCTCGCTGGTGCAGATCGAGATCGAGGAGGACCGGGCCAAAGACTTCATGCGCATCGCCGTCATAGACGACGGCTGCGGCATGGACGAGGAGACGCAGCGCCGGGTGACCGACCCGTTTTACACTACCCGCACCACCCGCAAGGTGGGGCTGGGGGTGCCGTTTTTCAAAATGCAAAGCGAGATGGCCGGCGGCCAGTTCTCCATCCGCTCGCGGGTGGGGCAAGGTACTTTCATCCAGGGCACTTTCGTGCGCAGTCACATCGACCGCATGCCCCTGGGTGACATGGCCGGCACCTACTGCAGTCTCGTCATGGTCAACGAGTCGACCGACTTTTTGTACACCCACACCGTTGACGGGCGCAGCTTTGCCGCCGACACCAGAGAGTTTAAACAGGTCTTGGAGGGGGTGCCCCTCGCAACGCCGCAGGTGCTGGAATTTATCAGAGAGTACATACAGGAACATCTTACAGAACTTTACGGAGGTGTCATAGAATAATGAAGAGCTTAGCGGAACTGCAGGCTATCAAAGACAAGATGAAAGGCAGCATCGGGCTGCGCGAAGAAGACAAAAACTGCAAGCGCATCGTCGTGGGCATGGCCACCTGCGGCATCGCCGCCGGCGCCCGCCCGGTACTCAATGCCTTTGCCAAAGAAGTGGCCGACCGCGACCTCACCCACCAGGTCATGGTCTCCCAGACGGGCTGTATCGGCATCTGCCAGTACGAGCCGGTCGTCGAAGTGTTCGTCCCCGGCGAGCCCAAGGTCACCTATGTGAAGATGACCGCTGAAAAGGCCGCCCGCGTGGTGGAGGAACACATCATTGGCGGCAACATCGTACACGAGTACACCATCGGCGCCAACGCAAAATAGTGAGGAGGAAGTAGATATGTTTCGTTCCCAAGTACTGATCTGCGGGGGTACCGGCTGTACGTCCTCGGGCAGCGACCAGCTCATCCACTCGTTCGAGTCCGAGCTCGCAAAAAACGACCTGCAAGACGAGGTCAAGATCGTCCGCACCGGCTGCTTTGGCCTGTGTGCGCTGGGCCCCATCGTCATCATCTACCCCGAGGGCTCTTTCTACAGCCGGGTCGAGGTGACCGACGTCCCCGAGATCGTGTCTGAGCACCTGCTTAAGGGCCGCCCGGTCGAGCGCCTGCTGTACGACGAGACGGTCACCGACAACGGCGTCATCTCCCTCAACGATACCAACTTCTATAAAAAACAGCACCGTGTGGCCCTGCGCAACTGCGGCGTCATCAACCCCGAGAACATCGACGAGTACATCGCCATGGACGGCTACAAGGCGCTGGGTATCTGCCTGACCGAAAAGACCCCGCAAGAGGTCATCGACATCATCAAGGCCTCCGGTCTGCGCGGCCGCGGCGGTGCGGGTTTCCCTACCGGCGTCAAGTGGCAGCTCACCGCCCAGAACCACGCCGACCAGAAATATGTGGCCTGCAACGCCGATGAGGGCGACCCGGGCGCGTTTATGGATCGCTCGGTGCTCGAGGGCGACCCCCACACCATCTTAGAGGCCATGGCCATTGCCGCCTATGCCACCGGCGCCAATCACGGTTTCATCTACGTGCGCGCCGAGTACCCCATCGCTGTCAAGCGCCTGCAGATCGCCATCAATCAGGCCCGCGAGTACGGCCTGCTGGGCAAAGATATCTTCGGCACCGGCTTTGACTTCGACATCGAGCTGCGGCTGGGCGCCGGCGCCTTTGTCTGCGGCGAGGAGACCGCGCTCATGCGCTCGGTCGAGGGCCAGCGCGGCGAGCCCCGCCCCCGCCCCCCGTTCCCGGCACAGAAGGGCATCTTCGAAAAACCCACCCTGCTCAACAACGTCGAGACCTACGCCAACATCACCCAGATCATCTTAAACGGCCCCGAGTGGTTCGCCTCTATGGGCACCGAGAAGTCTAAGGGCACCAAGGTGTTCGCCCTGGGCGGCAAGATCAACAATACCGGCCTGGTCGAGGTTCCCATGGGCACCACCCTGCGCGAGATCATCGAGGAGATCGGCGGCGGCATCCCCGGCGGCAAGAAGTTTAAAGCAGCCCAGACCGGCGGCCCCTCCGGCGGCTGTATCCCGGCTGAGCACTTCGATATCCCCATCGACTACGACAACCTCATCTCCATCGGCTCGATGATGGGCTCCGGCGGCATGATCGTCATGGACGAGGACACCTGCATGGTGGACATTGCCAAGTTCTTCTTAGAGTTCACCGTAGAAGAGTCCTGCGGTAAGTGCACCCCCTGCCGGGTGGGCACCAAGCGCCTGCTGGAGATGCTCACCAAGATCACCAAGGGCCAAGCCACTTTAGAGGATCTGGACAAGATCGAAGAGCTCTGCCACTACATAAAAGAGAACGCACTGTGCGGTCTGGGCCAGACGGCGCCCAACCCGGTGCTGGCCACCCTTCACTACTTCCGCGACGAGTACGTGGCCCACATCGTCGACAAGAAGTGCCCTGCCGGCGTGTGCAAGGCGCTGCTCACCTACTCGATCGACCCCGACAAGTGCAAAGGCTGCACCCTCTGCTCCAGAGTGTGCCCCGCCGGCGCCATTACCGGTACGGTCAAATTGCCCCATGAGATCGACCCGCACAAGTGCCTCAAGTGTGGCGCGTGCATCGAGAAGTGCAAATTCGGCGCGATCTCGATCCAGTAGAGAAGGAGTGTGCAAAACGTGGAAACTATCAACATGAAAATAAACGGCATGTCCGTCTCTGTCCCCAAAAACGCCACCATCCTCGAGGCGTGCCGTCTGTCGGGCATCCAGATTCCCACCCTGTGCTATTTAAAAGAGATCAACGAGATCGGCGCCTGCCGCATCTGCGTGGTCGAGGTCAAAGGTGCCCGCAGTCTGGTCGCCTCCTGCTGTGCCCCGGTCAACGAGGGGATGGAGGTGTTCACCAACACCCCCAAGGTTCTGGATTCCAGAAAAAAGACGCTGCAGCTGATCCTCTCCACCCACAACCGCAGCTGCCTGTCCTGCGTGCGCAGTGGCAACTGCGAGCTGCAGAAGCTGGCCAAAGACCTGAAGGTCGAGGACGAGGGCTACTACGACGGCGAGAACGAGCAGTACGAGATCGATAACTCCGCCGCCCACATGTACCGCGACAACTCCAAGTGCATCCTCTGCCGCCGCTGCGTAGCCGCTTGTTCCAAGCTGCAAAAAGTCGGCGTCATCGGCCCCAACGACCGCGGCTTTGCCTCCCACATCGGCTCGGCTTTCGACCTGGGTCTGGGCGACACCAGCTGTATCTCCTGCGGCCAGTGCATCGTGGCCTGCCCCACCGGCGCTATCGCCGAGAAAGATCAGACCGACGAGGTCTGGGCGGCTCTGGCCGATCCCGACAAATACGTGGTGGTCAACACCGCGCCGTCCATCCGCGCCACCCTGGGCGAGGCTTTCGGTATGCCCATCGGTACCAACGTGCAGGGCAAAATGGTCGCCGCTCTGCGCCGCCTGGGCTTTGACAAGGTGTTCGACACCGACTTCTCGGCCGATCTGACCATCATGGAAGAGGCCAACGAGTTCCTCGACCGGGTGCAAAACGGCGGTCAGCTGCCGCTGATCACCTCCTGCTCCCCCGGCTGGGTCAAGTTCTGCGAGCACTACTACCCCGACATGATCGGCAATCTCTCCTCCTGCAAGTCGCCGCAACAGATGTTTGGTGCCATCACCAAGACCTGGTACGCCGAGAAAGAGGGGATCGACCCCAAGAAGATCTTCGTGGTCAGCATCATGCCCTGCACCGCCAAGAAATTCGAGGTCGGCCGTGACGACCAGGCCGCAGCGGGCGTGCCCGATGTAGATGTGGCTCTCACCACCCGCGAGCTGGCCCGCATGATCGAGCGCGCCGGTCTCCAGTTCACCGATCTGCCCGACGAGGATTTCGACAATCCCCTGGGCGAGGCCACCGGTGCCGGCGTCATCTTCGGTGCTACCGGCGGCGTTATGGAGGCTGCCCTGCGCACCGCCGTCGAGACCCTCACCGGCGAAGAGCTGCAGAACGTCGAGTTCACCGAGGTGCGCGGCACTGCCGGCATCAAAGAGGCCACCTATCACGTGGCCGGTATGGATGTCAACGTGGCGGTCGCCTCCGGTACCCGCAACGCCGACGAGCTGCTCAAACGGGTCCAGTCCGGCGAGAAGCAGTACCACTTTATCGAGATCATGGGCTGCCCCGGCGGCTGTGTCAATGGCGGCGGCCAGCCGGTCCAGCACGCAGCGGTCCGCAACAACATAGATCTCAAAGGTCTGCGCGCAGCCGCCCTGTACGAGGCTGACCGCAACCTGCCGCTGCGCAAGTCGCACCAGAACCCGGTCATCAAAAAAGTCTACGAGGAGTACCTCGAGAAACCTGGCAGCCACAAGGCCCACAGCATCCTGCACACCAGCTATGTAAAGCGCGGCCTGTAAAGAGGTCTTTACCTCCTACATGCACAATTTAAAACAGGGCTCTGTCTATCTGTAGGCAGAGCCCTGTTTTTTTGCGCGCCCGCTAAACGGCAGTTGTGCATCTCTGCCAATCAAATGTCGAAAAATGGTCATATATAAAGAAAATCAGCTATTTACTAGAGAGGGCCCGGTAATTTTGGTATAATAGGGACATTCTAGGAACTGATTCTGTGCAAAAGACCATATGGCGTTCTTTTGTATGTGGCGCCGTCAGAAAGGGGCTGTTTTCGGATGGGCAAGGTACGACGTGTGGCAACTGGGATGCTGTTGTTGCTGTGGTGTCTGCTCATCGCCGCCCAACAGCCGGTGTGGGCGCTCGAGCCGCAGGACCCGCTGTTTCCCGATGCCGGCGACGTATTTCGCCAGCTGCTTTTTATGGGCGACTGCGACGCCGTGTGGCGGCAGCTGCAGAGCGATGAGCTCGCCGCCCCCATCACCGATATTCCCAGCTACAGCCAGCAGATATTGCAGGTATCCAGGCCGCTGATGGACCGCCGCTACGACGGTCAGGGCGATGTGCTGGTCCCCCGTGAGCAGCCGCTCTACGCGCTGTTTTTGGTCGGCAACGATGCCCGCGGCGGGCCGAGCGGATTCGTGCTCTATTTTACCGTCGATGCCGGCGGCAGGCCCAAGACCAAAAAAATACAGCCGGTCAAAGCGCCCTCCACAGCGGAGCGGGAGTTCTGCTGGGAGCAGGCCGGTTACGGCGGTGACGTCTGGCTGCTACCCTACCGCGATCAGGTGGCGGTCAGCGCGGTCAATGGGCAGGGGGAGCGCCGTTACTTTTTATTCTCCGAAGATAACGGTACTGGTCCGCTGGATCTCGAGCAGTTCAATGCCCGTTTAAGGGCCTACTACCACCCCCAGCAGGATCGACACACCGCCCCCGGTTGGCTGGGGCTGGTATTGGTACTGTTCGCCATACTGGCCGCCGCGCTTGCGGGTCACCTGTGGTACCGCCGCCGTGCCCGGCATAACTGACAGCTTGTACCCGCACTGCGGGTGCCGGGCTATGTGAACAGTTTTTTCGTGACAAATTTAGCGGGGCTGCTTCTGGCAGCCCCGCTAAAATAACACTATAATAGAAAATAGACGCTGTGCGGCTGTTGCACCTGCAAGACTTGCCCGCACAGACAGCCTGATTAGCCACCCGGCCCAGTACCCGCTATGCATAAAAATGCAGCGTGGTGATGGGGGCGTTCAGATCAGCCCTTTGTCTGGTGCTGCCCGTCAAGGGCAAAATGCCGCTCTACTCGGGCCAGCGTACCCGCTACAGTGCTGCTCTCATCCCGCTCCAGCCAAAACATCTCGCTCCTTTTTACGGTATCATAAAAGGGCTGGGTGGTGTAAATAAGCGCCTTGCTGCAATTTTCAAACGCTTTTTGTGGGTCCGGCAGCCCCATGATGCAATCGCAGATATCCCGGTGGTCTGGCCGGGCGTAGTAGTCTCTGGCCACCCGCTGGGGCGACGCGATCAAAAATACCATGTGCTGCCGGTCGGTGATCCGTCTGGCCGTTTCCAGCGACAGGTGCAAATCGGCGATCACCGGCTGCTCTCTCGACAACTCGATCAGGTCGATCAGCGCCATCTGAAGCTGCTCGTCGACGCTCTGCTGCAACCACGCGCTGTACGCCCAGTAAGGGCGGCAGAAATACGCCTCCCAGCTGTCAAAAGTCTGGGTCATGGCGGGCTGGTGGACACAGTCGGCGATTTTTTGGTGCTGTGCAAAGCGGGCGTCCATATCGTATAGGGTAAAACCATGTTTTTGGGCCAATGCCCGTGCGATGGTCGTCTTTCCACCACAGGCGGTCCCGCCCACAAAAAAGACGTTTGTCAGGTGTGCTCGCAGGATATTATCTGCTATATTCATATGTTCTCTCCTTATGGAAATGACAAGGCAAACAGCGCCCAGGTAAACCTGAGCACGCGTTGGGTAAAATTTGCTTTAGCGGGTGCGCCTACACGTCCATAAGATCCCAAACACAGATGTACCTCCTAGTATGCAGCAAATTCTATCACCCGGTGTATTCCGGTGAAGTCAAGTCCAGTATAACATACGTAGGTCCCGCATACAACGGGAACCCGAAAAGCGGCCATACACTGCTTATCCATCCAAATGACAAAAAACGCTCAGCCCTACCCCCAGCCGTTTGCGCTGGAGCCCGGCCCAGCAGTAAAAAAAGGAGAACCACTATGCAGCGACTGATCATCGATACCGATACCGCCTCCGACGACGCCGTCGGCCTTATCATGGCCCTGCGTGAACCCGCCGTCAAGGTCGAGCTCATCACCGTGGTGGCCGGCAACGTGGCGCTGGAGCAGGCGACCATCAATGCCCGCCGCTCGGTACAGGAGGCCGGCACCTATCGCCCCCCTGTTGTCAAGGGCGTATCTAAGCCCATGTTCCGCGACCTCATTACCGGTGAAAAAGTACACGGCGAAGACGGGATGGGCGATATGTTCCTGCCCGAGCCGGAGGTGCCGGTGCAGCCCGGCCACGCCGTAGATGCCATTTTGCGCTGCATCGAGCAGGACCCCTCCGACCTGGAACTCATCGCGCTGGGCCCGCTCACCAATGTGGCCCTGTGCATCCTGCAGGCGCCCCAGACCATGAAAAAGCTCAAGCGCATCACCGTCATGGGCGGCGCCAAACCGCACTCATCCGCCTGGCACCCCATGGCCGAGTACAACATCTATATCGATGCCGAGGCGGCCTCCATCGTCTTGAATAGCGGCATCCCCATCCAGATCGTGCAGCTGGATGTCTGTCTTAACGAGTGCGCTTTCCGCGCCGAGGACATCGACCGCTTTAATCGGGGCGGGCCGGTGGCCCAGTTCTGTATGCGCTGTAACGACTCGCTGCGGGTGTTTTACGAAAAGACCTGGGGCCGCAGTGTCATTACCCTGCCCGACCCCACCGCCGTGGCGGCCGCCATCCACCCCGCCTGTATCGCCGAGAGCTTTCCGGCCTATGTCTTTATCGAGACGAAAAGCCCGCAAAACTATGGCCAGATGATCGTCGATACCACCCATGCACCCAAAGAGCAGTATAACGCCGTCATCTGTGAGCGCCTGGACGAGAAGGCTTTTAAAGACTACCTGTACAACCTCTGCCAGTGACCGGCAGCCAAAATTGACAATAAAAAGCGGTGAGCAGACCCGGGCATTGGGGTGGCTCACCGCTTTTATACATCACCTTTTACGGGTCGGGGATGCCCACCGTGCCCGCCCCGGTGTTCCCCGCCCGGTCGGTCACCGAGAAGGGGCGCATCCCGTCATAAATAGAAAAATACACCGTATTCGTTGCGGTATCTGTTAGGATGGGCGCCACCCGGCTGCCATCCGGCCCGGTGATAAAAGCGCTCGACAAGTCTGCCCCGGCGCCTTCATCACCCAGTACCACCGCCAACCGTTCACCTTCGTCGCGCACCTCTATAATGTGAGGCGCCTGGCGGTCTACGCGGTCAATAAGCAGTTCGCAACGGGCGCGGTCGCCGCCAGCCCCCTGTGCCACCAGTACCCACCTGCCGTTTTCGGTGACCACGCCGCTGTACTTGCCGTCGGCGTGAGCGGTAAATTCTATGTGCCGGCCAGCGCTGTTTTCCGCCCACACAACCTGGGTGGACCCGCCCGCCCAAGCACGCACCAGCTGTCCGTCGCGGGCAAAATTGGTGTCCAGCACCACATTTTCAAAGCGGGGCCGCAGTGCGGTGCCCGCCACGAGACCAGTCACTGCGCACAGAACTACGGCCCCGGTGGCGAGTGCCGCGCGTCTGGCGGCATTCTTTCCCGGCACCAGCCGCCCGGGGCCCCATACTCGTGCCAACACCAGCCCGGCGGGAACAAAAGCCGGCAGTTTTGGCCGCAACAACTTGGCCAGCTGCTTTTTCCCCCGCCGCAAACAGCGGTGTACCGTGCTCAGCGATACACCGGTCAAAGTGGCGATCTCCTCCAACTTGCGCTCCTGCAGATAGCGCAATACCACGATCTGTCTTTCCATAGGGGAGAGCTGCAACAGCGCCTGTTGTAGCTCGTCCATCATTTCCCGGCGACTTGCCAGCTCCTCAGGCATCGCAGTTACGTCCTCGTCCGGCCGCTGGGGAAAAGAGTCGCTGCACGGCAGTTCCACCGATCGGCGGCTCTGCGTGCGCCGGTAGTTCTGGCACACCAAAAAGGTGGTCCGGTTCAGGTAGGCCACCACCGCTTGCGGGTTTTTAAGCTGTGCTATATTTTTGTGCAGCGTCAAATACACCTCCTGCAGTGCATCCTCCGCCAGCTGATGGTCGCCCAGCAGGGCCAGCGCCTGATAGTACTGAGCGTCACAGGTGGCGTGATATAGGGCGGAAAATGCCCCCTGCTCCTGTCTCTGGGCGCGCTCCACCAGTAAAGCCAGCTGCCGGTGCGTAAATTGCTGCATCCTATGTGCTCCTCTTTGGTCCTGCTTTGTGCCGCGGGTAGATAGGCGTCGTTTCTACAAGTATACCATGACCGTCCAGAGCGTGTATACGCCGACCTCAAAAAGAAAAACGTCTGCTGATTTTTTTGACAGAATGTGACATGTTGGCCGCACTGCCGCACACATAAAGTATATAGGCGGTGAGCAGCTCCGTGTGGGGACGGCTGCCAGCACCGCCCACAAGGAGGAAACGATATATGATGGGAAAAAGATATAGGCGATATCGGCGGCGCCCGCTGCGCCGCCTGCTCCCCTTTTTAATGCTGGCGGCGCTGTGCCTCTGTATGTTTCCGGCCGCAGCCCAAGACGACAGCAGCGACTTCGTAGGCAGCTTTGACCTGCAGGAGATCTTTCAGGGCAACCCGTTAGCTATCGACGAGAACAACCTTTTGCTCTGTGATCCTGTGAACAACCGCGATAAGTGGTATGTGCCTAGCTGGAACTCAGGAGCCTGGGAGCAGAGTACATCTGTCAACAGCAAGCGAAAAGTATCTATGGAATCCAGCTGGCAGCTGGTGGTAGACTACACGATGGATAATCGGTCGTCGGTCATCAATTCACGGGCAGATATCTACTTGAGAGGCAGTAAAGGCATGATAACGATACAGGTGGGTTATACCGATGACATCGGTCCCTGGATGTTTATACGCCACTGGAACGGGAGTCTGTTTGATGTAACTTATGCCAGTCGACAGCTCAATGCATCCAACGTGAGCCAGACTAAACCGCTCGTCCTCACTTTTGACGCCGCCACAGGAAGGCTCACATTGCAGTATGGGCAAGATGGAGCTCTGCAGATCTCCACTACTGTTGCAGCGTGCCCCTACCTGCAGACCGATACCGCTACGGTCAGCATTGCTGGCGTTACCAGTTGGTATAAGGCGTACCCTGCACCTACCGGAAAGATTAGTGCGAAGTTCAATAATATCCGCTATACCAAATACACCCCCAAGTTCGTCGAGACCACGGTACTCAACAGCGCCGGTCAGCCCATGACTGACGACGAGAAAAAGCAGGTACACGACGGAGATATCATCACCATTCAGGCCGAGGTCAAGAACACCTTTGCCGATGGTGATCCGGTACCAGTACACCTCAAGCTGTCCGACAATGAAGACCTGGCCACTACCGGGCTCGATTTTGATGACACCGGCTGGGAAAACGAGACCCAGCGCGTCACTGTCGATAGCGTGGAGGTAGCGGATGTCAATATCACCGGGCCCGGCATTCCCTTATCCTGTAAGCCCGGCGGTACGCTGGTCACCTATCGGGCAAAAGTGGTAAATTCTGATAATGGGGCCGTAACTGTCGGGCAAATGATTGAGGACGATTTTTTCCTCTCTAAGCAATATTCGGGCACTGAACTGGTTCCTGCCCAACCCCTAGTGCCCTACGACCCCGATAAGACTGATCAGAGCACCCCCGGCAGAGATTACCACTATAGCCGTTTGCCCGCCGCCAATGCAAATGGTTGGAATAACACCCCGGTAGAGCTCTCCTTTTACCCCGGTGATTTTGACCGTTTTGTCGTGCAGGAGCAGCGTGGCGATCAGCTGGTACTAGACAGCGGTAACACCCGCCATCAGTACACCGACGAGCAGGTCACCTGCCCGGTCGAGATGTGGGCCGAGAGCTTGAGTAGCGGAAGTATTTCAGTTAAAAAGACAGACGATATCCGTATTGACCGCACCGCGCCAAAGCTGTCAGCTAGCGGCAACACCATTACTTTGACCGATAATCTCTCCGGTGTCTGGAAGTTGCAGAAAAAACAGTCCAACGGCAGCTTTGCCGATCTTGAGACCTTTGCATTGAGCGCAGACGGTATCGGTGCCGCCAGCCAAAACTACACCATTCTTCAAAATGGGGTATACCGGGTAGTGGATACCGCCGGTAACGCCGGTGCGGCCACTGCACTGTCTCCCTACGGGCCGCCCGTTGTCACCCGACCCGATCCCAGTGACGGCAGTGATCCGATTGGTCCGGTACTGGATACTGACCAGACGCTGCCCGGCCCCACTGTAACGACCGATGCCGACACCGGCCTTAATCACGGAGCCATCACCGAAAATATCTTCGAGTACATCGATGAGCAAACACCGCTCTACGGCGGGCGGTTCACCGCCGCCCACGCCCAGACGCTGATGGATTACCGCTACAGCGTCACCACCGATCTGCCCGGCGGTCTCACCACCAGCTTGGCGGTGATAAAAGACGGCGTCGACGTCACTGCACAGGGTATAGATACCACGCGCCCGGGCAGTTTTACTATCCGCTATGTCGCCACCGACCCCCAGGGCAACACGACCACCATCCTGCTCACCGATACGCTGGTCGACCGCCGAAAACCGCCGGTGGTAGTCTACCCGGACGAAAAAAATCCCCCGGTGGGCCCGCCCATCGACCCCAATAAAACGCTGCCCGATCCGGTAGTCACCACCGACCCCGATACCGGCTACCGGCACGCGCTCATCACCGACGAGGTGACCGAGACCATTACCCGTGCGCCGGTACTGTACGGTGGGCGCATAGACCGCCAAACGGCGCAGGCGCTGCTCACCGGGCGCTTCGACATCCGCTCGGCTCAGCCCGACGGGGCACTCTCTCCATTGGGGTTGCAGATACTCGCCGCCGATGGCAGAGATATCACCGCCCTGGGCATCGATACCACCGTGCCCGGCGACTATCTGCTGCGCTACACTGTCGCAGACAGTCAGGGCAATCGCACCACGGTAGAGCTCACCTATCACCTGGCCAAAAACCCCAACGACCCCACCGGGCAGATCACCCACACAGTGGACCCATTTGACGGAACAGAAAGCGGTGCGGGGCAAAACGGCTCTTCGGTCGATACCGGCCTCGGCGGTCACGGTGCGGCGGCAGATTGTCAGCTGCACTGGCTGGCCCTGCTCGCGGCGGCAGCGACCATGGGCTATACGCTGCTGCGCCGCCGGCGCACCAGCTGGCTGCCCGATATTCTGTTCTTTGGCGCCTTGGCCGGGCTGTGTGCGGTGCTGTGGCCGCTGTCCCACTGCCCGCTCGACCACAGCAGCCTGCTGGCCTATGCCGGTGCGCTGCTGGTATGCTGGGCAGCCCGTCTGCGAGCGCTGACGGCACCGGCAAAAAGCCCCGAGAACAAGTAAAAAAGCGAGGAGCCGCGGCTCCTCGCTTTTTTCTATCTGTACACGGCGGCCACGCCTCTAAAACCCATCCAGATGTGCCCGCTGCATAGCTCCAAAAATGCGGTCGCGAAAACCGTGATCCCGGTGCTCCATATCCCGCACATACTGCTTGGTCTTCTCCCGGTTGGTGTGTCCGTCCACCGGGCATTTGCTCTTTACAATGGGCAGCCCCAACCGTCTGGCCGCCGACGAGATCTCTCCCTCGCTGGCCAGCACCAGCGGCCTGATCACCGTCATATCTTTGCGCGAGAGGTAGGTCACCGGCTGAAAGCAGCCCAGCCGCCCCTCTGAAAACAGGTTCATAAAAAAGGTCTCCACCGCGTCGTCTTTGTGGTGGCCCAGCGCCAGCTTGTTGCAGCCGTTGGCCTTGGCCGCGTCGTGCAGGCTGCCCCGCCGCATGCGCGCGCACAGGCTGCAGGGGTTCTTCTCCTGGCGCATGTCAAAAACGATGGGCCCGATCTCGGTGGGCTTTACCACGTAGGGGACCTCTAGCGTATCACACATTTTCCCAATGGCCGAAAAATCGGTGCGCACATTCTCGTGCCCCATATCGATAGAGATGGCCACCAGCTCGTAATCGATGCCGATAAACCGCCGCAGCAGCGCCAAGCTCTGCAGCAGTATCAGCGAGTCTTTGCCCCCCGACACGCCGACGGCGATCCGGTCGCCGTCGGCGATCATGTCGTACATCTGTATCGCCTTGCGGCTCAGTCCCAAAATGCGCTGCATCGCAGTCTCCCCTCCTGTTGTGTGGCGCCGGTGCCCGATTCGCCACTCTTTTAAACCGGCTCCTATTATACCGGTTGCGCGCGCAAAACGCCAGCGCCCAGTCCCCGCAAAACAAAAATAGAGAGCGAGTAAATGAGGTGTAAAAACGAGCAAAACAGAGAAAACGGGAGTTCTTCTCTGGGTATATTAAAATTTCAAGCAAAAGTGTTGACAAGCCGTGGGCCCGGCACT
The DNA here is from genome assembly GCF_014269355.1 of Neobittarella massiliensis (ex Bilen et al. 2018). Lineage (NCBI taxonomy): Bacteria > Bacillati > Bacillota > Clostridia > Eubacteriales > Oscillospiraceae > Neobittarella (ex Bilen et al. 2018) > Neobittarella massiliensis (ex Bilen et al. 2018). The sequence continues at coordinate 118,623 of NZ_JACOGI010000002.1, forward strand.
ATAATAAATATTGCGCATCGGCCCGGGTGCCGGTGTGTGCCACCTTTATTACTATGATTATCAGGGGGAACTGAAATGTCAACTACTATGCCCAAAGCAGCAGATATCAACCGCAAATGGTATATCCTCGACGCTGCTGACAAACCGCTGGGCCGTGTCGCTGCCACCGCTGCGCACCTGCTCAACGGCAAGCACAAGGTCACCTATGCGCCCCACGCTGACTGCGGCGACCATGTCATCATCATCAACTGCGACAAGGCTATCCTCACCGGCAACAAGCTGGATAACAAATTCTACCGCCACCACACCGGCTGGATCGGCGGCCTGAAAGAGGTCAACTACCGCACATTTATGAAGTCGAATGCCGACAAGGCCATGATGCTGGCGGTCAAAGGTATGCTGCCCGATACCGTCATCGGCCGCAACTCCCTCACCCGCCTGCGGGTATACAAGGGTTCCGAGCACAAACACCAGTCTCAGAAACCCGAAGTCTACAACGGTTAATTAGGAGGTATTCATAAATGTACGATAAGACCCCTTACTACTACGGGACCGGCAGAAGAAAGAACTCCGTCGCCAGAGTGCGCGTTTACACCGGCACCGGTAAAGTCACCATCAACGGCCGCGATATCGACGACTACTTTGGTCTCGAGACCTTAAAGGTCATCGTCAAACAGCCTCTGGCACTCACCGGGACCGAGGGCAAGTTCGACATCGTCTGCACCGTCACCGGCGGCGGCGTGTCCGGCCAGGCCGGCGCTATCCGCCACGGTCTGTCCAGAGCTCTGCTGCAGCACGATCCCGAGCTGCGCGGCGACCTGAAAAAAGCTGGTTTCCTCACCCGCGACCCCAGAATGAAAGAGCGCAAAAAGTACGGCCTCAAAGCCGCCCGTCGCGCTCCCCAGTTCTCCAAGCGCTAAATTTTACGCCCAAAAGACCCCGGAGCTCTTGCTCCGGGGTCTTTTTTCTGGTCATGCTCCAACCACTCAACAGGGCCTGCAGATGCCCGATCACCGGCAGCGCACGACCTGCTGTGCCATCATCTGCCGGTATAGGTCCTGGGCGCGCTGTCGGTCCCGGGCGGTAAACTGGGGCCACACGCCAAATTGGGCCGCGTTGTAGCCCGAGGATATACAGGCCGTCACCGCCGCCCCGGCCGGCCCCAACCCGGCTGCCCAGCCGTACATGGCCGCCGCCGTAGAGCAGTTGCCGCAGCCCGAGGGATCGACCGAGGGACCTGCCGGGTCCACCGCGGGGCAAAACCACACCTCATCGGCAGTAATGCCGTAGGCGCCTCGCTTGCCCACCCGGTAAAAGATAAACGATACCGGCAGCTGCTGTAAACGGGTGATGATCTCCTCCTCGCGCCGGCGGGGAATATCAAAGATGCGGGCCGCCTCCAGGCTGTTGAGCGAAAACATATCCACCTGCTGCAGATCGCGCAGTAGATCCAACCGCGCGGGCATCCGGTCGGCGCCCAACTCCCACATCAGCTGAAAATCGCTCTTTTGGCGCATGGTGTGCAGCTCTTTAAAAAATGGGTCGCCGGGGTACATGTACAGGTACACCCCGCTCGTCTCCGGCCCAATGGCCGACAGCATCAGGTCGGCAGTCAGGTCAAATTGGCGGATGTGTGCCTCCCCCTGCAGCGGCACCCACTTATAGCTGCCGTCGGCGCGGTGCCCGATCAGGCACCGCGAGGTCTCACCGGGCAGCACGCCCACGGTGCTGCCCTCAATGCCGTTGCGGCCGAGCCAGTCGCCGTAGCCCTCCTGCCAATCTTCGCCGGCATGGCAGACCATAGCGCAGTCGTCGGTCCACAGGCGAATACCCTCCAGCCCAAATATGGCGGGCCCGCCCAGGTGAAAAGGCCCCCTGGTGCCGTCGGCAAACTCCACCACGTCCGACATGATGTTCCCACAAGATAAGTATCTGGCCATACTGTGGCACCTCCTGGCACGCCCGGTCCAGTCATGAGCGCGGCTGTCTGTCACCGACAGCTGCCGGGCGGCTATATTTAGTCGATGTATACGATCTCGCTGGTCTTGATCTTGTTCATGTCCTCCTCGGCAAACAGCGGCCCGGTACCGTATCCGCCATCGCTCACAAAAAAGCCCAGATCACGCATGCGCGCAATGTGAAAGCCCAGCAGCGTAAAGGGGATAAAGTTCATCAGCGGCTTAAATTCCAGCACGGTGGTGTCCGGCAGCTGGCACACCGTCACCCCGGCGGGGAACTGGTCGGGCGCACACTCGGTCACCACCAGTACGCGGCGGTCGCTCTTCACCATACCGCCAATGGTCTCGATGGTACGGCTCAGCGACTCATTGCCCTTTGATGCCGCCACACAGGTGCCGAGCAGCGCCCGGTCGCGCATAAAAAAGTTGATGTGGTTCCAGTCCTCGCTGTCGCTGTACATGTTGATCGAACCGGCATACTCAAAAAATTTGGCGGCGCCAAAGTAGGCGGCGGCAATGTCCACCCCGGTCCCTACAAAGTCGTAACCGATCGTGTCCGCCCAGCTGAGTGCCAGCTCATACATCTGGGTGTCGATATCGTCGAGCACCGGAACAAAGCTCTCGGCGTACCGCACCAGCTCTGTGCGCAGCTCTCTCTCCCGCTCAGGGGTGATCACCCCGCGTACCACCCCGCCGTAAAGGGCCACCAGGTACAGGTTGACCATGGCGTTGACATAGGTGAACGACTGGGTGCTGTAGTGGTAGTCATATACTTTTTCGCCTGTCTCGGCCAATACGAATTTTGCGTCTTTGGCGATCAGCGAGTCGGCGCTGGCCGTCACGGCAAAGGTGCTGCACCCCTTTTTGCTGCAGCGGCGCATGGCCTCGGCTACCCGGGCGCCGGTACCCGAGGCGCTGGTCACGAATACCAGCGTCTGGCTCAGGTCCTCATCGCTGTTAAAGTAAAAGTGTCGGCCCACGTCGATGCAGCGCTCGGCCACCACATCCGACATGTGCAGCATCTTCTCAAAGAAGATGCGCAGCGCCAGCGATGCGCAGTAGGAGTCGCCGTTGCCGGTCAGTATCACCCGGCGGGCGTTTTTCATCACCTCTGCGGGGATGAGCTGGGCCAGTTTTTCGTAGGTGTAATCCTCCTCTACGATCTTTTTCACAAATGCGGGCAGGCGGATAAAATCCTTTACTTCGGCCAGATCGCGCTGATACATAGTGTTCCTCCTTAAAAGTCTGTAGTGTGCGGGTTGACATCATCATTTTCCTACTGTATGATAAATTTGTCAATATAAATACGCAAATTAAAGTTAAAAGCGATAAATTTTTTATTTTTTGATCACTATAGAAAGAGGCCGTGCCATGGATTACCGCGAGCGCATCCAGCTCAACCACACCAGATTTACCAAAAACGACCGGCAGATCGCCGATTTTATCGACCACAACCCCCAAGCGGTGGAGGAACTCACCATCTCCCGCGTCGCTCAGCTGGCCGGTGCCTCTATCTCGGCGGTGCAGCGCTTTTGCAAAAAGCTGGGCTACAGCGGTTACAGCGAGTTCCGCTTCGATCTCATCAAAACGGCCCACACGCAAAAGCCGCACGAGCAGCTGTCGCTGCTGTCCGAGCAGACCAGCCAGTACGCCGCCGGGGTGCGTGCTCTGTCCCAAATACCACCGCAACAGATCATCGATCTGATCGGCTGCATCCAAAAGGCGCCGTTTATCAAGTGTCTGGGCTCGCTGGCCTCCTCCCTGCCGGCCATGAAGTTCTATTACGACTTTACCGCTCTGGGCAAACGGGTACTGCCGCTCACCGGCTCGCTGGCTCCCTGGGTCGACGCCTCTCTCAGCGGCGACGACCTCATTATCGTCTTTAGTACCACCGGCGAGCTGGCCGGCCCCGGCATGGCCGACTTTATCGATGCCGCTCAAAAACTGGGCTGCGAGATCGTGCTGGTCACCTGCAACAGGCGGTCAAAGCTGGCCCAGTACGCCACCCGCCTCTTTTTATTGCCCACCCTCAAAATGGCCGACCAGCTCACGCTGGAATCCCAGTCGCTGATGATGATGATGGTCTCGATCTGGGCCAACTACGCCAAGCAGTACCTGTAGCTGCTGGCTGTCGTCCCGGTGGCTTCTCCCCCGTCGGAGCTGCGACCGGCCGCAAAAATAGCCCGGGCCGTATGGCCCGGGCTATTTTTGCGCACCGGCTGCCGTCGCGAACGGTTGACACCGTTTGCGCAGTTTTTTATTTGGGTACTGGTATAGTGATGGCTGGACAGGCACCGCGGCTTTTATCCGTGCATATATTTTAGGTATTGCCATAAAATATTACAAAACGGTTACAAATTTGCGGTACAACAAGAAGGGAGACCTATGCATACAGATCGATCATCCAGGTTGCACGACCTCTTTACCGACAGCCGGGTGCTGGTCTGCGCCAGCATGCTCATGGCCGTACTGGTGGTGGGCAGCCATACCGCGCAGCGGTCCCAGGTCGTATATATCAGCGAGGAAGGCGGCAGCCGGGCGGTACTGAGCAGCCAGCAGCCCGGCGCCTACCACCAAAATAAACAGCTGCTCGAGCGGCAGGGGATCACCCTTAGGGAAAAAGATAACCTGCAGGTCACCCGCAAGAGCGGCTGCGCACAGCTGCTCATCCAGCGGGCCATCCAGATCCCCATCACCTGCGACGGCAGCCAGCTCACCGCCACGCTGGAGGCCGGCACCACTGCCCGCCAGGCGCTGGCCGCTTGCGGTATCACACTGGGCGGGCAGGATATGCTCTCGCTGCCGCTGGATACTGTGCTGCATCAGGGCGATAGCCTGCAGCTGCGGCGGGTCGAGGAGCGCCAGCAGGTCGAGACCACGGTGCTGCCCGCTCCGGTACAAAATGTCTATACCTCGGTGTTGCCCCAGGGTCAGGTCCTGGTGCGGCAATACGGCAGTGACGGCGCCCAGCAAACGGTCACCGATATCCGCTATGTCGACGGGCAAGAGACGCAGCGCACCACCGGCACGCCCCAGCTGCTGTATCAGCCCACCCCACAGATACAGCTGGTAGGCCAGCCCGGCGCCGCCGTGTCCGAGCTGGATTTTGACGATCTGCAGCTGGATGAAAACGGCGTGCCCCGCAACTACAGCCGCGTGCAGCGGGGGGCCAAGACTACCGGCTACAGCGTGCGGCCGGGTCAGGGGACCGCCTCCGGCCGCGCCCCTGTGCCCGGTATCGTAGCTGTCGACCCGCGCAAGATCCCTTATGGTACCCGCATGTACATCCGCTCGGCCGACGGCCAATTCGTCTACGGCTGCGCCATAGCCGGTGAGACCGGTACCGCCATGACCGAGGGCTGGGTCGATCTGGATCTGCTCTACGGCAGCTATCAAGAGAGCTGCTACCACGGTGTGCGCGCAGTGGATATCTATTTCCTCGATTGAGAAGTATCCCTGTCTACCGGCCGAAAATACCGCTGTAAAGGTGTTTTACAAATAAGGTCCCTGTAAGATCCTGAGCGGCGTAGGATATCTCGCTATACCATCCAAAAATATCATCTATACAGTGCCTGCACAGCAAGTTGCAGGCCTGCCCTTGAGCTACAGGTTTGGTGCTGGGGCCACCTGTACCTGGGCGCCAAAAAGGGATCACGCGCCAAAAAGGCGTGGGGAGAACGCGTTCTCCCCACGCCTTTTTCCGGCTGCGCTGCGGGTGCGGCACCACCTAACGGTGCGCCTGTCAGCTGGCTGACTGCTGCTGCGCCAGGTGCCCGCCCTGAATGGTGATGATGCGGTCGGTCTCGTCGGCTATCTCCATGTTGTGGGTAATGAGCACGATGGTCTTCCCCTGCCGGTGCAGCCGGTGCAAGATCTCCATCACCACCTCCCCCGACTGGGGGTCCAGGTTGCCGGTGGGCTCGTCGGCCAGTATGATCGAGGGCGACGAGGCGATCGCCCGGGCGATCGCCACCCGCTGCTGCTGCCCGCCCGAGAGCTGGCTGGGCCGGTGCGCCGCCCGGTCCGACAGCCCCACCTGCTCCAGCGCCCACAGCGCCCGCTGGTGCCGCTGCTCCTTGGGCATGCGCTGGTAAGTCAGGGGCAGCTCCACGTTCTCCACCGCGTCCAGGGTGGGGATCAGGTTAAAGCTCTGAAAGATAAAGCCGATCTTGTCCCCTCGCAGATGCGACAGCTGGCCGTCGCGCAGCAGGGCCACGTCTTGGCCCTCCAAATAGTAGTGGCCGCTGGTGGGCACATCCAAACAGCCCAAGATGTTCATTAAAGTAGACTTTCCTGATCCAGAGCTGCCCACGATCGAGACGAACTCTCCCTCGTCCACATACAGGCTCACCCGGTCCAGTGCGCGCACCTCCTGCGGCCCGAATGGGTAGATCTTACTGACGTTTTCCACACAGATCAAATGGGGCATACTGTCACCGCCTTTTCGCATGATGACGGTAGTATGCCCCATTTTTATTGCAGTTATGTCGCCTTTGGCGCGCTGTGCCCGCCGGTTGCTGCCGGTTGCTGCCGGCTACTGCTGACTGGTGCTGGACGTGTCGCCCTGGGCCTGCTGGCCCGGCGTCACCTGCAGCGCGTCGCGCATGTTCTCCCCCACGATGGCGATATAGCTCTGCCCCGGCCGCACCTTCAGCTCGCTGCCGTCCTCCTCGTACAGGGTCAGCGCATCGTCCAGGCCGCCCTTTTTCCAGCTGATGGGCTTGTAGGCGCCGCCGGTAAAGTAGTAGCCGGTGCCTGCCTCCAGGTCGCAGCCCATGTGGCCCTCGTCGCTGATGACATAGATGTTGTCAAACAGAATAAAGGCGTTGGTAAAGGCGAGCGTCGCGCCGCTGGCCTGGTCCACCTGCGGCTGGCCGTACTCGTATTTCTGGTAGGTGTCGGTCTGGGTGTCGTACACCAGCCGGTCGTCGGCGTAGCCCGAAAAGCTAAAGGTCACCTCGGCCGCTTTCCCGTACGAAAATGGGGACACATTTTCCTTTGCACCGTAAAAGTGAAAGGCGGTCCGGGGCGTGCCGGCCAGCGATATATCCTTGGCCTGTAGCCCGGCGGTGATGTAGTCCGACCCGGTAAACGAGCAGTGTTCCCGGTTATAGCCCGATTCCCAGCGCTCCTCGTCAAAGAAAAATGCCGTCTCCGACAATGCCATACCGTCCACCGTCTCGATACCGTTTTCGTAGAGCAGGTCATCGGCCTGCCAGCTGGTGCCATAGTGGATCAGGGTGGCGCCGTGCCCCTGGGCCAGCGCTATGTAGTACGGCCGCGCCGAGCGCACCGAGCCGATCTTGGGCACTGCGCGGTAGTCGGTGTACAGCGCCAGCATGCGGGTGATACCGCCCTCGGCCACCACCTCGTACAAAATATCGGCACTGCCGATACCGTACTGGGGCAGCGCAGCTTTGATGTTGTTGATCATCACCGCTACCGGGCGGTTTTGGGTCACATAGCTGTCCTCGGTCTCGGTGCCGGTCAGCGGGTTTATGTACATGGTCTTTGCCGGTGCGCTGCTGGACTGCGACTTGGCGGTTTTTTTGTCGTCCTTTTTGCCGCAGCCGGCAAAGGCGGCCAGCGCCATGCCCGCACACAGGCACAGGGCCAGTATCCGGGCTGCAGCCCGGCGGTGTCTCTGCTCTCTCATCTCGGTCTCCACCTCTCTGTAAAAGCCGCCGCGCCAAATTGACGCGGGGCATTTCTGCACGGGTATTGCCCGCACATAGGTCCTCAAAAGCAGTCTTATTATACCGCGCCAGCCCAAACAGTGCAATGCACCGGTCCAAAAGGGGGGCAAAACAGTCCGGTATTTGACATTTTCTACAAGATATTTTCAGCGTGGGGAGCAGCTTTCTAGTTGCGCCCGCTCCTCCCGTCCCTTATACTAATTGGTGTACACTGCCCGCGCCAGCTGTGGCGCCGGGGGCAGCTTTACCTGTGACAGAGGGCTTTTCGGCACGCCGGCAGCCCGGGAGGAAGATATGGAAAAAACACTGCAAGTATGCGACTTAAAAAAGTCGTACGGCAAAAAAGAGGCGGTCAAAGGCATCAGTTTCGAGGTCGACCGGGGCGAGATCTTTGCCCTTATCGGCCCGAACGGTGCCGGTAAGACCACCACCATCCGCATGATCGCCACCCTGCTGGGCCCCACCGGCGGCGACGCCCTGGTCAGCGGCAACAGCGTGGTCGAGCACCCCGAGCGGGTGCGCCAATGCATCACCTACCTGCCCGATGAGGCCGGCGCCTACAAGACCATGACCGGCATCGGCTACCTCAAATTCATGGCCGACCTGTTCGTGCGCGACGGGCAAAAGGCGCAGGAGTGCGTTGATTACGCGGTGCAGAAATGCGGCCTGGGCGACCGCCTGCACGACAAGATCGGCAGCTACTCCCGCGGCATGATCCGCAAACTGCTGCTCTCCCGCGCAGTGATGACCCGCCCCGACCTGGCTATTTTAGACGAGCCCACCTCCGGTCTCGACATCCTCAACGCGCTGGAGATCCGCCGCATGATCAAAGACCTGGCCGCTGAGGGGATGAGCTTTCTGCTCTCCTCCCACAACATGCTCGAGATCGAGTATCTATCCGACCGGGTCGGCATCATCGACAAAGGCATCCTGCATGTCACCGGCACCTGCCGCGAGCTCAAGGAGCGCTACAATACCCACAATCTGGAAGAAGTATTTGAAAAGGCGGTGGCCGGCGCATGAAAAAATTTGCAGTACTGCTCAAAAAAGAGCTCAAAGAAATGCTCACCCTGCAGACCCTGTTCTCCTTTGTCATCTGTGCCGCGGCGTTTTTCCTGCTGGGCAACTTCATGAACAGCGTCACCGAGACAGCGGCCGAGAACGCCGGCAAGATCGCGCTCATCGACCAGGACGACACCCCCTATACCCGCTCGGTCATCGACGCGCTCAAACAGAGCGGCTTTACCGTCTATCAGGGCGAAAAGACCGAGAGCGACCCCATCGCCTTTGCCGGCAAGCACGGCCGCTCCAGCGCCATGGTCATCCCCCAGGGCTTTACCCAGGGCCTCATGGCCGATAACGCCCAGCCGCAAAAGATCAAGGTCTACGACCTGGTCACCAGCGGGGCCATCACCGCCAGCCTGGGCTCTATGGACTCTGCGGCGGTCGAGGCCATCTCCCGCATCACCAGCGATCAGCTGCTGGCCATGCAGGGGGTCAAAAACGCCGAGCTGGCCCGCGACCCGGTCCAGACCGAAAAGTATACCCAGGTATCCGACCACACCGCCCAGATCGACTCGGCCGAGGTCTACAGTTTCCTCTCCAGCCAGAGCATGCTCATCCCCATCGTGGTATTTTTGCTCATCGTCTTTGCCTCGCAGATGATCATCTCGGCCATCGTCAACGAGAAAAACGACAAGACCCTCGAGACACTGCTCTCGGCCCCCATCCAGCGCACCAGCATCCTGTTTTCTAAAATGATCGCCGCCGGTCTGGTCTCGCTGGTCAACGCCTCGGTGTTCATGTTCGGCTACGGCGGTTTCATGAATCAGATGGACAGCAGCGACCTCAAGGGCCGCCTTCTCTCCAGCCTGGGTCTGCAGATTACGGTGCCCCAGTACGTGCTCATCGGCGTGCAGCTGTTTTTGACCATCCTCATAGCCCTCACCATCTCCATCCTGCTGGGCTCGCTGGCCGAGGATATCAAGGCCGCGCAAACGGTGGTCATGCCGGTCATGGCCATGGTCATGATCCCCTACTTCATCTGCCTGTTTGCCGATGTCAACATGCTGCCCACCGCCGCCAAACTGCTGGTCTACGCCATCCCGTTCACCCACACCTTTATGGCCATCCCCAACACGCTGTTTGGCAACCAGATGCTGTTTTTTGTCGGCATCGGCTACCAGCTGGTGTTCTTCATCATCTGCATGGTGCTGGCCGTCAAGCTGTTTTCCAGCGACAAGATCCTCACCCTCAAGATCAATTTTGGCAAAAAGCGCGCCGTCGCCGGCAAAAAGCGCACCGGCCTGCTGGGTAAATGATCCGGCACTTTTAGTATAGAGAGCCCCTGTCCATCCTATGCGGTGGCAGGGGCTCTTTTGCCTGCGCTCAAACTGGTCTAAATATATCCAGACAGTCGCAATAGATGGTAATGTTTTTTCATAATATTTGTAAACTGTGACGTGTTGTGTGACCGGCCGCTGCTATACTGTGTACAAAAGCAAATAGTTGGCCGCTGTCGCGGCCCTATCCATAAGAGCCACCAGAGAGGGGTAAGACATATGAAACAGGGTAAGCGATCGAGCGGCATAACCACCGGTCTCAGGCGCGCTGTCAGTGCGCTGGTGTGCGCGGCCATGATGTGGGCGCTCCCCACCGCGGCTATGGCCGCCGATACCGGCGCCGTGCCCGCCGGCGCGTGGGACCTGTCTGCCGGCAGCATCACCATCGAAATGAGCGGCGACCGGCAAACAGTCACTCAGGGCCAAAAGAGCGAGGTCCAGCGCGACCCGGTCATCGCCTCTTCAGGCAGCACCGCCAATACGATCACCTTAAAGGGCAGCGGCGTCCGGGCCACTCTGTCCGGTGCCAGCATCCGGGCCCAGAGCACCGCCGCCATCAGCGTAGAGGGCAGCGCCACGCTCACTTTACAGGGCCAAAATACTGTCTCCGGCGGCGACCGGCAAGCCGCAGTGGCAGTCAGCGAGAAAAACAGCCTGGTCATCGGCGGCACCGGCAGTCTGCAGGCCACCGGTGGCACCAACGCCGCCGGTATCGGCGGCGGCGACCGCCAGCCGGCCGGCTCCATCACCATCGAGAGCGGCACTGTCACCGCAAAAAGCGGCGCCTACATCCAGGGCCAAGGCGGCAGCGGTGCCGGTATCGGTGGTGGCGCCGGCGGTCACGGCGGTACCGTCACTATAAACGGCGGCTCGGTAAACGCCTGCTCCAGCGGTGGCGGCGCGGGCATCGGCGGCGGCAACAACGGTTTTAACAGCGCCACCCGTCAGGGGGCCACCGTCACCATCACCGGCGGTACCATCGTGGCCGAGAGCGGCAGTCAGGGCGCCGGTATCGGTGGCGCCTACCAGCGCACCGCCACCGTCACCATCAGCGGCGGCGATATCACCGCCACCGGCGGCAGCCGCGGGGCCGGTATCGGCAGCGGTTACAATCAAATGGGCAGTGAAAATATCATCACCATAACCGGTGGTGTCATAAAGGCCACCGGCGGCGAAGGGGCAGCCGGTATCGGCAGCGGCGGGCGCGGCAGCTCTTACGGCAGCGGCGGTGTCATCACCATCGGCTCGGCCGATACCACCCCCACCGTCAGCGCCTTTGCCGCCGGCGGCGCCGCAGCTATCGGCGGCGGTCAGGGTATGGGCGGCGGTGCCATCACCGTCTACAGCGGTACCGTAAACGCCACCGTCACCAGCTCAAACGGCGCAGCCATTGGCAGCGGTTACAGCATGGGCAATACCGCCATCGGCAGTATCGACCTGCAGGGCGGCACCATCACCGCAGTCGCCTCCTCCGGCGGCGCTGCAGTGGGCGGCGGCAACCAGGTCAGCAGCGGCAGTGTCCATATCGGCAGCGGCGCCACGCTCTACGCGCTGGCTGGCGACGGCGCAGCGGCCATCGGCGGCGGCTCCTACTCCAGCGGCGGCACCGATATCTCTATCGAAAACGGCGCCGACATCGTGGCTCTGTCCACCGGCAAGCGCTGGGCCGTCGATACCAAAAACACCGACCTATCCGGCGTCAGCGGCGTGCTCAACGGCCGTTTTGACGGCTTTGACGGCGAGACCTTTGTGGCCGCCAGCAACGCCCTGACCGCCGACACCGACACCCAGATTGCCCTGATCGACGAGCAGGGTCAGCTCATCCGGCAGATCACACTGCCCGAGACAGCCCTCGGCTATGTGCGGGCCGGTCAGCGCACCTACCACGCCTTTGCCGTCACCGGGGCCACCCGACAGAGCTATATCAAAAATACCGACGGCATCTACGGCAATAAGTATACCGATTACCCCACTGCCGAGCAGCGTACCATGCTCTACCCGGCCACTGGTGAAGGTATCACCAACATCGATCATATCCTCTTTGTCGACACCTACCCTACCCGCACCGGCAGTTACACGGTGGAGCACTGGGTCGAGGGGGAACAGAACTTCCGCGACCGCGATACCGTAGAGGCACAGATCCCCCTTACCGAGCAGATGATCCCCACCGGCCCGGTATCACTCAAGAGCTACAGAGGCTATACCTTCAGCCACTACGACAGCGCCGACGGCCAGCTCCCCGCGTCGATCGCCGACGGCGGTGTGCTGCGGGTGTACTACGGCCGCGACGACAGCCAGCAAAAGGCGCTGTCCTACACCGTCGAGCACTGGGTAGACGGCGAGAGCCAGCCCCGCGATGTACAGCAGGTAGAGAAAACGGTGTGGGTCCAGGCCAGCGCGCTGCCGGTCGACCCCATCGCCCCCAACACCTATACCGGCTATGCCTATAGCCATACCGATCCGGCAGATCTGCCGGCCGAGATCGAGGGCGGCGGTACCATCCGCGTCTTCTATGCCCCCGATTACAGCCAACAAAAAACCATCTCCTACACCGTGGAGTACCGGGTCGCCGGCGAACAGCAGCCCCGCGACACCGCAACGGTAGAAAAGCAGGTGTGGCTGTTTAGCGGCGAGCTGCTGGATGTGCAGCCGGTCGAGCAAAAGACTTACGCCGACGCCACCTTCAGCCGTACCGATCCGGCTCACCTGCCCCAGCAGGTCGCCGACGGCAGCGTCATCACCGTGCTCTACGAGCGGGTGCTCATCCCCGTCGCACCGGTCCTGCCGGTAGACCCCGCCCAGCCGGCGCAACCCACCGACAACGCCCCTGCGGCGCCGGTAGTGCTGGTACCGGCAGCCCCGGCAGTGCCGGATTCCCCCGCGGCTCCCACCGTGCCCGAGATCCCGGTCTCTCCCGAGACGCCCGCCACACCGGTCGAGCCCCAGTCCCCTGAGGTACAGATCCAAGACCCCGAGGCCCCGCTGGCAGAGCTAAACGCCCAGTGGGCGCTGCTCAATCTGCTGCTGGCCATCGCCACGGCGCTGGTGTCGGTGCTGCTCATCGTAGGCTACGTCCTGGGCAAGAGCCACCGTCAGAGCGAAGACGAGTCGCAGGCCGCACAGGACCGCGAAGAAGACAGCAATATGCTCAAGCGCAAAGGTATCTGGCGCCTGCTCAGCTTGGTGCCCGGTATCGGTTCCATCGCGGTGTTCCTGCCCACCGAAAATATGAGAGATCCCATGGTCTTCACCGACCGCTGGACGCTGCTGATGGTGCTCATCGCCGCCGTGCAGCTCATCATCTCGGTGCTGTGCATCAAGCGCCGCAAAGACGACGACGAGAAAGACGACCCGCAGGCTGTTAAGGCCCAGTAAGCGATCGTCCGTCAAACGAAACAGAACCAAACAGTTAAAAGGCCGGCTGCCCCATCGGGCAGCCGGCCTTTTTGTAACGGTGAAAAATAAGCGGCATCGGCGGTAAAAACGCCCCTGCCCATAGCGGTATCTGTGCGGGTATTTTGTCTCTGCGGCCCTGCTGAACGCCGGGCCACCGCCAAGGCGCCAGCCCGCAGCCGTTCTCCCCCGCCGCCAGTGCTTATCGGTATCCCGCTCTGCCGCCCGCCTTTTGTCCTGTGCAAAGTCAGGGTTTTCCACCAGATGGTAAAAGCAGGTGGAAAACTTCGCTCGCCAAACTAAATGCGCAGCGATTTAAACAGCAGCGGCGCCACACCGATACCGGCAAATACCGTCATGCCGTAGCGCAGTGCCGTGCCCAGCTGGGTGGCGGGCAGCAGGTACTTCATTCCCACCAGCACCAGGGCCATACACCCGCCGCCCAACAGGCAGCGCAGCACCTTTTTGAAAACCCCCACCCCGGCGGTCTTAAACTTTACGCACAGCTGCTCAAACCAGCAGCCCACACACAGGCCGCCCATGCAGCCAATGGCCTTAAAGTAGCTGTCCGACATGCCCAGCGGGTAAAAGGCCAGCAGCAAAATGCCAAAACCCAACAAAAACAGCGGCAGCGGGTTCTTGCAGTTTTTATACAGCCGGTAACAGATCTCCGACAGCACCACCGCCAAAATAAGGCCCGCCAGCACGTCTTTGGGCCAGTGGACCCCCAGGTACAGCCGCGACAGCCCCACCAGCAGGCCCACCGCCACCGTAACTGCGGCCAGCCACCGGCGCCCCAGGTACCGGTACAGCGAGTAGAACATCGCCGTGGCCGACTGGGTGTGCCCGCTGGGGAACGAGTATCCCCCCGCCGTATGTACCCGCAGCGAGCGCACCCCCGGCTGGCCAATGGGCCGCGGTGCCCGCACCAGCTGTTTTATGCCCTGGTTCACCGCGGCGGTGGTCAGCATGCTAAAGCACAAAAACAGGCCCAGCTGCTTGTCAAAACAGTAATAGACGATCAGTACCACGCCCAGCAAAAACAGCTCCTCGCCCATCATGGTGATCACGGTGAACACCCGATCTAAAAGCGGCGAGGCAAACTGCTGTATAAATTGAATGATGGTCAGCTCCATAGGTATTCCTCTCTCCGGTATTCGTCGCGGCAGGTGGCCGCGCCCTGCTATTATACCCCCAAATCCCCCGCAGTTCAAATCGTCCCTGTCCGGCGCATAGATATTTTATCGGCGTTGTGGTATAGTGAAAAAAACTGTGCCCCACCCACCATCCCCACCATCCGCCCGCCCCGCCCGCGCTCGGCCCCACTGTGCCGGGGTGTCGAGATGTCGGGGTGTCGGGTGTCAGCCGTGCAGGCGGCAAGAAATGATGAGGGATATGGGCGCAACTATCGCGCCGTTCACCGGTGCCACCGGCGGCATCGGCCGCTGTTTCATCGAGCAACTGCTGCGCGAGCCCGTCGGCGAGATCTGGGCAGTGGCCCGCACCGCGCAGCGGCAGCCGCCGCCGCGCACAGATCTCAGCCCCAGTATCGCCCCCATTCCCGCCAACTTATCTTGCCCCGCCGCGCTCCCCGCCCCGGGGCAGCGCCTGCAGGATCAGTCGCCGGTGGTAAAATATCTCATCGACCATGCCGGCGGCGGTAGCATAGCCCTCTTTATCAGCTTTACCGCCGCCGAAGTCCAACCCAGCATCAATCCAGCATCAGCCCAGCATCAGTCCAGCATCGCCGTCTGCTGCACGGCCACAGCGGCCCTGTGCGGCATGTGCGTGTCCTATATGCAAGCAGGCACATATGCAGCAGGCAGCCGCATCGTCAATATAAGCCTTACAGGGGCCTCACAGGCCTCGTTTTAGCCGGTCGCATATCTGTTCTTCTCCACGCCGCCGATAGGGCCTCTGGCCGTATAAATTTTCGTGTGCTGCAGGCCGAGCCTCACAGCCCGGTACCACCGTCACCACCGTCTGTCTCGGCTGGGTGTGCGCCGATCTGCCCGAGCGTGAATGCGGCGACCGCCCCATCCATTTCCCCGGCCTGGCCGGACCCGTCCCGGTGGTGCAGAGGGCCGGTATATATCTGCCTGTGGGGCCTATGTGAAATATATGCACCTGCTGGCCAGGATCTTTCCCCACTGGTCGGTGATGAACACCTGGTTGCGGCAGATCAAAAAGCACCTCTAAAGTACGCAGTATGCCCCCATCCGGCGCGCCCCAGTATTACGGCCGCCACGGGGCGCGCACACAGTCTTTGTCCCCGGCTATAAAGGAGAACGGTCATGACTCTGCAAGTGGAGCACCTCACCGCTGGCGCGGCCCGCCACCAGGCGCTGCTGCTGGCCCGCCGCAGCTTCGACGCCTACATCGCTGCCGACTACGGCCCGGTGGGCACAGCCACCTTTCACGCCTTTCTGGGTGACGAGAGCGCCACTGCCCAGCTACAGATGTACGACGCCTTTGCCGGCGGTCAGCTGATGGGCATGCTCGCCCTGCGCGGGGCCCATATCGCGCTGTTTTTTACCGCGGTGGGTCGGTGTCAAAGTGGTATCGGCCGGCAGCTGTTTGGAGCAGTCTGCCGCCAGACCGGCCTGCGCCGGTTCACCGTCCACGCCTCCCCCTGCGGGCTGGCAGTCTATCGCCGCCTCGGCTTTGTGGCGACCGGCAGTGAGCAGTGTACCGACGGTATGCGCTATACGCCTATGTGCTGGTCGGTACCGGTCCGGTCCCACAGCAGCTAGCTGTCCCCACCCGCAAAAAAACGTCCAACAGTGCGCCTTTGCGGCGCGATCTTTAAAAGGAGGTCCCCTTATGCAGGAGATGCAATTTTACATGCCGGTACCACTGCACTGCGAGAGCGGCTGCGTGCTGGCCTATTCGCACAAGCTGGCCCAGCTGGGCGGCAGCTGCCTCATCGTCACCGGCCGTACCGGTGCCCGCGCCAGCGGCGCACTTGACGACGTACAGACTGCCCTGCAGCTCCAGGGTATCGAGTACACGGTCTTCGACGAGATCGAGGAAAACCCACTGGTATCCACCTGCCACCGCGCCGGCCGTGCCGCGCGGGAGCTGGGGGCCGAGTTTATCGTCGCTATCGGCGGCGGCAGCGCCCTGGATGCCGGTAAGGCGGTAGCGGTGTACGCCGCCAACAGCGATCTCGGCGGCGAGGAGATCTACGATCTCGACTGGCCGCTGCCGGCGCTGCCCTGTGCGCTGGTGCCCACTACCGCCGGCACCTCCAGCGAGCTCGACCAGACCGCTGTGCTCACCATCGATGCACTGGGCGTCAAAAAGAGCGTGGGCCGGGCCGACATGTTTCCCGCGCTGGCGCTGGTCGATGCCAAATACACCTACTCTCTGCCCTATCGGGCCACCGTCTCCACCGCCGTCGATGCCTTTTCCCACTGTGCCGAGAGCTACTTTGCCCAAAATGCCGACACCATCTCCCGTATGTTCGCCTTACAGGGGTCCGCGTTGCTGTGGCCGTCGCTCACCACTTTGGCCGGCCTCTCCCCCTTTATCGAGCCCGAGCAGATCGACACCACGCTCCGCGACGACATCAGTGCCGGCTGTACCTTGGCCGGTTTCTCACTGGGCCGCTGCGGCACCTGTTTTCCCCATCCCTTGGGCTACCTGCTCACCGAGGGGTACGCCATCCCCCACGGCAGCGCTACCGGCGTGTTCCTGCCCGCCTTTTTGCAGCGGGCACGGCGGTACGAGCGCGGCCTGTTCGACCGATTTTTAGAAGTGGTCGGCGCCCCGTCGCTCGCGGCGCTCAGCGCCACGCTGCAAAAACTCTGCCCGGTACAGGTAAAGATGGACCCCCAGCAGATCGAGGACTACCGCCCCCGCCTGCAAAACGTCAAAAATTTTGCCCGTACCCCCGGCGGCTATACCGACAGCGACGCCCTCGACCTGCTGCGTCAGCTGTTCCTGTAGCGCGGTTACTACCGCATAAAGTGCGCCCTCCTGTACCGCTCGCCGCAGACATGTACCCAACAACGTCAAAAAAGACCCGGCAGGCGCATGGCGCCCGGCCGGATCTTTTAATTTGTACAGAGGTCACAGGTATTTGGTAAAGCTTTTGCCGTTAGTGCGGGCTGTACCCACAGTGGGCACAGCCCCATGCGCGGCGGCACGGTCATTTCTCAATTCCGGCCGCCCCCACTGAGCCCACCTTCTGCGGCCCGGTGTCCGTTGGCGGCGAGCAGGTTGCGCCCAATACCCCGCCCCCGATAGGCTCCGGCGCCAGAGCCAAACTGCTTTTGAGCGAGTCGGTATCGGTACCGGCGCAGCTGCCGCGGAGAGCGTCCGGCCACAGGAATACTCGCCCCGGTCGCTGAGTGCTTGTGCTCGAGTAAAGCGATATCCCTTCATACGTTCACGGCCAAACTGCTTCGAGCGGTAAAATATTTCCTGTGACCGGCAGTCCTGGCGGTAAGCGCTTAGAAACTTGTCAAATACCGGCCCAGTATCTCTATTGGCGATTGGCGGCAGCTCCGCGCTGTATCCCGCTGGTCCGCCGTTACACCGTTGCGCTGTTGTACGGGTGCGCTGTCGTGCCGGTGTGCTGTTTGTTATGTCGCCCCATGTTTGCACCCAGCGCTTGTCCCACTATCTCACCCAGTGTTTATCCCAGAGCCCAGCCTGCAAATGTGAGGAGCCCCGTCGCTCATAGTCTCCTTCACACGGTATAAAACTGCGTTAAATCGGTCTATACCGGCTCAAAGCAGCTGTAGTCCATATATAAGTCGGCCATCATAGTCAGTTCCCGGTAAGAGAAACGCGCTCGCGCCGGCCGGCAGATATCGCGACAAAAAGGTGTCATATCAGCCGCTGCCGGCATGATGGAGGACAGCGCCTGCACTCGGCCCCTCGGCCGCAGCGGCTGTAAGGCGCCGCCGCCAAGTCCATATGGCTCTCGAGCATCAGCCCAAAATAAAAGAGCGGGGTACAGTTTGGCTGTACCCCGCTCTCTGTAGCTTTATGTTATCGGAGTGGTACCGAGCTTTGCGCCGATACACTTACCGGCCTTTAGCAGCGGCATTGGCCGGTGCGGCATAAAGGCCCGCTCACGCCTCGTCTAAAACCGTGGCGATCGCCAGCTCGTCCAGCTGCGCCTTGTCCACCTGGGCCGGGCAGCCGCTCATCAGCTCGCTGGCGTTCTGCACCTTGGGGAAAGCGATCACGTCGCGGATCGAGCTGCGGTGCAGCATCAGCATCACCAGCCGGTCCAGCCCGTAGGCCATACCGCCGTGGGGCGGTACCCCGTACTGGAACGCCTCCAGCAAAAAGCCAAAGCGCTCTTTGGCCTGCTCGGGGGTAAAGCCCAGCGCCTCAAACATCCGCTCCTGTATATCCGGGTCGCTGATACGGATCGAGCCGCCGCCCAACTCGCAGCCGTTGAGCACCATGTCGTACGCTCTGGCACGGGCTCTGCCCGGGTCCTGCTCGATCAGCGCCACATCCTCGTAAAACGGGGCGGTGAACGGGTGGTGCATGGCGGTGTAGCGCCCCTCCTCCTCGCTGTACTCAAACAGCGGGAACTCGGTCACCCACAAAAAGTTGTAGGCGCTCTCGTCGATCAGACCGTACTGGCCGGCCACCTCACAGCGCAGTGCGCCCAAGGCGGTCTGGGCGGTGGCTGTGTCGCCGTCGGCCACGATCAGCAGCACGTCGCCCGGCTCGGCGCCCAGCGCCGCGTGCAGGTCCGCCACCTCTTTTTCGGTCAAAAACTTCTCAAAGCTCGAGGCCACCGTCCCGTCCGGCGCCAGCCGGCTGTAGGCCAGCCCCTTGGCGCGGTAGGTCTTTACAAAATCCACCAGCTTGTCGATCTTTTTGCGGCTCAGCTCACTGTAGAGGCCCTTGGCGTTGATACCCACCACTGTGCCGGTGGCCAGCGCCCCCGAAAACACCTGGAAGGTGCTGTCTTTAAGTACTGCCGACAGGTCGCACAGCTCCATGCCAAAGCGGGTGTCCGGCTTGTCGCTGCCATAGCGGGCCATAGCCTCCCGGTAGGGCAGGCGTGCAAACGGGGTGGGCACGTCGATATCCAGCACCTCTTTAAACAGGTACTTGATAAAGCCCTCGTTTACCGCCATCACGTCGTCCTCTTCCACAAACGACATCTCCAGGTCTATCTGGGTAAACTCGGGCTGCCGGTCAGCCCGCAGATCCTCGTCGCGAAAGCACTTGGCGATCTGCATGTAGCGGTCAAATCCGGCCAACATCAGCAGCTGCTTGTACATCTGGGGCGACTGGGGCAGCGCGTAAAATTTGCCCTTATTTACCCGGCTGGGCACCAGGTAGTCGCGGGCCCCTTCAGGGGTCGACTTTATCAGTATCGGCGTCTCGATCTCCACAAAGCGGTGGCGGTCGTAGTAGTCCCTGGCCGCCTTTACGATCCTGTGGCGCAGCAAAATGGTCTGCTGCAGCTCCGAGCGCCGCAGGTCCAAATAGCGGTAGCGCAGCCGCAGCTCGTCGTTTACCTGCACCTTGTCGCTGATCTCAAACGGCGGCGTCTTGGCCTTCGAAAGTACCCGCAGCTCGGTCACATACAGCTCGATATCGCCGTTTTTCAGGTCGGGGTTCTTCGATTCCCGCTCCCGCACGGTGCCGCGCACCGCCAGCACGTACTCGGCGCGGGCGGTAAAGGCCTTGTCAAAAATGGTGCGGTCGGTGCTGTCGTCAAAGGCCAGCTGTACGATACCGGTGCGGTCCCGCAGGTCGATAAAGATCAGGTTGCCCAGGTCTCTCTGCTTCTGCACAAAACCGCACACGCCCACTGTCTGGCCCAGCTGGGCGCTAGTCACCTCACCGCAGTAGTCGGTGCGCGCAAATCCGTGAATGGTCTCCATAAAACGTCTCTCCTCTTTATCCTGGCTGTTATCTCTGCCCCAGCAGGCTGCCGAGCGCGCTAAAATCGATCTCGGTCTCCTCGCCGGTCTCCATATTTTTCACCTTGCCCCGCCCGGCGGCGATCTCGTCGTCGCCCAGCACCAGCGTGTAGCGGGCGCCCAGCTTGTCGGCGTATTTCATCTGCGCCTTCAGGCTGCGGCCCTGTACGTCGCTCTCGCAGAAAAAGCCCTGCCGCCGCAGGTCCATGGCGATCTGCTGGCTCTTCACCGAAGCTGCCTCGCCGATCGAGGCGATATACAGGTCGCACACCGTATCTCGGCCCATAAAGGCGCCGGCGTGCTCCATCACCAGCATCAGCCGCTGCAGGCCGATGGCAAAGCCGATGGCCGGGGTGGGCGCGCCGCCCAGCGTCTGCACCAGCCCGTCATAGCGGCCGCCGCCGCACACGGTGCCCTGTGCGCCGATGTTTTGCGAAACGAACTCAAACACCGTCTTGGTGTAATAGTCCAGCCCCCGCACGATCTGCGGGTTCACCGTGTAACTGATCCCCATGGCGTCCAGCCGGGTCTTTACCCCCTCAAAGTGGTCGTGGCACTCCTCGCACAGGTTGTCGATGCCCTTGGGCGCCCCGGCGGCCACCTCTTTGCAGCTGTCGTTTTTGCAGTCCAAAATGCGCAGCGGGTTTTTCTCCAACCGCTCGCGGCAGGTGGGGCACAGCTGGTCTATGTGCTGGTTAAAGTAGGCGCGCAGCTTGTCGTGGTACATCGGCCGGCACTTGGGGCAGCCGATCGAGTTGATCTCCACCCCGATATCACCCACGCCCAGCGTCTCGAATATCTGGCTCACAAAGGCGATCAGCTCAGCGTCGCAGGCCGGGTGCTGCGAGCCAAATACCTCCGCGCCAAACTGGCGGAACTGGCGGTATCGGCCGGCCTGGGGCTTTTCGTAGCGAAAGCAGTCGATAAGGTAGCTCATCTTCAGCGGCAGCGACCGCCCCAGTAGCCCGTGCTCCAGCGAGCAGCGCACCACGCTGGCAGTGCCCTCCGGCCGCAGCGTGATCGAGCGGCCGCCCTTATCCTCAAAGGTGTACATCTCTTTTTGCACGATATCGGTGGTGTCCCCCACCCCGCGGTCAAACAGCTGGGTGTGCTCAAACACCGGGGTGCGCACCTCGTGAAAGCCAAATTTCTGCGACAGCGCCGTCAGCGCCTGCTCGATATACTGCCACTTGTAACTCTCTTCGGGTAAAACGTCCTGGGTGCCCCGCGGGGCGGTGGTGATCAGTTTTGCCATGGTCGCTCCTCATTTCTCTCATTTTCTGGGGCTGTGCGCGTGCGGCAATTCTGCCGGCGCGGCCACAGCCGCCGGTATCTCTTATGTAAAACACGGCCGCAACACGCCGCCGGTATTTAGCTCTGTGCGGTGCCAAACCACTGCCGCCCGGCAAGCTCTGCGCGGTGCAAAGCGGGCACGGCCCTTATAAAAGCTCCGCTGGTGCCACCGTCCCTTGCCGTCACCGCTCATCTCTGATTCCCGCAGCCGACAAAAAAGACCCCATCCCCACACAAAAAGGGACGGAGTCTTCACATTCCGCGGTGCCACCCTTGTTGGGGGCCTGCGGCCCCCCACTCAGTTTCCCTTAACGCGGGGCACGGGTGGTTTTTAGTCACCGGCTACAGCGGTGTCCTTCACCGCCGCTGCCCGCGCCCCTCGCACCAGGTGGGGCGCTCTCTGTACGGGCGGGCAGGCGGTTACTGCTCCTCTGTCAAAGCCATTTTAACAGCAATATATGCACGATACAGGCCTTAAAACGCGGGCGGGCTACTGTGCTGCGCCGGCATTTTTGGGGTTGACGATGTTGCGCCAATCCAAGTCGCCGCGGTCCAGACCGTGGATCAGCACCTCGGCGGTGGCCATGTTGGTCGCTACCGGAATGTTGTGCACGTCGCAGAGCCGCAGCATGTTGTTGTCTCCCGCCTTCGACACATTGGGGCTGATGGAATCTCTGAAAAACAGCACCAGGTCGATCTCGTTGTTGGCGATGCGGGCCGATATCTGCTGCTGGCCGCCCTGTGCGCCCGATAAAAACTTTTGAATGGCAAGACCGGTGGCCTCGGCGACCAAACGCCCGGTAGTGCCGGTGGAACAGAGTTCGTGGCGGCTCAAGATTCCGCAGTACGCGATGCAGAACTGTACCATCAGTTCTTTTTTGGAGTCGTTGGCAATGATGGCGATATTCAAGATATGACCCTCCAATCTATTGTACGTCCAAAGGAATATAGGCGCCCTCCAGGCGGGCGGCAATGTTTGCAAATACCCGTGCCGGTAGCCCCTTAGCGGGCAGCGGCGCGCCGGTGGTGGCCGACAGGTGAACGGTGTGGTCCATGGGCACCACCCCTAGGAGCTGGGCCCCGGCTAGGTCGATCACCTCGTCCAGGTCCCGCACCGAGCTCTTGGCAATGTCCCGCGGCTCCACCCGATTGATCACCAGCCGGCGGCTGGCGATGTTGGGGAAGTCGTCCAAAAGCTGGCCCACTACGCCCGCGTCCCGGGCGGCAATAATATCCGGCGTGGTGACGATGATCGCGCGGTCCGCCGCGTAGGCCCCCACTCGAAAGCCCTCCCCCACCCCGGCCGGGGCGTCCAGCAGCGTGTAGTCGTAAAAGCGGCTGGCCGCACGGCACAGCTCAAAAAGCTTCTGCGGCACGATCGGGCTGCCGGGGGTAAACGGTGCCGGCAAAATGTGTAAGTTGGGGCAAAAACTGCAGGGCACCACGGCGCGGTCAGCGCTTATGCGCCCCTCGGTCACGTCCCCCAGGTGAAAAACGGTCTGCTGCGATATACCGGCCATAATGTCCAGCCCCCGCAGCCCGGTGTCCAGCTCGATAGCCAGCACTTTTCGGCCCAGCGCCGCCAGCGCCACGCCGGTAAAAAAGCACACCGTCGTCTTGCCCACGCCGCCTTTGCCAGAGGTGATGAGCGCTATGTCGCCCACACTTTCACCGACCTTTCAAAAAAGCAGCAGGGCTGTATGTGACGGGCACACAGGTCATACCCGCCGCCGAGAAACAACTATCTGATTAACATTGTAACACATGAAATTATGCCACGTCAAACACAGAATAGACAAATCGATGCCCCAAATGTGCCATATCGATAAAGTGAGCCGGATTTATGGTGCCAGTAAAGCACACATTTCGCTATTTCTGCCACTTGCCCCTAAAAGCGCCGCTGCACGCCCACCAAACACAAAGCCCGCTCCACCGGTGTCGGCGGGGCGGGCTTTGCGCGCTCAATGCGCCTGGGTCACTGGGCAGCCTGCCCGTCGGGGTAAAAGTAGGCGTTCATGATCTCGGCCACCATCGGCGACAGGTAGTAGCTGTCGCCGCCGTGCTCAATGACCACCGCCACCGCGATCTCCGAGTTTTCCGCCGGTCCGTAGGCGATGTACACCGCGTTGGGGCTGCCGTTTGGCACCTGCGGGGTACCGGTCTTAGAGGCCACATCGATGGGGTAGTTCTGAAAGCCCGGCCGGCCCGAGCCCTCCCGCGACACCGCCACCATACCCTCACGTACGGCGGCGTAGTCCTCGTCGCTGATGCCCTCTACCTGGGCGGCCACGGTGGGCTTGGTCTCATAGATGGTCGCGCCGGTGTTGTGGTCCAAAACGCCCTTGATCAGGTGCGACTTGTAGCGGGTGCCGTTGTTGGACATGGTGGCCGCATAGGTGGCCAACTGCAGCGGGGTCACGATGGTCTCGCCCTGACCGATCGCCGCCTGCACGATATCGCCGGGCACCCACTCGCGCGAGTAGTTGTCCGGGTGCGAGATCTTCGATCCGGTGCCGCCGCCCAGCTCAAAGCCCAGCGACTCGCCGTCCTCGCCCAGCCCCAGCTGGTGGGCGGTGTCAAATATCTTCTGAATGCCCACCTGGCGGCCCACCTCGTAAAAGTAGATGTTACAGGATACCGCCAGCGCCCGCTTCAGCGAGATGGGTCCGTGCGTGCCCAAGCACTCGGGGCTGTACCCGTCAAAGTAGGTATATATATGGTTACAGGTCACGCTGGTAGAGGGGTTGATCGTACCCGCACTCAGCGCCGCCAGCCCCACGCAGGGCTTGAATACCGAGCCGGGGGTGTAGGTGCCGTCCAGCGCCCGGTTGAACATGGGGTTGAGCGGGTCCTTGTACAAGGCGTTATAATCTTTAAAAAAGTTGTTGATGTCGTAGGTGGGGTAGTTGGCCATGGCCAGCACCTCGCCGGTCTTGGTGTTGAGCACCACCGCCGCGCCGGCGTTGGCGTCGGCGCCCACCCCCACCCCTTTGGTGGCGGCGATATTTTTAATGTAGCGCTCCAGTATCTCCTGGGTCTTTCCCTGTAAGTTTGCGTCGATGGTCAGCTGTACCGTGCCGCCGGGCTGGGGCGCTTTGGTCTCGGTCTGGCTCAGCACATTGCCCGACTTGTCCTTCACCACCTGCACCTGGCCGGCCGTGCCTTTCAGGGTGCTCTCATAGGCCTTCTCCACCCCGTCTTTGCCCACCACATCGTTGAGCTTATAGCCTTTTTTGGCCAGCTCCTCGTACTCCTCTTTGCTGATCGAGCCGATGTGCCCCAGCAGGTGGGGCAGCAGGGTGCCGTTGGGGTACTCGCGAATGGCCTCCTCCACGATGCCCACCCCCGGCATCTGCATGCTGGCCTCCTCGATGGCGGTCACCGCCTCGATAGAGATGTCGCTGGCATAGGTGTAGGGGGTGTTCGAAAAATAGCCCCGCAGCTCCATCTCGTAGCGCACGCCGGCTATGGTCCGCGCATCCTGGCGGCTGTATTTCTTCAGCTCGTATTTCTCGATGAGCTTGTCCATCACGTTTTCGGCGGTGGCGTAAACATTTAAGTCGTTGGTCTTTTTAAGGCTCTCAATGTCTGCCGCCAGCTCTTTTTCGGTGCGCACGTCCACGTTCTCGGTGCTGCCGGCGTTGGCCGCCTCCTCCGCCGAGGTCAAAAACCCGTACGGCTCCGACTTGCTGATGGGCAGCGTGTCGTTCCAGGTCTGCCCCTTGGCAGTCATAATGCCGCACAGCTTCAAAATGGTCTCGTTCAAGTCCTCGCTGGGCAAAAACAGCTTGTTGAACTGCACGTTATAGCCCACCCGGTTGGTGGCCAGCGCCACCCCGTTGCGGTCTACGATCTCGCCTCGGGCCGCCGAGACGTCCATGGTGTACACCGCGCTGGCGTCGGCCTGCTCCCGGTAGCTGTCCCCCTGCACCACCTGCAGGTCAAACAGCACCGAGCCAAACAGTCCCCCCACCAAAAGGAGGATGAGCCCCAGGTAACTCAGCCGGTTGGAAAAGAATTTTTTGAGCATAGAGCCCTCCTTCTCTCAGATGTTTTAAGTGGTCGGGCCGGGCGTGTTCAGGTCCCTTCACCGCGCAGGCAGGCGCGGCGGATGCCCAGCACCGCCAGCAGTATCAGCGGGCAGCACAGCGCGGTGTACAGCGTCCCCGGCAAAAGCTGCCGGGTGAGGATATACAGGCTGTCCTTATAAAAGAAAAAGAAGTTGAACAGGTAGTCCAGCCCGCACTGTACCAGCAGCGCCAGCGCGCAGACCAAGCTGGCGTTGAGCACCGTCTTGCGCACCCAAAAAATAAAGAAAAACGAGCAGGCCACACACAGCACGCAGAGGATCACCCCGTTAAAGCCCGACAGCCGCATCGCCGACAGGTCCCACATCAGCCCGGCCACCGCCCCGTATATGGCACCGGCCAGCTCATTTTCATAAATGGCGATGGCCAGCGCGGCCGGCGCCACCAGGGCCGGTCGCACCCCGGCAATGCCAAACAGCCCCGGGGTGGTCTGCATGGTATAAAGCAAAAGCAGCAGCAGCGCGTAAAACACCCACCGCAAATGCACTCGAACCGGTATCTTTTGCAACAGCTATCCGCCCTTTCCGTCCCACCGGGGTCAGTGCTCGATGAGCACCATCACCGTCGACACGCTCGAAACATCCACCACCGGCTCCAGTACCGCGTATTTGGTGATGCCGTTTTTCTCCGGCTTTACCGATTTGATGGTGCCGATGAGCAGGTCTTTGGGAGCGATGTCCCCCATGCCCGAGGTCAACACCATGTCTCCCTCGGCCGCCGTCGAGGTGCGCGACAGGTACCTGAGCTTGGTCTGCCCCTCTTTCGAGAGCGCAGTGTCGCCCGATACCACACCGGTATCCCGCGACTGGCTGGTGTATACCCCCAGCTTAAAGGCGGGGTCCAGTATCGTCATCACCGTCGAGTAGTTGGGACCGGCCTCCATCACCAGCCCCACCAGCCCGTCCGAAGTGATCACCGGGTCCTGGTTTTTGATGCCGTCGCTAGTGCCCTTGTCGATGGTAAAGGCGTAAAAACGGGCACTGGCGTCGCGGCCGATCACGCTGGCGGTCACCATTTTGTATTCGGGGTGCGCCTGCTGGATCCGCAGCTGCTGGGCGTAGTTGGCGTTCTCCTCTTTGTAGCGGTCCAGGTCGGTCAGCTGGCCCCGCAGCTCCTGTATCTCTTTTTTCAGCTCCTGGTTTTCGTCCAGCAGCTCATCGGCCAGGGTCAGCCGGTCAAAAAAGCCGCCGAACCAGCCCGACACCGTGGTGGCCACCGCCTGAAAAGGCGCCGTCACCGTGCCGATGATCTTCGAGGGCAGTGACGACAGCGTGCCGGTATAGGCCGCCTGGATCATAAACCCAAACAGCAGCGCCACGATGCAGATGATCACCTTAAAGCGGGTGGTCTTAAAAAAGTCTTTCATTCCAGAGATGCTCCCAGCCAGCCGGCGCCTCGCGCCGGTATAAAAAGGAGCGGGCAATGGGCAGCAGTGGTCCTGCCGCAGCCGCTTACCCGCTCAGTTGTGTCCTCTGTTCGCGCGCCCCAGCCCTCACGCCGATAGGGGCCCGCCGCCCGCCCCGTCCGGGGCCCGGCGTCTAATCCTCGTCCGAGAGGACCTCTTTTAGCACATTGATGTTCTCCAGCACCTTGCCGGTGCCCTCCGCCACACAGTCCAGCGGATTTTCGGCGATGTGGACCGGCATGCCGGTCTCGCCCGAAATGAGCTCGTCCAGCCCGCGCAGCAGCGCGCCGCCGCCGGTCAGAGTGATACCGTGGTCGATGATATCGCTCGACAGCTCCGGCGGGGTCCGCTCCAGGGTGGTCTTGATGGCGTCCACCACCTCCTGCAGCGGCAGCCGCAGCGCCTCGCGCACCTCTTTGGCCGAGAGCGAGATGTTCTTGGGCAGACCGTCGGCCAGATCGCGGCCCTTTATCTCGATAGAGCCCTCCCCCTCGTACGGCGCCGCCGAGCCGATCTGGATCTTGATCGACTCCGCCGTGCGCTCGCCGATGAGCAGGTTGTAGGTCTTTTTCACATAGTTGATGATGGACGAGTCGAACTCGTCGCCGCCCACGCGCACCGACTTGGCCGCCACGATGCCGCCCAGCGAGATGACCGCCACCTCGCTGGTGCCGCCGCCGATGTCCACCACCATGCTGCCCACCGCCTCGGCCACCGGCAGCCCGGCGCCGATAGCCGCCGCCATGGGCTCCTCGATCACCGACACGTGCTTGGCGCCGGCTTTCAGCGCCGCCTCTTTCACCGCCCGCCGCTCAACGGCAGTCACCCCCGACGGGATGCAGATGATGACCTGCGGCCGGGCGAACATCTTGCCGCCAAAGATCTTCTTGATAAAGATCTGCAGCATACTGGTGGTGATGTCGAAGTCGGCGATCACGCCGTCTTTCAGCGGGCGCACCGCCACGATAGAGCCGGGCGTACGGCCGATCACGTCTTTGGCCTCCTGGCCCACAAAACGCACCGTGTCGGTCTTTTTATCTACGGCTACCACCGAGGGCTCGCGCATGATGATGCCTTTGCCCCGCATAAAGCACAGGGTGTTGGCGGTGCCCAGGTCGATGCCTACATCGCGTGAAAACATATATGATCCCCTTTCAGATATACCTCGCTCACAGTAAGGTAGACCGCCCCCGCGCAAAGCAGCGCTCGCCGGTGCGGCATATCGCAACAGCGCGTCTTTTTACGCGCCTGTCCAATTTATTGACTCACATACCTTATTATAAACGCTGTGGCGGCGTTTCTCAACTACTTTTTATGAAGAATTTCTAAATATTCAGCCTGTTTTTTGTTCAGTGTCCCGCATCGGCCAGCAGTTCGGTCAGCACCTGATACACCCGGCACAGCGGCAGGCCAAAAGCGGCGTAAAAATCTCCCTCGATGCCGGTAAAAAAGGCCGCCGCCGGCCCGTTTATGCCGTAGGCGCCGGCCTTGTCGGCCCACAATCCGGTGTCCAGGTAGGCCTGCAGCTCAGCTTCGGTGATGGGCCGCATGTGCATCTGCACCGTCTCGCAAAATACGATCTCCCGCTGCCCGCGCAAAATGCACACCCCGGTGTGCACCTGGTGGTCGGTGCCCGAAAAGGTGCGCAGCATCTCGGCGGCGTGGTCCCGGTCGCGGGGCTTGCCGTAGGTGCGGCCGTCAAGGCCCACCACCGTGTCGCTGCCCAGCACGGTGCAGCCCGGCCGGCTCTTGGCCACTGCCTGCGCCTTCTGCCGGGCCAGGTACTGCACCATCTCCTCGGCCGGCATCTGGTGGGGCAGCACCTCATCCTCCCCGCTCACACACACGGTAAAATCGCGGGTGATGAGCCCCAGTATCTCCCGCCGCCGCGGCGACGCCGAGGCCAGGCACAAATTGAGCGGCGCAAAGTCACACATGGGCGCAAAGCCCTTTTTTTCGATCACCATACCCGCTACTTCCTCCCCGTCGAGCCAAAGCCGCCGTCGCCGCGGTCGGTGTCCGGCAGACAGTCGGTCAGCGCTATCTCCGGCAGCAGCACCGGCGCGATCACCAGCTGGGCGATGCGCTCGCCGGGGGCCACCGTGTAGGCCGCGGCCGACTGGTTGCGCAGCGCCACCAGCACCTCTCCCCGGTAGTCGCTGTCGATCACGCCCACGCAATTTTGCGGCACCAGTCCGTGCTTGATGGCCAGTCCGCTGCGGGCGTATACCAGTCCCACACAGCCGCTGTCGGGCAGGGCCATAGCAAACCCGGTGGGAACGCCCACCGCCTCGCCCGGCGCGATGCAGAGCGGTTTTTCAAGGCAGGCGTACAGGTCGTAGCCGGCGCTGCCGGCGGTGGCGCGGGTGGGCGCCTTGGCGCCTTGGCGCAGCAATTTTATCATAAGTTCCATCTATAATACCCCCCGCAGGTACAGCCCGCGGGTAAACACTTCCCCGCTACGCTGCCCCGCGCTGTAGCAGTCGATCACCCGCCGGCACGCGGCCGGGTCCTCAACGGTAAAATACAGTACTGTGTAGTCGCAGGCGCGCAGCGCCTGCCGGCGGTCGCCCATGTCGATAGGCAGGGCGTTGAGCAGGTAGCTGTAGCCGCCCTGGCATAAAACCGCAAACCGCTTGCCGGTGCGGTCGGTCAGCGCCCCGCGCCGGTCACAGCCGGCGCAGCCCTTTTTGCCCCGCAGCGGGCAGGCCCGCAGCACCATCACCGGCAGGTAGCCGTAGCCGATGGCCCCGCAGACTATTTCCCGGGGAAAGTCGCCCAGCTGCTGCTGTCGCAGCTCTGGCGACAGCGTGATCTCGCCCACTCCCAGCTGCCGGTAGCAAAGCGCTGTCTGGGCGCTAAAGGTGTTGAGCGGCGCACCGCCCAGCACTGTGGCCCCCATCTCGCGAAGCGGCCCGATGTGGGCTAAGTTGTTGGCCTCAAAGCGGGTAAAGCCCCGCTCCCAAAGCGCCCGCGCCCGCTCTAGTGCCTGTGCCTCGCCGCCAAACAGCATCCGCGGCATCTCGCACACCAGCTTGTCCTTTAGCGGCGCCAGCTCGTCGGCGTGCGCCCAGAGCTGCCCCAGCGGCAGGTAGATGCGCTCCAGTGCCCCCAGCACCTCCCGGCAGCCGCCGAGCTGGGCCACGGTCTCAAACCGCGCCCGCAGCCCCTGCTCGGCGGGCACTGGCCGGCGGATGGCCGGCACCGCAAACGGCGGCAGGTCTGCTGCCGATGCTGTAGCCGGTGCGTCCTCGCTGCACAGCGCGCCCAGCAGCTTTAGCGCCTGCCGCCGCAGCCCGTTGATGGCCGAGACCGGCAAAAAGTGCAGCTCGTCTACCTCTACTCGGCAGTCCCGCAGCACAAACGGCGTGCCGCCGGTCTTGCCCAGCGCCTTTTTTACCGCCTCGGCGGCGGTGGGCCGCCCGGTGGCCAGCTGGGGGCGTTCACTGCGGCAGCACACCTCTTTATCGCCGCTGCGGGCGGTGAGCACCGCCGCCTCGTCATCCAGCAAAAACTGCATGTAGAGCGGTTTGTCGCCGCCGGCCGCCGGCCGCATGTCGTCGGGGCGCACCACCTCCTGCATGGCCTGCTGCAGCGCCTGGGCGGTGTTGCGGGCATCGTCCTCCCGGCGCCAGCCAAACATCTCCTGCCCGGTGTGACCGGTCAAAAAGCCGTCGGTAAAGCCGCTGCGCGAAAACAGGTCCTGCAGCCGCTGCCGGTCATAGGGCTTTCCAGCGCGGGCGCAGTGGGCCGCATAGGTGGTGCTGGCCACATATTCCGGCCGCTTTAACCGCCCCTCGATCTTGACCGAGGCCACCCCCATCTCCGCCAGCTGCGGCAGGTAGTCCAGCGCGCACAGGTCTTTTAAGCTCAGGTCGTGGCGGTCGTGGCCGCCGCGCCCACACACCTGCCAAGGCAGCCGGCAGGTGCCGGCACAGCGCCCCCGGTTGCCCGAGCGGCCGCCGATCACCGCACTGAGCAGGCACTGCCCCGAGACCGACATGCACAGCGCCCCGTGCACGAACACCTCGATCTC
The DNA here is from genome assembly GCF_014269355.1 of Neobittarella massiliensis (ex Bilen et al. 2018). Lineage (NCBI taxonomy): Bacteria > Bacillati > Bacillota > Clostridia > Eubacteriales > Oscillospiraceae > Neobittarella (ex Bilen et al. 2018) > Neobittarella massiliensis (ex Bilen et al. 2018). The sequence continues at coordinate 149,742 of NZ_JACOGI010000002.1, forward strand.
GGTGGAGCTCTGCCGGCAGATATCGCCGATCTCAGCAAGCGTCAGTTCGCGCGCCAAAATAGCCCGGGTAAATCCCAGGCTCTGTAACATCCGTACCCCCTGCAGGGAGTGTATGCTCATCTGTGTCGAGCCGTGCAGCGGCAACTGCGGGTGGCGCTGGTGTACAGCCTGCGCCAGCCCCAGGTCCTGTGCGATCAGGGCGTCTATCCCCGCCGCCACGGCGGTATCTACCACCGCCATGGCCGCCGTCAACTCGTCCTGGCGCAGCAGTGTGTTCAGCGCCAGGTGCACCCGCACCCCATTTTGGTGGCAGTAGCGCACCACCTCCGGCAGCGCGTCGGGGGCAAAGTTCTGTGCGCCGCTGCGGGCCGAAAAGCTGGTGGCGCCCAAATACACGGCGTCGGCGCCGCTGCGCACCGCCGCCCGCAGTTGCTGGGGTCCCCCGGCGGGGGCCAGTATCTCCAGCGCCACGCTACTGGATCTCAAGCCGCGTCTTCAGCGCCACGATCTCCCGCTGCAGCCGCTCCACCTCTCTCTTGGCCGACTCGCACTCGATGCGCGCCTTGGCCGCGTCCTCCAGGTAATCCTTTATCTGGGCGCGCATGTTGTCGGCGCTCTCCTGGGCCTTGTTGCAGGCGTCCATGTAGTCCAGCGCCTGCAAAATGGCGGCGGTGGTCACTGTCATGCGGCTGTCCTGGTCGATCATCCCCCGCAGCGCCTCGTCCAGCTTGGCGCCCAGCGAGCGCACATATCCCTCGTCCTCGCTGCTGGCGATGACGTACTCGTTTTGGCAAATAGTCAGGCGTACCCGGTTCATAGCCATTTTAAAATTCCCCCCGTATATGTAAAAATACCTTTTTTCCTGCTCATGAGGCGCAGACCGGCCGGCCCGCGCGTTCCTTATAGTATTATAGCATATTTTACAGGGGGCGAAACCACACAATTGCGAACAAACTGCAAATTTACGCCGCGCTCTGCTCAGGCGATGGTCAGCACCGCCAGCATCGGCCCCACTTTTTCATATACCGGGTAAAAATCGCTGATGGGCAGCGGGTTTTGTCCCCGCCCGATCTCCAGCGTGTAACCGGGCTTGCCGTAGTGCAGAATAAACCAGTCCTTCAGCCCCGCGTGGCTGGCCGTGCCGCCCTGTACCGCCAGCTCGTAGCCGCTCACCGCCGCCAGCATCCGCGCCACCAGGTGGCTGTACTGGGGGGTGTGGGGCCCGTACTGGTAGTAGATCTCCTCCCCCTGGCTGTGCAGCGCCACCACCTGCCGCGGCCGGTACTGCTCGCACAGCGCCACAATAGCCGCCGTCTCCGGCTCGCTGTGGGGGTAAGGTCCGCCAAATTTGGTGGGCCCGGGCCGGTGTACTCCGGCAAAGCGCGACTGCCGCTGGGCAATAAAAAATCCGGCGTCAAAGTTGTGGTTCAGGTCCACCCCGTGGGCGTTGGCCTGCCAGCGCGACAGGTCGCCCATGTCCGCCGGCGCGCCGCCGCAGTGGCTGTACACAAAGGGGGCAAACGGCCCGGCGGTGCCAATGCCGTTTACCACCAGCTCCAGCCCGTCGGGGTTCAGGCAGGGCACCACCAGCAGCCCACGGTGGTCAAGCGCCTGGGCCATGTCGGTGTCGTACAGCTCCTCCCCCGCCGCGGCGGCGTCCAGCACTTGCTCGCAAAAGCGAAAACAGCTCAGCACTCCCAGCATCTCCAGCGCGTGTACTCCGCCCACCACCAACGTGGCGTCCTCCAGGTTGCCGATCCCCACGCATAACAGCTCCCGCCCCAGCACGCTCTGCCCAAACGAGAACACCCTGGGGCGGCCGGCGTGCAGTCCCAGCCTGGCGCAGCGGGCCAGTATTGTGGTATACTGTGGATAGTCTGTATAAAACACATCGGTCATACTCTCACCTCGCCACAGTATATGCGCCGGTCCCGGCGGTAGAATACCGGCCCGGCCCGCGGCGGGGCGTCAGCCATATCGACAGGAGGCATCCCCTTTGGATCTGTTTGAAAAATGTATCCAGCAAAATACCGTGTTCGAGGGCCGCATCATCACCGTCTGCGACGACCGGGTCGAGCTGCCCGGCGGCCGCACCGCCGGGCGCGAAGTCGTGCACCATCACGGCGGCGTGTGCATCCTCCCCTACGACGGCAGGTACGTCTATCTGGTCAATCAGTTCCGCTATCCCTATCGCGAAGTGGTGCGCGAGCTGCCCGCCGGCAAACTCGAAAAAGGGGAGGACCCGCTCCCCGCCGCCCGCCGCGAGCTGCGCGAGGAGCTGGGCGTCACTGCCGGCAGCCTCACCGACCTGGGGCTTTTCTACCCCACCCCCGGCTACTGCGACGAGGTCATCCACCTATACCTGGCCCAGCAGCTGCAGTTTGGCGACCAGGATCTCGATCCCGATGAGTTTTTAGAGATCGAGCAGATCGAGCTCGATCAGGCGGTGCAGGAGGTGCTCGACGGCGCCATCCCCGACGGCAAGACCCAAGCCGCCCTGCTCAAGTTCTACACCCAGCTGCAGCGGTCAAAATAGTCCGGTCTCGGCGCCCTGCATACCGGTTGGGGCGCGCTCTGCCGGCATAAAAAACAGCCCTTTACCGGTGCGCGGTGCGCACCATAAAAACAGCGGGCAGCTCTCTGTGAGCTGCCCGCTTGTTTTTATGGTCTGCGCTCATACAGTCACCACGGGGGCGACATCGTGTCTAAAAGGCGCATCTCACAGGTGTACGACCAGTGGTGCTCGGGGTCTTTATAGTAGTTGAGCGTCCAGGCCGCCCCCACATACCCCTGGTCGGCCGCCGCCTCGGTAAAAGCGGTGGCGTAGCAAAAGGCGCCGCGGGGCCGCTGTGCGCCGGTCTGCACTGTATCGGTGCCGGCGCAGGCGTAGCGCAGGGCGGTGCTGGTCACCTCCACACCGCTGTCCTGCAGCTCATAATAGCCCGATACCGACGTCAGCAGGTAAGAGGAGCCGGTATTTTTATAAGTCAGGTGCAGGTAGACCCGGGAGGCGCCGTAGTCGTCCTCAAAGCTCTGGGTCGAGCTCGCTTCACCGGGGCCGCGCAGCTCTAACAAAAAGGCGTAGGTCTGCTCGCCAGCCTGCCCGCCGCCGGTCGGCCCCTCCACCAGCTGGCCGGCTATCCGCTGTGTGTTGCCGTCTCTATCGGTCAGGTAGGCGGTCGCTGCTGCCGGTGGTGTGCGGTGCACCGCCGTCCCGCCGGCGCGCACCGGTGCCGCGCCCGTGAACAAGATCGCGGCCCCCAATAAAATAGCTGTCAGTTTACGCACTGTGCTCCCCTCCTCTTGAGTGGCGTTGGCATCGCCGCCCGGTATGGGCCGATCATCTGTCCGCCGCCCCCGCTGTATCCACTGCAGGCGCAGCGGGTACGGCAGGCACAGCTGGCCTGCCCGGCCCCGTCGCTTATTTGCTGTAGGTCACGTAGAGCAGCCAATCGGCAGATAGAGCCTCGTCGCGCTGGGCGATCACAAAAAATTTTTTGTAGCCCTGGTCGTACAGCTGGCGAATATCCCCGCGCAGCAGCTCCACCACCGCCTCAGCGCCTGCAGTCGGGTAGTCCGCCAGCCGCAGCGGCTCGGTGTGGCGGTCGTCTTTTACCGTCATCCACCGGTCCGGCGCCATGCCCAGCGCCTGCCCGTAATGCAGCGCCCCAGCGGTGATCGAGGCGATCTCCCCCTCAGAAAACACACCGTCATGGGGGCGGGGCGCATCAGGCCCTGCAGCCGCAGCCGCGGCCGTATTCGCCGCCACCACCACGCTGATGTCGCAGTGGGCCTGCGTCTCTCCCCGCTGGTCTTTCAGCAGCACCAGCAGGTTGGTCTCTCCGGCTGTGACGCCGGTCACCGTTTTGCGGTCTTGGTCGGCAGTGGCGATATCTGTACACCCCACCTCCCACACCAGTTCCCAACCGTCCGGGGCATCTGGGGCCTCTATCAGCCCCGGCACCTCCGCCGTCTCACCGGCCACCACTACAATGCGGTCCACATCACTGTGCACTGCGGGTCGGGGCCGCTCTTCACCGCAACCAGCGAGCGCCGCCGCCAACATCAAAGTGATCGCCACAGCCCACTTTTTCATAACTGTCCCCTCTCTGGTAAACGGCCTATCTCCGTCACCCTCAAAAAGGTCTGGCCGCTCCTTTTTCTGCCGCTGCGGTATGTATGGCCAAAGCCCGTCCATGTGCTCATGTGCTCGTGTGCTCACGTGATCATGCACTCGTGTGTTCGCGTATGCACGTATTCTTGTATGCGCATGTTCGTATGCGGGTGCGGTCGTGAGCCCTCCAGAATGCTCTGCCCGCAGCCGCCGGCACCGCGCTCTCCTCTACCGCTCTACCCCTCAAAACAGGTCGTTGCCGGTGGCGGCTACCGCCGTCTATGCAAAAAAGAGCAGGCTTCGCCGCCACCGGCAAAAGCCCGCTCTCGCGCACGGGGCAGCGGCAAAGGTGCCGCCCCCTAAATTTTGTGCAGGTGCTAGCGCACCGCCACCGCCTCGACCTCTACCAGGCCGCCCTTCGGCAGCGCCGCCACCTGAATGCAGGAGCGGGCGGGGTATTTCCCCTCCCCAAAATATTTGGCGTACACCGCGTTGACCGCGGCAAAGTCGCCCATGTCGGCCAAAAAGATGGTGGTCTTTACCACGTTGTCAAAACCGAGGTCCTGGCACTTCAAAATAGCCGCCAGGTTCTCCATCGCGCACTCCGCCTGGGCCTCTACGCCGTCGGCCAGCTCACCGCTTTTCATATCGATGCCCAGCTGCCCCGAGATGTACAGGGTGTCCCCGGCCATCTTGGCCTGCACGTAGGGGCCGATAGGGGCGGGTGCATTTTCAGTGAATACAGGTTTGATCTCCATTATAATTACCTCCAGATCACACAAATTTACAATTACTTCACATATGTCGGTCGCCCACCGCGCCCAAAAAGGGACGAGCCGTCGCCAAACATCGCCCACTTTTTGCCCGCTCGGGCACTATACTGATTTAAAACAGATAAACTCTTTTCAAAGCGCTCTTCAGGTAAATCTTTTGTTGTACGCCGCCAGCAGGCTCTCCAGCGCCTCGGTCAGCATATCGCGCTGGCAGCCGATGTTAAAGCGCACAAAGCCTTTGCCGTTGGGCCCGTACACCCGGCCCATGTTGGCCGCTATCAGGCACTCTTTTTTCAGGAATGCGTCCAGCTCGTCGTCGTCAAGGCCCAGCCCGTTCATGTCCACCCAGGCCAGGTAGGTGGCCTCCATGGGGGTCACGTTGAGTTTGGGCATCTTGGCGATGTAGTCGCACAGCAGCCGGTAGTTCTGCTCGATCACGGCGATCAGCTCGTCCAGCCACTGGCCGCCGTGGCGGTACGCGGCCTCCACCGCCACGTAGCCCAACAGGTTGCCGCCCATGATGTCCAGCTGCTCGCTGGCGTATTTCTGTATCTTCTCCCGCCGCACCTTGTCGGGTACGATGAGGATGGAGTTCTGCAGCCCCGCCAGGTTAAAGGTCTTGGTGGCGGCGGTGATGGTGATGGTGTTTTCCAGCGCCTTCTGGCTGGTCGAGGCGGTGGGCAGGTGCTCGTACCCCTCGAACACGATATCCTGGTGGATCTCGTCAGATACGATCAGCACCCCGTTTTCCACACAGATGTCCACCATGCGGTCTATTTCCGCCTTGGTCCACACCCGGCCCACCGGGTTGTGGGGCGAGCAGAGGATAAACACCTTCACGTCGTTTTCCCTGATGGTCCTGGCAAACAGGTCCAGGTCCACCCCGTAGTGGCCGCGCTCATCCCGCTGCAGCGGGCACTCTACCAGCGTGCGCCCCTGGTTTTTAATGGCCGCAAAAAACGGGTTGTACACCGGGGTCAGCACCATCACCTTGTCGCCGGGCTGGGTGAACAGGTTCACCGACCAGTACACCCCCGGCACCACCCCGGGCGAAAACAGGATCCAGTCCTTTTCAATGGCAAAGTTGTGCCGCGTCTTCTCCCACTCCACAATGGCCTCTAAGTAGCTGTCGGGGGTGATCGAGTAGCCAAACACACCGTGGGCCACCCGCTCCTGCAGCGCCTTCACCACTTCCGGCGGCGACACGAAATCCATATCGGCGATCCACAGCGGGTACTTGCACTCGGCGCCAAAGCCGCCGGCCATCCCGTCCCACTTGGTAGAGTTGGTGCCGTAGCGGCTGGGGCAGCTGTTAAAATCATATTGCATCACAGTACACACCTTTCTGCGTGGCACAGGCCACAAAAAGTTTCCATCTCTATTGTAACACAGCGCGGCCGCGCAAAAACAGTTGTAAATGTTTACGGTTTTCTGCGGGACATACTGTGAAATTGCCTAGTTTTTCTCGATTTGTTGAGCGGAATACACAAAACCGGCCTGTTTCGAGAAAATTTACAAAGCCACCCTTAACAAAAGACCCCGAATGCTGTACAATTGTGGACAAGATATGCCCGGTCCTGGGGCGCTGTGTGCCCGGTGGCCCGCAGGCAGTCTCACGCACCGAAAAAAGGAGGACGATCCATGAGCTTTCACATTGGGGCGCAGCAGGGCCAGATAGCCAGCCGCATCTTGCTGCCCGGCGACCCGCTGCGGGCCAAATACATTGCCCAGCAGTACCTCACCGGCGCCGTCTGCGTCAATAAAGTCCGGGGTGCCTACGCCTATACCGGCACCTATCAGGGCAAAGACATCACCGTCATGGGCACCGGCATGGGCATGCCCCAGGCCACCATCTATTTTACCGAGCTGGCCCGCGACTACGGCACCAAAACGATGGTGCGTATCGGCACCTGCGGCGCCTGGCAGCCCGACATGAAATTGATGGATATCGTGCTGGCTACCGGCGCCTGCACCATGAGCGGCATGAACCGCCGCATCTTCCCAGGCGAGTTCGCCCCCATCGCCGATTTCGAGCTGTTAAACACCGCCTACGAGATCGCCGGCCAAAAAAATATTCCCGTGCGGCCCGGCCTCATCAATTCGCTCGACGCTTTCTACGGTGATAAGAGCGACGTGTGGCAGCGCTACGGCGTAGTCGCCGGCGAGATGGAGGGCGCCGCCCTCTACACGGTGGCCGCCCGCTACGGCGCCCGCGCGCTGACCATGCTCAGCGTCTGCGACAGCCACTATTCCAGCGACGAGCTCACCGCCGAGCAAAAAGAGCAGAGCCTCGATACCATGGTCCAGATCGCTCTGGACACCGCTGTCGCCTTTTAGCGGCGGCCCCAACAACGTCCCGTAAACACAGTCACACATAAAAGGAGGACACACAATGAGCGTACATATTGGCGCAAAACCCGGCGATATCGCCGAGAGCATCCTGCTGCCCGGCGACCCGCTGCGGGCCAAATACATCGCCGAGAATTTCTTAGAGGACGCCGTCTGCTTTAACGAGGTCCGGGGCATGCTCGGCTTCACCGGCACCTACAAAGGCAAAAAAGTTTCGGCTATGGGCACCGGCATGGGCATGCCGTCCATCTCCATCTACGCCACCGAGCTCATGCGCGAGTTCGGGGTCAAAAACCTCATCCGTATCGGCACCTGCGGCACCATCGCCGACGATCTGCACCTGCGCGATGTGGTGCTGGCCATGGGCTGCTGCACCGACAGCCAGATGAACAACCTCATCTTCCCCGGCTCCTACTGCCCGGTGGCCGATTTCCAGCTGCTGCGCACCGCCTATAAAACCGCCAAAGAGACCGGTATCAACGTGCGGGTGGGCAACGCCATGTCCGGCGACGCCTTCTACGGCTACGACGATCCCAAGGGTAAAAACTGGAAGGAGTACGGCGTGCTGGTCGGCGAGATGGAAGGTGCTGCCCTCTACACCTGTGCCGCCCGCGAGGGCTGCCGCGCGCTGATGATGGTCTCGGTCACCGACGGCGTCCCCGGCGAGGAGAAACTCACCTCCGAGGAGCGCCAGACCAGCCTCAACACCATGATCACGCTGGCACTCGATACCGCGGTCAACTTCCAGGGCTGATCTGCCGCCGATCATATTTATTGTAAAGGTCCGTGCGGAGCGCTCCGCCGGTCGTATAAAGAGGGGCCTGCCCCCACCTACGTGATTTTAAGGAGGAACTACACATGAGCTTTCATATCGGAGCCAAAGAAGGTCAGATCGCCAGCCGCATCCTGCTGCCCGGCGACCCCATGCGTGCAAAATACATCGCCGAGAAATTTTTAGAGGGCGCTGAGTGCGTCAACAAAGTACGCGGCGCCTACGCCTACACCGGCAAATATAAGGGAAAAGACGTCACCGTCATGGGTACCGGCATGGGCATGCCCCAGGTCTCCATCTACTTCACCGAGCTGGCCCGCGACTACGGCACCAAGACCATGATCCGCATCGGCACCTGCGGCGGCCTGCAGCCCGACATGAAGCTGCTCGACGTCGTGCTGGGCACCGGCGCCTGCACCACCAGCGGCATGAACCGCCGCATCTTCCCGGGTGAGTACGCCCCCATCGCCGATTTCGAACTGCTCAATCGCGCCTACGAGATCGCCGGCGAGAGAAACATCCCGGTCAAGACCGGCCTCATCAACTCCATCGACTCGTTCTACCGCGACAAATCCGAAAAAGACAAAGTCTGGACCCAGTACGGCGTCATCGCCGGCGAGATGGAAGGCGCTGCCCTGTACACCATCGCCGCCCGTTACGGCGCCCGCGCCCTGACCATGCTGTCGGTCAGCGACGGCCCCTACATCGATACCATCCTCTCGTACGAAGAGAAGGAGCAGGGCCTCAACAACATGATCCAGATCGCGCTGGATACCGCCATCGAGTTTTAGTAAAGGAGGATACCGGTTATGAGTGTACATATTGGTGCAAAGCCCGGCGATATCGCCGAGAGCATCCTGTTGCCCGGCGATCCGCTGCGGGCAAAATATATCGCCGAGAATTTCTTAGAGGACCCCGTCTGCTTTAACGAGGTCCGGGGCATGCTCGGTTTTACCGGCACCTACAAAGGCAAAAAAGTCTCGGTCATGGGCACCGGCATGGGTATGCCCTCAATCTCCATCTACGCCACCGAGCTCATGCGCGAGTTCGGGGTCAAAAACCTCATCCGCATCGGCACCTGCGGCGGCTTGGCCGACGGCATGCACCTGCGCGACGTGGTGCTGGCCATGGGCACCTCCACCGACAGCCAGATGAACAACCTCATCTTCCCCGGCTCCTACTGCCCGGTCGCCGATTTCGAGCTGCTGCGCACCGCCTATAACGCCGCCAAAGAAGACGGCATCAGCATCCGCGTGGGCAACGTCCTGTCCTCCGACGCCTTCTATTCCTACCCCGACCCCAAAGCCGCCAACTGGAAAGAGTACGGCATCATGGCCGTCGAGATGGAGGGCGCCGCCCTCTACACCTGCGCCGCCCGCGAGGGCTGCCGCGCGCTGATGATGCTGTCGGTCACCGACGGCGTCCCCGGCGAGGAGCTCACCGCCCAGGAGCGCGAGACCAGTCTCAACACCATGATCACGCTGGCACTCGATACCGCGGTCAAGATGTAGGCTTTTCGCACAACCGCCCATTTTAGCCGACTTTAGACGGTTGGGTACTGCGCTTAGACCAGCAGTGCGAAAAGTGCAAGAACGGCTCTCGGGGCCCGGCCCCTCGCGCCGCTTGGCGGCGGCGCCGTTCTTGCGGCCAGATCGTTTTACGGTGTAGGCTTTTCGCACAACCGCCCATTTTAGCCGACTTTAGACGGTTAGGTACTGCGCCTAGACGGGCAGTGCGAAAAGTGCAAGAACGGCTCTCGGGGCCCAGCTCCTCGCGCCGCTTGGCGGCGGCGCCGTTCTTGCGGCCTGATCGTTTTACGGTGTAGGCTTTTCGCACAACTACCCACCTTAGCCGACTTTAGACGGTTAGGTACTGCGCCTAGACGGGCAGTGCGAAAAGTACAAGAACAGCTCTCGGGGCGCAGCCCCTCGCGCCGCTTGGCGGCGCCGTTCTTGCGGTCTGATCGTTTTACGGTGTAGGCTTTTCGCACAACCGCCCATTTTAACCGACTTTAGACGGTTGGGTACTGCGCTTAGACCAGCAGTGCGAAAAGTGCAAGAACGGCTCTCGGGGCGCAGCCCCCGCCGTCAGCACGGCCCTTATATCAGAGATCCAAGAGAAGGCAGGTCGCCATCGACGACCTGCCTTCTCTTATTTTTATATTTGCAGTTGCAGTATGCAGTGTGCGCATGCCCCGTGCGGCGTATCCGCCCAGACGGTCAGGCCCGGTCTGGCGCTATCTTTGCCTCTGCACATACCGGCCGTCACCGCTCTACAGCCGTCACCTCAGCTTGTTCTGTGTCCGGCTGGCCCTCTGTCTCGGTGCCGTCGGGCCGCGCCAAAAATTTGTCCAGCACCAGCCCGGCCGCCACCAGTAAAATACCCGCCGTGCGCGGCAGCGAAAATTTACCCAGCAGCAGCCAGTCGATGAGCAGCCCGGTGCCCAGCTGACCGGCCAGCATCAGCACCGTAGACGAGATCACCGGCACCTTGGGCATCGATACCACCGTCAGCAAAAGCGACAGCAACCCAAATACCCCGCCCAGGTAGTACACCGGCGGCACACTGCCCAGCACCGCGGGCGAAAACAGCGCCGTGGCCCCGGTACACAGCGCCAGCACCAGCGCCAAAGCGCTGGCGATCAGGTAGTTGATCAGGGTGCCGTTCTCGGTCCCCAGCCGCTGGGCCACCTGCACATTCACCAGCTTCGACAAAATGCCGATGCAGCCGCCCGCCAGTGCCAAAAAGTAAGCCAGTATCATCTTCGCTCACGCCCCTCTCCCGCTCAAAAGCACACCAGCAGCACCAGCCCGGCCGCCATCAGGCAAAAGGCCGGCAGCCGCCGCGCCTTAAAGGCGGTCTTTTTCATGCCCAGCAGGCCAAAATGGTCGATGATAGCCGACAGTACCATCTGTCCGGTCACCGACAGCGCCACCGCTGTGGCCACGCCGATGCGCGGTGTACAGTAGGCGTTGGTGCTCACCAGCGCCACCCCCAAAAAGCCGGCGGCGTACAGGTAGGGGGGGATGCCCCGCAGCCGTATCTTCTGCCGCTTCACCAGCTTTAAGTACAAGATCAGCAGCACCGCCCCGATGCTGTGTACGATAAACGTCACTTCAAATATGCCCAGGTACCCGCTCAGTTCGCCGTTTAGGCTCTGCATCAGCGACAAAAAGCACCCGGCCAGCAACAGCAGCCAAAAGTCCACTACCTCGCCCCTCTCCTCCTAAAACAATGCCTTACCGGTACTGTAGCACAAAACTCCGCGGGGGAAAAGGACAGCTGGCCGCCGTTCCTTCTTTTCTCCATATTGCAGCGAAAAGAGCCCGTTTTTTCGCCGCTCTGCCCATTTTTTGCCGCCCGGGCCCGATCTGCTTGCCCTGCTGCCGCCATCCGTGGTACAATCGGGCCATACAGCCCGCCCCCGCGCGCAGGGGCCAAGAGGAGGATGCGACCATGAAACAGCTGATGGGGCCGCTGCTGGTGATAGCGGTCATCGCCGCCGTATCGGCGGGTATATACTGGGCGGTGCGCCGTCTGCAGCGCTCGTTTGCCGGCGGGGTCTACCGGGCGGTGGTGCACCTGGCCGGCAGTGCCGCCACCGCCGTTCAGCCCGAGGAGGTCGGCCCCCGCTCGGTGTCCAACTGCACCGCTCTCTACCTGCCCCAGATCCAAAAAGACTTCCCCGGCTTCGATGTCGATGCTGCGCTTGCCGCCGCGGCCGCCCATCTAACGGGTCGTTTCTTGTCCGGCAAAGATGGGGTGCAGGTACATCAGTGCGCCATCAGTGCCTACCGGCGCGAGCGCCTTAAAAAAACCATCACCTTCCAGCTGTCGGCCCAGTACCGCACCGCCGGCCCGCAGGGCCCCAGCATCCGGCAGGTCAAATACAGCTGCGATTATACCGACCACACCGGCCCGGTCTCCTCTCAGGGCAACTGCCCCCAATGCGGCGCCCCTATGGAGAGCGAGACCGCCGCCAAGTGCGCTTTTTGCGGTTACCTGTTCGGCGGCGGTGCCGGCCGCTGGGCATTTTCCGGCGAGCGCGAGCTCTAGCGCTAACGCTGGCTCTCATGCCCCGCCCCTATTCACCGGGCAGAACACCGCCCCTATCCGCTCATAGCGGGGGTAAGCATATGCAACAGCAACAGAAAGAGATCATCGACGCCTACTGGCGCGGCTTTTTACAGCAGACCGGCCGCCCGACCGACCTGCGCTACTGCGACTGCTATCACTTCGACAACAGCGAAAAGTGGGCCAACAAGCTGCTGCAGCTGGTGCTGGCAGGCCAAAAAAGGGCCACCTCCTCCAGCGCGCATTTCTTTACCGCCCACCAGCTGCCGCTGCCAGAGGTCGGCGGCTGCTCGGTCATCACCGATTGGGCCGGCACGCCCCGCTGCATCGTCGAGACCACCGCTGTCACCATTCTGCCGTTTCGCGACATCACCTTCGATATCTGCCGCCGCGAAGGGGAGGACGACGATCTGGAGTCCTGGCGGCAGGGCCACATCCGCTTTTTTACCGAGGACGGCCGGGCCAAGGGCTATACTTTCTCCTGGGATATGCCGGTCGTGTTCGAGGATTTCAAGGTCGTCTACCAGTAGCGCCCTGCCGGTCTGAGCGGTCCTATCCGCGGGCGGCACACCTGTTTTAAAGCGGGTGCGCCGCCCGCTCTTTTTATCCCCCGGCTCCCGGCTCCACCCGCGCGGTCTCTCCGGCGTCCCAAGTGGCAGCCCACCGCTCAGCCGGCAGCTCCCGGCTGGCCTTCTGCTCCTCTGCCCCACCTGCGCCCCCTGCCGGGCCGCCAAAACTACACGACTATTTGGCGAGGATTTTGGTATCTTCAACAACGCCGGGCCGCCACTTTTTTTGCCCTGCGCACAAAAAAGAAAACTGTGTTTGACACAAAAACAGTTTTTCGTCACTGGTGCACATAGCTGTCGACACCGTCTTACCCGCTGCGCTTGACGAACGGCCCCGCTTGGCCTAGAATAGGTTACAACTTCCGCCGGTGCCGGCACATTGCCAGTGCCCGGCCCCAGCCGGCGCGGCCCGTCCAGGCCGTCAGCGCACCCGCCAGGGAAGAAAATTTTTATCGGGAGGGACAAAAATGGCAAGAGTATACAATTTTAGCGCCGGCCCGTCGGTACTGCCCGAATGGGTCCTGCAAAAAGCCGCTTCGGAAATGATGGAGTACGGCTCATCAGGCCAGTCTGTAATGGAGATGTCCCACCGCTCATCAGATTATCAGGCGATCATCGACAGTTGTCGTCAGTCACTGGTCGATACGCTCCATATACCCGAGGACTACGAAGTGCTGTTTTTGCAGGGGGGCGCGTCCACCCAGTTTGCCATGATACCGCTCAATCTCATGAACGGTTCTGGCCGGGCGGATTTTGTGCTCACCGGCCAGTGGGCCAAAAAGGCCTATCAGCAGGCGGCCAAATACGGCCGGTGCAACGTCGTAGCCTCGTCTGAAGACGGGGTCTTTTCTTATATACCCCAGATCGACGCGCAAAAGCTCGATCCACAGGCCGACTACCTGCACATCTGCTACAACAACACCATTTACGGCACCCGCTTCCCCACCCTGCCCAGCTGCGGCAGCGTGCCGCTGGTGGCCGATATGTCCTCCAGCATCCTGTCCGAGCCGATCGATGTCTCTAAATTTGGCCTCATCTACGCCGGCGCCCAAAAGAACATGGGCCCCGCCGGCCTCACCGTGGTCATCATCCGCAAAGACCTCATCGGCCACGCCCGCGACATCACCCCCATCATGCTCGATTACAAGACCCACGCCGATGCCGGCTCCATGTATAACACCCCGCCCACCTATGCCATCTACATCTGCAAGCTGGTGCTGGACTGGCTCAATAACGAGATGGGCGGCATCGAGCAGATCCAAAAGATAAACGCCCAAAAGGCGGCCCTGCTCTACGATTATCTCGACGAAAGCAAGCTGTTCTCGGCCACCGTGCAGGGTGAGTGCCGCTCGCTGATGAACGTGCCGTTCGTCACCGGCGACAAAGATCTCGACGCCCAGTTCGTCAAAGAGGCCACCGCCCAGGGGCTGGTCAACTTAAAGGGCCACCGCACTGTGGGTGGCATGCGCGCCTCCATCTACAATGCCATGCCGGTAAAAGGCGTGCAGGCGCTGGTCGACTTCATGGCCAGGTTCGAGGCCGCCCACCGCTAGGGTGGGTCCATCCCGGCGGCCGCTGGGCCGCCGCTTAAAGGAGGAACTGCTTTGTTTCACATAAAAACGCTCAACCCCATCAGCGAGGTGGGAACCGGCCGCCTGCCGGCCGACCGCTACACCGTCGCCGCCGACGTGCCGGCGCCCGATGCCGTCCTGGTGCGCTCGGCCGATATGCACACCTACGACCTCGAAGACAGCCTGCTGGCCATCGGCCGGGCCGGCGCCGGGGTCAACAACATCCCCGTCGACATCTGCAGCCAGCACGGCATCGTGGTGTTCAACACCCCCGGCGCCAACGCCGGCGGCGTCAAAGAGATGGTCCTCTGCGGCCTGCTGCTCTCCTCCCGCAAGGTCCCGGCCGCCCTGCAGTGGGTGCAGACCCTTAAGGGCCGCGGCGACGAGGTGGGCAAACTGGTCGAAAAGGGAAAAAAACAGTTTGTCGGGCCCGAGCTCGCCGGCAAGCGGCTGGGGGTCATCGGCCTGGGTGCCATCGGCATCCGGGTGGCCAACACCGCCCGCCACCTGGGCATGGAGGTCATGGGCTACGACCCCTACATGTCGGTCGATGCCGCCTGGAAGATGTCGCGGGCCATCATCCACGCCAAAGACCTGGCCGAGATCTACACCACCTGCGACTACATCACCCTGCACGTGCCCTACACCAAAGACACCGCCGCCATGATCGACGCGCAGGTCATCGCCAGCATGAAGCCGGGGGCCCGCATCTTAAACTTTGCCCGCGGTGAGCTGGTCGACAGCCAGGCGGTGCTCTCGGCGCTGGACAGCGGCCACCTGGGCTGCTACGTGACCGATTTCCCGCAGGATTGCCTGCTGGGCCACCCCGGTGTAGTGGCCATCCCCCACCTGGGGGCCTCCACCCCCGAGAGCGAGGATAACTGTGCGGTCATGGCCGTCGAGGAACTGCGCGACTACCTCGAAAACGGCAACATCAAAAACTCGGTCAACCTGCCCGCCGCCACGATGGTGCGCTCCGGCACGGCCCGGCTCTGTGTCATCCACCAAAATATCCCCGCCATGATCAGCAGTATCGCCGCCGCCGTCAGCGACGCCGGCCTCAACGTCGAGAACCTGCTCAACAAATCCCGCGGTGAGTACGCCTACACCATGATCGACGTCAACGCCGCTGTGCCCCAGCCGGTCCTGCAGCAGATAGCTGCGATCGACGGGGTGGTGCGCGTCCGCGCGATCTGACCACTGCGATCTGTTTCCCGATAAGCGCCCGGCCCGCTCATGCGGGCCGGGCGCTCTCTTTTGGCTCTTCCCCCACGTCCCTGCCGCCGAGGGAAAAATGGTTGCCAAAACTACACAAAAATGGTATATAATAAAAACGGCTTATTTTTTCCCCGGCCCTCTCCGGGCGGCCGGTGATACATCTGCGGTCTGTATCGGCGTCGGTGCATATTGCCGCCCCCGCCGGTGTAGGCTATAACGAGCGCAAAAAATGATGTGGCGGCCGCACCGTGGCCGCCATAAACAGGGGGATTTTGATGAAACTACAGGATAAAGTCGCCATCGTCACCGGTGGCTCGAGGGGCATCGGCTACGCCGTCGCCGCCGCCTTTGTAAGCGAAGGGGCCAAAGTCGCCCTCTGCGGCAGTCGGGCCGCGTCGGCCCAAAAAGCGGCGCAAAAGCTGTGTGCCCAGTACCCGCAAGCGGAGCTGCTGCCGCTGGGGGTCGACGTGTCCAGCAGCAGCCAGGTAGAAGCGATGGCCGCCGCCGTAATGGAGCGCTGGGGCCGGGTCGATATCCTGGTCAACAACGCCGGCGTCACCTCCACCAAGCAGATCTTCGATATGACCGACGAGGACTTCGACGCCGTGCTGCGCATCAACCTCTCCGGCCCCTTCCGCTGCATACGGGCGGTGGCCGGCATCATGAGACGGCAGGGCGGCGGCAGCATCATCAACACCAGCTCTATGGTCGGCACCTACGGCGGCAAAATGCAAACGGCCTACTCCTCTTCCAAATTCGGCGTCAACGGTCTCACCAAGTCCTGCGCCAAAGAGCTCGGCCCCTACGGTATCCGTGTCAACGCCGTCGCCCCCGGGGTGGTGGGCACCGACATGGTCGCCCAGTCGGTAGACGACCGCATGCTGGCCGCCCTTCAGTCTCTCACGCCGCTGGGCCGCATGGCCACCCCCGACGAGCTGGCCGGCGCCTATGTGTATTTGGCGTCCGACGACGCCTCTTTTACCACCGGCACCATCCTCCACGTCGACGGCGGCATCGTCATGTAGGGATGCGGCATGCCTGTAATGCCCAAACACTGCCCCGGCCCCCGGTAATAAATGCATAACAAAAAAAGGGGCGCTGTGCTGCGCCCCTTTTTTTGCCGCCGCTGCGGCCGGCCTTTGGCATTCTAGCGCATCATCGAAGATACGTCGTTTACCAGGCTTCCCATGGTCTTCATGGCCTTGTTGGCGGTCTTTTTCAGCTGGCGCTTGTTGGTGTTCATCAGCCCCACGCCCACGGCGGCTGCCGCCGCGCCGATGGCCATACCCATGGCCACATTTTTTGCACTGCCGGTTCTCTTCATCGGGTGCACCTCCTTTAAACTCCGGTTTACGGTATTAGTATGGCCGCCAGCGCCGCGAATACACCGCCGCGCCAAACAGGGATTTTTTTCAGTTTTTTACACACATCGATTTTTTGACACGGCGTTTTGTGCTATAATAACAGAAAAACAGGGCTGCCGCCCGGGTGCGGTCGGCCCTTTCTGGCTGTCGCTGGCGGCGGCCGTGCGGGCGGTTGCCGATGCAGTCGCCCGCACACACATATTTATTGGGAGGGGGGCCACTTCACTTGCAACAACAAGATCTCGCCGCCGCGCCGCGGGTGCTGGCGCTGCACGACCTGTCCGGCTTTGGGCGCTGCTCGCTGGCGGTCATCCTGCCGGTGCTCTCCTGTATGGGCGCGCAGGTGGTGCAGGTGCCCACCGCGGTGCTCTCCAGCCACACCGGCGGCCTGGGCGATCCGGTGCTGCGCGACCTGTCGGATATGCTGCTGCCCACGCTGCAGCACTACCGGCAGCTGGGCCTCGACTTTGCCGCCGTGTACTCCGGCTTTTTTTCCAGCGCCGGTCAGGTCTCGGCCTGCCGGGCATACTGTCAGGCCTTTCCGCAGGCGCTCAAGGTCATCGACCCGGTCATGGGCGACGATCAAAAGGCCTACCGCACCTGTACCGGCCAGCTCATGGCTCAAATGCGGCCGCTCATCGCCGAGGCCGACGTCATCACCCCCAACGAGACCGAGGCCGCCATTTTACTGGGCGAGGACCACACCCGCCGTCGGGTATTCGACGCCGCCGGCGCCCGCCGGTGGCTGGTGGGCCTGGCCGGCCTGGGCTGCAAGTCGGTCGTCATCACCGGCTGTCACATGCCCGACGGGCGCTATAATCTGGTGTACAGCGGCGGCGCGTACAGCCGGGTGCGGGCCGAGTACCTGCCGGTGGGCTACCCCGGCACCGGCGACATCTTCACCTCCGCCCTCACCGGGCGGCTGCTGGGCGGCGACGCGCTGCCCCAGGCGGCCAGCTTTGCCGCCCAGTTCGTCGAGCGGGCCATCGCGCTCACCCAAAAGGCGGGCACCGACCGCCGCTGGGGCGTCCAGCTCGAAAAGGCGCTGCCCTGGCTGTTTGCCCCAGAACTGCAGCAGCGGGTGTCGCCGCTGTAGCGGCAGAGCTCCCGCCCGTTCCGGCGCTTTGCGCCGCCTAAAAATACACGCTAAAAAAGAGGAGTGATGTCTCGTGAACCGCGAGAAAAACAATACCGTCTACAGCATCACGCTGGTGGGCCTCATGGCCGCCATGTGCTTTGTGGCCACCTTTTTGCGCATCGATATCCCCACCCCCATGGGTAAGACCATGCTGCATCTGGGCAACGTGATGTGCCTGCTCTCGGGCCTGGTGCTGGGCCCGGTCAAGGGCGGTCTGGCCGCCGGCCTCGGCTCCGGCTTTTTTGACCTGTTCGACCCCGCCTACATCGCCGGCGCGCCGTTCACCTTTGCCTTTAAGTTCTGTATGGCTTTCGTCTGCGGGGCCATCGCCCACAAAAAACTCGACAGCCGCCCCCGCCGCATCGCCGGGGCGGTGCTGGGCTCGCTGAGCTACGTGGTGCTCTACGTGGGCAAAAACGTTGCCGAGGGGCTGTGGTTTTACCGGCAGCCGTTTAAAACGGTGCTCACCGTGGCCGCCACCAAGCTCTCGGTATCGCTCACCAACGGCCTCATCGCGGTGGTGGTGTCGCTGCTGCTGTTCGGCGTCATGCGGCCCATCCTAAAAAAGGCCGGCGTGTTCGACCGGCTGCAGGCCCGCAAAGAGCGCTGACCATCCCCGAAAATAAGACTGTATTCGCGTGCCCGGCAGCTTACCCTGGTAAAATAGGGGGACAAGCTCCGGCAGAAAGGAAGCGTCATGTCCACACTCAACATCGTGCTGGTCGAGCCGCAGATCCCCCAAAATACCGGCAACATCGCCCGCACCTGTGCGGCCACCAACACCCGGCTGCATCTGGTGGGCCCGCTGGGCTTTTCCATCGACGACAAAAAGCTCAAGCGCGCCGGGCTCGACTACTGGCACCTGCTGGATATCACCACCTATACCGGCCTCGATGACTTTTTTGCAAAAAACAGCGGCCCGTATTTTTACTTTACCACCAAGGGCCGCCGGGTCCACTCCGACGTGCAGTACCCCGACGGCAGCTACCTGGTATTTGGCCGCGAAGATGCCGGCCTGCCCGAGGATCTGCTGGTAAAAAACCCGGCCAGCTGTGTGCGGCTGCCCATGTTCGCCCCCGCCCGCAGCCTCAACCTGTCAAATACCGTCGCCGTGGGCGTGTACGAGGTGCTGCGCCAGTGGGGCTACCCCCGCCTGCAGTCGGCCGGCCGGCTCACACAGTACGACTGGGATCAGCCCACGACCTGATAAAAAAAGGAGCCATCACATGGAGAAGATACTGCTTTTGACCGACTCGGCCTGTGACATCCCGCTGGATGTGGCCCGCGACCTGGGCATCCGGGTGATGCCCATCCCCATCGAGGTGGATGGGGCCCCCCACCACGACGGCGACTTCACCCTCGACGAGTTCTACGATATCTTAGAGCGCTGCAAAAAGATCCCCACCACCAGCCACATCAACTACCACCAGTTTTTGCAGCAGTACCTGCAGGCCGACGAGCAGGGCTACACCCACCTGCTGCACGTCACCATCAACGCCCAGGGCTCCAACATGATCCAGGCCGCCAACCACGCCAAAGAGCTGTTTGCCCAGCAGCGCCCCCACAGCGCGATGCATATTCGCATCATCGATTCGGGCACCTACTCGGTGGGCTACGGCTTTCCGCTGACCGAGGCCGCCCGCATGCTGCAAAAAGGGGTGGGCTACGCCGCCGTGCGCGACTACCTGCTCGATTGGTTTGGCTCTCTCGAGATCTACTTTTCGGTCTACTCGCTCGACTTTGTCAAAAAGTCCGGCCGCGTCAGCTGTACCGCCGCCTTTGTGGGCGATATTTTGGGGCTGCGGCCCATCATCCGCATCATGGACGGCCGGGTCGAGGTGGTCGACAAGGTCCGGGGCGACGCCAAGGTGGTGCCCGCGCTGGCCGGCTGGGCCCAAAAACAGATGTGTGAGCGCAGCCCCTACGCCACCCTCTGCGCCCGCTATTTCGACCGCCGCGCCCAGCTCACCGGGGCCATGCAAAAGGAGCTGGGCTATCCCCCGGTGGGCGAGTACCGCGCCGGTGCTTGCATCGCCATCAATGCCGGCCCGCAGATCATCGGCGTCATGGTCAAGGGCCACCGCCGCCGTTAGCGGGGCCGCCACCGCCGTTTTAAACGGCATCCCGCGCATATTTTGCCTGCCACAAGGCCGGTTTGGCCTTGAAAACTAGAGGGAAATCGTGTAAAATGATTGAGGATTGCCAGACTTTTAACAACTGGCGGCCAAAGCCTGCCTCTCCTTTGGGGACAGGCCCCGGCGCACCGGCCATCGGCGCGCACATACCTAGTTTTATAAAACACATTTTTTAAAGCGAGGAAAAGGAGTACAGACATGAGCACTCTAGGCAAAAAGACCGTGGATGATATCCAGGTAAAAGGCAAACACGTACTGGTCCGGGTAGACTTTAACGTACCGCTGAAAGACGGTGTCATCACCAACGACAACCGCATCGTGGCGGCACTGCCCACCATCAAAAAACTCATCGCCGACGGCGGCAAAGTCATTCTCTGCAGCCACCTGGGCAAACCCAAAAACGGGCCGGAGGCCAAATTCAGCCTGGCTCCTGTCGCTGTGCGCCTGTCTGAGCTGCTGGGCCAGCCGGTCGTCTTTGCCGACGACGACAATGTGGTGGGCGAAAAGGCCAAAGCCGCTGTCGCCGCCATGAAAGACGGCGACGTGGTGCTGCTGCAAAACACCCGTTTTCGCAAAGAAGAGACCAAAAACATCCCCGCTTTCAGCGAGGAACTGGCCAGCCTGGCCGAGGTTTACGTAAACGACGCTTTCGGCTCGGCCCACCGCGCCCACTGCTCCACCGCCGGCGTCACCGACTACATCAAAGATACCGCCGTGGGCTATCTCATGGGCAAAGAGATCGAGTACCTGGGCAACGCCGTCAACGATCCGGTACGCCCCTTCGTGGCTATCCTGGGCGGCGCCAAAGTGGCCGATAAGCTCACCGTTATCGAAAACCTGCTCAGCAAAGTCGACACCCTCATCATCGGCGGCGGCATGGCCTACACCTTCCTGGCCGCCAAGGGCTACGAGACCGGCACTTCTCTGGTCGACAGCGAGAAGATCGACTACTGCAAAAACATGATGAAACTGGCCGAGGAGAAAGGCGTCAATCTGCTGCTGCCGGTCGACACCGCCGTGCTGCCCGCCTTCCCCGATCCCATCGACGCCCCGGTCGAGCTGGTCGAGTCCGATGCCGACAAGATCCCGGCCGACAAGATGGGCCTGGATATCGGTCCCAAGACCATGCAGCTGTTTGCCGATGCGGTCAAGTCCGCCAAGACCGTTGTCTGGAACGGCCCCATGGGCGTGTTCGAGAACCCGGTACTGGCCGCGGGCACCAAGGCCGTAGCCAAAGCGCTGGCCGAGACCGACGCCACCACCGTCATCGGCGGCGGCGATTCTGCCGCTGCTGTCATGCAGCTGGGCTTTGCCGACAAGATGACCCACATCTCCACCGGCGGCGGCGCCTCGCTGGAGTACCTGGAGGGCAAAGAGCTGCCGGGTATCGCCTGCATCGCCAACAGCTAAGCGAAAAACTGCTTTCCCGGCGGCGGGCCTCTGGCCCCGTACCGCCTAAAATACAGGCAACGGCAGTGCTGCTGTCGGCGCTATAAAAAATAAGTTAGAGGGCTGCCTGCGTGTGCGGGTGGGTGCGGCCCCGGCCCCAGGGGCGCTGCCGCCTGTGGGCCGGGCCGTTCCCGCCAAGCTGCGAGCAGCCCTCTTTTTTGCCGCCGGGCACGCTCAGTCCCGGCAGAAAGGATTTTCCCCATGAATAGAGATCTGCGCACCCCGGTCATCGCCGGCAACTGGAAGATGAATAACGATCGCACCGCCGCCAAGGCGCTGCTCAGCGATCTGGCCCCGCTAGTCAAAGATGCCGCCTGCACCGTCATCACCTGCGTGCCATTTACTGACCTCGAGACCGCTCTGGCCGCCACCGCCGGCACAGATATCAAAGTCGGCGCCCAGAACTGCCACTTCGAGAAGTCCGGCGCCTACACCGGCGAAGTCTCGGCCGACATGCTCGCCGAGATGGGCGTCGAGTACGTGGTGCTGGGCCACTCCGAGCGCCGCCAGTACTTCGGCGAGACCGATGTCACCGTCAACCTGCGCACCAAAGCAGCTCTGGCCGCCGGCTTAAAACCCATCGTCTGTGTGGGCGAGCACCTGGAGGACCGCGAGCAGGGCGTCACCGCCGAACTGGTGGCCCTGCAGACCAAGATCGCCCTGCTCGATGTCACCGCCGAGCAGCTGCAAAACGTCATCATCGCCTACGAGCCGGTGTGGGCCATCGGCACCGGTAAGACTGCCACCGCCGAACAGGCGGGCGAGGTCTGCGGCGTGATCCGCGCCACCGTGGCCAGCCTTTACGGCAAAGAGGCCGCCGACAAACTGGTGGTCCAGTACGGCGGCTCCATGAACGCCGGCAACGCCGACGAGTTGCTGGCCCAGCCCGATGTCGACGGCGGCCTTATCGGCGGCGCCTCCTTAAAGGCCGACGCCTTCGCCCAGATCGTCGCTGCCGCCTCGAAATAAGCGGTGCAACAATAGGCGCCTACAGCCGCCCTCAGCACCCGTAAAATAGCAAAAAAGGGCTGTATCACTCGTCGGTACGGCCCTTTTTTCACCACACCGCCCCCGCGCGGGGGCCCGTCACCACACAGATAGGAGAAACGCCATGAAAAAGCCTCTCGCCCTCATCATCATGGATGGTTTTGGCTATAACCAGAGCGATTACGGCAACGCCATCGAGGCCGCCAACACCCCCAACCTCGACCGCATTTTGAATAATTACCCCATGGTACATATCGGTGCCTCGGGTATGGACGTGGGCCTGCCCGACGGCCAGATGGGCAACAGCGAGGTCGGCCACACCAACATCGGCGCCGGCCGCATCGTGTATCAGGAGCTCACCCGCATCACCAAATCCATCGCCGACGGCGACTTCTTCCAAAACGAAGCGCTGCTGGGCGCCATGGACAACTGCCTGCAAAACGGCACCGCCCTGCATGTCATGGGCCTGCTGTCTGACGGTGGCGTCCACAGCCACAACCAGCACCTCTACGCCATCATCGAGTTGGCCAAGAAAAAAGGGGTCAAAGATGTGTTCGTCCACTGCTTTATGGACGGCCGCGACGTGCCCCCCTCCTCCGGCGCCGACTTCGTCAAGCAGCTGGATGAAAAATTAAAAGAGATCGGCGTGGGCCGCATCGGCACCATCATGGGCCGCTACTACGCCATGGACCGCGACAATCGCTGGGAGCGGGTCGAGAAGGCCTACCACGCCATCGCCGACGGCGAAGGCGTACAGAAGACCGCCCTGTCGGTCATGCCCGACTCCTATCAGGATGATGTCACCGACGAGTTCGTCGTCCCCGCCGTCTGCGACGGCTATGCCGGCATGCAGGCAAATGATTCGGTCATCTTCTTTAACTTCCGCCCCGACCGCGCCCGCGAGATCACCCGCACCTTTGTCGACCCCGACTTCGACGGCTTTGCCCGCCAAAAGGGTCTGCTCCCGCTGTACTATGTCTGTATGACCCAGTACGACGCCACCATGCCCGGCGTACAGGTGGCCTTTAAACCCCAGTCGCTGCAGAACACCTTTGGCGAGTACATCTCTAAAAATGGCCTCAAACAGCTGCGCATCGCCGAGACCGAGAAGTACGCCCACGTCACCTTCTTCTTTAACGGCGGCGTCGAAAAGACCTATGAGGGAGAGGACCGCGCGCTCATCGCCTCTCCCAAAGTCGCCACCTACGATCTGCAGCCCGAGATGAGCGAGCCCCAGGTCACCGAGGAGGTGCTGGCCCGCATCGCCTCCGACAAGTACGACGTCATCATCTTAAACTACGCCAACTGCGACATGGTCGGCCACACCGGCGTGTTCGACGCCGCCGTCAAGGCCGTCGAGGCCGTCGATGACGGCGTGGGCAAAATGGTCGATGCCATCTTGGCCAAAGGCGGCGCGGTGCTCATCACCGCCGACCACGGCAACGCCGACAAGATGTACGAGCCCGACGGCTCGCCCTTCACCGCCCACACCACCAACCCGGTACCGTTCGTGGTGGTCGGCTGCGGCGATGTCAAACTGCGTCAGGGCGGCTGCCTGGCCGACATCGCCCCCACTATGTTAAAGATCCTGGGTCTGCCCCAGCCCGCCGAAATGACCGGCAAGAGCATCATCGAGTAAATTTCCCCCCAAAGCATAAAAGAGAGCCAGATCGGGCGACTATCGCCTCTTTTGGCTCTCTTTTTACAATTTGTTCACATTTATGATTACAACTAAAAGTATTTTTGATCTAAAATAGTACAAATATTAAATATATCGATTATGCCCGCCCCATGCCTGTCCCGGCGCTCAGCGCCCCAACAGATCGCACAGCAGCCGCATAACCCGCTCCTTGTCAATGCCGTAGGCCACGTAGGTCTCGTCGTCGCGGGGCATGTAGCTGCGGGTATCCACGATCAGCTGCCCGTCGGCGAACCCGCCGCTAAAGTCCACATCACAGGCCTCCCGCCGCAGGTCGGTGACGATGCGGGGGTCCAGCATATACAGCACGCACAGCGCGTCGTGGATGGCGGCGCTGTGGTCACCGGGGTCGCTGGTGTTGCTGATGCCCAGCAGCGCCATGCGGTCGATAAAGTCGGCGATCAGGCGGCCAAAAAATTCGGCCTCCGGCGTGCCGATATCCCGCAGGCACTGGGCGTCCCGCCGGTCAAACAGCGCCGAGGTGGTGGCGTCCAGCGGCAAAATAGTGACCCTGGCCCCCGCTTTTAGCACGATCTGTGCCGCCTCCGGGTCGGCAAAAAAGTTGAATTCCGAGTCGCTGGTGCTGTTTACCGCCCGTATACCGCCCCCCATGACGATGAGTTCACGGATATTTCGAGCGATGCCCGGGTCCAGACGCAAAGCCATGGCGATGTTCGTCAGCGGCCCCACCGCCACCACTGTAATGGGTGTGCTGGCCACCCGCAGGGTGCGCAGCAAAAACGCCACCGCATGCTCCGGCTGGGGCGCGATTTTTGCCGGCGGCAGCGGCAGATAGTCCTCGTGCATGTTGACTACCTGCCCGTCGATCACCTGCTCATAGGGCTGTCGCCGCACATTCATCTCCCGCCCGGCAGTCAGGGTACGCACCATCGGGTCGGGGCAACCGGCAAAGACCGGCACATCAACCCCCAAAAACTGCACCACCCGCAGTGTGTTTTCCAGTGTGTTGGGCAGCGGCTGGTTGCCGTGGGTTACGGTAATGGCCCGCAGGTCCAACTCGGCGGCCTTGACCGCCGCAATAATGGCCATAGCGTCGTCGGTCCCGGTGTCTACATCTAAAATAAACGGCCTTTTTTCCACAGTACAGCTCCCCCTTTAACGCAAACTGGCGGTATCTCCCCATTTTGGGGCTGCCGCATCCCATCCGTACAGCCCTATTATGGCACTTGCCGCCTCTGGCGGCAAGTCTTACCGGCAGGCAAATAAAAAAGCAGGCAGACCTTAGGTCTACCTGCTTTTTATACGGTTATAGCATCACAGCTGTTGGGTCACGTGCAGCACATAGTGCTCACCTACCGTGCGGGTCACCTCAACAAAGGCTGGCCGCCCATCGGCGGTGTACCCGTAATAGGTCATCTGTAAAATTGCAGCCCCCACCGGTACCTGTAACTGCTCGGCACACAGCGCGTCAGCCAAAACAGCCCGGCTGTAGCTCTCCGCCCGGGCTATAGTTATGCCCTGCGCGCTCAGCGCCTGCAAAAGCGACTGTCCAGCTTCGATGTGCAGCCCCGGCACCGCCCCCTGCGGGATATAGGCCACCCCCAGTGAGATGGGCCGGCCGCTGGCCCGCCACACCCGTTGCAGCCGCCACACCGGGGCGTCGGCTGCCAGCTGTAGCGGCTCCACATAGGGCTCCGGCAGCACGGCGGTGTCCAGCGCAATGTCGGTGATACTGGGCTGCAGCCCACAGTCCATGAGCTGTCTGGTCAGGCCGTCCATGTGAGCAGAGGTGTGGTTGACTGCCACCGGGCTCTTAAATGATCCTTTGCCCTGGATGCGGTAGATCAGCTGCTCGTGTACCAGGTCGGCGATTGCCTGCCGCACCGTCCCCCGGCTCACCCCAAACTGCTTGGCAATAGAGAGCTCCGACGGGATCGGTGCATCG
The DNA here is from genome assembly GCF_014269355.1 of Neobittarella massiliensis (ex Bilen et al. 2018). NCBI lineage: Bacteria > Bacillati > Bacillota > Clostridia > Eubacteriales > Oscillospiraceae > Neobittarella (ex Bilen et al. 2018) > Neobittarella massiliensis (ex Bilen et al. 2018). Next base: position 175,860 of record NZ_JACOGI010000002.1, read on the forward strand.
GGCGGCAGGTGTTCGATCTCTCCCCGCAGCCACTGTTTGATCTGGTGGTACAGCGTTCCGTCTGTGCGCCGGATCACTGCCGTGTCTCCCCGAGAAAAAGCGCGCGCAGCCCGTCTAGCAGCTGCGGCACCCGGTGGCCGCCAAAAGCTTGCGGCCACCGCTGTTCAAGTACCGCGGCGATCTCATCTACGGTGGGTACCATGCGCCCACTGCCCAACTTTTGTACCATCGCCGCGCCCGCTCCGTTAGCTAAAGCGGCGGTGGCCGCGAGCGGCAGATCGCTGAGTACACCCAGCATAAAGGCGGCCAAAAAGCTGTCGCCGGCGCCGGTGGTATCCACTACCGGCACCTGGTAGCCCGGCGCCCAAAAACCCGTATTTCCGCGGTATAGGTAGCAGCCGCGCCCACCGTCTTTTAACACCACCTGGCAGCCGTGGGCCGCCAGTGCCGCCGCCATCTCCTCTGCACTGCCGCTGGCCAAATAGGCCGCCTCATCGGCGGTAAGGACCAGATAGTCGCAGTACGGCAACAGACTGCACACCCAGTCGGGCGGCAGCTTGGCGATGGTGGGGCCGGGGTCAAAAAATACCAGCTTGCCCATCTGATGAGCGGTCTTTAGCATACGAACTGCCTGGTCGCAGGTGTCTTCGCAGGCCAAATGGTAGCCGGTCAGGCACAGCGCACGGCTGTCTTGCAGGTCCTGCCGCCAATCCGGCAGCGGGCCAAAGGCTCCGCGGTTCATGCTCACAAAGGCGTGGGCACGCTGTCGGTCGGCCAATACCAGTACTTTTTGGGTCTCGAATCCCGGCTCTCGGTGCAGGCGGCTGGTATCGATGCGCTCCTCTTTATACTGCTCTATCAGCCAGTCGCCAAACAGGTCCTGGCCCATCTGCCCCACGGGCAGCACCGACAGGCCCAGCCGTACCGCCTCGATCACGGTGTTGGCCAGTCCACCGGCCTGCATGACCATCGAGCGGGTATCTTTGGTCTGCCCCTCCACGATAGGCAGCGGCTGCTCTAATAACACCGTCATGTCGACGGTGGGCATCAGCGGGTAGTAAATATCGGTCATGTGTGTATCCTCAGTCTTTTTAGTTTGCGCACTGCTGCCGGCAGGCGATGTCGCACAGTCCCTGGGCCACCCCGCGGAAGTCAAACGAGGTATTGGCCTGTTCAAATTGTGCCAGCAGCTGCCCGTCAATGGCGCCGGTACCATTATACGCCCCGGCGATCATCCCTGCAACACAGGCGATCGTATCCGTATCGCCGCCGATGTTGGCCCCGCTCAAAATGGTCTTCATCGAGTCGCCGTCCGCCGCGGCAAACAGCCCCAGCGCCAGCGCAGTGGTCCCCTGTACCGAGATATCGTCGGCGCCGATGGTGCACTCCAGTTCGGTCTCAGCCTCCTGCATATCGCGGCAGCGCAGCGCGATCTCGATCGCCTTTACCACCTTGGGGTACACGGGGATTCCGGCTGCTATCCGCGCTGTCCGCCGCCCGATCTCTTCCCCCTGCTGGGCGCCGTACAGGCCGGCCCGCAAGATCGACCACACCGAGCTGTGGGGGGTCAGCGCCTCGGCTATAGCACAGGCTATAGCCGCAGCGCCGCTGTAGGCGTGCTGTGTCCCGTGCGACGGGGCGCTCATAGCCACAGCCGTCTGGATGGCTCCCTCATAGTCGCCTGGGTGGATCAGACCGGCCGCCGCCACCCGCATCACTGCCCCGTTAGAGGTGCCGCGCCCGTACATTTTTCCAGTCTGCCCCACCGTGGTGGGATCTTCACCCGCCAGCAGCGCCTTGATCACATGCTGTGTGGTTGGCCCTGCATTGCGGGGATAGTATTTGGGGTAGTGCTGCGCCCAGTAGATCAGCGCATCGGCTGCATCTTGAGCAGTAAAATCGCCGCCGCTGCGCACCACCGCGCGGGCCATCTCGTACATCTGCGACGAGTCATCGGTCACCTCGCCGATCTTGTTGTCCGGCGATATACAGTTGGTCGAGGGATCTTCAAATTTGGTAATGCGCCCGAACTGCGCCTTGATCTCGGCTGGGCTGAACGCCTCACTCGGTGCGCCCAGAGCATCGCCCACCCCCGCTGTCAGTAAACTGCCCAATATGCGGTCGTACAATTTGTTCTGCTCCATTTTTACCAACCTCTCTTTATGTAACGAAAGTTGTATATACATCTGTACATAATATAACAGAAAAAATATGTATAGACAACATGTAAATAGTGCAAATATATGCGTATCTAGTTGTGCAAAGCGCTGATATCTTGATGTGACTCACTGCGTTCATATCTTATGCATTGAATCGGTAGTAAAAATAAGATTATACTGATAAAAAATATGGCTTGGCAGCAAAAAAGTGTTACACAGGCTCACATTTAGGGAGGTAAGTATATGAGCGAGATCGATATCCGCGCTTTTGACCCGGCTGACGATGCTCTGCGCGCCAAAAATGCGCAGACTGTACAGGCATTTTTGGCACTGACCGGGGCTGAGCTGCCCCGGCGCATGCGCCTGTTCTGCGAAGAGGACGATATCTCTTACGGGGAGGCCTTTACCAAGACCGGACAGCCCGATATCGCCACAGGGTGGGCCGCAGTACAGCAGCGCCTGCAGCAACTGGCCAACAGCTACCCGGCCCTCACCTGGCAGGGGGGCAAAATATTGGTCACCGCCGACCCGAACTACCTCATGGCCGATACCGACGGCACCGGTTCGGCCCATAACGCCGATGTGGGCAGCTATCAACACGGCGGTCATTTTATCCACACGTTCCAAATGCAGGATGGAAAGATCCGCCACTACCTGCAATATAAAAATCCGGCGCGCGAGCTGATCGAGATGGGCTTTACCCTGCCGGCCCCCGGCGAAAACGATTAGGGAGGAGAGGATATCATGGATTTTGAGATAAAGTATTACGACCCGGCCGACGATGCGCTGCGCCAAAAAAATATGCAGGCGGTCATCGGCTACATGACTGCTGCCGGCGAGGATCGGCTCAACCGTTGGAAATTGTTCGTCGACGGTCCCGACAGTACCCTCAGTCTGGGCTTTGCCGGCCAAAAAGAGCCGGTGGTCAATCGCGGGATCGACAATATCCGCACCACCAACGAGTCTTATGTGCGCGACTTCCCCGACTGGTCTTTTAAAAACCTGGTCCTGCGCCTTACCGGCGACCCCAATATCATTTTTGTAGAGGCGGACGGAGCCGGCACCTCGCTCAAAGCCGGTACCGAAGAGCGCGCCTCCACCCAACACTCCGAACACTCGCTGCACCGCTTTATTTTAGAGGACGGCAAGATCAAACACTATACCGAATTTATGAACCCCATCAACGAGCTGCTCAAATTGGGCTTTAAAATGCCTTACTGATCTGGCTCTGGGCTACCTGACCAATAAGAGATAGTCATATTTGTATAAACAGTAGAAAACAGATAAAACTATTTACAATGTTTAAAATATTGTGTATACTATAGTCAAGAAAAGAGGATGGGGTGTGTATCTCTTCTTCCTTTCGAAACTGTAAAATAGCTGCTTTCAATGACGGAGGTAGGTCCAATGGATAGTTGTAAGATCTGAGGATTCAGCAACTCCCCGGTATATTCCAACTCCGACCAATAGCTGGATTCAATAAAAACAGATCAGCAGGGGTTTCACCGACAGGTTTGTGTGGGGGCGTATGCATGTATTGCAGAGCACCAGTGTAAAGAAACTGGCCCGCGATCGGTGATAGCAGAATAGGAAGCATTTTTAAAGGAAGGCCCTAATCAGGGCCTTCCTTTTTTGTGGATTTATATGGTGCTTTTCTAAAATGTTTTTTCTAATGTTAAGTGCTGTTAATAACAAAATCATTTTCATCGATGTGAGACGAGCTATCCTATAGAGGATAGGGATCCTCCCCTATCTTAATCACAAAAAAGCCGTCTTCTATCTTGCGGATGCTACCAGAAGAGGGATAGACAGGCATATCAGTTGCTTCTCTTCGAGCAATCTCCATTTGTTCAGAGGATGGCATTCCCAACTCTATGCCATTAGTTAACCGAAGCTCATGTGCATAGGTGTTTGAATGGTAGTAGTAGGGGGGAAGATCCTTGGCCAAAGAAAAATGTGATATGCCAACAAATTCAATAGGCGCTGAACAACTGGGGTTCAGTGGAGCTTCCCAAGTCCCAACAAAAGCAACTGTATCACCGGCAGTGTACTGATTTGTCTGCACAAGAGAGCTGCTCAACTGTTGGTACATGGCCATATCCTGTTGATAGCGAATGTCCTCTGTATACCAGAGTTTTAAGGTGGTTTGCAACTGTTGTAAAACAAACATACATCCTATGATAATAAACCCACTAGCAATCCAAAGATTAGAGCGAATATGCTTTTTAAATAGCGATCCAGAGAAATACATAAAACAAAAACCGATAATAAATGGTAAAACATATTGGCTTCGATATACAGGTATATTCCCCATATACAATGTTAGAAAAAACGGTGTAGCAATTAGTATAACAAGTACTAGGCTACGATATGCAGCTACCGAAGAATGCCTGGTAAGATTATAGATAACGTATAAGAGCGTTATCAACACAATCAGGGCGAAGCCAAGATTCATGATGGTCTTACCGAGTAAAACCTCTTGTATATGTTTTAAAATGTTGTGTATACATTCTTTTATAGGAACTTTACCCCATAGGATACCTGTATCAAGATAAGAGCTATCGGATGAAAACAATTTGCCAATAGCTGTGTTAACCAAGAATCCGGTGGTAAAAGTTAGTATAAGTTTCATACTTGTCAAAAGGCTATCTTTAATATTTTTCTGTCTAAGCAATAAGAATCCACCTAGGGCACCAGCGATATATAAAATTACGTTAGACTGGTAAGATCCCATAGCCCAGATCATGGCAATCTCACCGACGATAAGACCAGATAATCGATTCTCTTTAATCCACGTAAAAATACCGGTCAGAGAAACGGCGACCAAAGCAATAGATACAGCAATTTCAAATGCCTGTAAGTAGAAATACCACTGCAACATAAGAAGTGGATGTGTTATAAAAAGTGCACAGAACAAATAGTAATTCAGGTGCCTGTCACTTTCATTTACATAAGAAAAGAAATAGGAGAACAGGAGTAAAAATAGCAGGATAAAAAAAAGGCAATACCCATTTCTGCATATAAATTAAAATGCATATTGTGGAAAACTTTTTTTGTTAAGACCAGCCCCCAACGAGAGATATCTAACCAATTGTACACAGAATCCGGCTTATCAGTAAAAAAACCTGAGTCAATGGTTATGTTGCTAGAAAATATTCTTAGGCCAAATACAATGGTGACTAGTAACATATTTGTCACAATCAGCAGAATATGTTCAGTAAGGAACATTCTAAACTTCACTATATGCTCTCTCATAGATACTCTCCTAAATTAGTAGGGGCACTACTGGCCAATACACAATTATTTTAATCATATCAGCACAGCTAAAAAAGTGCAATATAAAAGCAAGGAATATATACTCCTTGCTTTATACAATTATCCCCCAAACCGGCCCAGGTACTCCACCAGCATATCGGCGAATTTGTCGATATCGGCATCCAGTGCAAAGTGGCAGTTCTTGGGTTGGTCCTGCTTTTCACGGGTGTCGACGATGGTGGCGCCGTCGGCATACCCGCCTGACATATCTACGTTCACCCGGGTGTACAGCACCTCGGTGAGCACGCTGGGGTCTATCACTGCGCACACGGCCAGCGCATCGTGGATGGGGGTAGACAGCTCGCCGGTGCTGTTGGCTGGCTGCAGCAGCTGGTAGGCGGTTATGCGCTCTTCGATGAGCTTGGCGGTCAGGTCCCCCACCGGGGTGTGCATCTCGGTAAAGCGGCGGGCGTGGTCCATAGTCAGTGCGGTGCGGTGGGTGGCGTCCAGCGGGACGATGGTGATGTCACAGCCCGAGGTGAGCACCACCTGCGCGGCTTCCGGGTCGCACCAGATGTTGAACTCGGCCGAGGCGGTATCGTTGCGCTGGGTGTGCCCGCCGCCCATGATGACGATCTGCTCGATCTTTTCACAGATCGAGGGCTTGGCTCGCATGGCCAGTGCCAGGTTGGTCAGCGGCCCCACCGGTATCAGAGTGATCTTCTCCGCCGATTCGGTCAGCGCCTTGATGTAAAATTCCACCGCGCACAGGTTGCTCTCTTTGATGGTGGCCGCGGGGATGGGCAGATAGGGGTCGTGGTAGCCGATGCGATTGCCGTTTTCATCCATGACAAAATCGGGCGTATAGGGGTTGTGCAGCCGCCCGGGGAACAGCGTCTTCACCATGGCCTGACTGGCGCCCCTGGCCACCGGGATATCCATCCCCAGCAGCTGTACCACCCGCAGTGTATTTTCAGTGGTATTTTCGATGGGCAGGTTTCCCCAAGTGGTACAAATGCCCACCACTTCTAAGTCAGGGCAGAGCGCCGCCGTCATAATGGCGATCGCGTCATCGCCGCCGGTATCTACATCTAAGATCACTTTTCTGGCCATAACTTGTAAGCTCCTCTGATCAGCAGTATTCCGGTCTCGATAGCACACCGGTCATTTTCTATGCTACACGATTTTTGCACTGTGTACAATGCGTGTTTTCTATCATAAAAAACGGCAGTCTTTATGCAAAAACGCAAAAGACTGCCATTTTTCTATTTTATATCTGTATATCAGGTACTTGCAAGCATGCTATTGGGCCAGCTGTGCGTCAATCTTCTCGACCGCCGCCACGATCAGGTCGATAAATCTGGGCTGATCGATCCCGCAGCCCAGGTAGGTGTTGGGCTCGCGTTTGGCATTTTCGGTAAACGAGCGGGTCACTACCGTCTTGCCCTCGGTCAGCATACCGGATACCTCTACATCCACGTGTACGTGCTCGCACTCGATCACGCTGGGGTCGATCATATAGGCGGCCGATACCGCGTCGCACAGCACGCCGCCGGGCATGCCGTTGGCTGTGGCGTGGTCTACCCGTTTCGAGATCAGGTCGGCGGCCACACCGGCCACTCTGCCGCCTTTGTCGCCGCGAATACGCTTTAAGTCCTCCGGGCTCACATAGGCGTCATAGCAGATCTCCAGCCCCATCATCACCATAGGGATGCCGCTTTTAAATACCACTTTTGCGCCTTCGGGGTCAGCCCAGATGTTGAACTCGGCGGTGGGGGTCATGTTGCCCATGCCCGAAGCGCCGCCCATGATCACGATCTGCTTTACGTAATCCTTGAGGTCCGGGTACTTGAGCAGAGCGGTGGCCAGGTTGGTCAGCGGGCCTACCGCCAAGATCTCCAGCTCGCCCTTATGGGCCACCGCCTGACGGTAGATAAAGTCCCAGGCGTATTCGTCCTCTACAGTTTTTACCGGGTCGGGCAGTACCACGTTGCCCAGGCCGGTGGCGCCGTGGATGTCGCCGGCGGTGCGGGCCTCGCGGAAGATGGCCTTCGGCGCCCCTTTGAGCACCGGGATATCGGTATAGCCGGTCAGCTCGCACAGACGCAGGGCATTGGTGGTGCAAAAATCCAGCGGTTTATTGCCGCATACCGGAGTGATGCCCAGAATATCGAATTGCTCGTCGGCGAACATCATAAACAGGCAGACAGCGTCGTCCTCGCCGGGATCGCAGTCGATGATGACAGGTCTCTTTTTCAGTTCCATAGTTCTTCGCGCCTTTCTCTCGTATAGCCGCCCCCGCGTATCGGGGTCGGCCCAGGGGCCAGTCAGCTTATTTGCCGGCCTGTTTTAAGATCTCTTTTACCCGCTCTATGTAGCCCTCGCGGTCTACGTCCAGCACCACTGTGTGGATGCGCGGCCGCCCGGTCTCCTCCTGGCCCACGCGCGCATCGCACACGCTCATGCCGTCACACAGCTCGGAGGTGGTCTCGATCTGGATGTCGGCCTTTACCGTCTTAAACAGCTCGGGGTGCAGCATGTAGATGATGGGCACGCTGTCGTACATCAGGGCGCGCTCTACACCGTTATTCTCTTTTTGCCACTTCAGGGTGTGCTGGGTCATGTGGTAAAATACCTCGGCCGGTTTGTTGCCGATAGCGTGGATCTCATCGTTTTCCTGCTGGGTGATATACCCGTTATAGCATACGTCCAGCCCGCACATCACGACCGGTTTGCCAAAGGCAAACACCGCTTTGGCGGCCTCGGGGTCGGCGTAGAAGTTCAGCTCGGCAGCGCCGGTGGTATTGCCAAAGTACATGCCGCCACCCATCAGGATGATGTCATCCACCTTTTCCTCTACCAACTCGGGGTACTGCATCATCAGCTTGGCGATGTTGGTCAGCGGAGCCAGAGGAATGAGCGTCACTTTGTCGTCGCTCTCCCGCAGTACCTTGGCCATAAACTCCACGGCGTCCAGCTGGTGCGGGGCCGGCAGCTCGCTGTCGGCGGGCAAGCCGGGCATCTCCAGCCGGTGTTCGCCAGCGGCGCCCACCCAGCGGGTGCGGACCAGCGGGTCTTTTGACCCCTCGGCCACCGGCACCTGGTCGGCCACGCCCAGGTACGACACCAGGGCCAGATTGTTGCGCAGCGTCTCCGACAGCTCCAGGTTGCCCATGCAGGCCGTTACGCCCAACAGCTCGATATCATCACTGGCTACCGCCAGAGAGATGGCAGTCGCGTCGTCGCCACCGGTATCGCAGTCCATTAAGATCTTTCTCATTGTCTTGTCCTCCATTTCACAGCCGCCGGTCTAAACACCGCGGGCTCGTTTCCATACGTCCCTATTATATCGTACTATGCGGGACTTTGCACCGCTGTTTTAGGGCCGGTCCCCCCTTACCTGTACCGAATTTGTCTCTGCTATTTTGTGTAAACTGCTAAGCACTGCCGGCTGCACCGTCTCCGCCACACCAAAATACCGCCCCACAAGGGGCGGTATGATACCGTCGCCGCACAATATCTCCTGTTTGCCTCCCTGCGCCGCGGAGTCCTTCACACGCCGGCCTGGGATCATCCGCTGTCGTCACTGGCGGTACCGGTTGAGGGCAAAATCGCGCATCCAGTCCACCTTGTCCGGCGGCAATACCTCCGGTGTGCCGATGGTGCGGGCCATATAGTAGATCTGGGCCGTCATCTCCAGCACCCGCGCCGTCTTAAAGGTGCCGGCCATGTCCACCCCACAGCATACGGCCCCATGGCTGCGCAGCAGGCAGGCCATGCCCAGCGCCCCCAGCGCATCTACACAGTTTCGTGCCAGCTGTTCACTGCCGGGCAGAGCGTAGGCGGTCACCGGCACCGGTCCACCCAGCGCCTGTGCCGCCTCGTCGATGATAGGCGGTATCTTTTCGCCCAGGCAGCCAAATACGGTGGAGTAGACCCGATGGGTGTGTAAAATAGCCTGTACATCGCCGCGCGCCCGGTAAACAGACAGGTGCATGGCCGCCTCTACCGAGGGCCGTCGCCGGCCGTCTATCTGTGTGCCGTCGGCGGCAAACACCACCATATCGGCGGCAGTACAGCGGTCATAAGCCATAGCGCTGGGCGTCAGATATACGTTGCCGGTAACCGGATCGCGGCAGCTGATGTTGCCCCAGGTCTCCACGGTCAGGCCACTGCCGAGCAATTCCCGCCCGGCCTGTACCAGCTGTTCGCAAAATGGCAAGTGCTGTCTTTGCATCTGTCTCTCCCCCTAGACCGGCTGCCGCTTGCGGGCCGCAAACAGCGCCGGGATCGAGTGTGTGTACGGAGCCCGGGCAACCCCGTACTCGCTTACGATACCGGTGATCAGCGCCGCCGGCGTCACGTCAAAAGCGGGGTTATAGAGCTTTACCCCCGCCGGAGCCATAGGCTGTTTATACCACATCTCACTGATCTCTGTGCCCGGCCGCTGCTCGATGGTGATGTCGGCCCCGCTCTCACAGCAGGGATCAAAGGTAGACAGCGGTGCGCACACATAAAATGGGATGCCGTAATGCTGGGCGAGGATAGCCACCCCCAAGGTGCCGATCTTGTTGGCTGTGTCGCCGTTGGCGGCAATGCGGTCAGCGCCCACCAGCACCGCCTGGATATCTCCCCTGGCCATGGCGGTGGCGGCCATATTATCGCACAGCAGCGTGGTGTCTATACCCGCCGCCCGCATCTCAAAAGCGGTCAGTCTGGCTCCCTGTAGCAGCGGCCGGGTCTCGTCGCAGTACATATGAAAGGTGTATCCCCGCTCGGCTCCCGCGTAGACGGGGGCCAGCGCGGTGCCGTACAAAACGGCTGCCAGCTGCCCGGCGTTACAGTGGGTCAGTATGCCCCACCCGTCCTGCAGCAGCGCCAAGCCGTTCTCTCCGATCCGGCGGCACACCCGAACGTCCTGCGCCTCTACCTCCCGTGCGCGCTGCAACATGTCGGCCGCCATCTGTTTCGGGTCGCGGTAACGCAGCCCGGCGGCAAAGGTCTCCATCTCGTCCAGCGCCCAAAACAGATTGACCGCCGTGGGTCGAGCCGCCGCCAGATACGCTTTTTTGTCCGCCAGCTGCCCCATAAAGCCATCGCGGTCCCGGGCGTCTATTTCGCCGGCCGCCAGCGCCAGCCCATAAGCGGCGGTAACGCCGATGGCCGGCGCGCCCCGCACCTGCAGGGTGTAGATGGCATGCCGGATCTGCTCCTGGGTCTCTAGGTCGCAAAATACCACTTGTTGGGGCAGCCGGGTCTGGTCGATGATGCGGATGGCCCGCCCATCCTCCCGCAGGGTCACGGTCCTGTAGTCAAGTCGCCTGTGCATAGTCCTTCCGCCTTTCTGCGCTTTTTTCCATTATACGTGCCGCTCTCCCCCATTCACAGCGCCCGGGCGCCGATTTTCTGTTTTGCTGCAAAGTGCAGGGTGTTTTTTGGCGCTTTACCAGTTTGGAAGTACCAGATCACCGGCCGTTTGCGCAATAAAAAAGAGCGGCCAGCTGCCGCTCTTTTTTATTGGTATCTCACAAGTAGGCCTGCAATTTGGCCACCAGCGCCTCTTTTTCATCTGCGGGCAAAAAGGCGGCCCGGGCGCTATTGATGTTCAGCTGTATCAGGTCGCGCTCGGTAAAGCCCATGGCCCGGCAGATGTCGTACTCCCGCTTTAGACAGGTATCTAGCACAGTCATATTGTCGGTGTTCACCGTCACCGGTGCGCCGGCATCGTACAGCCGTTTTAGCGGGTGCCGGCCATCCCGGGGCAGGCCATACACCATGCTCGACAGCGGGCACATCTCCAGCGGCACGTTGTTTTTTATCACGTAGTCTGTCAGCGCGGGCTCGTCGGCCACCTGGTAGCCGTGGCCGATGCGGTCGGTGGCAAAAGGCACACACTGATCCACGTGCCGCTCGGCGTGGCAGGTGGTGGGCAGCTCTAGCTGGTGTGCCAGCTCAAAAATAGGGGCAAATTCCGGCAGCCGGTCCTCGTATCCGGCCAGGTCCATCGCCACCACTCCGCGCCCCAGATACTCCCCGGTCAGGTGGGCGGTCTCCACGTTCTGGGTATAGGTCTCTGTCGCCGGCCCAAAAGCCATCGCGCAGAGTATAATGCCCACCTTTATGCTGCTGTGGCGCTCCATCCCCTGGTGGGCGCCCTGCAATACCGCCTCTATGGCCTCCCGCTGGCTCATGCCCTGCTGGCGGTGGAACTGAGGTGCAAAGCGTATCTCGGCGTAGACCAGCCCCTGTGCGGCCAGGTCCTCCACCAGCTCGGCGGTGATGCGGGTCAGTGCCTCGGCAGTCTGCATGACCATGAGCGGCGTGTCGAAGGCCGAAAAATCGTCCTCGGCAGCATCGGGCTGCATGCGCATGCGGTCGGCCATCTCCGCCAGCGTCAGGTTGGCCAACTCGGTTACGCCCTGCTGGCGGGCCAGCTCTAAACAGGTGGCTGGCCGCACCGATCCATCCAGGTGCAGGTGCAGATCTATCTTGGGAAAATCGTACATATTTTTTCCTCCTAGCAAATAACTCCGCCCGCCGCTATCGTGCGGCGGGGCGCTCTTGCTCTCATCAGGTCCGGCCGGCGGCACTGCATTCGGCGTGCAGTACCGCCGGCTATAATAAGAGTATTATAACACAAGAGATGGGCAAAACAAGGGGCGGTGTGCCCCGGCACGCCGCCCCTTAAAGATGTGTGTAAAGTGGGTTTACCGGCCCTCGTCACCGATCTGCACACCACTGTCGGCCTGTTCCTGCTGTACAAATTTCACCGGGATCAGCATAAACAGCACCAGCGCCGCCAGCGTTATACCGGCAATGGCCAAAAAGGCGTTACGGGTCCCGCCCACCAGCTGGGTCAGCGGCGCCCCCAGCAGTGCCCCCAGCCCCCGGCATATACCGTAGCAGTAGATCGACACCAGCGTCTGGGTGCTCACCTTCCCCTCCGGCGGGGCGATGCGCTTAAAGTAAAACGAGGCGAAAAAGTAGGTCGCCACCGAGGTGATGCCCTGTATGCCAAAAAACAGCAGCACCAGTAAAATGCTGTCCGATAAGCCGTACACTGTCCACCGCACGATGGTCAAAAACGAGATGCCGGCTAACAGCAGTTTGATGGGTACACGGTCCACCAGTTTATCCATAAAAAACAAAAACGTCACTTCAATAGTGATCGACACGATGTTGCCGATACCGATATACGAGCTGGGCGCCCCCAGCTGTCCCACCAGGTAGGTGGGGTAAAAGCTCAGGCTGTAGCCAAATCCAAACATAATGGGGGCCACCACCAGCAGCACCATCAGCGCCGACGGCTTGCGCAGCAGCACCACGGGGTTGAATACCGCCTTTTTCATCTTGGGCATCTGCACTTTGGGCAGCAGCGGTATGCACACCAAAAACAGCACGCCCATAGCCACCTGAAAGTAGTAGATGTAGTCGATCTTTAAATCGGCCAAAAAACCGGAGATCAGCGCCGCCACCAAAAAGCCCAGCGACCCCATCAGGCGAAAGTTGCCGAAGTTGAATTTCTGTGCCTGGGCGTAGTAGATGCCCAGCGAATCCAGCAGCGGTGCCAAAGCGCTGTAGAAAAAGTCGAAGATGCACAGAATAAAAAACATGTAGTAAAAGCCGCCGAACAGCAGGTGCAGCGGCACGATGAGCAGCGACACCACCGACAGCTGAAAAAAGATGCGGTTGACCGAGCCCACCCGGTCGGCCACCCCGGCCCATATAAACTGCCCGGCCATCGACACAAAAGGTGACACGCCCAGCACGATGCCGATCTGTGTGTCGGAAAGCCCCCGATCCTGCAGAAAAAGCGGCAGGTAGCTCGACGGCCCGCTGATAAACATCTGGAACAAAAAGTAGGTGGCCATAAATTGGATGATGGTCCGCTTGGCCTGTGTTTGTCTCACGGTATATACCTCCCCCTCAAAAGGTCTATACCCAGTATAGCACGGCGCAGCCCATAGGGATGGCCCAAACTTTGCCGGCAACTTGTGTTGTCCTTGTCGGGTTGCGGCGAAAACAGCGGACCTTTGGCACAGCGCACGTTTTTTTGCCGGCGGTGTTGTGCGTTGTGCCGCTGACAGAACCACTTGCCTGGCACCGTTTTCGGGAATAGCTGTACCTGTTGGGACCCTCTGCCGCCTCGCGTTCCAGCGGCGCCGCCCGCCGGTAAAAAAACACCAGCCGGCCGGTGCGGTCACAGCACCTGTCAGCTGGTAAAAAGTGGCGGCGGTGTCGGGCACACTCATTTGGCCGCATTTTTTAGTATATCGGTACGGATATACGAAAACACCGCCTCTTCCCCCTCATCTTTTAATTTGGTGAGCATCGCTTCCAGCAGCGCCCGGGTGGTGGGGTGCAGCAGGTAGTGGTCTCTGGCCCGCATGTAGTAATCATAGGGGTCGCGGTCGCAGTAGGCGCTGCCCCGGTAGGTCTTGCTGGCGGCCATCCGGTCGCAAAACATCTCCACGACATAGGCCACCGGCATCTGCATCCCGCACAGCTGGTGACTGCCCTGGGGGTCGTAGTCGATCCAGTACTCCAGGTGGTGCTTGTTGCGCCCCTTATGGTGCAGCCAGGCAGCACTGTAGCCCTCGGCTTGGCGCTGGGCGTCGTTGGGGCTGCGGTCGCCCTGAAAATACCTGGCGCCGGCCAAAAATTCTGCCGGCGTGTATTTCGACAGATCGTGCAGCAGTCCCCGTCGGTACAGCCCCACCCGAAAACAGTGTTGCCGCACCAGCTTTTTGTGGTGGTTGATGGTCTTCAAATGTAAAAGCGCTTTTTTAAGGCTCATGTGCTCACCCTGTTTCCAAACTTCTCGTACTGTGGCTATCGGCGCAGACCCAACGCAGCCAGATCTTGCCAAAACCGCGTTCTGGCCACACCCAGCCCCGGGTGCCCGGCGCAGCGGCAGGGCTGGGTGTTGCACAGCTCCATCAGCCCGGTCTGCAGCTGCCGCCCGGTGTCTACGGCCAGCTCCTGCTCCAGGCAAAAAAACCAGGCCCGGTTCAAAAAGGCCACTTCGCGGCGGCCGTGGGTCTTGGTGTACGCAGCGCTCCCGGCCAGCGCCAGGTACCGGTCTACCTGCGGGGCAGAAAAGCCCTCCAGGTGCAGACACTGGCCAACGGCCTGCACCGCCGTGTCGGCCAGCTGCTGCCACTGAAAAGGGCTCAGGTCGTACAGCACAAAGCTGTACCTGCTGGATGTCTGCACCCCCAGCAGGCAGCGCCGTCCGGCCAGTTCGATGCCGTGCAGGTCCCAGCAGTACATCGGTCCGCTGCCGCCGCTGGGCCCTGCCCGGTGCCCGGTCTGCCGCTGTAAAGGTATCGTCAGTCCCAGCTCCACAGGTCTTTTGCCCCCCCTGTCATCATACGGCGTCCGGCCCATTTCGGTCACCGGTACAGGTCGGTCACCTGGCGGGCGTGGTGTAAAAAGTCGTCCACTATCTGCTGGGGCGATAAGATCTGTACCCCGTCGCCCAGCCCAAATACCCAGCTGAAAAACTGGGGGCTGGTCTGCACCTGTACCACGGCGATAAACTGGCCCGGCCCCGCCGGGCGCAGCGGCAGGTCGGGGCCAAAGCGGTCCACCACCACCCCGGCCAGGTAGTCGGCAAATCGCAGGCGCACCGTCTGCTCCTGCCCGCCGTACATGCCAAACACCTTTTTCGAGTACACCGCCGTGTCAAAACTGGCAAACTCCCGCTGCCCATCCCGCGCCAGATCGGTCAGCTGTATGGCCTCCATCTTGTCCACCCGGTAGTGCTTGATCTTGCCCGCCGCGCCGTCGTATCCCACCATGTAGTAGTTCTCGTCGTCCCACAGCAGCGCCCAGGGGCTTATCTGGTACAGCGCGCCGCCGTGGCGGTACGACTTTACCACCCGGCTGCCGCTGCCAAACTGCACCGACCACTGAAAGTAGCGAAATTTTATCTGCCGCCCGGCCGATATAGCCTCGTGCAGTTTATCCACATTGTGGTAGATGCTCTCGTTCATCGTCTTGATACGGCCCTGTACATACACCTGGCGCTGTAGCTGCCGCCCCTGGGGCACGCTGGCCAGCCGCTCGATCTTGCCGATCAGCTGTTCTGATTTTTTGGCAGTGATAAAGCGGGAGGACTGTACGGCGTCCACCAAAAGCTTTAGCTCCGGCAGCTCAAAGTCGCGGCTGGCCAGCAGGTATACGCTCTGCCGCCCCTGCTTTTGCAGCAATATATCCAGTCCAAAATCGCGCAGTGTCTGTATGTCGTCATATAAGCTCTTGCGCTCACAGTCGAGGCCCTGATCCCGCAGCATGGTCGCCATCTGCGCCAAGGTCAGACCGTGTTCCTCATCGGTGTGCTGCAAAATGAGCTGCATCACCTGTAAAATGCGCAGTTTTTGCCCGGCGCGCTTAGCCATAGTCGCGGCCTCCCCACTCTAAGATCGGTTGATTCTAGTTTAGCACGATCGGCGTTTTTTTGCACATCTTTGCCGCCGGTGTTACAATAGCGGTGACCGGGGCTGCGCCCATGCCGCCCCATTTTAGTAAAAAGAGGTGTGTGCGATGTCCATCGGCTATACGGTAAACACCCACCGGCTGTCACAGACCAAACTGCTCGTGTGGCGGCCCGACCTGCCAAAAGAGAGGCCCCTGCCGGTACTCTACTGTACCGACGGCGACATGTTGCAGGGTATCGAGCCGGCGCTCAACGGCCTGCTCACCGCCGACTCGGTAGCTGCCGCCTCCCCCTGTCTGCTGGTGGGAGTGTATGCCGACGACCGCGACCGCGACTATACGCCTTGGCCGGCGCCGGCCGTATTTCGCGGTGCCGCCCCGTTTGGCGGAGGGGCCAGCGGGCATCTGCAGCTCATCACAAAACAGGTGCTGCCTTTCATACAGGCGCAGTACAGGGTCTTGCCCGGCCCGCAGGCTGCCGGTATCGCCGGCTACTCGCTGGGCGGTCTCTTCGCCATCTACGCCGCCTACGACAGCTCTGCCTTTGGCTTTGCGGCCTCCATGTCGGGGTCGATGTGGTTTCCCCGCTGGCTGGAGTATATGGGCCAAAATCAGCCCCGTGCTGGCGGCTACTACCTGTCGCTGGGCGATACTGAAGAAAAGACCCGCCACCCGGTCATGTCCCAGGTGGGCGCATGTGCCCTGCAGGCAGCGGATATTTTGCGCCAAAAGGTGGGGGATGACGCCGTCACCTACCGGTGGGAGCGGGGCGACCACTTCACCGGTATCCCCCAGCGGCACGCCCACATGCTCCGCTGGTTTTGCCGGCAGCAGGCGCTGCTCGGCCACACCTCGCAGTAGCTGTCGGCCCTGCCCGGCCATTTTTCACACTTCTAAAAGAGCCCCTGTCCGGCGTGCGTACGGACAGGGGCTCTTTTATGGGCTTTGAAAAGTTTAGCGCCTAAACACTACAGCACTACAGCACGATATTGGCCTGCTCGCCGTCCATCCATTTCTGGATGTTGTCGAACACGATCTGGGCCCGGGCCACCATCGACTCGGCCGAGGCAAACGCCACATGCGGGGTGACCAGCGTGTTTTTGCTGTGCAGCAGCGGGTGGTCGGTGGCCAGCGGCGGCTCGGTCTCGAATACGTCGATGCCGGCCCCGGCGATCTTCCCGGCGTTCAAGGCGTCGGCCAGCGCCTGGCTGTCCACCACCGGGCCACGGGCCACGTTGATGAGAATGGCGGTAGGTTTCATCATGGCGATATGCGCCGCGTCGATCATACCGCGGGTCGAGTCGTTGAGGGGGCAGTGCAGCGACACCACGTCCGACTGGGCCAGCAGCTCCTCCAGCGACACGTACTCCACCAGCTCTTTGGCGGCCTCTTTGGGGCGGGGGGCATAGGCTAGCACCTTGCAGCCAAAAGCCCGGCACAGCCGCGCGGTCTGCAGGCCGATGGCGCCGGTCCCCACGATGCCCACCGTCTTGCCGGCGAGCTCACAGCCCACCAGGCCGTCTTTGGTCTGGCCGGCGCGGCAGCGGGCCTCTACCTGGGGCACACGGCGCAGCAGCGACAGCATCAGGCACAGGCTCAGCTCGGCCACCGCCTGGGTGGAGTACCCGGCCGCGTTGCTCACCTTTATGCCCTTTTTCTCGGCGGCAGAAAGCGCTACGTGGTCGACACCGGTAAAGGCGACATCAATAAATTTCAGGTGGTCACAGGCCTCGATGACCTCTGCCGGCAGCGGCATGTTGGCGATCATCAGCACGTCGGCGTTGCGGGCGCGCTCGATCATCACCGCGGGGTCGGTGTCTTTGGGGTAGGCGGTAAAGGTGTGGCCCGCCTCGGTCAGCGGACTGGCGCAGTCGGCCAGCACATCCTCCGGCACACCCAGCGATTCCAGCAGTACGATGTTCATGTAAGATCCCTCCATATATATCTTCCCAGGGCCGCAGCGGCCCGCTTTTTCACGGTCTCCATCATAACACGTTGCCCCGCCCCGCGCAAGCGGCAAAGCGGCCTGCCCGGCGCGCCGCGGTGGCCCATTTCCCGGGGAATACTGCCCTGCTGCCCAGCTCCGCGGTGCCTATTGTTTATGCGCCCAGAATGCCCAGGTGCTCCAGCAGGATCTTGGCGCCCATCAGCACCAGCACCGCGCCGCCCAGCAGCTCGGCTCTCGACTTGAAGCGGGCACCAAAAATATTGCCCACCTTTACCCCTACCGCCGACAGTATAAAGGTGATGCCGCCGATAAAGCACACCGCCGGCACGATGTCTACCTGTAAAAAGGCAAAAGTCACCCCTACCGCCAATGCGTCGATGCTGGTAGCCACCGCCAGCGGCAGCATGGCCCGGGGCCCAAACGAGCCGTCGAGCTGTTCACACTCGGCACAGCTGCGCGACTCACGGATCATGTTTACGCCGATGGCCCCCAGCAGCACAAAGGCGATCCAGTGGTCCACGCTGGTGATGAGCGACTCGAATTGCACCCCCAAAAAGTAGCCGAGCAGCGGCATCAGCCCCTGAAAGCCGCCAAAATAAAGCCCCGTCACTGCGCAGTGCTTTATCCCGGCCCGCTTTACCGAAAGCCCTTTACAAATGGCTACGGCAAAGGCATCCATCGACAGCCCCACCGCAATGATAAACAGCGCCCAGGTGCTCATGATCTATTACATCCTCTCTCAAAATGCTCTCTTGCCAGAACCGCCGCCGGTCCAACAAAAAAGACCTACCTGCAGTCAGCAGATAAGTCTCGTCGTTTCATACAAAGCCAGGAACTGCGTTCCAAGATGTTGGCTTCATCCCGCCGGCACCCCGGCGGCGACTACTCCCTTACGCCTGTAAAGCATACCCTATTTTGTCTATCCCGTCAACCTCTTTTACCGCCGTCTAGCGGCCCTGCACCGCCGATCGGCCCCATAGCCCCTCAAAAAGCAGTGCAGCCACCAAAAAGGCACCCGCCGCTCAAGGGCAGGTGCCTTCTCTATCTTACGGCAGTTGCAGTCGTCAGATCTTGGTGATATCCACCACGCTGATGTCCTCGATCTTCTTGCCCGAGATAAGGCAGCGCGAGAGCATATCGATGGTGTCGATAGCCGTCAGGCAGGGGATCTGGTGTTCCACCGCCTTGCGGCGGATGCGCACGCCGTCCCGCTCGGGGGTGCGGCCCTTGCTGGAGGTGGAGAACACGTAATCGATCTTGCCGCTCTCCAGCAGATCCAGCACGTTGGGCGACGGCTCGCCGATCTTGCGCACCGAGGTGGTGGCCACCATGTTTTTATTCAGCCGCAGGGCGGTGCCGCCGGTGGCGTACAGGTCAAAGCCCATGGCGTCAAAGCGCTCGGCGATGGGGATGATCTCGTGCTTGTCCTGGTCGCGCACCGTGAACAGGATCCCGCCGGGCCGCTTGAATTTGTAGCCGGCAGCTGCCAGCCCCTTAAACAGCGCGTCCTCAAAGGTCTCGGCCACGCCCAGCACCTCACCGGTAGATTTCATCTCCGGCCCCAGCTGGGTGTCCAGATCCTTGAGCTTTTCAAAGCTGAATACCGGCACCTTCACCGCCACAAAGTCCTTTTCTGGGTAGAGCCCGGTGCCAAAGCCCATGTCGGTCAGGCGCTCGCCCAGCATGCAGCGGGTAGCCAGGTCGACCATGGGCACGCCGGTCACCTTGCTGATATACGGCACCGTGCGCGAGGAGCGGGGGTTGACCTCGATGATGTACACCTTTCCCTCGTGCACCACGTACTGGATGTTCATCAGCCCCACGATGTGCAGCTGCCGCGCCAGCCGGGCGGTATAGTCGACGATGGTCTCTTTTATCTGCTCGCTCAGGTCTTGGCTGGGGTATACCGAGATCGAGTCGCCCGAGTGGATGCCCGCCCGCTCGATGTGCTGCATGATACCGGGGATCAAGAAGTCCTCGCCGTCGCAGATGGCGTCCACCTCGCACTCGATGCCGGTCAGGTATTTGTCGATGAGCACCGGGTTCTCCAGCTCGTGGGCGGTGATGATCTGCATGTACTCGGTCACGTCGGCGTCCGAGTAGGCGATGATCATGTTCTGCCCGCCCAGCACGTAGGAGGGGCGCAGCAGCACCGGGTAGCCAAGCTCGCCGGCCGCCTTGATGGCCTCCTCGGTGGTGTACACCGTGTGGCCCTGGGGGCGGGGGATGCCGCAGCGTTCCAGCAGCGCGTCAAAGCGCTCTCTGTCCTCGGCCTCGTCGATGGCGTCGGGCGAAGAGCCCAAAATGTTGGCCCCCATCTTCTGCAGGTGTTTGGTCAGCTTGATGGCCGTCTGGCCGCCGAACTGCACCACCACCCCGTAGGGCTTTTCGGTGGCCAGCAGGCTCTCGACGTACTCGGCGTTGAGCGGGTCGAAGTACAGCCGGTCGCCGGTGTCAAAGTCGGTGGATACCGTCTCGGGGTTGTTGTTGGCGATGATGGCCTCATACCCCTTCTCTTTCAGCGCCCAGGCGCAGTGCACACAGCAGTAGTCAAACTCAATGCCCTGCCCGATGCGGATGGGCCCCGAGCCGAAAACCACGATCTTCTTCTTGCCGCTGTCGTGGGCGGCAATGTGCTCGGCGGCCTCGTTGTCCCCGTCAAAAGAGGAGTAGAAGTACGGCGTCTCGGCGGTGAACTCCGCCGCGCAGGTGTCCACCATCTTGTAGTCGGCCAGCAGCTTCTCCGGGCACTCCTGCCCCGACAGCCGGCGCATGGTGGCGTCTAAAAAGCCGAGCTTCTTGGCCGCGCGGTACTTCTCCACCGTCAGCTCGCCCTCTTTCAGGGCGTTCTCCATCTTGGCCAGCTTGCCGAATTTGGCCAAGAACCACTTGTCGATCTTGGTGATGTCAAAGATCTCGTCAAACGAGATGCCGCGCTTAATGGCCTCGTACACCACGAACAGCCGCTCGTCGTCGGTGTTCGCCAGCAGCTTTACGATCTCCTCGTCGGGCAGGTCCTCCAGCTGAGGCAACGTCAGTGTGTCCAGCCCCAACTCGATGGAGTGCACCGCCTTCATCATGGCCAGCTCAAAGTTCTGGGCGATGGCCATCACCTCGCCGGTGGCCTTCATCTGGGTGCCCAGCGTCTTTTCGGCGTACACGAACTTGTCAAAGGGCCACTTGGGGAACTTCACCACGCAGTAGTCCAGCGCCGGCTCAAAGCAGGCGCAGGTCTTGCCGGTCACCGCGTTGGGGATCTCGTCCAGGCTGTAGCCGATGGCTATTTTGGCCGCCACCTTGGCGATGGGGTAGCCGGTGGCCTTCGAGGCCAGCGCCGACGAGCGCGACACGCGGGGGTTCACCTCGATAACGGCGTACTCAAAGCTGTCCGGGTGCAGCGCGTACTGCACGTTGCAGCCGCCCTCTATCTTTAAAGTCGAGATGATGTTTAGCGCCGACGAGCGCAGCATCTGGTACTCGCGGTCGGTCAGCGTCTGGGAGGGGGCCACCACCACGCTGTCGCCGGTGTGCACACCCACCGGGTCGATGTTCTCCATGTTGCACACGGTGATGACGTTGCCTTTTCCGTCGCGCACCACCTCGTACTCGATCTCTTTCCAGCCCGAGATGCACTTCTCGATGAGCACCTGGGTGATGGGTGACAGCCGCAGCCCGTTGTCGCAGATCTCGTGCAGCTGCTCGGGGTCCTGGGCGATGCCGCCGCCGGAGCCGCCCAGCGTAAAGGCCGGCCGCACGATGACCGGGTAGCCGATAACCTCGGCAAACTCCAGCGCGTCGGGGGTGGTGTTGACCACCTTCGAGGGGATGCACGGCTCGCCGATGCTCTCCATGGTGTCTTTAAAGGCCTGCCGGTCCTCGGCTTTCTTGATGGTCTCGGGGTTGGCGCCCAGCAGCTTCACGCTGTTTTGCTCTAAAAAGCCCTCCTCGGCCAGCTCCATGGCCAGGTTGAGCCCGGTCTGCCCGCCCAGGGTGGGCAGCACGCTGTCCGGCTTTTCCAGCAGGATGATCTTTTTTACCACTTCCGGTACCAGCGGCTCGATGTAGATCTTGTCGGCCATGGCCTTGTCGGTCATGATGGTGGCCGGGTTGGAGTTGATGAGCACCACCTCCAGCCCTTCCTCTTTCAGGGCGCGGCAGGCCTGGGTGCCGGCGTAGTCGAACTCTGCCGCCTGGCCGATGACGATGGGGCCCGAGCCGATGACCAGCACTTTTTTGATATCTTCTCTTTTCGGCATAGCCTATTTGCCCCCTTTTTTCATCAGGTCGATAAACTCGTCAAACAGGTACGCCGTGTCTTTGGGCCCGGCGCTGGCCTCAGGGTGAAACTGCACCGTAAAGCAGTTATACTTGCGGTAGCGAATGCCCTCCACCGTGCCGTCGTTGGCGTTCACGTGGCTCACATATCCCACGCTCTCGTCCACCGTGCCGCCGTCCACCGCGTAGCCGTGGTTTTGCGAGGTGATGTAGGTGCGGTCGTGATCCAGATCTTTTACCGGCTGGTTGGCGCCGCGATGGCCGTATTTTAACTTGATGGTCTTGGCCCCGGTGGCCAGCGCCGTCAGCTGGTGCCCCAGGCAGATGCCGAATACCGGCACCCCGCTGTGCAGCAGCTTGGCGATCTCGGCGATGATGGCGGTGTTCTCCGCCGGGTCGCCCGGCCCGTTAGAGAGCATGATGCCGTCGGGCGACAGCGCCAAAATGTCCTCGGCGCTGGTGTGGCCGGGCACTACCGTCACCTGGCAGCCGCGGCTCTGCAACGAGCGCAGGATGTTGCGCTTGTAGCCGAAGTCCATCAGCACCACCCGGTAGGCCTTGTCGCCCTCCTCGGCGGCGCCCATCTTCTGTACCTCGGTGCAGGAGACCGCCTTCACCGCGTCGACGATAGAGAACTGCCGCAATTTTTCCAGCAGCTCCTCCCTTCTGTCCTCGCGGTACTCGGTGGTCACCACACCGTTCATCACCCCGGCCTCCCGCAGTTTTTTGGTCAGGGTGCGGGTGGCGATCCCGCAGATCGAGACGATGCCCTCTTTTTTGAGGAACTCGTCGATGGTCATGGCCACCCTAAAGTTGGAGGGGTACTTGCACCACTCGCTCACCACGTAGCCCTGTACCCAGCTCTTCTGGGATTCCATGTCGTCGGTGTTGATGCCGTAGTTGCCGATGATGGGGTAGGTCTGCACCACGATCTGCCCGTAGTAGGACGGGTCGGTCAGCACCTCCTGGTAGCCGGTCATGCCGGTGTTAAATACCACCTCGCCAAAGCTCTCGCCGGCAGCGCCAAAGGAATACCCCTCCAGCAGTGTGCCGTCGGCCAAGAGCAGCCAGGCTTTTTTCTGTTCGCTCAAACTAGAAACCTCCCTCTCAAAGCAGGTGTTGTGTCGGTCATCTGCGGCCCCGAAAGCCGGGGTTGGCGGCGCCCACGATGTCGCCGATGTGGGCCAGCTTCTGCTGCTTGCAGAAGTCCTCCATCCCGTCTATGATATCCAGCATGGCGGTGGGGCGGGCAAAGGTGGCAGTGCCCACCTGTACCGCCCGGGCACCGGCCATCATAAAGGCGATGGCGTCCTCGGCGCTGGAAATACCGCCCAGGCCCACCACCGGTATCTCTACTGCGGCGCACACCTGGTACACCATGCGCAGCGCGATGGGCAGGATGGCCGGCCCCGAAAAGCCGGCGAACACGTTGTCGAATACCGGCTTTTGGCGGTAGATGTCGATGGCCATGCCCTGAAAGGTGTTTACCAGCGACAGACAGTCGGCCCCCGCCTGCTGGCAGGAGAGCGCCACCCCCACCAGGTCTGGCGCGTTGGGCGACAGCTTTACCATCAGCGGTTTGTGGCAGCGGGCGCGCACTTCTTTTACCACGTGGCCGGCGGTGGCCGGCTCCATGCCAAAAGCCATACCGCCCGCCTTTACGTTGGGACAGGAGATGTTGAGCTCCAACAGGTCAAAGTCCTGGCTGTCCAGCAGCTCCACACCCTTTAAATAGCTGTCCAGGTCGTGGCCGCCCAGGTTTACGATGACCGCCGCCCCGCTCTTTTGCATAAAGGGCAGGTCCTCTTTTATAAAGGCCTCTACGCCGGGGTTTTGCAGGCCGATGGAGTTGATGAGGCCGCTGGCGGTCTCGTACACCCGCTCGCCGGTGTTGCCAAAGCGGGGCTCCAAGGTCAGCCCTTTAGAGGAGATGCCCCCCAGGCGCGAGATGTCAAAGATCTCGGCGTACTCCTTGCCAAAGCCAAAGGTGCCCGAGGCGGCAATGACCGGGTTTTTTAATGTCACGCCGCACAGTTCGGTAACTAGCATCTAAAACACCTCCTGGGCCAAAAATACCGGGCCGTCTTTGCACACGCACTTGGCCCCGGCGGTGGTCTGGCAGGTGCAACCCAAACAGGCCCCCACCCCGCAGGCCATGTGCCGCTCCAGCGACACGTAGCAGGTGGTGCCGCAGGCCATACAGGCCTTCGCCAGCTTCTCCATCATCACCTGGGGCCCGCAGGTCAGCACAAAGTCGTAGTCGGCCGGGTCAAACAGGTCGGTCACAAAGCCCTTCTTCCCCTCGGCGCCGCTGTCGGTGGCCACTGCTATCCGCTGTACATAGGGCCTCACCAGCTCCAGCTGGTAGCTGGCGTCGCGAAAACCGGCGAAAAAGTCCACCTGGCAATCTTTTAAGCTCTTGGCTACGTACACCATGGGCGCAAAACCGATGCCCCCGGTCACCACCGCCACCTTGCCGCGAACTTTCTCGATGGCAAAGCCGTGGCCCGCCGGGCCGGTCAGTTCCAGCTGCTCACCGGCGCGCAGCTTCGAGAGCAGGCGGGTGCCTTTGCCGCGTACCTCGTACAAAAAGGTCACCGTGTGCCCGTCGGCGTCGCACACACTGATGGGCCTGGCCAGCAGCGGGCCCTCGTCGCCCCAGCCCTTGAGCATGTAAAACTGGCCCGGCTCCGGGCGGGTGCCGGTCTCTACCACCATGCGGTACACGGTGTCGGTCACCTGGGTGTTTTCCAGTATCTTATTTCTCGTACTCTGCACAGGCACTTAAGATCTCCTCTCTGGCTTTGATGACCTCATTTCTGGCGGCGGTGGCGAAATCGCGCTCGTCGCCGGCCTTTTTGTAGGCCAGCAGCACCGC
Source organism: Neobittarella massiliensis (ex Bilen et al. 2018) (assembly GCF_014269355.1). Classification (NCBI taxonomy): domain Bacteria; kingdom Bacillati; phylum Bacillota; class Clostridia; order Eubacteriales; family Oscillospiraceae; genus Neobittarella (ex Bilen et al. 2018); species Neobittarella massiliensis (ex Bilen et al. 2018). Next base: position 200,815 of record NZ_JACOGI010000002.1, read on the forward strand.
GCGGGAGGAGTTGACCACCCCGCCGTTGCGGCCTTTTAGGTAGCGGGCGATATCCTCTGCCTTGCCGCCCTGGGCGCCGTACCCGGGGATGAGGAAGAAGGTCTTGTCGAGTTTTTTGCGGATGGTCTCGGCCTCTAGCGAGGAGGTGCCGCCGATGACCGCGCCCACGCTGGAGTACCCGCACTGGCCCATGCAGTCCACGCCGATCTCGTCCTGCAGCCGGCGGCCCACGATGTCGTAGATGGTCTCGCCGCTCTCGGAGCGGATGTACTGAAAGTCCTCTCGGCCGGGGTTGGAGGTGCGCACCAGCACGAACACGCCTTTTTCCTGCTCTTTGATGTAGGGCAGGTAGGGGGTGATACTGTCCAGCCCCATAAACGGGCTCAGGGTCACCAGGTCGGCCTCAAAGTCACCGGTGAAGTGGCCCTTGGCGTACATCTCGGCGGTCTTGGCGATGTCGCCGCGCTTGATGTCGGCGATGACGATCTGACCCTTCTGGCGCAGGTAGGCCAGCGTGTCGCGGTAGGCCTGCAGCCCCTGCAGCCCCAGCGACTCGTAATAGGCGATCTGCACCTTAAAGCAGCCGGCCACGTCGCAGCAGGCGTCGATGATCTGTTTATTGAAAGCGAGCACCGCCTCGCCGTCGTTTTCGCACTCGTCCCGCAGCCACTGGGGCACGTACGAGATGTCGGTGTCCAGGCCCACGCAGATGGGGCCCTTTTCAGCTACAGACTGGTACAGCCGGTCAACGATCATTTTGCTCATGGTAATACGTCCTTTCTGTCGCGGGCGCCGCCCGAACCTCTATCCTCTCTGCCGAAACGGCAGTTTTTATGATTTTTTAACGGCGGTAGGTCACCCGGCCGCCCCGCACTGTGGCCAGCACCTGGCCGGTCAGCTCTACCCCGGCAAACGGGGTGTTGTGGCTTTTCGAGTGCAGCGCCGCCGGGTCTACCACCCAGTTTTTATCGGTGTCAACCAGCACCACGTCGCCGTCAAAGCCCGGCCGCAGTCTCCCCTTGTCGTACCCCAGCAGCTCGGCCGGGCCGCGGCTCAACAGCGCGCTGAGCCGTTCCAGCGGCAGCTTGTTTTGCACGCACAGCTTGGTGTGGCACACCGCAAAGGCGGTCTCCAGCCCCACCATGCCCGGGGCGCCTTTTTGCTTGTCGTCGTCTGTGTGGGGGGCGTGGTCGGTGGCGATCATGTCCACCCAGCCGTCCTCTATGGCGCCGATCAGCGCATCCACATCCTCCTGTTGGCGGATGGGCGGGTTTACCCGGTAACCGCCGTCGGCAAACCAGATGTGATGCGGCGCCACCTCGCAGGTGATATCCACCCCCGCCTTTTTGGCGGCAATGATATAGCGGATGGCCTCTTTGGTGCTCACGTGGCACAGGTGCAGATGGCAGCCGGTGTGCTGGGCCAGCACGATGTGCTGGGCGGTGGCGATGTTCTCGGCCAAACGGTAGTCATACGGCGAGATATCCATGTCCTCGGCGTGGGAGAGCACCGCCATATGGCGGCTGGCGGCAAAGCGCATGGCCCTTTCCATCACCGCGTTTTTCATCACGCCTTTGCCGTCCTCGCTGAGCAGCTTTACCCGCCCGTCCAGCTCCTGTAGGTGGCTGGTAGTCTCGCCGTCAAAGTTCTCGGTCACCGACACACACTGGTGCACCTGCACCAGCCCGCAGTCTTCGGCCTTTTGCAGCACCTCTTCCACCACGTCCATGTGCGAGCACACCGGGTCGGTGTTGGCCATTAAGTTCACCGCGCAGTAGCCGCCGGCCGCGGCCGCCGCGCTGCCGGTGGCGATATCTTCTTTATAGGTGTAACCCGGGTCGCGAAAATGGGCGTGCATGTCGATGAAGGCCGGCATCACCGTCATGCCCTGGGCGTCCAGCACCGCGCAGTCGGCGGCGATCTCTCCCCCCACCGCGGCGATCTTGCCGTCTCTTATCAGCAGGTCCCCCCGCTCTCTGCCGTCGCAGTCGACGAGCTGGGCATTTTTTATCAGCAGGTCAGCCATAGTCTCTCCCTCCCGGTCAAAAGCGGCGCCGGTCATCTGCCCAGCTGGCTGTCGCAGTAGCGGCAGCGCCAGCCGCTGCCCAACTTTTCAAAGCGGCGGGGCAGCCCCGGCTCGGCGTTGGTTATGCACTTGGGGTTAGGGCAGGTGTGGTCGGGGTTTTCCGACTGCACCAGCTGGGCGTGGGGCCGCCGGTGCCACTTGGCGCCGCCCACCTGGCTGTCGGGGTCCTCGGCCCCCAGCAGCTTTACCAGCAGCGCCATGCGCACATACATGCCGTACTGGGCCTGGGTAAAGTAGTAGGCGCGCGCGTCGGCGTCTATCTCGGGGGTTATCTCGTTCACCCGCGGCAGCGGGTGCAGCACGATGGTATCCTCTTTGGCCAAAGCCATCTTGGCGGGGTCTAAAATATAGCAGTCCCGCAGCCGCAGGTACTCGTCTTTATCGGCAAACCGCTCCCCCTGCACCCGGGTCATGTACAGCACATCCAGCTTGTCCAGACAGTCCTCCATGCGCTCTACCTGGGTGTAGGTGATGTTGGGGTTTTTGTCCATCTGACTTATCACGTAGTCGGGCAGCACCAGCTCCCGGGGCGAGATGCAGTAAAAGGTGATGCCCGTGTACCGGCCCATGGCCTCGATGAGCGAGTGGACGGTGCGCCCGAACTTTAAGTCGCCGCACAGGCCGATGGTCAGGTCGTGCAGACGGCCCTTAGCGGTGCGGATGGTGTACAGGTCGGTCAGTGTCTGGGTGGGGTGTTGGTGGCCGCCGTCGCCGGCGTTTATCAGCGGGATGGCCGTGTACAGCGCCGCCGCCTGGGGCGCGCCCTCAATGTGGTGGCGCATCACCGCCACGTCGGCGTAACAGCTGATCATGCGGATGGTGTCCTCCACCGTCTCCCCCTTGGTGGCAGAAGAAGAGCCCGCATCAGAAAACCCAAATACGCTGCCACCCAAACGGTGCATGGCAGCTTCAAAGCTGAGTCTGGTTCTGGTGCTGGGCTCAAAAAACAGTGTGGCCAGTAATTTTCCACGGCAGATATCTCGGTACTGATCCGGGCGGTCGATGATGTCGTCGGCCAAGGCGAAAAGCTCGTCGAGCTCTTCTGCCGTAAAGTCCGAAGGCGAGAGCAGATTGCGGCCTGCTAGCATAATGGCGTATCCCCCTTTTGGCAGTTGCGGCTACTCATAAAACGGCACTGTATCACAGGCGTGTATACAGTGCGGCAAGTAGTGGGTCGTCTCGTATGTGGCGGCGGCAGTGCGGCGCGTTTGGGCAAAATAAAAGGAAGAAAGAATCAAGTTTTCCTCGCTTTTCCTCCCTCCCGCGTATTTTTCGCAAAATACCACCTATCCAGTTGTTAGAGTTATTCTAGCAGTTTTCGAGCCGTTTTGCAATCTCTTTTCCCCGCCGCAACAATGGAAAATACCGCCTGGCAGGGCCGTTTTTTTGTGAAAAGCTACAGGCAGGCGCCCGCCGGCGGTACGGCCCCTTGTGGCTGGGGTGGATTTGGTGTATAGTGAATTTGTATTTTCTTTTCGCACCATCGGCGCCGCAGTGGATATCCTGTGCCCCGGCGCCGTAAAATAGGCAGGTGGCGCGCCGGTGTCTGGCAGCTGCCGCCTGCCGGCAGAAAGGGGTATTTCTGTGCGCAATATTTTCGACTCCCACGCCCATTACGAAGATGCCATTTTCGGCGAGGACTGCTGGCCGGTGCTCGACGGGCTGCAGCGGCAAGGCGTCAGCCGGGTGCTCAACTGCTGCTCCGATATGGGCGTGGTCCCCCGGGTGCTCGAGATCGCCCGCCGGTACGACTTTGTCTGGGCCTCGGTGGGGGTGCACCCCCACTGGACGCCCGAGACCCCGGCCGATTATCTCGACGGCCTGCGCCGCGCCGCACAAGATCCCAAAGTGGTGGCCATCGGCGAGATCGGGCTCGACTATTTCTGGGACGACCCCAAAGACCTGCAGATGCGCATCTTCTGCGAGCAGATGGAACTGGCGCGCGAGCTGGGCCTGCCGGTCATCATCCATGACCGCGACGCCCATCAGGACACCTATCAGGTGCTCGAGCGCTATCGTCTGCCCGGGGTAGTGCACCGCTTTTCCGGCGACCTGGACGGCCTGCGCCGGGTGCTGGATCTGGGCATGTACGTCAGCTTTGGCGGCGACATCACCCACCCCCAGTACCGCGACATGCCGCTAAAAGCCATCGAGCACACCCCGCTCGAGCGCATCCTGCTCGAGACCGACGCCCCCTACGCCACTCCGTACGCACAGGGACAGCGCCGATGCGACTCTTCCATGCTGCCCGAGGTGGTCGAGGTCATCGCCGACATCAAAAAAATTTCCTGCCAGGAGCTCTGCGACATCACCTATCAAAATGCGTGTAGGGCCTACCATATCCCCGAATAGGGCCGGCCGTCGGTACAAATTCACAAATCAGACACAACCCGCTATTGTTTTTTTGTGCGCCACATATTATAATGAAATCTACAGATACTGAAACTATAGAAATATAGGGGGATATTATTATGAAGCTGGGAAAATTTATCTCGGTGCTGGCAGTACTGGCATCTGCCGCCGGCGTCATCTACCTCGCATATAACTTCTTCAAAAAACACTGCCTGGTGTGCTGCGATGGCACCGACGGCTGCGAGTACCTCGACGCCTACACCGAAGAGTTCGGCGACGAGGACGAGTATGACGAGGACGACTGCGCCACCTGCTGCTGCGACGACTGCTGTGCCGCCGCCGGCGACGACGAGGCCGAGGAAGAAGATGCTCCGGCTGTCGGCGAAGATGTTGCCGCCGATGACGAGGGAGAAGACCTGCTGTAAAAAACAGGTCACATCCGGTCAAAAAGTTTTTTGCGCAATATCCTCTCAGGGTATTGACAACACAGCGCTATATCGCTATACTAATAGAGCACCCCAGAACAGGGTGCCTATATCGCGGGGTGGAGCAGTCCGGTAGCTCGTCGGGCTCATAACCCGAAGGTCGTCAGTTCAAATCTGGCCCCCGCAACCAGCTGCGGTTACACTCTCATCATTTGATGGGAGTGTAATTTTTTGTGTCGATTTTCTCCATCTGTAAACACGGCCCAATACGGGCCCCCGCAACCAAACGTAATCACGCTCTCATCACCTGATGAGAGCGTGATTTTTTGCCCATACCCTGGGATATCGGCGTCGAGGGCCAAATCAAGCGACCGAGTGTATCTCTATAGCGTCGTCCCATACAGTGACACCAATAATGCGTTTTTGCATCAGAACCTTAGAGGATCTTGGCCCTAAAGGAATGGTCTCACGGCGAGTTTGATGCCGAACAAACTATTTTTATACTACTTTAAATAGCCTTCCGGTAGATATAATACATGACAGGCTATATCAAAATGCTATTCTGTATATCTCTTTAGCGCTATTAAAAGATCTTCCCTATACTTCTCTATATCGTATATAGACTCCAGATCAGTTCTGACCGGTTTTTTGTTTTCGTCCGGTATCAGTATGTATTTACGGTTTTCCGTTAAAATTAGACGGCACACCCAGTTCCTCGTATTGTCCTTATATAAGACATTCATATATCGCTCAGTATCCTTATAAGTGATGTCTTCTACTGGTACCACTTCCTTAAGAATAGTCTTAATTAGAAAATATGCCTCTAACTCCTCATTTGTTGTAATTACTCTGTGCTCTCTTTCCTCAGCTGTGTCAGCATTTGGGGTCCCATTTTCCGAAAGATCTCCGTGAGCAACTTCAGCATCTTCTTTTTCCGCACTCAGTGCCGCTTTGATCTTATCATTCATCAGTTCGCTGATATAATTATTTAAGGATTTTTTTACGATGGGTCTAAATTTCTCCAAGGTTTGTTGAGTCATCCTGCCGGGGTAGGAAGAAACTAAGAAGAAACGCACAAAATCATCAGATGGACTCTGGAGCTCTGATGCCAACATGCGTCTAAACTCATTTGAATATTTTAATTCCGATGCAGCATTAAATATTTCATCAATATCAAAATTGGGTTTACAAAATTTTTTAAGCTCTGGAATTTGACTCTCTTTAATATTTTGGATATTGACTTCTAAAAACGGGGTAGTGTCCATCTTATTCGGCTCATCTAGATCTGTAAAGAACTTGTAGATAATGCCATTAGTCAAGATGGCAAATTTAGCATGTGTTGTCCCAAAATAGCGAAACAGTTGCGAATCATGGTTATTTAGATTTTCTCCTACCCACTTTGCTTCAATAAGAATGGCTGGGGTGCCATCTCGCATAATGGCATAATCCACTTTTTCCCCTTTTTTGATCCCCACGTCTGCAGTATATTCAGGAACAAACTCATAAGGATTAAAAACATCATATCCGAGTAGGCTAAAAAACGGCATGATAATAGAAGTCTTTGTAGCCTCTTCGGTTTGAATACTGTCTGCCATGCTTTCCACACGTTTACCAAATTGCTTTAACTGATCAATAAAATCCATATCATACAACTCCCACATTAATTGCTTTTATTCTACGCGATGGCTAACTCCTGCTTAATTGTATCACTAATATATACATAATCCAACACAAAATATCAATAAACTATGTATATTATTTTGTGTTTTTAAAACAACATAGTGTCCAAGACAGACATTGGTAAAAATTTTTTGCAATCTAAATCTCCTTTGAGAAACAAAATGTAAAATGTGTGGGGTAGATGTATCAGAAAGTCCTGTACTGGTCGCATCTGCATGAAGTTTTTGTCCGTATAATCCGTTATATCTACCGTCATCCCCCGATCTACGCCCCGCTCTATCCCATCAGTTCCACAAAAACAGGAAATATTTGCATTTTGCTATTGATATGTGTTATTGAATGTGATAATATGCTAGTTGAGAATAAATATCATTAGAGGGATTTTTGTGACGATGAGACGCAATACGATCCAGCGCGCGCTGGTGCTCGAGGCAGTAAACAAACTAAAGTGTCACGCCACCGCCGAAGAGGTCTATCAGGCGGTCGTCGGCGAGCACCCCAACATCAGCAAAGCAACTGTATATCGCAACCTCAATCAGCTTTCCCAGAGCGGGGAGATCCGCAAGATCGAGGTCCCAGACGCGGCCGACCGGTTCGACCACCGCTGTCACGACCACTACCACGTCAGGTGCACGCAGTGCGGCCGGGTATTCGATGTCGATATGGACTACATCGAGGATCTGCAAAAAGCGATACGCGACACCCATGGCTTTCAGTTTAGCGGGCACGACCTCATGTTCAAAGGTATCTGTCCGCAGTGTCAAAAATAGCTTTGCTCTGCCCACGTATCCGCTCCATATCCCTACCCGCGTTCCCGCCCAAGTCCAATCCAAGGCCCATTGGGCCCCAGAGCCCCAATAAACAGTGCGCATACGGGTGCATGATCCCGTAAATATACATTCAGGGAGATGTCAAAATGAGAAGTATCACCACGTTAGATCTACAGTACGCACATCGGTTTTATGGTTTTAAAGGTGAGGCACAGTACCTGCACGGTCACACCGGTGTCTTGACCATCGAGGTCGAGGACACCGTCGAGCCCGGCGTAAATATGGTCTTTCCCTGTAACGAGATCCAAAAGACAGCCTGGGGAGTGCTGAAGAACTTCGACCACGCACTGATCCTGCGCCAAGATGATCCGCTGCTGCCCGCCATCCTCGATGTCTACGAGAAACAGGGTATCCGCAACGGCGCGCCCAACAACCAGATGAAAGGTCCCGCCTTTAAGACCGAGCTGGCCACAGCCTACCCGGACTGCCGCCTGGTGGTCACGAAAGAGACGATGACCGTCGAGGGCATGATCAAGATCGTCTACGATCTGCTCAAAGACAAGCTGAACATCGCCAAGATCACCTTTACCAGTGGTGTCAACGCCGCCTCGGAGGAGTTTAGCCCCAACAAGGTCATCGATCGCTGCCCGCTGTGCGGGATCGCACTCAACGAAAACGGCGTCTGCCCCAAATGTGGCTATAAAAAACCGCAGGCGTAGATAACACCATCCACTACCCGCCGATAGGCTCCCAGGCGTCCGAACGGCATACATAGCCCATAGCTGTGTCTGCCGGCGCCCTGCTATAGCGCCCCAGCGCCTGCCTATCATCTATTCAATAGCTGCCCGCACCCCCATCCTCTGGATGGGGGTGTTTTTTACTTTCCCCATGTAAAAATGAAAAAAGCATAGTGTCCCCACAAGCCCCATCCCGAAAAAGTGTGTCGCCCCGTCAGGTTGCCCGGCCGCCCCTTTTGCTACCACCGTCCAGCCGCCACCCGACCACCGCCCAGCCACAGCCCGATCACAGCCGCCCGTAGCCCGCGTGTAACCCACCCACTGCCCAGCTACAGACCAGCCACAGCCCGATCACAACCCGATCGCGGCCCGGCCCCAGTCCAACCCCACCGCCTGCCTGCACCCGGTCACGGCCCTGCTTGTCCGCTTCTCCCAGGCCCAGCACGCCCCATCCCCAACGGCAAAATATACTTCCAACTTGCCCCCACCCCCACCTGCGCCCCACCCTATCTCATACCATCCAGAGCAGCCGGGCGCCGCCGCTGCCCCGTTCCGACCATCCTCCCCGCCCCGTTGTTCCGCAACTTCAGTGTCTCTCCTGGTGGGGACTCTCCCCGGTATTTTTAGTAGCTCTTTTGAGGCGCTGTGTGCTCGATGCGCTCTCCCCTGCCCAAATCCCGTCAACCTCTGCCCGGTGTCCGGTTACTGTCGTCCGCTGCTGCCCGCTGCCCCGCAGCGGCTCCAAAAAACAGTGTGCACCCGCCGCACCTCCACCCGTTGGCCCCGCTGCAAAACCCGCCAGCAGGAATAAAAGAGCGGTTTTTGTTTTGTGTACATATATACCTACCGTGAAAATTTTCTGTTCAAAATTACCCAATAACTTGATGATAATTATCGGAAAAAGAGAAATAACAGCACTGCTGATAGACAAAACCAGTAAAAATTGTTATATTAGTGACAAAAGTAAACCGGTAAAGAAATACATAAATGGTAATAATTGTATATTGGTGTCGTTATCGATATGCATTTGGATCCATACACCTGTACGGTTCTCAGCGGTGTTCGCAAAAGGTGGCTTTTTGCAAAATAGGTGTACTGGCCGTTACCGATACTTTTTCTGCCGGCCCGTTCAGGCAGCGGAAGAGGAGGCAGACCACATGAATTTATCCCGGCTCAAACGCCTGCGCAAGCAGCGGCACATCTCGCAGCAGGTGTTGGCCGACCACCTGGGCGTCAGCGCCCAGAGCGTGGCCAATTACGAGAATCTCAAGTACGAGCCCGACATCTCCACGCTGCTTAAGCTGGCGGCGTATTTCGATGTCTCGGTCGACTATCTCATAGGCGCAAGCGAGCTCGCGTACCGTGTCAGCGAGCAGGATATCACCCTGCTGCGGCTGGTGCACCAGTTGCCCGAGCCCGCCCGCCAGGCCCTGATAGAGTTTTTACAGGTGGCCGGTCAGCGGTGACCGCTGGCCCGCCCCAACGGATCGTGCAGCAATGAGGAGGCAATATGGACGTGATAAAGATACTGCTGGTAGAAGATGAGCAAGAGGAGTGCGACAACTTCGCGCACTGTATCGATCTCTGTGAGCGCATGGAGCTGATGGCCACCACCGACAGCGCCCGCCACGCGATGGAACTCACCCGCGAGCTCGATCCCGACGTGGTCATCCTCGATCTGGAGCTAAACGAAGGTAACGGTATCGACTATCTGTATCAGCTCGACGATCTGCCGGTCATCGATCGCCCCTACGTGGTGGTCACCACCAATACACTGTCCAAGCCCACGCTGCAAATGGCCCGCGAGCACGGTGCCGGTTTCGTGTTCACCAAAAGTCTGCTCGACTACAGCCCGGCTCAGGTCATCGGCTTTATTGACCGCGCCTCCAAATATTTCAAGAAAGGTGTCGTCGCCGCTCCGGTCACTGCTCCGCATATCGAGGTGCGCCTGCCCGCCGCCAACCGCGAGCAGCGCGATCTGGCGCTCATGTTGGGTAAGATCGGTATCACTTCCAACCTCAAGGGGCACAAGTACATCATCGAGGCGGTCGGCCTCATGCGCGAGATGGATGGCACCAATACCGATCTGTCCGGCAAAGTGTTTCCCATCATCGCCCGGCGCCACAACACCCGCGACCAGAATATCGAAAAGGCCATCCGCACCGCAATCGACTCCGCCTGGAAGACCACCGACATCGATATCTTAGAGAAGTACTATCCCTACGCCGTCAACATCAATACCGGCCGTCCCACTGTAAAGGAGTTCCTGTTCGCCCTGCTCGAGAGATAGCCTGTGCGGCAACAAAAATAAAGCGGCAGCCCCGTGCGGGCCGCCGCTTTTTATCTTGCTGTCTCGTCCGGAAATACCGCCGTCCCGGACCGCACCGGTGTGGACCCGTGGCCATCTATACCTTCGCTGCCGGGTTCAGTCTCTGCCGCCAAATAGCACGCCCAGCGACCGGTTTTTTAAAACCAGCCCCGCACCGTGCCGCAAAATGCCGTACGCTGCATACAGCCGCCCGCCTGGCCCGCGCCCGCAAAAGCGGGCAAAGTCTTTTCTAAAAATGGCGAACCGCCGCGCCGCCGCCGCCACATCGCCCCGCTGGTTGCCAAAAAAGCGCTGTTGCAACACCGCGTCCAAAACGGCGATCACCGCGCCGCCGGCTTTCATATCCCGCAAAAAGGCGTGGTCGATATAGTCCAAAAAATACCCCTCGTCATAGCGGTAATCGCGGTACAGCGCCGTGCGCACCGCCATGCCCGAGTTGATACCGGTGATCTCTCCCGGCCCAATGTCCTCCGGCCGCGCCACCCGCCACACCTTGTTGCCGCGAATAGCGCTGGGCGATAACAGCCCCGCCTCGTCGTGGACCAGCGGCAAAAATATGTCCACACCGCCCTGCCGCCGGGTGGCTGTCTCCAGCGCCGCAAAGTAGTCCTCTGTCAGCTGGGTGTCGTCATCCAGCCACACGATAAAGTCACACGCATCCAAAAGTAGCGCCGTCGCCCGGTTGTACGCCCGGGCCAGCCCAAAGTTGCCGCCCATGGCCGCATACTGCCACCCGCGCTTTTGGCAGTACGCCCCGTTTGGCAGGTCTTTGGTCGAGTTATCCACCACCAGCACATCGCGGCGGCCCATCGCCGCCAGCGCCCGGCAGGCGGCGCTGTCCTGGCAGCGCACGTTGTACACCAGCACTACCGTGCAAATACGCGCCCCAGCCATCAACATCGCCCCCCTCTCGCCGCACTGCTGTCAATACCGCCCGCCGCCTTGATCTGCCGCGCCCGCCGCCGCACCGCCCGGTACAGCCCCAAGCGCTGGCTGATCATCTTCACCGCCCCGCCGTGCTGCTCGCCGGTCTGGTTGCCGCCGTGCCGCCGGTAGTCAAACAGTGCGCACCGCAAATAGGCCACCTGCCCCAAACAGGTGGCCAGCAGCCCCAGGTAGCTGTCGTGCATGGGGATGCCCGCCGGCAGCGGCAGCGCCGCCGCCACCAGCTCCCGCCGCACCGCCATACAGCAGCCGATAAACCCGTTTTTCTTCAGGTTGTGCCAAAAGCCCGGCCCGGTCTGCCGTATGGCAAAGTACGAAGGCGCCACCACCTTGCCCGTACCGTCTATCACCCGCGCGTCGTGCAGCACCGCCAGCACCTCCGGCCGCGCAAAAGCCGCCAGCACTTTTTCGATCTTGTCCGGGTGCCACACGTCGTCTTGGTCGGCCAAAAAAATGATGTCGCCGTCAGCTCGCCCCAGCGCGTGGGCAAAGTTCTGCAGCAGCCCCCTGCCCGGTCCCCGCACCAGCCGCACCCGGCTGTCCTGCGCCGCCAGCAGCTTCAGCTTCTCCCAGGTCCCGTCGCGCGACCCATCGTCCGATATCACCAGCTGCCCGTCCTCTGGCAACTGGGTCAAAATGCTCGCCAGCTGCTGGTCCAAAAAGGCGGCCCCGTTGTAGGTGGCCATCGCCACCGCTACCCGTGCCACCGTCAAATGCGCTGTGGCGGCGGTGTGTGCTTGGCCGGCTTTTTGGGCTTGCCGCCCCGCCGGTACCGCCCCCACTTGTCAAAAAACTTGCACATCGAGACCACCTCGATCCACAAGTACTTAAAGCTCTGGGCCGCCGCCCGCTCCCACTCGTGGTACACCCAGCAGCCGGGGTAAAACTGTACCCGCTGTCCCTGTGCCAACACCTCGCGGGTCAGGTCCACGTCCTCAAAATACATAAAGTACCGGCAGTCGAATCCGCCTATCTGCCGAAACAACTCGGTGCGTATCAGCATAAAGCAGCCGGTGCAAAACTCAATGTCTACCGGGTCGGTCAGCTGCTTGTCGCGCATGGTGTACTCGGTGCGCCAGCGCTTAAAAAACGCCGCCACATCCTCATACCGCCCCCCGCACAGGTATTTTAAGGTGGGGCTCAATTTGGGCAGATGTTGCTCGCTGCCGTCCAGGTTGCGGATCTTGGGGGTGATCATCCCCACGTCCGGGTGGGCGTCCATGTACCCGCACAGCTCGCTGATGCAGTCGCAGTCCAGAATGATATCCGGGTTCACGATCGCGTGGTAATCCGAGCGCAGCAGGTCCAGCACCTGGTTGTGCCCCCAGCCAAAGCCCTCGTTGCCGCCGTTTTGCAAGATCACCACCTGCGGGTAGTGCTGCCGCACCAGCCGCACCGTGCTGTCGGTGGAGTTGTTGTCCGACAGGTATACCGTCAGCTCCACCCCGCGGGTGTGTTCCAGCAGCGTTCCCACCGCCGATAAGATCTTGTCGGCGTTATTGTAAGTCACGATGGTGGCCGATACCCGGGTCTCTCTCCCGCGGCCACCCGTGTTTTCTCTGTCTATCTGCATAGTACCTCCGGCGGGCCGCCGCCCGCCCTCAACTTCTGGTGCTCTTTAAGGGGTCCGCCCTACAGCAGCGTCTCCCACTCTTTAGGTCTAAAGCCCACCAGCACCCGGTCCTCGGTCACTAAAAGCGGCCGCTTTACCAGCATGCCATCGGTGGCCAGCAGCGCGTACTGCGCCGCCTCGTCCATATCCGGCAGCTTGTCCTTTAAGCCCATCTCCCGGTATAGCATTCCGCTGGTGTTAAAAAAGCGCCGCAGCGGCAGCCCGCTCAGCTTGTGCCACGCCGCCAGTTCCTCGGCGGTGGGGTTTTCCAGTTTGATATCGCGCTCCCGGTATTCTACGCCGTGGTCGCAGAGCCATGCTCTGGCCTTCTGGCAGGTGGAGCATTTGGGGTAACACACGAACAGTGCCGACATATGTGACCTCCTTATCAAAAGCCGGTCCGACAGCCGGTCCCGGCCACTTTTATGTATGGGCATATTACATCTATCTTATTATACACGATACCCGCCGCCATACAACCTCTGCCAGCCAAAAAGTGGATCTTGTCCCCCGACCGCACACAAAAAAGCGGGGCGCCACCTCGGTGCCCCGCCGCTTGGTCTGCAGTATATATCCGGCGCTCAGGCTGCCAGGCCCATGTCGCGCAGGTCGCTCTCGGCCTCCTGATAAGTGTCGGCCGAGAACAGGAAGTTCCCCCAGTTGTCGTATACTTCAATGTGGCCGTTCACGCCTTTTACTCTGTACTCCATCTCTCAGCACTCCTTTTTTCAGTCGGGCCGTCTTGGCGGCTTTATCTCTTGTGGTGACTCTATCTTACCAGCTTAGCTGTCCCATAAACCGGACTGTTATCCCGCGCTCCCCACTTTTTTCTGTGCTGTGCCCAAAAGGCACAAAAAGAGCAGGAGCGCCCCTATATAATAGAGGGGCGCTCCTGCCCGGGTCCCTGCTGGCACAAAAGTGCCTGAACAAAACTAAAAAAAGACCGCCAACCGGTAGGGTCGGGGTCTTTCTTAATGCGTTGTGCGCGAGCCGCTCACAGCAGCGCATCCTCCACGATATCCATAAAGTGACATAAGTGCACCTCACACTGGTTCAGTAAGTCGGTCAACCGCCGTGCAAAGTCAAAGTCCATCGATACATCCTCGATCACCTTTAGCGGCGGCCCGTTGGGTTCCTCCGGGTAAAAACCAATACGGTAGCTGTAGTAGTCGCCCACCTCGGGCAGGTTGTATTTGTGCCGCTCAAATCTGTACCTACACATGTAAAAAATCTCTCCTTGCACCTCACGCGTATACTTCCGTTAGTGATCTATAGCAAGCCTGCCCGTTCCGTCAAACGAAATGGTGATGTGCTTGGTATATAGCTGGCCCTCGCTCTCCTTTTGCAAAGTAAACGATGCTTTGCACAGCGCCAGCGTATCAAATATATCGGCCATACCGTTGCCAGTGCCACCGGTAGTGGTCCCCCGCACGCCCAGGTTTTCCAGCACCCACGCGGGGAAAGGAGCGCCGTTATCACAAATATCTATCTCATAGCAGCCGTCGGCAGTCAGTCCCAGCAAAAGCAGGATCTGACCTCTCGGTCCGCTTGGGCGTCGGTCGATGGCGTTAAAGGCGTTGCGCATCAGATCGCCGATCAGCCGCTGTAACCGTATCTGGGTAATAACGCCGTTTTCCACCAGCGGCGCCACCGGGTCCTGTACCGAAATAAACAGGTCCACATCTTTGTCAATGGCCTCACGGCGGTAATCGGCCAACTGCTCGTCCAATAAGTAAAGGCCCGTAGCCGATACCGGATCGTACTCCAGCAGTGCACAGCGGGTCTCCAGTTCCTGTTCTTGCGCCATCCGTGCCAGTTCGGTCTGCACGCCGCGGGGCACTGCGCCGGCGGCCTGCTTTTGGATCACCTTGTGAATACTGGGTAAAAACTCTTTCGACTTATGTACCTCCGCCGATAACTGCCGATTGGCCTCCTCCAACTTGTGCCGTTCCTGTCTCTTTTTGATTTCGTCTCTTAGCCATAAAAATGATACAATTGTACTTGCGCCGAGTATTAACGATGCTTGTTTCTGTATATGAGTACTATCAAAATATAAGGTTCCGAAGAAAGTGACGATACAAAGTAATAACCAACTGGCAAGTATTATAGAACGATTAAACCCTTTGCCAAGCCACTGATGAATAGTTTCTTTAAATAGAGGAAGATGGATAATTATATATGTAAAAACTAATTGGCAGATAGTCCAAACGATAATAACATAGAGTTTATCGTCCTCAAGACCATATTGACTTACGTCTACTAAAAAATAAGTTATCATTCCTGAGAGTAGAGTGCCAAATCGTTCGACAACATGAGAAAGAAATAACGAAGCACAATAACTACCATCTAGTATCGGTTTTCTATCAATGATGTTCATTAACACTGAAAATAGGACAAGTATGGCGACCATCATTGGGATTAAAGGGAAATCATACAGTACTGCATAGCCAAACACGTATACAGAAGCAAAAGTAGCAGTAAATATAACTTTCCAGTACAAATGGCATGTTGGGCGTGCCATGACAAAGAATATGGTGCAAGTAAGAATTGATTCTATAACAGTTTGTAGTATTTTTACATAATCCACCACAATCTCCTCCTCTGTATCTATTATAAATGATAGAGAGGAAATATGTGTAGGAATGTTCACACCGAAATCACATACAAGAAAATAGAGAGGACACACCGCCTCTCTAATTCAAATTTACCGTCTACCAGCTAGCCAGATCAACCACTCAAGTAAAGTCATTGTTTACGTCCTCCTTTTCTTTAATGAATTTCCATATAGAAATTACCAAAAGATGGAAGACGATTACTTTCCGTTGCACTCTTTACATCAGTGTCGATTTCTACACAAATCACGCTGGTATCATATAACGAATTGCGTTTTACTCTGTTTTCGACACGTTAGCGTAAAAATTTTTCGCAAAAAGGTGCTCAAAATATAGAATGATACACAAACGTGTATCAATAAGTCACACTTTATAGAAACGACCGCTGTTATTTGATACCTGTTTTGCCAGAATCCACGCATAAAAAAGAAAAGGATGGGATATCTTAGTACCCCACCCTTCTTGGTAGTTTAAAGCATACTTGCAATTGTATTGACCTTGTCGCACATAGGGGATATAAAGGATAAAATATCGGATAAGGCCTTAACCATAGAAGACCCTCATTTGTAAATTAACGTGGCTTATTTCCATCCTTTTCCGGCTAACCAAATTAACCAGTCAATCCAACTCATACTTTTCACCTCCTTAATTTGTGAATAGCTCATACTGTCAATGCATCAGCTAAATAAAAATCTAAAAGGCTCCTATGTTGCTCCCTGTACCTATCTTCCCTGTCCCGCTAACCATGCTAACCAGTCCCATAATGACAAAAGGTCCACCTCCCCTCTTTTCCCATGCTACCAGACCTACCGGGGCGATTACTGGCCAACAGCGTCCCCCCACCCCAACACACAAAAAATTCCACACCTGTTCCCCAGGTGTGGAATTTTAAATGTAAATAGATGCCGCGTCTACCTATAAGTATGCGAGAATAGCCCCGTAAGCCGCCACCAGGTCCTCAAAGCGTTTCTGGCAGTTGGCCGGGCTGGTGCTGGGTAAAAGCAGCGCCGTCCGCCCGGTCACCGGCTGGCAGTAGCGCCGGTACAAGCTGTGCGCCTTTCCCCCGGTACAAAAAATAGCGCCGATATCCGCTGTCTGTAAAATAGGCGTCAGGTCGTTGGCCACCGGGTCTTTAATGCTGGTGTCGCTGGCTCCCTGTATGCGGCAGCTGGCCAGCACGTCAAATAGCGCTATACCGTGCCGGTGCAAAAAGGCGGTGCGCGCCTCATTTCCCTCCGGCGCCGGCTCTAAAAACAGCGCCGCCAGCACCCGCCAAAAGCGGTTCTGCGGGTGCCCGTAGTAAAAACCCACCTCCCGCGACTTGGGCGAAGGCATGCTCCCCAGCAGCAGCACCCGGCTGCCGGCGTCATAAATAGGCGGCAGCGTGTGCCGCACCAGCTGTTCCTGCATCGTTAGACCCTCCTGTCTGGCATATATAGCCGGTTTCTGCCGCCCGGCGCCGTCTTGTTCTCTGCCCCCCCCCAACACCCCAACACCCCAGCATCCCATACACCGCCGCGCGCGGCTGCCTGCATATCGCCCCGGCCGCGCCGCCGTGCTGTCGTGTTGTCGTGCCGCCGCCTTTATCTCTGTCGCCATTATACCACGCTCCGCCCCCGGTTTTTGTGCTATACTAAAAAGAAAACCCACGCCCCAGCGGGAGGTCTCGTCATGCAGCCCATCGATACCCTCAAACAAATGGTCCAAAACAGCACCAACATGGTCTTTTTCGGCGGCGCCGGCGTCTCTACCGAAAGCGGCATCCCCGACTTTCGCAGCGCCGACGGCCTGTACGCCCAAAAGTGGCCCTACCCGCCCGAGGAGATTCTCAGCCACCAGTTTTTTACCGCCCACCCCGACCTGTTCTATCAGTTCTACCGCGAAAAAATGCTGGTGCTCTCTGCCCAGCCCTCGCTGCCCCACCGCGCGCTCGCCGCGTGGGAGCGTCAGGGCAAACTAAAAGCCGTCGTCACCCAAAATATCGACGGCCTGCATCAAAAAGCCGGCAGCAAACAGGTGTTCGAGCTGCACGGCTCCATCCACCAAAACCACTGTCAGCGGTGCGGCAGATCCTACACCGGCCGGCAGGTAGCCGCCATGTCCGGCGTGCCCCATTGCGCCTGCGGCGGCATCATAAAACCCAATGTCGTGCTCTACGGCGAGCCGCTCAGCGACGAGGTGGTCACCGGCGCCGTGCGGGCCATCGCCGCCGCCGACCTGCTCATGGTGGGCGGCACCTCCCTCACCGTCTACCCCGCCGCCGGCCTGCTGCAGTATTACCGCGGCCACCAGCTGGTGCTCATAAACCGCAGCGCCACCGCCGCCGACAGCCGCGCCGATTTGGTGCTGCACCAAAACCTGGGCGATGTGTTCACCGCCCTCGGCATGGAGGATATCTCGCTATGAACGGCATAAACGGCAACATCCGTAAAAATATCCGTATCGGCGCCACCGTCGACGTGGTGCTCAAAAAAGATCAGCCCACCGGCCGCCTCACCCGCGGTCAGGTGGCCCGCATCCTCACCGGGTCCGCCACCCACCCCCACGGCATCAAGGTGCAGCTGCAAAGCGGCCAGGTGGGCCGGGTCAAGGTCATCGTCGAGGAGGCCCCCAGTGAATAAGCTCGAGGGGTTTTACGAGCTGGCCGCCTGCGGCCTGCCCGCTGTTCCCTGGCAGGAGTACCGCCCCCATACAGTGCTCGATCCCGCCCTGCTCTGGACGGTGCGCACCGCCGTACTGCGCGGCAGCGATCTCGATCTGCCCCGCGCCGTGGGGGTCACCGCCGAAAAGGCGCAGGCTTTCGCCGCCGCCCAGCTCTCCCGCACCCCGCCGCCCCTGGTGCTCTACTACCCGTTTTTCTGCGCCCTGAAAAGCGGCACGCTCGAGGTCGCCCCCCACCGTACCGTTATCGAGGCGGTGGATAAAGACCTCTGGAACCTCGTCACCCACGGCCGCCGCAACGTCACGCTGGTGTTTCCCCAGCAGGGCCCGCCCCAGTCCCACGGCGACGCCGACTTCCTCACCCCGGCCCAGGTCCAGCAGCTGCAGGCCGCCGCCCGCCGGGTGCGCAGCCGCTACCGCGGCGCGCTGGCTGCCGGCCAGTCGGTGCTGCTCGAGTGGAGCTACGGCGCCCCGTCCGACCTGCAGCGCCGCGCCACCGGCGATTTTTCGCTGGTGTTTTTAGAGATCCGCACCCTGTGACCCATCTATCTGCATGATTATGGAAACACAAGTTGCAAAAACAGCTGTGCACCATGTCACAAAGCAGCCGGCTCCACCCTGTAAAAACAGGCAAACAGCCGATGATAGTCCCGTGCTCTTGCCATCTTCCCGCACTTTGGGTATAATCGTATCAGGTTTTGCGCGACAGCACGCAAATACGCCCCGCTGCAATTTGCCGCTGCCCGTTATGCAGAAAAGCAGTTCGTCCCGCCTCCGCGGCGAGACGGATTTTTTTGCGAAAAAAAAGGAGACGACCATTATGGAGACCGAAATTCTCTACACCGACGACCTCGAGCTGCGCCCGCTTACCCGGCAAGATGTCTTTGCCGTGCACGCCTTGGCCAGCGACGAAGAGGTCGCCCGTTACATGCGCTTTACCGTGCACGCCACCCTGCGCGAGAGCGAGGAGCTGGTCAACGAGTACCTGCAGTCCCCCCAAAACCACCCCTTTGCCCTCATCGAAAAGCGCACCGGCGCCTTCGTGGGCGTGTTCGTGCTCAAGGGCCAGCAGGATGGCTGCACCTACGACATGACCGCCTTCAGCGGCAAGCCCTACTGGAACAAGGGCTACAACACCCAGGTGTTGGCCGCTATGCGCCGCTACGCCAGGCAGTTTCTGGGTGCCAAGGCGCTGGTGGGGCACGTGGTGGCCGGCAACACCGGCTCCCGCCGGGTACTCGAGAAGAACGGCTTTTCCCTGGTCGATACCCTGTATTTCGAGGACCTGCCCGAGGGGCTCTGCGTCTACCGCCTCGAGCTGTAGCCGCCCGCCCCGCCCTGTTTTGTAAGGAGGTACCCATTTTATGGACTTTATAAACGGCCTGCTGGGTCAGGCCAACGACTTTTTGTACAGCTTCGTGCTCATCGCCCTGCTCATGGCCGCCGGCCTGTGGTTCACGCTGCGCAGCAGATTTGTGCAGATCCGCATGCTGCCCGAGGCCATTCGCGCCGTCACCGAGAAAAATAAAAAAGGCGGCATGTCCTCCTTTCAGGCGCTCATGATCTCCACCGCCTCCCGGGTGGGCACCGGCAACATCGCCGGCGTGGCCACCGCCATCGCCGTGGGCGGTGCCGGCTCGGTGTTCTGGATGTGGATCATGGCCATCATCGGCAGCGCCTCCGCCTTTATCGAGAGCACGCTCGCCCAGGTCTATAAAACCAGAGATAAAGACGGCCAGTACCGCGGCGGCCCCGCCTACTACATCCAGCAGGCTCTGGGCCAGCGCTGGCTGGGCGTCGTGTTCGCCGTGCTGCTCATCCTCTGCTTTGCCTTCGGCTTTAACGGCCTGCAGTCCTATACCATCACCTCATCCTTTGCCTACTACGTCGGGCCCGGCTTTGCCAGTACCGCCATCCCCGTCATCGTCGGGCTGGTGCTGGCGGCGCTCACCGCCTTCGTCATCTTCGGCGGCGCCCACCGCATCGGCTTTATCAGCTCTATCGTGGTGCCCATCATGGCCATCATCTACATCCTGCTGGGCGTGTTCCTCACCGTCAAAAACGCCGGCCAGCTGCCGCAGATGTTCTCCACCATCTTCTCTCAGGCCTTCGATGTAAAGGCCATCTTCGGCGGCTTTGCCGGCTCGGTGGTGGTCACCGGTATCAAGCGCGGCCTGTTCTCCAACGAGGCCGGCATGGGCAGCGCCCCCAACGCCGCCGCCGCGGCCGATGTCTCCCACCCCGTCAAGCAGGGCCTGGTGCAAATGCTGTCGGTCTTTATCGACACCATCATCATCTGCACCACCACCGCCTTTATCCTGCTGCTCTCCGGCGTGCAGGGTTCCGAGCAGCTCAAGGCCCTGCCCTTTGTGCAGGCCGCCGTCAACAGCCAGGTGGGGGTCTGGGGCATCCACTTTATCACCTTCTCCATCTTTGCCTTTGCTTTCAGCTCCATCATCGGCAACTACTTTTACGCCGAGTCCAATCTCCGCTTTATCCGCGACAGCAAGGCGCTCACCAACGTGTTCCGCTGTATTGCGGTGCTGGCGGTGTTCCTCGGCGCCCAGGCCGATGTCGACCTGGTCTGGAACCTGGCCGATGTGCTCATGGGCCTCATGGCCACCGTCAACATCGTCGCCATCTTCCTGCTGGGCGGCCGTGCCCTCAAGGTGTTAAAAGACTACACCGCCCAAAAAAAGCAGGGCAAAGCCCCGGTCTTTATCGCCGAAGATGTCGGCATCACCGATACCGAGGTCTGGAAGCGCTAGCCCCGCCCATGCCGTGCCTGCACACAAAAAAAGAGCCCGGACGACCGACCGCGTCTGTCCGGGCTCTTTTTATGTGCCAAAGTTTTTTAAAAACTCTGTATGTCTCTTTACAATACGCCCTCAACAGGCGGCGCCGCTGCCTGCGCCTTTACACGCCCCGCTAAAACGCCTGTAAATAAGCGTCTGTGGTCGTTTTTGTAGGCGTGTCCGGTGGTGGCCGGTAGCTGCTTTTCCAGTGGCCGCTCCCGGGCTGAAAGAGGGCAAAATAGGGTGTCGGTATAAAGTTTACCGGCACACCCATCGCCCCAAACACCACCGCCAAGGCCAGCATCCCCGGTGCACATCGGCAGCCGCTCATCGTCCAGGTCAACACCGGCAGCGGCATCTGCGGCTTTGGCGAGGCGGGCGTCGCCTACACCGGCGGCGACGGGGCCGGCGGCCTGCTGCGGGATTTTGCCAAGTTCATCCTCGGCATGGGCCCCATGAACAGCGAAGCGGTGTGGAACACGCTCCACCGCCAGACGTTTTGGGGCCTGGGCGGTGGGGCCATCGTGTTCGCCGCCATCAGCGCCATCGACATTGCCCTGTGGGATATCCGCGGCAAGGCGCTGGGCGTGCCGGCCTACCAGCTGCTGGGCGGCAAGACCAACAGCAAGCTGCCCAGCTATGCCAGCCAAATACAGTTTGGCTGGGGCCCGGTGGGCACCGCCATGGTCGATTCCCAGGACTGTGCCAAGGCCACCCGCAAGGCGATGGCCGAGGGCTGTACCTGCGTAAAGGCCGATCCGGTCGGTCTTGACCTGCAGGGCAACTGGATGGCCGGGAGCAGCTACGGCCTGCTCAAAATCCAGCAGCTGCGGGTGGCCGCCACCCGCGCGGCCGGTGGCTCCGACCCCGCTATCATCATCCAGCTGCACGCTCTCACCGATACCGACACCGCCATACAGCTGGGCCGCGAGCTGGAGCAGTACCGCTGCTTTTATGATGAAGATCCCTCCCGACCACTCAACCCCAAACTGTACCGCACCACTGAAAAGAGCGTACAGATACCGCTGGCCACCGGCGAGCGGGTCTACTCCCGCTGGGGCTGCCGGCCGTTTTTAAAGACCGCACCCTCAGCATCATCCAGCCGGACCTGTGCAATACCGGCGGCCCCACCGAGGGCAAACAGATCTGCGACTACGCCCAGGTCTGCGATGTCGGGGTACAGGTCCACGTGTGCGGCAGTCCCATCTCCACTGCGGCGGCGCTGCAGCGCGAGGCGGTCATCCTCAACTTCGTCATCCACGAGCACCATCAACCCGCCCCGATACAGGGACAACATCGACGGCTGTAAGTACGGCTGCCAGCCCCAAAACGGCTGCTTCTCGGTGCCTGACCGGCCGGGCGTCGGGCAGGAGCTCACCGGCGACGGTATCGCCCGCTCCGAAGTCTCAACGGCAAAATAAAAAAGCGTGTCAAAGTCAAGATCACCCCTAAGAGGGGTGGCTTGATACGCGGCCTATAAGGCCGTAATACAGGTCAGCGCCTAAATAGCGCTGGCCTTCACTTTTGCTCAGGCCACGGTGGTTTGATTACTTGCTACCCTTAAAAGGGTCTCCGTACTCCTCCCGCCTTAAGCTATCTTCTACTTGGGCTTGCTTTTCTTGTTCTCGTATGTATTTTACTGCGGGCGCTGTATTGATTCCTACCGTGCTTACACAATACCCCGTCGTCCAGAAACTCCTCTTTCCAAACTTGTATTTCAAGTTCGCGTGCCGCTCCAATATCATCATGGCGCTTTTCCCTTTGCGATACCCCGTGATTTGCGATACTCTGTATTTGGGCGGGATGCTCACCAGTAAGTGGATGTGGTCGGGCATCATGCGCCCCTCTATGATCTCTATCCCTTTCCATTTACACAAAGCTTTTATGATTCCCTGTATATCCTTCCGTAGCTCGCTGTATATTATTTTTCTCCTATACTTCGGGGTAAAGACGATGTGATACTTGCATACCCATTTGTGTGTGCTAAACTATTCGCCACAGAGAAACATCCTTTTTGTTTTTGTTTGGTGGCCTGAACACGCACCACTCTATCAGATAGGATGTTTCTTTACTTATGCCTGAATCCCACCCGCATAGCGGGCGGTTATTGAGTCGGCGCCGACAGCCGCCGACTCTTTCCGCCCCGCCCCCGCACATATTTAAAACAGCAAAAAAGCGCCCCATCCCCGCGCTTACCCGGCCCCTTCTGCCCGCCTGGGGGGCCGGCGCTCACTTTGTCGGGCTCGTCTCCCGCCGGCTTTCGGCCGCCGCCCGGGTAATGGCCTTGTTTTTCCATCCGCCCTGAAAGTAGCGCCACAGCGAAATAGTCATCTCCACCAGGCAGCCGATGCCCATCGACACCCACACCGCCGCAAAGCCTATGCGGCCCACCAGCACAAACACCGCCGCCGTCTGCAGCGCCATGCCCGCGGTGGTGCACATCAGCAACAGCCGCATGTCGCCGGCGCCTTTTAAAAGCCCCTCAGCCACCAGCATAATCGCCTCGATAAACAGCACAAAGGCCACGTGGGTCAGGTGGTAGGTGCCGCCGGCGATCACCTGGGGGGCGCTGCCGGCGTCTACAAAAAGGCCGATCAGGTGGGGCCCCAACAGCTGCAGCAGCGCAAAGGTGCAGAGCGTTGCCGCCAGCGCCATCACGCAGCCGCAGCGAAAACCCTTTTTCACCCGCTCCACCTTGCCGGCGCCCATGTTCTGCGCCACAAAGGTCGATACCGCCAGCCCCAGGTTCATATTGACCACAAAGGCGATCGACTGGATCTTGTTGGCCGCCGTGTAGCCCGATACCAGCATGGGCCCCAATTTGTTGATCACACTCTGAAATAAGATCGAGCTGATCGACACCGAAAGCTCCTGTGCCGTCGCCGGCACCGCCAGCCGCACAATGGTTTTCAGCATGGCCATATCCGGCGCCCGGCGCTGCCCCGGCACAGAATACTGCCGCAGCCGCCGCAATATGTGCCCAAGGGCCAGCAGTGCGCACACCACCTGTGAGAGCACCGTGGCGACGGCCACCCCGGCCACCCCCATCCCAGATCCAATGACCAACAGCAGGTCCAGCACGACGTTTAAAAACGAGGCCAGTATCAGGTAGTAAAGCGGTGTTTTCGAATCCCCCAGCGCGCGGAACGCGCCGCTGACGGCGTTGTATAAAAACATCGGCGCCAGCCCGGCAAAATAGATGAACAGGTAGTCGGTGGCCATACCAATGGTCGCCGCCGGGGTGTTCATCAGTTGCAGCACCGGCCGCGCAAAGAGCATGCCCGCCGCCGACAGCACCACCGCCACCGCCAGGTTAAAAAACAGCGCGGTGGTCACCGATACCCGCACCGCACCGCGGTCACCGGCCCCCAGGTACTGGCTGGTCACCACCGAGCAGCCCATGCCCAGCCCGTTGGCCACCGCAATGGCCACAAACGCGATGGGGAAGGTGCCCCCCACTGCGCCTAGCGCCTCCGGTCCCACAAAGTTGCCCACCACGATCGAGTCCACCATGTTGTACAGCTGCTGAAAAATGTTGCCCAGCAGCATCGGCAGCGCAAAGAAAAAGATCCGCTTGGCGGGGCGCCCGGTGGTCATGTCCGCCTGCGGGTGCCCTTTTTCAAGTTTTGGCATGTTTTTGCCCCCTTTTTACAGTTTATTAACATTTAAAGCGCGCCCAAAATGCGCCACCGGTCACCGGCGCGCCGCCGGGCAGGCCTTTTTGGCCCATTGGGGTACAAAAAAAGCACCCCTATGAAAAGGGGTGCTTCGATCAGCAAAAAGCCCTAGATACAGGCGCTAGACCCGCCTGCAGCCACATCGGTCGCCAGTTGTCCAGCAGCCGACTGTATGAAAAATACTTTAACAGTGTATTACATTTTTGTCAATAGATTTTCAAAGTGCTTGTACTCTGCCAAACTCATGGTAAAATAAAACAAGACGGCGGCGCCCCCGCGCGCCGCGACCTACAGAAAGGGATCAACGCTTATGTACCAATGGCCAAACGGTCAGCCGGGCCAGCCCGGTCCGGCCTACCAGCCCTACCAGGGCTACACCCCCTACCAGCCGCCGGCTCCCTCCCCCATCGGGCCCGACGGCCGTCCCACCTTGCCCTACCTGCAAAAAAATGCCCGCAAGCTCTATAACACCGTGGGCCTGGGTCTCATCCTGCAAACAGCCATCATGTTCACCATCTCGCTGCTGTTTTCCATGGGCCTGCTGCTGTTTTCGCACACCCAGCTCTACAGCTGGCTGTACCAAAACTATCAGGGGCTCACCATGGCTCTTTCCATGGTGGCTGCCCTGGTCGGCAACCTCACCGCCTATTTCTTTATCAAGCGGTTTGCCGGCCTAAAGTCGCGCCAGGTGTTCGATTTTTCCAGGCTCAGGTTCAGCCACGTGCTCTTTGGCTTTATCGCCTGCCTGGGCGTCAACGGTGTGTTTTCGTTCCTGGTCGACCTGCTGGGTCAGGGGCTGCGCTCGCTGGGGCTCAACCCCACCACGCCCGATTTCTCGCTGGGCGTCGGCCTGGCCGCCGACGTCATCACCGTGCTCTACGTGGTCATCGTCGCCCCCATCACCGAGGAGCTGGTGTTCCGCGGCGCGGTGCAGACCAGCCTGCGCCGGTACGGGCACTGGTTCTCCATCATCGTCACCGCCCTGCTCTTTAGCCTCATGCACGGCAACCTCTATCAGGCCATCCCCACCTTCTTTATGGCGCTGGTCATGGGCTATGTGGCCGACCGCAGCGGCACGGTGCTCCCCACCATCCTCATCCACATGCTCAATAACGGTTTTGCCCTGTTTCAAACTGCGGGCCTGGTCAGCGACCGGGTCATGTACATCATCATGGGCGCCATCATGATCGCCGGCGTGCTCATCGTGCTGCTCTCAAAATTTTACAAAAAGGTCCCCGCACCCGACCCGGCCATCCACCCAAGCCTGCGCTGGCAGAGCCTCTGCTCCTCCTGGAGCTTTTGGGTCACCATCGCCGTCTACCTGCTGCTCATCTTTTTTGTCTATATGTAAGTAGACCGGCAGTAGACAGGCGCCGCGCTCCCGGCCGCGCCTGTCAAAACAAAGCGCCCGGCACAGATACTCTGGTATCTGTGCCGGGCGCTTTTTGTGCTGTCTGTCATCCCGCCACCGGCTCGGCAGTCCCTGTCTGTGGCCTTTCGGCTCTGCCGCGCGCTCAGGGCTCCTTGGCGCTGATGCCGATGGTCTTTTCGTACTGGGGGCTGTAGCGCGCCAGCAGCGCCTTTTGCTCCTTGGCGCTGGGCATCATGTACTGCACCAGCGCGTGGAACGGGGCCGAGTGGTTGGGGTACACCAGGTGGGCGTACTCGTGCACCAGCACATAGCGGGCGCACTGCAGCGGTGGGTGCACCAAAAATTTATTGAGGATGATCTTCTGCGACCCGGTGTGGCAGCTGCCCCACCGCGCCCGCATCCACCAGCCGGTCACCGGCACCTTGGGCACGCCCAGCGGGGAAAACAGCGGCGCGATCTCGTCGTTCAGGGTGTCAAACAGCTGCTGCGCATACACGTCCAAAAAGCGGCGAAAAGCCAGCATGCGCCCCTTGGTATCCGAGCGCGCCGGGTACAGGATCAGGTGGTCCCCCTGCAGCACCCCGGGGCCAAACTGGCTGGCCGAGGCCGGCGGTTGTCCCGCCCCCAGCTCAATGGTGATGGTGCGCCCGAGCAGCTGCACCTCATCGCCGATCTGGCAGCTAAAGTCCGGCGGCGCCACCTGCACCGTGTCCAGTGCCCGCTGCCGTGCCCGCAGTATCCAGCGGGCCTTTTTGCACACAAAGGCGTCTATCTCCTGCTGGGGCAGGTGGTGCGGCGCCGATACGGTCACAGTGCCGTCCGGCTGGATGCGCAGATTCAGATTTTTAACAGATTTGCGGGTCAGCTCATAGGTGATGCTGCCCTGCGGTGTCTCGGCAGTATACTGCATAACTCTTCCTAACCAGGTGCACAGGTGACCCTGTGCGTTTCAAAAAGTGTACATTTCCTTTATTGTACTAGACTTTTTGCGCCCAGACAAGCCGCCGGGGCGACAAAATCGTGCTTTTTTTGTCCAGTTGACAGCTTTTTGTTGCCGCGGTATGATAAATAAACACCAAATTCAGGGCACAAGTGCTTAAAATATGTGCACAGTACCAGCTCGTGCGGGGGCCTTCTTGGCAGAAATGGAGAAGTATATGCAGCAGACAGAGGCGAGAAAAAAGCGCCAGATGCTCGTCATCACCGGCGCTTACGGCTTTTACTACATGGGGTACACCTCGGCGTTCTCCTTTATGATGGTGTTTTTGACCTCCAGCGGATATAAAGACGCCCAGACCGGCATCATCTACTCGCTCATGGCCCTCATGAGCCTCATCACCCAGCCCATCCTGGGCTTTTTGTCCGACTCCAAGATCCCCATCAAAAAGCTGGTGCTCTGCCTGCTGGCGGCGGCCATCCCTTTTGGTTTCGTGCTGCCGGTGGCGGCGCGCTCCTATGCGCTCGTCACCGCGTCGGTGCTGATCCTGGCCTTTTTTGACCAGTCGCTCATGGTGCTCATGGATTCCTGGACCTACATGGCCCGCGAGCAAAACGACAAGATCGTCTACAGCGTGGCCCGCGGTATGGGCTCGTTCACCAGCGCCATTACCGGCCTTATCATGGGCAGAGCCATCGCCGGTTTCGGCGCCGCCTCCATCTTCTGGTTCCATGCCGGCTTTATGGCCGTCGCGCTCATCATCGCCCTGTGCTTCGACAGCGTCCCCTGCAAAAACAAGACCTCCAGCGAATCGGGGGTGCAGGGCTACAGCTTGCCCCAGGCCTTTGGCGTGCTCTGCCGCAACAAAAAGTATATGCTCATGCTCGGCGGGCTGCTGCTGTTAAACATCGGCAACCGGGCGGTGGTCACCTATCTGCCCATGATGATCCGCAACTTCGGCGGCGGCGCGGCCGAGCAGGGCCTGTCCATCACCATGCTCACCATCGGTATCTTTCCGGTCATGCTCGTCTACCCCTACCTGGCCCGGCGTTTTCGGGTAGAAAAACTTTTGTCGGTGGCCTGTGTGCTGGTAGTCTGCCGGGTGCTCTCCATGGCAGTGGTAAACGATCTGCACGTGGTGGTGTATATGCAGCTGCTCGAGGCGTTGGCTTTCGGCCTGTATAATCCCTCTCTTATCGAGTACACCTCGCAGATCGCCCCCGCGCAGCTGCGCTCGTCGGCCATCACCATCTCCAGCGCCGTGCAGGTGGCTGTCTGCGGCATCGTCGGCAATATGCTGGCCAGCGCCTTTATGCAGTTCTGGTCGCTCAAAGCCATGTACACCGTCTACACCGTCATGGCCGTGCTGGGCCTGGTGCTCATGGCCGCCAGCATCAAAACGCCGCATAACACCGCTAAAAAACAAGAGGTCGCCGCCTAAAAAGTGGCGGTATCCCCACACAAAAAAGCGCCGGCGCGTCAGATACAGGCAGCGCCGGCGCTTTTGCCGGCAGTTGCGCCCGGTGTCGTTTTCAGGTAAAATAGACCTGTACCGCCAACAGAGAGGAAGACCAGACATGACCTCAGAGAAGATAAAGCGCATCAACGAACTGGCCAAAAAGGCCAAAGCCGAGGGCCTCAGCGAAGATGAAAAGCAGGAGCAGCAGCGCCTGCGGCAGGAATATGTGGCCGAGTTCCGCGGCGACTTAAAGCGTCAGCTCGACGCCATCGAGATCGTAGAGCCCGACGGCAGCAGGCACAAGATCGTGCCCAAAAAGCCGTCCAAAAACTAGCGTAGCACCGCTTGGGGACTGCTGTGTTGGCAGTCCTCTTTTTTGGCAGAACTGTATATATTGCCAAAAATAATACGATAAGTAATAAAAATCCACCTATATACCCGCATACAGCAGAGAGACGGCCCGCCGCACGGGCCTAAAAAAGAGGAGCAGACCATTGGAACAGGCAGATATGCAGCAGGCCAAACAGCTGCTTGGCCGCTACTACGGCTACACAGATTTTCGCCAGGGGCAACAGGAGACGGTGGCCGCAGCCCTGGCCGGCCGCGACGTGCTGGCCATCATGCCCACCGGGGCAGGCAAATCTATCTGTTATCAGCTGCCGGCGCTGGTGCGGCCGGGTATCGCGCTGGTGGTCAGCCCGCTCATCTCGCTGATGAAAGACCAGGTGGGGGCGCTGGTGCAGATGGGGGTGCGGGCCGCCTACCTAAACAGCTCCCTGAGCTGGCCCCAGTATCTGCGGGCGCTGCAAAATGCCCGCGACGGGGTGTATAAGATCATCTACGTGGCGCCGGAGCGACTGCTCACCCCCGATTTTTTGGACTTTGCCAGCGCGGCGAACATATCGCTGCTGGCCGTCGACGAGGCCCACTGCGTATCCCAGTGGGGCCACGATTTCCGCCCCAGCTACCTGCAGATCCCCCAGTTTTTGCAGCGGCTGCCCCACCGGCCGCCGGTGGCCGCCTTTACCGCCACCGCCACCGATACGGTGCGCCGCGATATCCTGGAGATACTCGACCTGCAAGACCCCTATACCATCATCACCGGCTTTGACCGCGAAAACCTCTATTTTGGGGTCGAGCAGCCCCGCGACCGGTTGGGCTGGGTGCAGCACTACGCGGCCAAAAATGCCGATAAGTGCGGTATCATCTACTGTTCTACCCGCAAAAATGTCGAGCAGGTGTGCGCCGCGCTGGTGGCCGCCGGGGTCCCCGCCACCCGTTACCACGCCGGGCTCGAGCCGCAGGAGCGCCGCCAGAACCAGGAGGACTTTCTCTTCGATAAATGCCGGGTCATGGTGGCCACCAACGCCTTCGGCATGGGTATCGACAAGTCCAACGTGGGCTATGTGCTGCACTACAACATGCCCAAAGATATGGAGAGCTACTACCAGGAGGCCGGCCGTGCCGGCCGCGACGGCACCCCCGCCCAGTGTATCCTGCTCTACAGCCCGCAAGACCTGCGCACCAATCAGTTCCTCATCGAAAACAGCCAAGAGGAGAGCGAACTGGCCGAGAAAGACCCGCAGCTGGCGCAGGAACTGCGGCTGCGCGCCTACCAGAAGTTGCGCCAGATGGAGCGCTACTGCACCGGCACCAACTGCCTGCGGCAGACGATCCTGGCCTATTTTGGCCAGCAGGCGCCGCCCAGCTGTGGCGGCTGCTCGGTCTGCCTGGGCGACTACCGCACCGAGGATATCACCGATCTGGCCCGCCAGGTACTGCTGTGTGTACAGAGCGTGGGCGGGCGCTTTGGGGCCGGGGTGGTATCCGACATCCTCCACGGCAGCCAGAGCAGCCGCGTACAGCAGTTTTCACTCGAGGATAACCCCCATTTCGGCGCGCTCGCAGCATATAGCTTGGCCACCATCAAAGAGCGCATTGGCCAGCTGGTCAGTCAGGGGGTGCTGCAGGTCACCCCGGGCCAATACCCGCTGCTGCGGTTTGGCCTGGGGGCCCGGCCGGTACTGGAGGACGGTCAGCAGGTATTGGTAAAGACCCGGCAAAAGACCCGTGAGGCCACCCGCCGCGCCGCCGACAGCGGCGATTACGACACGCAGCTGTTCGAGCGGCTGCGCGCGCTGCGGCAAAAACTGGCCCGCCAGCAGAGCGTGCCGGCCTACGTGGTGTTCACCGACGCCACCCTGCGCGGTCTGGCAGCAGCCAAGCCCCACACCGAGCAGGAGATGCTGGCGGTCTCCGGTGTGGGCGAGGCCAAGGTCCGCCGGTATGGCCAGGCGTTTTTAGAGGAGATCACCACTTACACAGACGGGCAACAATAAAAAAGAGCGGCGCTTTGGCGCCGCTCTCGTATTTTAGGGGCATCTGCCGGTGTGTATGGCCCCCGCCTGTATGGGCCAAAGGCGTCCGCTTGTCTCCGTCCCGCGCTGGCTGTCGCGGCAAGCGGTGTCAGGCCAAAAACAGCCCGCCGCACGCCCCTCTAGGCAGCGGATGATCAAAGCGGCGCTTCCCCACCCGCAAAAAAAGAGAGCACAACACAGTACTCTCTTTTTATCTCACCAGCTCTTGCCCGGCAGCGCTACAGCTGTACGCGCTCCATAAAGGCTTTTACCCGGGCCGGGTCGATCTGTTTGAACACGTCGCCGTCGTACTTAAAGCTCGAGCCCACGATCGCGCCGTCGGCAATGGCCAAAAAGTCGCCCGCGTTGTCGGCGTTGATACCGCTGCCGAGCAGTACCGGCACGCTGCCGCTGTTCTGTTTAAATTCCTCCACCTGCTCCAGGGTGGGGTTTTGGCCGGTCACCACCCCGGTCACGATCAGGGCGTCGGCGCCTTCCTCAATGGCGGCGTGGATGTTGTCTTTTATGGCCGAAGGCACCAGCGGCTCGGTGTGCTTGGTGTTGATATCGCAAAACAGCAGCGTATCGGCGGGGTAGCGGCCCTTCTCGCGCATCAGCACCGGCGCGGCCGGATAGGTGATACCGTGGGTGCCCACCCGGGTCTCTACAAAGGCCTCGACCCGAATAAAGTCGCCGCCGGTGGCATAAGCCATGGCCCACTCCTCTTTGGCGCAGTTGAACTGCACGTTGATCCCCAGGGGCATATCGGTCTTTTCACGCAGCCGGGCCGCAATAGAGGTCATCGATGCCAAGGTGATAAAGTCGTTGTCGGTGCCGTACGGCACGTCGCCAAAATTCTCGATGATGGCCGCGCTCACGCCGGCTCTCTGCAGGTTTTCCAGGTCCTCTACCGCCGCCCTGTACACCGCGTCCAGTTCGCCGCCGTAGCGGGGCGAACCGGGCAGGGGCTGCAGGTGGACCATGCCGATAATGGCTTTTTTGCCGCCGAACAAATCGCTGAATGTGCGCATAGATGCTCTCTCCTTCTATCTGGCTGTGCTGTATTTTTTTGCAGTCATAAAACCGTTTCCAGTGTAGCATTTTTATGGAATGGTTGCAATTCTTTTTGCGGATTTATTGATTATTTGTGCGAAGTGTAATATGATGAAACGAGAAGTGAGGTGGTATAATGAGTGCGCAAACTGGTAGCGAGGTGGTGCTCGCCCACTGTAAACAGGCGCAGGCGATCGCCCGCCGCGCCTTTGCCCGGGTGCGGGCCGAGATCGTCCCCGGTATGACCGAGCGCGAGATCAAAAAACGGGTGGAGATGTACCTCATCGACGAGGGGGCCCACTCCTTTTGGCGCTATGGTATCGGCGCCACCGTCCATGTGGGGCCGCGCACACTGCAGTCGGCCTCCACCCGGCAGTACGCCGTCACCGACACTCCGGTGGGCGCCGACGACTGCGTGGTGATGGATCTGGCCCCGGCTGTACACTGGCAGTGGGGCGACTTTGCCCGCACCGTATTTTTGCAGGGGGGCCAGGTGGTCACCGACTATAGCCGCCTGCGCGGCGAGCTGGCCGCCGGTATCGCCGAGGAACTGCACCTGCACCAGGTGCTGCTGCACACCGCGCGGCCGCAAATGACCTTCAGCCAGCTGTTTTCGGTGCTCAGCCGTCAGATCAAAGACGACGGCTTTCAAAATCTCGACTTTGCCGGCAACCTGGGGCACTCGGTAGAGCGCGACGAGAAAAAGCGCCGCTTTTTGCTGCCCGACTGCCACCAGCGCCTGTGCGACTGCGCCGCCTTTACTTTCGAGCCCCACATTGCCCGTGCGAATGCGCCCACCCGCGGCTTTAAGCGGGAGAACATCTACTATTTTACAGACGACACACTGGAGGTGCTTTGATGAAAAATTTTCAGGAGTACACGGCGGCACAGAACATGGCCCGTCAGGCCATTGACCGCCTCAAGCAGGAGATCCGCCCCGGCATGACCGAGCGCGAGATCAAAAAGCTGGCCGAGATCTACCTCATCGAGAACGGCTCCACCTCGTTTTGGTACCACGGTATCGGCGCGCTCATCCACGTGGGCGAGCGCTCGCTGGTCAGTCAGGGCGGCCGCGAGTACCGGGTCAGCGATACCGCCGTCAAAGAAAACGATGTCATCACCCTCGATTTAGCCCCCACCCTCAACACCTGCTGGGGCGATTTTGCCCGCACCATCTTCGTCGAAGATGGCCTGCCGGTGCAAAATTATGCCGACCTCAAACAACCCGACCACCAGCGCGGCATCGAGGCCGAGCTCAAGCTCCACCACTACCTCATGGAGACGGTCACCCCCGACACCACCTTCGAGGAGCTGTTTGCCAACGCCAACGCCCTGATTATTGCCCTGGGCTTTGAAAACCTCGACTACGCCAACAATCTCGGCCACTCGGTCGAGATCCTGCAGCAGGACCGGGTGTATATCGAAAAAGGCAACGCGCACAAGCTCAGTGAGTATGTGGGCTTCACTTTCGAGCCCCACATCAGCTGCCCCGGTACCGGTTTCGGCGTCAAGCGCGAAAATATCTACTACTTCGGCGATGACGGCAAGCTCTGCGAGCTCTAGATCGCCGCGCCCATACCCCCTCATGACCCCCAGCTACATAGCCGGCGGCCCCGCCGCCAGAAAGAGAGGCCCCATCTATGTCTGTTATCGATACTCGGCGCAGCATCCGCAAGTATACCGCCCAGTCGGTCGCCAAACACACCATCGAGCAGCTCATCGCCGCCGCCTGCCTGGCCCCCTCGGCCAGAAACCAGCAGCCGTGGGATTTCCTGGTGGTCACCGACCGCCAAAAGCTCGATGCGATCCCCACCGTGCAGCACTCCTGCGCCTTTATCAGCCAGGTTCCGGCGGCGGTCATCGTCTGCGGCGACCGCCACAAAAACGAGCGCTTTTGGCCGGTAGACTGCGCCGCCGCCACCGAAAATCTGCTG
The DNA here is from genome assembly GCF_014269355.1 of Neobittarella massiliensis (ex Bilen et al. 2018). Taxonomy (NCBI): domain Bacteria; kingdom Bacillati; phylum Bacillota; class Clostridia; order Eubacteriales; family Oscillospiraceae; genus Neobittarella (ex Bilen et al. 2018); species Neobittarella massiliensis (ex Bilen et al. 2018). Next base: position 234,608 of record NZ_JACOGI010000002.1, read on the forward strand.
CTCAAAGCCGCCGAGCTGGGTCTGGGCAGCTGCTGGTGCGCCATCTATCCTCTGGAGCAGGAGATGGCCGGCTTTAAACAGCTGTTCGGCCTGCCCGATCAGGTCGAGGCCTTTTCTCTCATCGTGCTGGGCTACCCGGCCGAAGAAAAACCGCAGCCCGACCGCGACCCTGCCGGCCACACCCACTGGGAGCAGTGGTAGCGCTGGCTGCCACACTGCCCTGTTAGCAAGATAAACCGCATATCCATGCGGTTTTATGCTGCCGCGAAGCGATTGACAGCGGCGCTCAAAACCGGTACACTACACAGTGTAAAGACGGGCCGCCAGGCGCAACTGCCCGGCGGCCCCGCCCATTAGCCACCACACCGATTTTTGGAGGAACTGTTTATGGAGAAGAGACCTGTCATCATCGACTGCGACACCGGAACCGACGACGCGATCGCTCTGGTTGCGGCACTCAACTGCGACGCACTGGACGTGCGGGCCATCACCTGCGTTTCCGGCAATGTAGACCTGTGCTACACTGCCCCCAACACCCTCAACCTCTGCCGCATGCTGGGCTTCGACGTAAAGGTGGCCCAGGGCTCGCCCAAACCCATCTGCCGCGACCTAAACGATATCCGCCTGGTCGGAAACGAGGACGAAGGGACCATCTCCACCCACGGCCAGACCGGTATGGGCAACGTCACGCTGCCCCAGTGTGGCGGCGACTTCTACGAGAAAAACGCCGTCGAGACCATCTACGAGGAGGCGCTGGCCTGCGGCGGCAAGCTCGAGCTCATCGCCGTCGGTCCCATGACCAACGTGGCGCTGGCCCTGCTGTGCCACCCCGACTTAAAAGACCTCATCGCCCACATCTGGTTCATGGGCGGCGCAGCCTACGGCGGCAACACCACCGCCGTGGCCGAGTTCAACATCCTCTGCGACCCCGAGGCCGCGCACCTGGTCATGCAGAGCGGCATCGATATGACCATGGTCGGCCTCGACGTCACCGAGAAGGCGGCCGTACCCGACGCCGCCTGCGACGAGATCCGGGCCATCGGCACCAAAGACGCCACCGTGGTCGCCGATATCCTCGACTTTATGCGCATGCGCCGCGACGAGTACGGCGGCGAGGACACGCTCATGCACGACGCGCTGGCGGTGGCCGCCGCCTGTGTGCCCGGAGTGGTAAAGACGAGCCGCTACTTCGTCGATACCGAGTGTGCCGGCACCTACACCTTTGGCCACACCTTTGTCGCCAAAGACGACCGTTTTGGCAAATTTACGCCCAACTGCAACGTGGCCGAAGAAGTCGATATGGATATCTTCCTCGGCTGGCTCAGATCCTGCATCCAAAACAGCAAAAAACGCGCCTAGACCGCGTATCACGCTACAGCTGGGGGCCTGCCGCCCCCGGCTGTTTTGGCCTAAAAACAGAGAGGGGCAAACGAGCGATGGAAAAGGTGACCCGTATACTCAGAGAGAGCGACGTGGCAGAGCTGCTGGACATGCAGCAGTGTATCGACGTCATGGACCGCACGCTGCGCGAGGTCTGGGCCGGGCAAACGGTCAACCTCCAGCGGGATATGATCCCCCAACCGGCGGGCAACATGTTCGCCATCATGGGCTCCAGTCTCACCGCCCAGCAGCGGGCCGGCTGCAAAGTGATCGTGTTCCCCGGCCAGCAGGCCAAAATGGCCGGCAGCAGTCAGGGCATCATCCCCATTTTCGACACCCAGACCGGCCGTCTGCTGGCCATCGTCGACGGCGAAGGGGTCACCGGGGTGCGCACCGCCGCCACCAGTGCTGCCGCCACCCGGGCGCTGGCCCGTGAAGACGCCCAAACGCTGGCCATCCTGGGGGCCGGGCGCATCGGCCGGCTGCACGTGCAGGCCATCTGTGCGGTGCGCGCAATCAAAAAGCTCTATGTGTGGGATATTGCCGAGGCGGCCACCGCCGGCTGCTGCGACTGGGCGCAAAAAGAGTTTGGCCTCGAGACGGTGCGCTGCCAAACGGCCCAGCAGGCGGTGGTCGACGCCGATATCATCTGCACCGTCACCCAGGCCAGCGAGCCGGTGGTGCGGGGCGAATGGCTTAAGCCGGGCGCCCACATAAACGCCGTGGGCGCCTGCGCCCCCCAGGTGCGGGAGGTGGATACCGCCACCATCCAGCGGTCCAGCGTGTTCGTCGACTGGGCCGAGGCCGCACTGCGCGACACCGGCGACCTGGTGCTGCCCATCAGGGAAGGAGCCTTCACTCCCGACAGCCTGGCCGGCGAGATCGGCGCTGTGCTGGCCGGCCAACTGCCCGGCCGCCGCAGCCGGGACGAGATCACTTTGTTCGAGTCGGTGGGTATCGCCGTCGAAGACCTGGCCGCCGCCCAGCTGGTGTACGAGCGGGCCCAGCAGCAAAACAGGGGCGCGCTCTTTACCTGGTGACTTTCCGCGCGCTCCACCAAACTAAAAAGAGGACCGCACTTTAAGTGCGGTCCTCTTTTGTCACAGCGAGCGGAGCGGCCCCACCCGCGGCCCCCGGCCACTGTGCCCGCCGATCTGTCCACATAAAAAGGGGCGGCCCGCCATGTGCGGGCCGCCCCTTTTTACCTGCGGGTGGGCAAAAAGATTACCTGCTGCGCACCGCCCGCACTGCGTCCATAAACGTCTTTACGTGCGCGGGGTCCACATCGCCGGTATCTTTGTAGGTATCTTTAAAGTAGCTGCCCACAATGGCCGCGTCGGCGTGGGCGAACTGCTCCCCACAGCTCTCGGGGGTCAGCCCGGCGCCGATCACCAGCGGCGCCCGGTCGCCGATGAGCTGGCGAAACGCGCGGATCTTCTCGATATCGGTGGCGATGCCGGTGCCGGTGCCGGTCACCACGATGGCGTCACACCGCCCCAGCGCGATATCCATGTCCTCCTCCAGGCTGCGGCCCGACAGGTAGGGCTGATACTTAAAGCGCACCCCGCCGATAAGGAAGGCGTCGCTCTGCCGGCGCAGATGGTTTATCTCCTCGCCGTAGGCCCCGTCGTCCTCCGGCTTTAGGTGCCCGGCCATCGAGTCGATCTGGATGAATTTTACCCCGTACTGCGCCGCCAGGCTAAAGGCGCGGCGGTAGTCGTGCAAAATGTTCACCCCGTACACGATATCCGGCCGCTGCGCTACAATATAGCGCAGCACCCGCTCCACGTCGTCGGCGGTGCCGAAGTAGTCCTCCACGATCACCGCGTCCGCCCCGCCCGCCAGCAGCAGGTCCAGCTCTCGCACCGCCCGCTCAAAGCGCTCGTCGGCAGTCTCGCCCTTTAAATGCAGCATGGCCATAATGGGCTTGTCGTGGGCAAACAGGTCTAAAAAGTTTTTGTTCTTCACACAGATCCGTCCTCTCTCCGGTCGCGAATAGATGTTAAAATATCAGCCCCGAACCAGTGCTCGGAGCTGATACGCACACCGGCAGTGCCGCCGGTGATGTTTTGCATTTTACAGGGTCACAGGGTGTCGTCGATGCGCTTTTGCAGCGCGGCGGCGATCTCGGCCACTCGGCTGGCGGCGTTCTCCACCGGCACTTTCTCGGCAATGCTCTTGTCGCGGGTCTTTATCTCCACCACGCCGTCTTTTAGGTTGCGGGGGCTCACGATCACCTTGATGGGGGTGCCCAGCAAGTCGGCGTCGGCAAACTGCACCCCGGCCGACAGGTCGCGGTCGTCGTACAGCACTTCAAAGCCCTTGTCGCTCAGCTGCTCGTACAGGCCGTCGGCCAGCTGGCGCACCTGGTCGTCGGCGCGCTTGATAGCGTTTATATGTACCTGCCAAGGGGCGATGGAGATGGGCCAGATGGGGCCGTAGTCGTCGTGGCTGTCCTCGATCACGCTGGCCAGCAGCCGCCCCACGCCAATGCCGTAGCAGCCCATGATGGGGGTCTTTAAGCTGCCGTCTTTGTCGGCGTAGGTCATGCCCATGGTCTTGGAGTACTTGTCGCCCAGCTGGAAGATGTTGCCCACCTCGATGCCGTTTTTCAGGGTGATGTGGGCCTTGCCGCACTGGGGGCACACCATCTGTTCGGTCACCTTGCTCACGTCGGCAAACTTCTCTGCCGGCAGCTGGCGCAGGTCTACATTTTTGTAGTGGGTGTCCACCTTGTTGGCGCCGCACACCACATTGTACATGCCCCGCAGCGACTCGTCAAAGTACACCTCGAATTTGTCCATGTCCAGCCCCACCGGGCCGATGTAACCGTAGCAGATGCCGTCGCTGCCGTCCTCGTCCACCCGGGCGCTCACATCGCTGCCGATCAGCCGGCGCACCTTGGCCTCGTTTACCTCCAGGTCGCCGCGCACGAACACAATGACCGGGGTGCCGGTGGTCTCTTTGGTAAACACCACCGCCTTCATCAGCATCTTCTCGGGGATGCCGATAAACTTGCACAGGCTGTCGATCTCCTTGCAGCCGGGGGTGGCTACCTCCTCGACATCCAGCCCCTCGGGGCCCATGTCGCCCACCAGGTCTAAAATACCGGTGGCCACCTCCATGTTGGCCCGGTAACCGCAGGCGGGGCAGATGGCGATGGTGTCCTCGCCGTCGTCGCACAAAAACATGAATTCGTGGGCGATGGCGCCCCCCATCATGCCCGAGTCCGACTTGACCGACACCACATGTCCCAGCCCGGCCCGCTTGTAGATGCGCTCATAGGCCTCGTGGCAGCGGTAGTAGTACTTCTCCAGATCCTCCCACGAGGTGTGGAACGAGTAGGCGTCTTTCATGGTGAATTCCCGCACCCGAATGAGCCCCCCGCGCGAGCGCGCCTCGTCGCGGTACTTGGTCTGAATCTGGTAGATCATAAAGGGGTATTTTAGGTAGCTCTTGGCCTCGGTGCGGGCCAGGTGCACCGCCGCCTCCTCGTGGGTCATGGCCAGCAGCATGTCGTGGCCGGTGCGGTCGCGAAAGCGCAAGAGCTCCCGCCCCACGCTCTCGTAGCGGCCCGACTCGTCCCACAGCTCCCGGGGCAGCACCACCGGCATGAGGATCTCCTGGCCGTCGATGCGGTCCATCTCCTGGCGGATGATGTTCTCGATCTTGGCCGCCACCCGCTTGGCCGGGGGCAGCAGCGTGTAGATACCGCCGGCCACCTGCCGCATATAGCCGCCCCGGATCAGCAGGCCGTGGCTGGCCAGCTGCGCCTCGGAGGGCCACTCCTTAAATCTCTCGCCGATAAGTGCGCTCAGCTTCATAACCTATTCTCCTTATCCTGTAAAAGCGCCGCCGGGCGTATCCCGCCCCCGGCGCCGGGTAACACAGCAGACCCACAGCCGCCCCACCGGGGTGCCGTCGGTGCCTTTTTAGTTTAGCTTTTTTTGGGGTGCTTGTCAACGCAGACCGCATTTTGGTGCGGTTTTTTCGCCCCTGCACCGGCGGCGGCGCACCGCTCGGCCGTACGCGGACGGGCTTTTTATGCTATACTGGTAAAAACGGGGCCGCGCGCGGCCCGGTGACCAGTAGAAAAGAGGAGTGTTTTCATGCTCGAAAAACGGTGTGTAGATTATTTTGGCCAGGACCACAACTGCTCCATGTCCACCTTCCACGGTGGGTGCGACGAGTGGGGCGTGTCCCCCTGCGACCAGACCATGTGCGTCATGCGCGGATACGGCGGCGGGTTTGGCTGCGGCAATGTCTGCGGGGCTCTCACCGGGGCCATCGCCGCACTGGCCGCCTATTATATCCGCGACCCCCAGCAGCGCAGCGAGGCGTTCTCGCAGGCTGCCGCCGGCGTGGTGGCCGACTTTAAACAGGCCTTTGGCAGCGAGATGTGCGCCGATATCGCCCCCCGCTACAAGAGTCAGGGCCGGCGCTGCGACGAGGTGGTGGCTCTCACCGCCCGCCTGATGGAAAAATACAAAAAGTAGCCCGATACAGACTTGATACAGTCCCGGTACAGCCTTCATGCGGCCCTGGTGCGGTTTGGCCAGCTGCCGTCTGCGGTGCCAAAGCGGCTCTGTGCGCGCGGTGATCGCTATTGCGGCCCGGCGCGAGCCGGTGTCGCCCACTGTACGCAGCGGCTGTAACAGATCGTGCCGCGGCAGCAAAGTGCTGCCGCCCGCCTGACGGAGGTACCGCTATGCAGATCCGCCCCGCCCGCCCACAGGACCAGGCAGCCATTGCCCAGATCATCGCCCGGGCTTTTGCCGCCGACTTTGCCGCTATCTGCCGCGATCCCGGCCGGGTGGCCAAAGCGCTGGCGCCCGGGGTGCAGAGCGACCGCTTTTTCGTCGCCGAGCGCGGCGGGCAGATCGTCGGTGTGGCGGCGGTCGCCAGCTGTCAGGGCCGGGCTATGGCCATCGTCCCGGCATCCTATCGCCGCCATCTGGGCTTTTTGAGGGGCGTACTGGCCGCCGTCGTCTTAAGGGAAGAGTTTGCCGGCGCGCTCTCCTACCCGCCCACCACCGGGTATATCGAGTTCGTGGCGGTCGCAGACAGCGCCCGCCGTCAGGGGGTCGCCACCGCGCTGCTGCAGTATATCCTGCGCCGGGGCGGCTACGCCGACTACCTGCTCGACGTCACCGACGTAAACACCGGCGCCCAGGCCTGCTACCGGCAGCTGGGTTTTACCGTCTGCGGCCAGGTGGCGGCCCGCCACCCCCGGCAGATGGGTTTTTCTCACAAGATCTATATGCGCCGCCCGGCCGATACAGCTGCCGGGTAGCCGCCTGGGCGGGGCCGTTTTTCGGCCCCGCCCTTTTGTTCTTTTTTGTGCCGAAATGGCCAAAATAAAATGGCGGAGATAAAAATTATATGGTAAAATGCCGGTATAGGCAATGTGCGGCGGTACCGGCGGGCTGCTCTGGCGGTCTGCCTTTTGGCCGCCCGCCCCAAAAGATGGCGGCGCCCCGCCCGCCGCCAAGATCAGGGAGGTTTATCTATGCGCTATAACAGCTTGCTCGACGAATTTCTAGACATCCACTACGACCACCCGGCCCCGGCTCACGATATCGAGCCCGCGTTCATTGTCGACCGGCTCAAAAAGCCCACCGGCAAAGTCGCCGCCGTGCTGGATACCGATGCCTATAACGAGATCGACGACCAGTACGCGATCGCCTATATCCTGCGCTCGCCAGAGGTCATCGACCTGCAGGCCATCTACGCCGCCCCGTTCCAGAACAAAAAGGCGGCCACAGCCGCCATCGGCATGGAGCGCAGCTATCAGGAGACCGCCACCATCTTAAAACTGCTGGGCAAAGAGGGGCAGATGGCCGGCAAGGTGTTTCGCGGCTCCGATCAGTTCCTGGCCGATGCCTACACCCCGGTCGAGTCCCCCGCCACCCGCGACCTGGTCGCAAGAGCTATGGCCCGCCCCGACGGCGATCCGCTGTATGTCATCGCCATCGGCGCCATCACCAACGTGGCCTCGGCGCTGCTCATGCAGCCGGCTATCGCCCGCAAGATCGTGGTGCTGTGGCTGGGCGGCCACGCGCTGGAGTGGTTTAACACCAAAGAGTTCAACATGCTGCAGGATGTCTCTGCCGCCCGCGTCCTGTTCGGGTGCGGGGTACCGGTGGTGCAGTTTCCCTGTAAAGGGGTGGTCTCGGCCCTCACCACCACCGGGCCGGAGGTCGATTACTGGCTCAAGGGCAAAAATCCCCTGTGCGACTACCTGTGCGATATCACCCATCAAGAGGCGGCCTTCAACCGGCAGGGCCCGTTCTGGAGCCGCACCATCTGGGATGTGGCGCCGGTGGCGTGGCTCATGGATATGGACTGCACCGAGACCCGGTTCGAGCCCGCCCCCATCCCGTCGTACGACGGCTACTACAGCATCAGCCGCTGCAATCACCCCATCCTCTACGTCTACAGCGTAAACCGCGACCGCATCATCGGCGACCTGTTCACCAAGTTGGCACGGTGACAGGCTCCCCGCGCGGCGCCGGCATATAAAATAAGGGGCAGCTCCCGGCCAGTGGCGGGGGCTGCCCCTGTTTTTGTCGACCGCCGATCGTCGATCACAGGTATTTATGTATCTCCCGCCGCAGCGTCTCGGCGTCCAGCGGCTTGGCCAGGTGCCCGTTCATCCCGGCCTCTCTGGCCGCGGCGATATCCTCGGCAAAAGCGTCGGCGGTCATGGCCAGTATGGGTATCACGGCGGCGTCTGGCCGCGCCAGGTCCCGTATGGCCCGGGCGGCGCTGTAGCCGTTCATCACCGGCATCTGAATGTCCATCAGCACCATGTCATAGGTGCCCGCCGGGGCCCCGGCAAAAGCTGCCAGCCCCTGGGCGCCGTCCACGGCGGTATCGATCGCCGCCCCGGTGTCCTCCAGCAGCTCGGTGGCCACCTCCCGGTTCAGGGCGTTGTCCTCCACCAGCAAAAAGCGGCGCCCGTCAAAGCGGATATCCCGCAGCGCCTGCCGGCGGTCGGGCAGCGCGTCGGTGCCACCCAACACGTACCGCTGCAGCGCCCGGCACAGGGTGGACACGAATACCGGCTTTTGCATAAATCCGGTCACTCCGGCCGCGCGCGCCTGCTCCTCAATGTCCGACCAGTCATACGCCGAGATGATGAGCACCGGCAGCTGCCGGCCGCACAGCCGGCGAATGTGGCGGGTGGTCTGCAACCCATCCTGGCCGGGCATGCGCCAGTCCAGCAGCACCGCATCGTAGGCCCGGCCGCTGGCGGTGGCGGCGCGTATCTGTTCCTCGGCGTCGGTGCCGCTGTCCACCCATTGGGCGTACACCCCCAGCTGCTCAAGCATCTCGGCGGTGTAGGCGCACATGGCGGTGTCGTCGTCCACCACCAGCACCCGCAGGTCGGGCAGATGGCCCGCAAACGGGGGCGTGTCCTCTATGGCCAGCGGCAGCGTCACCGCAAAGGTGCTGCCCTGCCCCGGCGCGCTCTGCACCTCTATGGTGCCGCCCAGCAGGTCTACGATCTTTTTGGTGATGGCCATGCCCAGTCCAGTCCCCTCTACCGTGTCGGTGCGGCTGTCCCGCTCGCGGGTAAAGGCGTCAAATATCTGCGCCGCAAACTCCGGCTGCATGCCCGCTCCGCTGTCGGTAATGGTAAAGGTCAGCGCCGCTGTCCCGGCCTGCGGCCCGGCTCCCTCCTGCACCTCTACCGATATATGTCCCGCTCGGGGGGTGAACTTGCAGGCGTTCGACAAAATATTCAAAAGCACCTGCCGCAGCCGCAGCGCGTCGGTGCAGTACTGCTCGTGCACCACATCGTGCAGCCGAATGGAAAAGTGCTGGCCCCGCTCTTTAAACTGCGGCTGCATAATGGCCACCACATTTTCCAGCACGTCCGGCAGCGACACCGCATCCGCCCGCAGGGCCATCTTGCCGCTCTCGATCTTCGACATGTCCAGCACGTCGTTTATAAGCCCCAGCAGGTGCTGCCCCGACAGCCCGATCTTTTTTAGGCAGTCGCGCACCTTGTCGCAGTCGTCCAGGTGGGCCATAGCAATGTCCCGCATGCCGAGTATGGCGTTGAGCGGGGTGCGGATATCGTGTGACATCCGCGAAAAAAAGTCCGATTTGGCCCGCCCGGCCTCCTCGGCCTGCTGCAGCGCCTGGGCCAGCTGGCGGGTCTGCTCCTCCAGCTTTTTCTGCATCTGCTGCTGGTGGACCGTGTCGGTCACGTCGGTAAAGGTCGAGTAGATGACCGGCACGCCGCCCACCCGCTCCTCCGAAAAGGTGCCCACGATCTTGATCCAAATGTGGCGCCCGCCTTTTTGCGGCATGCGGCACACGCATTGGTAGCCGCTCTCCCCGGCCGTTACGGCCCGGTCTATGGCGGCGGCAAACTTGGTGTACTCCTGCAGGTCCTGTTTAAAGTAGTCGCTGCAGCGGTTCTGGTAAATGGCCTCGTACTCCGCCCTGGTGTACAGCGTGCTCTCGTAAAAGTAGTCGTTGGCCCATATCACGGTAAAGTACTCGTCCATCAGGTGCTTGCTCACGCTCACATGCAGCGAGGTCATCAGCAGCTCGTACTCGTATTCTAGTCCCCTGCTCACATTGCTCTGCCCCATCGGCTTTCCCCCTGCACCTCAGCGGTCTATGGGCGATATCGCGCTCAACAGATCACGCATCTTGTCCTCGTAAAATAAACAGCGCCCCTTGCCGGCCTTTTTGGCCGCGTACAGCGCCTGGTCAGCCTTGTGAAACAGCGTCTCATAGTCCTCGCCGTCCTGCGGGCACAGCGCCACCCCCATGCTCATGGCGATGTCAAAACCGTGAAATTTGCCGCCCAGCCCCGAAAATATGCGGTGGATGACCGGCTCTACCGGCTGTCGGCACTTTAAAAACAGCAAGAACTCGTCCCCGCCGATGCGGGCGGTAATGTCCCCGGCCCGCACGCCGCGGCGCACCCGCTGGGCGGTGTACTGCAGCACCTGGTCGCCGAACATGTGCCCCAGCCGGTCGTTGACCTCTTTAAAGTGGTCCAGGTCCAAAAGCGCCACCGCATACTGCCGGCCGCTCTGGGCCAGGTAGGGCTGTATGCGCTCTCTGGCCGTGGCGTGGTTGAGCATACCGGTCAGCGAGTCCTGCTCGGCCCGCTGCTGTAAGGTCTGCAGCTGCAGCTGTCTCTCGTGCACGTCGACAAATTTGCCGATGACACCCTCCATCTGGCCGCTCTCCTCATCCTCCCAAAGCGGCCGGGCCAGCGCCTTGTACCACCGCTTTTGCCCCTGTACGTACAGCTGGTATACCGCATCGACGATGGGGCAGTCGGGGGTGGCGGCGCGCAGCTTGGCCTGCAGGTCCCGGTAGTCCGCGGGGTCCAGCACCGCCGCCAGCTGCCGGTCGCCGGCGGGGTCCTCGATGAGCATGGGCAGTGCCAGCTGTCTGGCCCCCCACTCCGACATCGAGAGCAGATCGGTGGCGTAGTGGTACTCAAACTGTATCTCGCTGGACATAGCGGCAAAAAACTGGTACTTGGTGCGCTCCTGCTCCAGCAGCGTCAGCGTCCGGCTGGAGGCCTGGCCCGCCGACAGCGCCTGGCTCGACAGCGCCAATATGCTCTGTTCGGCCATATCTCCCGGCGAGCGCAGCCGCAGCTCCTCCTCCAGGCGGGGCCCCACCTGGCACAGGCACTGCAAAAGCAGGGGGTTAAAGGCCCCGCACTCGCCGCCCAGTATCATCTCCATCGCCTGCTGGTGCGGGTAAGCCGGCTTATACACCCGCACGCTGGTCAGGGCGTCATACACGTCGGCCAGCGCCACCACCTGCGCCTCGATGGGGATCTCGTCGCCCCGCAGCCCGTCGGGGTAGCCGCCGCCGTCGTAGCGCTCGTGGTGCCAGCGGCAGATGTTATAGGCCAGCTGCAGCAGCTCCTCCCGGTGTCGCTGCAGCGCGTCGGCCATGATCTGCGCCCCCAGAGCGCTGTGGGTCTGCATCACTGCAAACTCCTCGGCGGTCAGCTTGCCGGGCTTGTTGAGTATCTGCTCGGGGATCGAGATCTTGCCCACGTCGTGCAGCGACGAGGCGTTCACCATCATCGCTATCCGGCTCGAGCTCAGCGGGTAGCGGTCGGTGGTGCGCTGCAACTGGTGCAAAAACAGGTCGGTCAAGGTGCGGATGTGCAGCACGTGCAGGCCGCTCTCGCCGTTTCTAAATTCCACGATGTTCGAGAGGATCTCCACCATCAGGTAATTGTTGCGCTCCTTCTCTACGATCTGGTCGGCCACCATCCCCTCCAGCATCCGCTGCTTCGAGTAGAGCATAATGGTGTTTTTCACCCGCCGCTGCACCACCCGCTCGTCAAAGGGCCGGCTGATGTAGTCCACCGCCCCCAGATCGTAGGCGTGGTCGATGTAGGTCGAGGCCGTCTCCGCCGAGATCGTGATCACCGGTATGCGCCCGATCCAGCCGTTTTTGTTCATCACGGCCAGCACCTCAAAGCCGTCCAGCTTGGGCATCACGATGTCCAGCAGTACCAGTGCGATCTCGCTCTGGTACTGCTGCAACAGGTCTATGGCCCGCTGCCCGTCGGCGGCCTCCAGCACCCGGTAGGTGGGTGTCAGCATATCCGCCAGCAGCGCGCGGTTCATCTCGGTGTCGTCTACGATCAAGATCAGGTCGGTCTTCGTCTTTGCCACCTTTTCCTCGCCCCTCTCGCCCGCCGCCGTCAATTGGGCGTGTCCAGCAGTGCGGTGCCCGCTTCCACCTGGTCATAGGCCCGTTTCACCTCGGCGTAGAGCGCATCTGCCGCCGGCGGTATCCGGCCGCCGCGCAGCGCCTCGGTCATGGTGTCCGCCGCCGCGCCCAGCGCCCGCAGTCCCAGGTTCAGGCACATCCCCTTCAGCGAGTGGGCCACCCGAAAGGCGTCCTCGGCCCGCCCCTCGCGCAGCGCGTCGGCCAGTGCCCGGCAGCTGTCCTCCCGCAAAAACAGAGATAAAAAACGCTGTATCCGCTCGCTGCTCCCCAGCCGCCGCAGCGTGTCGGCATAGTCGCCGCCTATCTGGCGGTAGAGCTCTTCTGTCGTCATGGCCGTATTTCCCCCCTGTGTATATCTTTCCTGTTTTAGCTATGGGTCTATTGTAGCGCAATCGCCGTCATAAAGCAATTTGCTGGCGCATTATTTCCGTGCTAAAATAAACACAGACTAAAACACACCCAAACACAGACCTGGATACAGGCCGCCGCGCTCCGCCACCCGGCCGCGCGAAACACAGATCAGTAGAGGAGGGGGACCACTTGCGCCAAGACCGGCACCTGTACAGCGACCTGTACCGCTCGCTGTGCACACAGATCGAGTGCGGGTATCTGCCGTGCGGCCAGCCGCTGCCGTCGCAGCCCCAGCTTTGCGCCCAGTACAATGTGGGCATCACCACGGTGCGCCGCGCCGTGGCCCAGTTGGCCCGGCAGGGCTATATCCGCCAGCCGCCCGGTCAGCCGGCAGTGGTCAGCTACACCGCCGCGCCCCGGCAGTATGCGCTGGCGGTGCTGCGCCGCCGGGCCGATATCGCCGACGCCTTTGGCGGCCTCGGGGTGCTCATGCCCCCGCTGTACGCCGCCGGCGCACAGCTCTTAAAAGAGCGCGATCTGGCCGCCCTGCGGCAAACAGTCGAGCAGATATCTCCCACAATGAGCCAGGCCCAGATCTACAGCTGTGCCAATATCTATTTTACCCGCCTGTTGCGCCCCTTCGGCAGCGACCTGATGATGGACCTGCAGTCCGACGCCGAGAATTTTCTGCGCGTTCCCTACAACCCATTGGCCCGGGTCAAAGACCCGTCGCTCATCACCGCCGGGCAGGTGCAGAGCTTTTTGGCCGCCGCCACCCAAAATATCCGGCGCGGCGACCCGTCCGCCCTGCAGCGGCAGCTGGGGCAGATGTACCGGCGTGCCGGCGCCGCGGTCGAGCGGTATATGGCCGCTCTCGCCCGGGCGGTGGGCCCGCTTCCCGCCGCTGCCGGCGAGCACTGCTGGTTTGTCTCCAAGGGTCGGTCCGAGCTCTATTTGCGGGTGGCCATGTCGCTGCTGCGGCGCATCGGCGGGGGCGAGTTCTCCGGCCAAAAGTACCTGCCCTCCATCCCCCAGCTCATGCGCACCTATCACGTCACCAAAGATACCGCCAGCCGGGCCGTGACCTTTTTAAACCGTATCGGCGCCGTGCAGACGCTCAACCGCCGCGGTACAGTGGTGGCTCGCGGCGATGCCGGTTATCAGATGTCCGATCTGAGCGACCCGCTGGTGCGCCGGCGGCTGCAGCTGTTTGCCCAGGCGCTGCAGATCATCGCCATCACCGCCCCCGCCGCCGCGGCCGCGGTGGCTCCCCACCTCTCGGCCTCCTGGCTCCCGCGCATGCAGCAGCGGCTGCAGCTGGGCTGCACCATGCACACCGACACCGCGCTGGTCCAGGTCATGATGGGCTGCCTGGTGGCGCTCTCGCCGCACCACGCGCTGCAAAATATCTACAGCCAGCTCAATGAGCTGCTGCTCTGGGGCTACTACCTGCAGGTGTCCCCCCAGGTGCTCCACCGCGGCCACGACTGGGCCAGTAGCGGCGCGCAGCAGCTGCTGCAGGCCGTCGCACGTGAGGACGGCGACGCCTTTGTGGCGGCGCTGTCCCACAACTTTAACGCCCTGTATCAGCAGGTGTGTGCCCTGCTGGCACAGCTCCCCCCACTGCCGGCTGGCCCGTCCTAAAAAGCGGGGCTCTCCTGGCGGTCGGTCTGCCCGCTGTCCAGTTCCGCACCATTCACCGGGCGCCGCGTTTTACCAGATGGGGCCCAAAAGCACGATTTGGCGCTGTTTTTCCTCTTTTTGGCGAGTTTAGCCCCCCGGTTTACAAAAAATTTACAATTTATAGCGTTGTTGCATTGCGTTTTTCTGGTGCTACACTGGTAGGTAGAAAGGAGAAACGCCACGTGTTTTTACAAAAATGCAAACTTGCCCTAACGAGGGCCAAAACCAGCTTGCGGCAAAATTTTCGCTTTGCCACGCTGGATTTTTTATTTATCGTCGCCTATATCGGGCTCTTCGGCCGCCTTTTTGGCCCCGAGAATTCATCGGTCGGCATGATCTTCACCATCCTTATGGGGGCCTCCATGCTGCGCGATATGACCGCCACGCCCCTGCGCCACCTAATGTTGCAGAGCGCGGTTCTGGTACTCATGGCCGCCGCGGCCTGTGCCGTCACCGCCCTGGGCCCCTGGCTGGCCCTGCCGGTCAATCTGGTGGCGCTGGTGCTCATTTTGTACGCCTTTACCTACGAGTATATGGATCACCTATATTTTCCCTATATCCTCTCCTACCTGTTCTTGATCTTTTTGGCCCCGGTACCGCCCAGCGGCTTGCCCAAAAGGATGTTGGCCATGTTGGCGGGCGCGGTCTCTATCGTGCTCTATCAGCTGGTGATGGGCCGCCGCCGGGTGGCGCGCACCGCCCGGCAGTGCCTGGGCGATATCCTGCAAGAGGCCGATACCTGCCTTGAGTGCCTATTGGCCGGTGCGGGCACGCCCGACGCCCCGCAAAAGGTGCGCGAGAATCTGTTTGCCCTCAGTCAAACGGTATACCAGCGGCGCCACCGGGTACTGGGCGTCACCGACGCGGGGTTTGCCATGGTCGATGCCGGCCGCGACCTGGAGCAGCTCATCCTACAGCTCTACGCGCTCCAGGGGCCGATCGGCGACGACCGCCGGGCGGTGCTCCGGCAGATACAGGCACAGCTCCGGCTGTTTGCCCGCTATCTGCAGCGGCAGGTAAACGCGCTGCCGCCCCTCGCCGACCCGCCTGCCGCCGCGCCCCAACTGCGGGCGCTGTGGCAAACTGCAGCCGCCGTCCAGGCCGATCTGGTCCGCATGGCCGATCCCGCCCACCGCCGCTGCCGCCGCACCGCCCTCGGCCTGCGCGTACAGCTCAAGGCCGCGCTGGGGGCCAGCCAGGTGCGGGTGGTGTATGCGCTGCGGGTGGGGTTGCTGCTGGCGCTCTGCACGCTGGCCGTACAGTTGTTGGGGCTGCCTCACGGCAAGTGGCTGGTTTTCACAGTGGCCTCGGTGTCGCTGCCCTATGCCGACGATATCCCCCGCAAGGCCCGCCAGCGCCTGCTGGCCACACTGGCCGGCGGGGCGGTGGGGGCGCTGCTGTTTTCACTGCTGCCTAGCGCCGGTGCCCGCACAGCGGTGATGATGCTCTCGGGCTATCTCACCTTTTACTTTGGCAGCTATGTGGGCACCTTCGGCTGCTCTACGGTGGGGGCGCTGGGCGGCGCCGTCATCGCCGGGGTGACCGACCCGTGGGCGGTGGGGGGCATGTTGGCTGTGCGGCTGGCCTATGTGTTCCTGGGCATTGCCATCTCTCTGCTGTGCTGCCGCGTGCTGTGGCCGTACGACCGCGAGCGCGCCACCCGTCAGCTGGGCGAGAAGTATGCCTATACAGCGGAACTGCTGCAGAGGATGTGCCAGAGCGGCAGCAGCGACAGCCAGCTCTACTACACGCTGGTGCTCAAGGCGTACTTGATGGAGGAAAAGCTGCTGCAGAATGCCGGCGCCGCCGGCTGGGCGGATCTGGACCCCAAGCTAGAGGTCAGCCGTCAAAAGGTGCGCGCCGCCCGTCTGCCCCGGCAGCTGGCGGTCTGCATGCAGCCGCAGGCGGTGTAGGTGCAGGTTTAGGTGTAGGTGAACCGTACCGCCGCCAACATATGTGTGTAAAAAGGAACGGCCCCGGATGAAACGTCAGTTTCGCCCGGGGCCGTCCCTCATTTGGCTGTTACTGTTTTTTATCGCCGTCCAGTTGGCCGCGTATCGCCGACTCAAAGCCGGGCAGCGGCTGGCCGGTATAGGGGTCAAAGCGGGGGATGGGTTTAGTCGGCGCCACCGGGCCGGCCACACTGTGCACCGGTGCCTGGATGCCGGTAATATCCTGTTGCAGAGCCGCCGCGTCTTCGCTCGGCAGCTGGGTGTCCGCCGGTGTCTCTGTCGGTTCGCCGGCCTCTTCGGTGCTCGCGCTCACACCGTCTGTGTCAGCGCCGCGGCCGGGCGCCCTGATGGTGGCAAAGGTGAGGATAGCCTTGAACAGGTCCCCGTCTACCAACAGGTCCAGCTGTCCCCCCATCAGCGCCACAAAGCTGTCGGCTATGGCCAGGCCTAGGCCGCTGCCCTCGGTGGTGCGCGACAGATCGCCGCGTACGAACCGCTCCTTGATCTGGTCACCGGTAAAGTTCATGGGGTAAGAGGAGATGTTTTTAAAGATGAGCGACACCTGCCCGCCCCCGCTGACCAGATCGATATATACCCGCGAGCCGGTCAGCGAGTATTTGGTGATGTTGATGATCAGGTTTTCCAGCACCCGATACAGCTTTACGCCGTCGGCCAGCACATACACTTTTTCACCGGTGCCCGACAGCGTAACGGTGAGCTGGCTGTTCTGAATGGGCTGCTCCAACTCGCCTACCGCCTGCTCCAGCAGCTGGGCGATATCCAGCGGCTCCAGCACCAGATCCATGTTGCCGCTGGTGGCCTTAGACAGGTCAAAAATATCCTGTACCAGCGTTTTGAGCCGCTGCGATTTGCGGTCGATGATCGACACGTAGTCGTTGGCCTCCGGCGGCTGCAGCTCCTCTGCCTTGAGCAGCTGGGTATAGCTGATGATCGAGGTCAGCGGCGTCTTCAGATCGTGCGACACGTTGGTGATCAGGTCCACCTTCATCTTCTCGCTGTTCACCTCGTTTTCGATCGAGGCCTTTATGCTGGTCTGCATGTTCTGCACGGCGTAAAACAGCGGGTACAGGTCGTCCTGGGGGTCCAGCGGGATGTGTTCATCCAGGTTCCCCTGCGAGATGGTAGCCACCTGGTCGATGACCTGTCCCAGCTGGCCGATGATCTTAAAGTAATCCTTTACCACGCGGCAGGTGAGCACGAACGCCACCGTGATCACCGCCAAAAACAGGATGAACAGCACCGTAGAGCTGGCGGCCACCGACAGCAGCAATATCACCAGCGACAGAATGCACAACCCCAGGATAGAGAGCGCAAAATTGGTGAATTGCCGCCGGATCTTGCGCTGGAACTGGTAGCTCATGTTGCCGCCTTTGATGATGCGCATGAACCAGGCGGGGATGCTGTTGCGGAAGGTGGCGGTGCCGTTGTGCTTCAGGTCGTAGTACAGCAGCAAAATGAGCAGATACACGACGGTCAGCGACAGCACCGAGCCCCACACGTAGCCGCTGGCGTACATAGAGGTGAGGCCCTCCATGGCCGAGATGAAAAAGCCGATGATGCCCACGATGCTGACGCCGTATTTGAGCTCGTACGGCACCCGCCGAATGCGCGCGGCCACCCGCACGCCAAACATGCGCAGCGTCTTGCGCCGCAAAAAGCAGATGCCAAAGCCAAGCAGCGCCAAAAACACCAGGCCCGGCACCACCTCGGCCTGGCTGTACAAGTCGGCCCAGGTGTAGTAGCTCAGGTCGCTGTAGTCAGACCTGAATTCAGCCACCCGCGGGATGACGATGGCGGTGTGGATGTCAGATTCCGACTCGTCGTAGTAATAGTAGGTGCTGCCGCGGCCGTAATAGCCGTCAAAACTGTACTGCGCTACACCGGCGTCATCCCAGTATGGGTCTGCCGACGAGACGGTAGTGGTACCGTTTTTCAGCTCCAACACAAACTGGGGCACCACGCGGTCGCCCTGACTTTCGGCCGCCGACTGCTGCTTTCTGTACACCCGCAAAAACTCGTCGATATCCGCGTAAGACGAGTTGGTGTAGCTCTTGCCGGTGGTGCTGTTGTAGGTAAATACCAGCACGCCGTCGTAGTTGTCCTGCACCTGCTCGCGAACGACCTTTTCGGGGTCGCGGATGTAGTCGTCCTCTTCGTCGGCGATCTCGCTGCCGGTAGCCAGCGACGACGAACAGATGTTGAGCAGGGTGTTGACCCCGCTGGCAAAAGAGGAGGTGTCGTAATACGACTCGTTGCCGCCGCTCACGCCAAAAGCCACCGTGCAGCCCACGCAGTACAGTGTCAGCACCACCGAAAACAAAAATACGGCGAACACGATGACGGGGTGCCGGCGGCGCACTTTTTTTTGCGGCGGCGCAGCCTCTTGGGTGCTGTCTATCGCCAGTGCCGCCTGCTCGGCGGCTTTTTTCTGTTTACGCTTTTTCGATCTTATAGCCAAGTCCCCACACCACCTTTAGATATTTGGGCTTTTTGGGATCGATCTCGATCTTCTCTCGAATACGGCGGATATGGACGGCCACGGTGTTCTCGGCGTTAAAGCTGGGCTCGTTCCACACCCGCTCGTAGATCTCGTCGATCGAGAACACCCGTCCCTGATTTTGCATCAGCAGGTAGAGGATCTTGTACTCGATGGGGGTCAGCCGCACCTTTTTGCCGTCCACCGCCACCTCTTTGGTGGTGTTGTTCACCACCAGCCCGTCACACTCCACCACGTCGTCTTTCTGGCCAAAGTCGCTGGAAAAAGACACGTATCGCCGCAGCTGTGAGCGTACCCGCGCCACCAGTTCCAGCGGGTTAAAGGGCTTGACGATGTAGTCGTCGGCCCCCAGGTTGAGACCGATGATCTTGTCGGTATCCTCCCCCTTGGCCGAGACTAAAATGATGGGGATCTGATTTTTTTCGCGAATTTTCAGGGTGGTCTGGATGCCGTCGAGTTTGGGCATCATGATGTCCATCAAGATCAAGTGGATGGTATTTTGCTGCAGCATCTCAATGGCCTCGATACCGTCGTAGGCTTTTAAAATATTGAGTCCCTCATTTTTCAGGTAGATCTCGATCACATCCACGATCTCGTGGTCGTCGTCCACCACCAGTACATTGAGCCCTTCCATTCCGCTGGTCTTCTGCATGTCGTCCTCCTGTATATTCTCTGTGGAAAAAGTGAGATCGCCGCCTGTTCGGCAAAAACAGGCCGCTGTGCCCACTCGATGTTACTTGGGCGTATACACACTTAGTATACCACAGACAGGGGGGCGCTGGCGAGCGCCCGTCTTACAGCTTTAAGGATAGCGCCTATTTCTTACTGGCAGCGGCGCGAATTTTTGAAGACTTTCTTAATATGTCGGTGGCTGGGTCTCCCCCGACGGGTATAAGTTTTATAATCATTCCCGCCCACTGCAGTTTTTAAAAAATACCGCCTGGCGCGCTACCGCCTTACTGCAACGTTTGCAGGAACCCACCGCTCCTGTTTTTCATAATCTGGTAAAAAGGAGGTGACGGCATGGCGGTGAGTGGGAGCATCGGCACGGCGGCCGGTCTGTTTTGGCTGGCAGCGGGTCTGTTGACCATCGGTTATCGGGCGCTGCGCTGGGGCTGAGCGCAGTCGCGGGGCGGGGTGAGCACCCCGCATTTTTTATGGGCGGGTTTGGTGCCAACTCATCCCTGCTCCTTATACTAGCCCCCAGTTGACAGCGCCGGGCGCCGGGCGGTATAGTGGAAAACAGATGTGACCGGGGACGGGCGTTATCCTGCTCCCCCGGCCAGGTGGGGGTAAAAAGTATGGAGTATGCGCAGGTAGTGACCGGGAAGTTTTTGCAGCGGCCCAACCGGTTCGTGGCGCTGTGCGAGATAGAGGGCCGCACCCATCGCTGCCACGTCAAGAATACCGGCCGCTGCCGTGAACTGTTGCTGCCCGGCGCCACTGTATTTTTACAGGACCGGCGCGGCGCCGAAAAGCCGGGCAAGACCGAGTTTTCACTCATCGGCGTCAAAAAGGGCGACATGCTGGTAAATATCGACTCACAGGCCCCCAATGCGGTGGTAAAAGAGGCACTGCTCAGCGGTGCGCTGGTATTTCCGGGTTTTGCGTGCCCCGATGTCGTGCGGCCGGAATACGGCTACGGGGCCTCACGGCTCGATTTTTACCTGCAAAAAGGTAATCGCCGCGCGCTGGTCGAGGTAAAAGGCGTCACGCTGGAGGTCGGCGGACAGGCGCGCTTTCCCGACGCGCCCACCCAACGGGGAGTAAAGCACCTGGATGAGCTGGCCGGTGCAGTGGCGGCGGGCTACTCCTGTTTCGCGGTATTTGTCATCGCCCTGCGCCCAGTTTCCAGTATGGCCCCCAACTGGCTCACCCATCCGGCTTTTGGCCGCGCTCTGCAGCGGGCCCAAAAGGCGGGCGTACAGCTGCTGGCCTACGACTGTGCAGTGGGTCAGAATACGCTGTCGTTGGGGCGGCCGGTGCCGATCGATTTGCACACACCAGCCAGCGCAGAAGATGGGTTTTAAATTTAAAATATAGCCCGGAACCCGCAACACCACCGGGCAGAGTGGGGAGCGCGCATGATGTACCGATTTTTGGCCGCCGCTATATTGCTTTGCTTTTATGGCACCTATCTGGGAAAGATGCTCTGCCAGCGACGGCGGGGCATACAGACCGACCAGATGGCCAAAGGCGATAAGCCCAGCTCGGTGCGCCGCACCGAGCTGGTGATGAAGGTGGCCACCTTTTTGCTGGCGGCAGTGCAGGCAGTCAGCGTGTTGTGTGGGTGGTCGATGATGCCGGTGTCGGCACGGGCAGCCGGCGCCGTGCTGGGGCTGGTGGGCGACGGCATCTTTTTGGCGGCTGTATACACCATGCGCGACAGCTGGCGGGCCGGTATCGCCCAGGGCCAAAACACTCAGCTGGTGCACAGCGGCATCTACCGCTACAGCCGCAACCCGGCTTTCCTGGGGTTTGACGTGATGTATCTGGGCGTACTGCTGCTCTGCTTTAACCCTCTACTTCTGCTGTGTACGCTGTTTGCCATTGCAATGTTGCACCGGCAAATACTGCAGGAGGAAGCCTTTTTGCCCACGGCTTTTGGTGAGGCCTACACGTCTTATTGCCGGCAGGTCCGTCGTTACTGGGGCCGCCGCCGGTGAGCAGATGCATAGTTTTACATATAAAAGCCCGGTGGAGAAGTGCTCTCCGCCGGGCTTTTGGCTGATATATTGGGACAGACAAACGGTCATATGGGTGTTGCCGTACCGTCTACTGCTCCCCCTTTAAAATGTGCTGCTGGTATTCGCGGCTGATGCGCATCATCTGGGCAAAGTAGTCGCTGGCGTAGTCGCCCATCTCGTCGGGGCAGTTATGGCGTACCCGCTCCAGGATCTCCTGCTCGCGGGCGGGGTGCAAAACGGGCAGCCCCTGGGCCTTTTTGTACAGCCCCACCTGGGCTACTACCTCCATCCGCTGGCAAAACAGGTCCAGCAACTGGCGGTCTATCTCGTCTATTGCGGCGCGCAGCGCCGTCAGGTCGCTCTTGTTTTCCACAATATCGCTCCTTCTGGTGGAATTTACAGCATGTTCAGCAGGGCGATGGCTACCCCTGCCTCTACACAAACTGCCGCCCGCGGCACCACACAGGGGTCGTGCCGACCCTGAATGCAGTGCTGCAGCACAGTGCCCTGCACAAAGTCGATCGTCTGCTGCTCTTTGGCGATCGAGGGGGTGGGCTTAAAGGCCACCTGCATCAGTACCGGCATGGCGTTGGTAATGCCCCCCTGTATGCCGCCGGCTCGGTTGGTAGTGGTGCGCACCTGTCCATTTTTTATGGTAAAGGGGTCGTTATTTTGCGAGCCGCGCAGCATGCTGCCGGCAAAGCCGTTTCCAAAACTCACCCCTTTTACCGCGGGGATCGCGTAGAGCATGGCGGCCAAAGTGCTCTCCACGCTGCCAAAGATCGGATCGCCGATCCCCGCGGGCAGCCCGATCACTGCACACTCGATCACCCCGCCTACCGAGTCGCCGTCGCGCCGCGCCGCATCGATAGCGGCGATCATCTGCTCGCCGGCGGTGCTGTCGCACACCGGAAAGTCGCGGCGGTGCACCTGCTCAAAGTCCTGCCGACTCACCGCTACCGGGTCAAAAGGCGTGTCGGCGATACCGGCGATGTGGGCGATATGAGCTCCCACATAAATCCCCTGTTCAGCCAACATCTGGGTGGCGATGGCCCCGGCAAACACCAGTGGCGCCGTCAGCCGGGCCGAAAAGTGTCCACCGCCCCGCACATCATTGTGTCCGCTGTACTTTACGTAGCCGGTATAGTCGGCGTGGCCCGGGCGGGCAATATGGCTGGCCGGGCCGTAGTCCTGTGAGCGGGTGTTCTGATTTTCGATGACGGCGCAGATGGGGGTGCCGCAGGCTACACCGTCCACCACCCCGGAGAGGATCTTGGGGGTATCGGGTTCCCGGCGGGGGGTAGACCAGCTGTTTTTGGCCAGCCGGCGGGCGCAAAAAGCGCTGATGTGTGCCCAGTCCAGTACCAGACCGGGCCGCACCCCCTCGATGACCACCCCAATGGCTGGCCCGTGCGACTCGCCGAACAGCGAGATCTTGAATTTGCTGCCGTAGCTAGAGGACATCTGCCACACCTCCTAGTGCGGTAAAGTGTTCAAAGAAATTGGGATACGACTTTTCGATACACTCCGCCCCGTCGATATACACCGTCTGGCCGCCGCAGAGCAGCGCGGCGACCGCCGCCGTCATGGCGATGCGGTGGTCGCCAAAGCTGGAGACGGTGGCCCCGTGCAGCGGGCGGCCCCCGCGCACCACCAAGCTGTCGCCGCCGGGCCCCACGGCGACATCGGCCCCCAGCGCCGTGAGTGTGGCGCAGGTGGTGTACAGCCGGTCGCTCTCTTTGTCGCGCAGCCGCTCCACCCCGGTAAAGGTAGTGGTGCCGCTGGCCGCAGCTGCCGCCACCGCCAAAATGGGCACGATATCAGGGATGTGCGACCCGTCGATGACCGTGCCGTGCAGCGGGGCTTGGGCGCTGTGTACCATTCCGTCCCCAGTGCGTATCTGCGCCCCCAGCCGGGCCAAAATGTCGGCCACTGCCCGGTCTCCCTGCCGCGACTGGCAGTTGAGGCCCGCCACCGTCACCGCGCCGCCAACGGCCCCCGCCGTCAGGTAAAAAGCCGCGCCAGACCAATCCCCCTCCACCTGTATCTCCTGTGGCTGGTACTGTTGCCCGCCCGGCACGAACCAGCCGCGGTGGGTGGCCTCGGCCCGCACGCCGAACTGGGCCATGATCTGTAGAGTCAGGTCGATATACGGCCGCGACTGCAGGCGCGAAGTCAGCGATATCTCGCTGTCTCCCTCTAAGAGCGGCAGCGCCAGCAACAGCCCGGTAATAAACTGCGAACTCACGTGGCCGGGTATGGGATATACTCCGCTCTGCAGCCGGCCGGTCACGGTGCAGGGAAGCGTGCCGGCATAGTCGGTCTCGGCCCCGTTTTGGCACATGGGCTGCAGCAATTCGGCAATAGGTCGGCCGGGCAGCCGACCCCGCCCGGTAAAGGTGGCCGGCACGCCCAGCGCCGCTGCGATCGGCACGAAAAAGCGCAGTGTAGAGCCCGACTCCCCACAGTCGATGGTGACCGGTCGGTCGCCTGCCGCTGCCGTCAGCCCGGTCAGCTGCCAGCTGCTGTCGCCCAGCGGTCGGCAGTCCGCCCCCAGCACATTGGCCGCCGCCAGCGTGGCGCGGATATCGGCGTTTTGGGCCAGGTGCGTGAGCACCGAGGTGCCGCCGGCCAGCAGTGCACAGATCACCGCCCGGTGTGAACAGGATTTTGAGGGTGGTGCAGTGATCGTACCTCTCAGCTCCCGAGCGCGAACAGCTATGCGCATGGTTCCCCCTCCAATCGGTCTAAAAGTGGCTGGGCAGCCAACAGAAAGGCCTTAAAGTCATCCAGCGCCAGTTTGGTGATAACACACCGGCCGATCTCGGCGATCTGCACGATCGAGATCGTGCTCCCGTCGCGCTTTTTATCCCCCATGGCCGCCGGCAGCAGGTCTGCCACCGGTGCACTGTAATGTGTAGCTAGCTTGTTTTTTTGCAGGCAGCGGCACAGCTGGTGCAACACGTCGGGCGGGCACTGCCCCCCCGCCACACAGGCTGCCGCCATCATGACCATGCCCATGGCCACCGCCTTGCCGTGACTCACCGCAAAATTCGAGTGCCGCTCGATGGCGTGGCCCATGGTGTGCCCAAAATTGAGCAGCATGCGCACCCCGGTATCGAACTCGTCCTGCCGCACGACCTCGGCCTTGATGGCCACGCAGCGGGCCACGATCTCCTCTAAATGGTCGCGAAAGCCGCCCTGCATCTGCAAAAACAAGTCCCGGTCCCAGATCGCCCCGTACTTTACCGCCTCGCCGATCCCGTCGGCAAAGTACGCCTCTGGCAGCGTGTCTAAAAAGGCGGTATCGCACAGCACGGCCACCGGCTGCCAAAAACAGCCGATCAGGTTTTTGCCCTGCGGCAGATTGGCCGCCGTCTTTCCGCCCACCGAAGAGTCGATCTGTGCCAGAAGGGTAGTGGGCACCTGCACATAGGCGATACCGCGCAGGTACATGGCGGCGGCAAAACCGGCAATATCGCCCACGATCCCACCGCCCAGCGCCAGCATCATATCGCTGCGGGTAAGCTGGTTTTGGTGGCAGAACTCACAGATCTGCTGTACCGTGGCCAGCGATTTGTGCGTCTCCCCGTGAGGAAATACAAATTTACAGCAGGTCAGGCCGGCGCGCTGCATCTGGGCCACAAAACGGTCGCCGTACAGTGCGTTTACGTGGTCGTCGGTGATCACGGCAAAAGTTTTGCCCGCGTAGCGGTCGGCCAACTGTGCGATAAAGATGTCGGTACAGTCTCGGCCTACCTGCACGGTATAGGGGGTATGGGCGGCAACAGGGATCTCGGTCACGGTCTCAGGGCCTCCTTTATCTCGCGGCCCTGCCGCAGGAGCGCACACAGCTCGGTGTCGTCCTCCTGGGCCAGAGCGTCGCGGTAGCGCTGCAGGTTTTCTAGAAAAATATCCAGTTCGCGCAGCAGGTTGGGGCGGTTTTTAGAAAACAGGTCGGTCCACATCTCCTCGTTGAGCTTGGCCACCCGGGTCAGGTCTTTAAAACTGCCCGCCGAAAAGCCGCCAAAATCCTGGGCCGTGGGGCTTTTGACATAGCAGTTGGAAACGATGTGGGCCAGCTGTGAGGTGATGGCAATGATCTCGTCGTGGCGCTGCGGCGTGGCAACGACCACCTTGCGAAACTCCAAACTGTAAAACAAATTGACTAATTTATTAATAATATTACTATCCGTATTAGCGCTTGGGGTCAAGATCATGCTGGCGTGGTGAAACAGATTGTCCATGCTGGCCCGGTAGCCCGAGAGCTCTCGGCCGGCCATGGGATGGGCGCCCACAAAGGTAAAGCCCCGCTCCGCTGCCACCGGCTCGATCTCACGGCACACGAATTCCTTTACACCGCACACATCCAGCACGACTGTATCACCGGCAAAGACCTGCTGTTTTTCCAAGATATAGTCTACCGTTTTTTGCGGATAAAGGCAAATCAGTACCAGGTCACAGTGGGCCATCCGCACATCGTCCAGCACATCGGCAACCGCCCCGTCCTGTAACGCCTGTTCCATGGTCTGGGGGTTTTTATCCATGCCGTACACCCGGTGTCCGTGGGCCGAGAACGTCTTGGCCAAACTCCCCCCGATCAGACCCAGCCCTACGATTGCCACGTTCATGAAAACTTCCTCCCCATCAGGCTGATAAACGGCCGCAGGCCGGATGCGATCTGCTCGAATTGGTCGGGGGTCAGCGACTGGGCCCCATCGCACAGCGCCTTTTCAGGGCAGTCGTGCACCTCGATGATCAGCCCGTCGGCACCCGCCGCTACCGCCGCCCGCGACAGCGGCTCGATCAGCCAGGGGATGCCGGCAGCGTGGGAGGGGTCGACCAGAACCGGCAGATGGGTCTTTTGTTTTAAGATGGGTATGGCCGAGATATCCAGCGTGTTGCGGGTGGCCGTCTCAAAGGTGCGAATGCCCCGCTCACAGAGGATCACCTGGTCGTTGCCGCCGGCCATGATGTACTCGGCGCTCATCAGCCACTCCTCGATGGTACTCGACAGCCCGCGCTTGAGCAGCACCGGTTTGCGCTGGCGGCCCACCTCTTTGAGCAGCTCAAAGTTTTGCATGTTACGGGCCCCCACCTGAATGATATCTACGTTTTCAAAAAGCGGCAGCTGTGATTTGTCCATCACCTCGCTGATGATGGGCATGCCGGTATCCTGTTTGGCCATGCCCAGCAGCTGTAAGCCGTCGGCGCCCATGCCCTGAAAGGCGTAAGGGCTGGTGCGGGGCTTAAAGGCGCCGCCGCGCAGCACTTTGGCTCCGGCGGCACCCACCCGGCGCGCCACCTCGGTGATCTGCCGCTCGCTCTCTACCGAGCAGGGGCCGGCGATCAGCGTAAAATGGCCGGCGCCGATCAGGATATCGCCGCCTTTTGCAGGTACCGTGACCACCGTGTCCTGCGGATGGAATTTGCGGTTGGCTTTTTTGTACGGCTCCTGGATGCGCTGTACCCGCTCCACGATCGAGAGCGATTGGATCTGTTCCAGATCGAGCTGGGTGGTGTCGCCCACCAGCCCCATCAGGGTGGTGTTTTCACCCCGCGACAGGTGTGCCTGCAGGCCTTGGGCCTGCACCCAGCGCGAGAACTGGTCTATTTTTTCGGCGGTGGTGTGGGGTTTGAAAATTACGATCATACTGGTGCTTCCTCTCTTGTGCCAGGGGCGTGC
The DNA here is from genome assembly GCF_014269355.1 of Neobittarella massiliensis (ex Bilen et al. 2018). Classification (NCBI taxonomy): domain Bacteria; kingdom Bacillati; phylum Bacillota; class Clostridia; order Eubacteriales; family Oscillospiraceae; genus Neobittarella (ex Bilen et al. 2018); species Neobittarella massiliensis (ex Bilen et al. 2018). The sequence goes on from NZ_JACOGI010000002.1 coordinate 261,602, forward strand.
CGGGCAGCCGGTAAAAACAAAAGAGCCGGCCCCCGGTCACCCGGGTGGTCGGCTCGTAAAAAGCTGCCTGTTGGGCCTATTGGCCCCTATCTCCCGAAAGACCGCAACACAAACGACCCGCGCTATAAAAATAGCCCAGGTAAGCGTAGCCGTAATAGCTGTTATGTGCAGTCTTGGAAAGCAGCGTGTGCATAATGCTTTTCTCCTTTAAAGGGATAGCTATACTATACCCGCCTGTGCGGCAGCTGTCAAGAAGTTTTTATGCGCCCCCGAGAAACAGTTTTGTCACCGGCATCACAGCGGCCCTTTGGGGGCTGCACAGCTGCTTTTTTGGCCTCCAGGCCCCTTTAAAATGCCACAGCGGTACAGCTCGTACACCACCGTCAGCAAAAGTGGTACCAGCAAGATCCCGGCGAACCCCAACAGTTTTCCCCCCACATAAATGCCCATCAGGGTAACGATGGGGTGCAGCCCGGTCTGCCCACCCAGTATGCGCGGCTCCAGGATGCTCCGCAGCACGGATATTACAACGTATAATAGTAAAATAGATATACCTAATGTATAATTTTTGCTGATCAATAAAAACGCCCCCCAGGGGATCATCACTGCCCCGGTACCCAAAACCGGCAGCAGGTCTACCAGCGCAATGAGCAGCGCCAGCGAAAAGGGGTGTGGTATCCGCAGCAGCCACAGCCCCACCAGCAGCTCGCCAAAGGTAATGGCCATCAAGATGAGATAAGACTTGCAGATACACCACACCGAGCGCTGCAGGCAGTCTTTTACCTGGTAGGCGGTCTGTCGCAGCGAGCGGGGCGTACAGCGGGCGATGACACCGGTCACCAGCGGGTAGTCCCAGGCAAAAAACAGCGATGACAGCACCGCGGTGGCGCACCAGACAAAGGCGCCGGGCAGGCTGGCGGCCAAGCTGCCCACACACCCCAGCGCCCACCGGGAAGCCGCGCTCAGCCAGCCCGAGATACAGTCGCCCACCGACTGCAGCAGTGCCCCGATCTCGGCAGCCGCCTGCCCGTGAAAGGCGCCGCTCATACTGGCCACCCCCGCCTGTATCTGGTCTAGCACCGGGCGCACCAACCGGTCATACAGATCTGGCAGGTGCGAAAAAAAGTCGCCTGCCCACACCGCCAGCCAGGCACCGCCAAAATAGACGGCTGCCCCCAGTGCCAGATACACCCCCGCCACTACACCGATCTGCAGTGCATTTTGCCGCAGGCGGGTGTGTGTGGCTAGCCAGCGGGCGGGCCGCGCCGCCAAAAAGGCCAGCAAAAAGCCAAACAAAAAGGGAGAAAACAGTGGTAGAGCAAATTTAATGAACAAAAACAGCAGAGTCAGCCCGGCCAACCACAAAATGCAGTCGCCCACGAACCTGGCCCGCCGGCGCAGCCAATCCATACGTCTCCCCCCTTCTATATGTGGTAGCACTGCTGTCGGCAGCGCCCGCACCGGTATGCCGCCGGCGACCGGACAGTGCGGCCCCGTTTTTTTGTAGGTGCTGCCACCTGTGCGATGTACTCTAGGTAGTGTATGCTGTTTTTCCGGCTGGTAGTCAGCAGTGGGCCGGCTATAGTGCTTGGCGCACAAAAAAAGAGCACTGCCTGGGCAGTGCTCTTTTTTTGCGTATGGAGAAAGATCTTACTGCAGGAAGCGGTAAGCGTAGGTGCCCATAAATTCGGCTGCCTGTGCCAGCGCTTTCTCGTCGATGGCAAAGTTGGGGTTGTGGTGATTGCCCGAGGTGCCGGGGATCTCGGTGTTGTGGGCGCCGCAGATGCAGTAGAAGCCCTTAAAATCTACCAGGAAATTGGCATAATCGTCAGAACCGGTAGCCGGCTTAGAGGGCGGTGCCACGGTAAAGCCCAGCTCGGCGGCCAGCTCTCTGCCGCGGGTGGCGGCCTCGCTATCGTTGATGACCGGGTTGGGGGCCATCAAAATGCCTTCCACCTCGGCGGTAGCGCCGTAGGCGGCCGCGGTGTTTTGGGCGATCTGGCGCATCACTTCCAAAACAGCCTGGTCGTCGCCCACCTTGAAAAAGCGCAGGTTGCCCTCGATCTCGCAGGTCTCGGGGATGATGTTGTTTTTGGTGCCGCCGTGGATCATGCAGGGGCTCACCACTACCGTCTCAAACGGGTCGTGGCGGTTGACCGGGATAGCCTGTACTTTCAGCAGGATATCACAGGCCGGGCGCAGCGGGTCAACAGCCAGGTCGGGCCGCGAACCGTGGCCGCCCACACCTTTTACGGTGATCTTAAAGCCGGTGTTGCCGGCCATCATGGGGCCGTCGGGGATGGCGATGATGCCGGCCGGCAGCTGGCCCATCAAATGGGTGCCGATGACCTGGTCTACGCCGCCCTGCTCTTTTAAGTAGTCGACGATCTCGTCGGCACCGCCGCCGCCGACCTCCTCGGCAACCTGGAAGCACAGGAACACCTGGCCGTTGAGCTCGTCTTTCAGCTCCTGCAGGCTCTTGGCGATGCCCAACAAGATGGCCGCGTGGCCGTCATGGCCACAGGCGTGCATCACACCTTCGTTTTTCGACTTGAAGGGCACGTCTACTTCCTCACACACCGGCAGCGCGTCGATGTCGGCGCGGATAGCGATCTTTTTGCCGGCTTTACCCTTGTTGATGATGCCTACCACGTTGCGGCGGCCCACCACTTCAAAGGGGATGCCCATCTTGGTGAGCTCCTCGCCGATACGGCGCGAGGTGCGCTCCTCCTGATACGAGAGCTCGGGGTACATGTGGAACTCCCGGCGCATCTCGATGATATACGACTCGTTTTGCAAGACCAGTTCTTTTACAGTCATCTGTGTTCCTCCTCATGATCAGATACCCCCATTATACCGTCTGGCGGGTGCATAGGTCAAAGCCTGCTTCCGCCAAAGATAGCGGGGCGATTTCGTGTAATGTGTACGGCGCCCGGACGGCCCCATTTTGGCTACTGCAAAAAGCGGTAGGCGTACTCGGCCAAAAACTCGCCCCAGAGCGGCATGGCCGCCTCGTCCATATCAAAGGTGGGGTTGTGGTGGTTGCCCGAGGTGCCGGGCCGGTGGGAGTGGGCGCCAAAAGAGGCGTAAAACCCGCCAAAGGCCTGCAGGAAATCGGCAAAGTTGTCCGATGCCAGATTGGGGTTTGGGGGTGCCAGCACCGTGAGGCCCAGCTCTTTGGCCAGTGCCCGGCCGCGCTGGGCGCTCTCGGCGGTGTTCACCACCGGGTACAGGGCCATACTGCTGTGGCTCACCTCTACCGTGGCGCCATAGGTGGCGGCGATCTGCTCGGCCATACGGGCGATCTCGCCCACCAGCTCCTCGCCTTCACCTACACGGAAAAAGCGGATATTGCCCTCAATCTCGCAGGCCTCGGGGATGATATTGTTTTTGGTGCCGCCATTTATCATGCAGGGGCTGATGACGACCGTCTCAAACGGGTCGTGGCGGTTGACCGGAATAGCCTGGATCTTTAACAGGATGTCGCAGGCCGGGCGCAGCGGATCGACGGCCAAGTCGGGCCGCGAGCCGTGGCCGCCCACCCCTTTAACAGTCACCTTAAAGCCCATATTGCCCGCATACATGGCTCCGTCGGGCAGTACCATAGTGCCCACTTCCTCGGCGCCCAGCACATGGACGGCAATGACCTCATCTACACCGCCCTGCTCTTTTAGGTAAGCGACGATCTCGTCGGCGCCGGCCCCCACCTCTTCGGCGATCTGAAAGCACAGATACACCTTGCCGTTAAAACTGTCTTTCAGATCGTTTAGCACCTTGCCGCAGCCCAGTAGAGTTGCCGTGTGGGCGTCGTGCCCGCAGGAGTGCATGGCCCCTTTTATTTTCGACTTGTATGGCAGGTCTACCAGCTCATCCATGGGCAGAGCGTCAAAGTCGGCGCGGATGGCGATGGACCTGCCCGGCTTGCCGCTGTCGACCACGCCCACTACGTTGCGGTGCCCCACCACCTGATAGAAAATGCCAGCGCTCTCCAGCTCCTGGCAGATACGGGCGGAGGTCCACTCCTCCTGCAGCGAGATCTCGGGGTGCTGGTGCAGCTCCCGGCGCATCTCGACCATGTACGGCTCATATTTGGTGATCAGCTCTTTTACAGTCACGATAACGACCTTCTTTCTGCTGTTTTTTGTGCGCGCTGGTCTAGTCGCTCAGTAAGTATATTCTAACGCTTTTCGCCGCCAGAATCAATGTCGGCGGCCACGCGGCAAAACGCCGCATAAACAGCTGTGGTCTAAAACGCAAAAAAGCCGCGGCACTGCCGCGGCCAATAAAGCTTTGCTCTGATCTGGTGGCCCACTGGAAACTGGCCAACGGCGGGTACACCTCGCCCCCTGCAGGCCGCCGGCGGAAAGACCGCCACCGCTTTCTCCCCTACAGGTTGCCGGTCAGGTGCATAAGTACGGCGCAGGCGGCGATAGGGGCCGTCTCGCAGCGCAGAATGCGGCTGCCCAATGTGGCGATCTGTACCCCGGCGGCAGTAGCGGCCGCCACCTCTGCCTCCTCAAAGCCCCCCTCGCAGCCCACCAGTATCGAGATGCGCCGGGGGCTCTTGCAGCCCACCAGTTGGGTCAGGGGCTGCCCGCCCTTCTCGTAAAAGAGCACCGCCAGGTCATCTCCGGCCATCTGCTGCAGCGCCGCTGTCAGCGACAGGCAATCCCCCACCCGGGGCAAAACGCCGCGCCCGCACTGTTTGGCCGCCTCGTCGGCGGTCTTCTGCCACTTTTCCACCTTGCCGCGCATGCCTTTGGCGTCGGGGCGCGACACACAGCGGTGGGTGGTCACCGGCACCACTGCCGCAGCACCCAGTTCCACACATTTCTGTACGATCAGGCTCATTTTGTCGGCTTTGGGCAGGGCCTGATATACCGTCAGCTCCACGCTGGGCTCGGCAGGGCAGGGGGCGCTCGCCAGCACCGCCAGCAGAACCCGGTCTTCCTCGATGGCGGCGATGCGGCAGCGGTAATCGCGCCCCTGGCCGTCGCATACCAGCAGCTCGTCGCCCGGCTGGTGGCGCAGTACCCGGGCTATGTGGCGCACGTCCGGTCCAGTGATAACGCCGGCGTCCGCATCTATCTGAGAAGTAAAAAATTTGGGCATGTCCTACCTCTCCCCGTCCGGTGCTATCGGGCCCGGCACAGCAGCGCCACCCAGCCGCCGTCCTCGGCCATCTGTTCCACTTCCAGCCCGTTTTGAGCCACTGCCGCCAGCACCTCGTCGCGGCGCACATCTACGATGCCCGAGGCGATAAAGCGCCCGCCCGGCTTTAAGTGACCACGCACGTCCGGCAGCAGGCGGATGATGATATCGGCCACGATGTTGGCGAAAAACAGGTCGTACTGCTGGTCTACTGCCGCCGCCAAGTCGCCCTGGATGAATTGGCAGCGGTCCTCTACCCCGTTGAGTGCGGCGTTTTCCCGCGCCACCTTTACGGCGGTGGCGTCGATATCGCACAGCAGAGCGCTGTCAGCGCCGCACAGCAGGGCCGAGACCGCCAGAATACCGCTGCCGCAACCGATGTCCAGCACCGTGCTGCCGGGCTTTACCACCGGCTGCATCAGCTCCAAGCACAGCTTGGTGGTGTTGTGGGTGCCGGTGCCAAAAGCCATGCCCGGGTCCAGTGTCACCACCACTTCGCCGGGCTTTTTGTCATAGTTCTCCCAGCTGGGGCACACCACCAGGTGGTCGCCGATCGGCAGCGGATGATAGTATTTTTTCCAGCCAAACGCCCAGTCCTCCTCGGCGATGTTCGAGCAGCCCACTGCAAACTCGATACCGGCCGCCTGCAGCCGGTCAGTGAGAAATACCACCGCCTCGTGGGGGTGCTGGTCCTCGGGGATATACAGGTGGATAACTGCTTTGGTGCGGTCTTTTTTCAGCAGTTCCTCATCGATGAGATCGATATGGGCGATCTGTGGGGCCAGCTCTTCTAAGTCCGAGTAATCCTCGATATAAATGCCATAGGGGACCACCATGTGGGCGATGGAAGAGCCCAGTTCGATGTCGGCACAGTTTATCTCGATGTCGATCTGTGTCCAGTCCATTTTCTCTCCTCCCCTCAGCAGCCCAAAAAGCGGGCCAGGTCGGTCACATCTTCGGCCAGGCACACCGCATGCCCGGTATCCGGCTGCTCGCGGCGGTAGCCATAGCCGTACAGAGCGGCGGCAAAATCGGTGCCCACCAGCTTGGCTCCCTCCTGGTCGTAGGGGCTGTCGCCCACCATCAGCACCTGGGTGGGGTCGGTAATGCCCATCTGCTGCATGCAGTCGCGCATCACAGCCTCTTTGTCGGCCTTGATGCCGTCGGCCGAGCCACACACCGCGTCAAAATACGGGGTCAGGCCAAAATGGTCGGTGGTCTGCTGTGCGTATTTGGTCAACTTTAAGGTGGCTACCCCCAGCTTTACCCCTTGGTCGTGCAGCGCCACTACCAGCTCCCGCATGCCGTCGTACACCAGCCCTAAGGCGATGAGCTCAGGGGTAAAGTTGGCCACATACCCGTCGGCTAAGCGGTCCAGCAGCGCCTCGTCGGTGATGCCGGTGACGATCTGAAAACACTGGCGCAGCGGCGGGCCGATAAAGCGGTCGAATTCGCTCTCGGGCGGGATGGGCACCCCGTTGAGGCGCATCGAGGTCTTGGCGCAACTGATGATGCTGGGGGAGGTGTCGATGAGCGTGCCGTCCATATCGAAGATCACAGCCTGGTAGCGCATAGGTACATCCTTTCTATAAAGCGGCCCCATCGGGGCGGATACAAAATTGACCGTCGTACTTTGTTGAAATTACCTATATTATACTACCATAAAACAGCATAAAGTAAAATGTGAAATTTTTTGTCTGTCGACTGCCCAAATTTTGCAACCGCAGTTTGTCGAGTATTCATAAACCGTTCATTATTTGTTGCACAAATGCTCATAAAATGGTAGAATGAACCGAAATGACATGTGGCGGGCCCAGTGCCAAACGGCACTTTTTGCAGCAATGATCGGCAAAAGTTGCATGACCGTGGTCCCCATATTTTTAAAAGAAGAGGAGGTCATACCATGTCTGTGAAAGAGAGCATATCGGCACTTGTCGATGCCAAAGCAGACCTGTTTACCGGTGTGAGCGACGAGATCTGGAAAAACCCGGAGCTGGGTTTTAAGGAATTTAAGTCGGCCAAGGTGCTCATCGACGCGCTGAAAGCAGAGGGTTTTGCCGTCGAGGAGGGGTTGGCAGGCATCCCCACCGCTTTTAGCGGCACTTTTGGCAGCGGCAAACCGGTCATCGGCTTTTTGGGCGAGTTCGACGCGCTGCCGTCCCTGAGCCAGGAGGCGTCCTGTGCCACCCACAAAGAGGTGGTCAAAGACGCGCCGGGCCACGGCTGTGGCCACAATGCGCTGGGCGCCGGTTCGCTGGCGGCAGCGGTGGCGCTCAAAGACTACATGCAGCAAAATAATATCGCCGGCACCGTCATCTACTACGGCTGCCCCGGCGAGGAGTTTGGCTGCGGCAAGGCGTTCATGGCCCGCGAGGGCTGCTTTGATAAACTCGACTGCGCCTTTAGCTGGCACCCGGGCGACACCACCGCCGTCATGGCGGTGAGCAGTCTGGCCAACATCAGCGTGTTCTTTAAATTCCACGGCCGCACGGCTCACGCGGCCGCTGCCCCCCACATGGGCCGCAGCGCGCTCGATGCGGCGGAGCTGATGAATATCGGTGTCAACTTCCTGCGCGAGCACGTCATCGACGCCGCCAGGATCCACTACGCTTTCCACGATGTAGGCGGCCAGGCCCCCAACGTGGTGCAGGACCGCGCCAAGCTGCACTACTACATTCGCGCCCCCAAGATCGAGCAGGCCAAAGAGATCTTTGCCCGCATCGAGAAGATCGCCAAAGGTGCGGCCATGATGACCGAGACCGAGTGTGAGATCCAGATCAAAGACGGCCTGAGCGACTACGTGCCCAACGCCGTGCTCTCCCAGCTGCTGGGCGAGAGCATGCAGGAATTGGGTCCGGTACCGTTTGACGAGAACGACCACCAGGTCGCCCAGTCTTTCCGCGACTCGCTGACCGAGGCCGAGAAAAAAGGCGTGGTGGCCCAGCTGACCATGATGGGTCTCCCCAATGCGGCCGAGTACGCCGACAAAGACCTGTTCGACGGCGTGGTGGGCTACGCCCCTTCCAGCCTGTGCATGCCCGGCTCCACCGATGTGGGCGACGTCAGCTACGTCACCCCCACCGCCCAGATGACGGCCGCCACCGGCTGTATCGGCACCCCGGGCCACACCTGGCAGCAGACGGCACAGGCGGGCTCCAGCATCGCCCATAAAGGCCTGCTGTACGCCGGTAAGGCGATGGCTCTGGCAGCGGCCAAGGTGTTGGCCGATCCGTCCATCTTAAAACCGGCCCACGACGAGTACATGGCGGCGACCGGCGGCAAGTACAACTGCCCCTTCCCCGACGACGTGAAGCCCTATCTGGACTAATTTGTAGGTTAGGGGAAAAGATCCCCTGCGATAAAAAGAGGAGTGAACGACTATGACACCAATGGCTATGACTTTTTGGGACGTAGCAGACAGCAGTCTTCTGTACATACTGGTCATCATCGGCCTGCTGTATGTTGCTTTCCTGGCTGGTGTGTTCCTGCGCAAAGCATGGGGCCACTGCCTGGAGCTCGGCATCCCCAACACCACCGTTAAAAAGGTAATCGCATCTTCCTGTACGTTCTCGATCGTACCCTCGCTGTCGATCGTGATCGGCCTGTTCTCGCTGGCCGCTGTTATCGGCACCCCCTGGGCATGGTTCAGACTCTCGGTCGTCGGCGCCGTATCGTACGAGCTGATGGCCGCCGACATGGTCGGTCAGGCTATGGGCTACAGCGCACTGACCCAGCTGCGCGGCGAGCCCGCCCAGGTGATGGGCGCCGTAATGATCGTTATGAGCATCGGCATCATCGGCGGCATCGTCACCAACGCGCTGTTCTGCAAAAAGATCCAGACCTCCATGGCTTCTTTCAACGAGAAACAGGGCGGCTGGGGCGCACTGTTCTCCGGCTGCTTCATGATGGCTATGATGTCGGTCATGATGCCGCTGCAGGTCTACAACCCCACCGCTGATTACGGCAGATACGGCCACTTCAATCTGGTGGGCACGCTCACGCTCATCACCAGTGCGGTCATCTCGCTGCTGGTCACGATGATCGCCAAAAAGACCGGCGCCAAGTGGCTCAACAACTTCGTGTTGGCCATCGCGCTGATCCTGGGCATGGTCGCCGCAGTGATGTGGTCGGCTGTGTTCCCGGCTTAAAGGAGGGCTATACCAGATGAAAAACGAGAAATATATCAATTCCATACATCGCTGGGGCCGTTGGGGCAGCTTTGGCGCCATCGCTTTCATGGTGGGCATCCCCATCGTGGCCTGCCTGATCTTCGACTGCTTCCCCTCCATGAAGCTGGTCCTGCAGAGCGGTTCTGGCCTGCTGGCCATGTTTATCCCCATCGCGATCTCTGAGGTCATCAGCTACGCGCCGGTCCTGGGCTCTTCGGCCTACATCACCTTTATCACCGGCAACGTCATGAACTTAAAACTGCCGGTGGCCATCAACGCCATCGAGCTGGCCGAAGTCGAGCAGTCTACCGACGCCGGCGACGCCATCACCACCGTGGCCATCAGCGCCTCGTCCATCCTGACCATGGCCATCATCGCCTTGGGCGTCATCCTGCTGGTGCCGCTGCAGCCGGTACTCACCCTGCCCGCTGTAAAGACCGCTACCACCTACATGCTGCCCGCTCTATTCGGCGGCCTCATCCTGGGTATCTTCTCGGGCGCCGCCGGCAAGTACGTCATCAAGGGCAAACTGCTGGCAGTCATCCCCGCAGTGATCATCGTGGCCATCATGCTGGCACTGGGCGTACCGCTGAGCACCTATCAGGGCTTCGCCATCGTGGGCATGATCCCGGTCACCATTCTGGCTGCCTGGATCATGTACAAAAAAGGCATCATCAAGGTGGAAGAGAGAGCCATCAAGAAGTCCTAAATCTCATAGCCATTTCGCAAAGAGGTCCGGAATACAGTTCCGGACCTCTTTATTGTGTAGAAGTGGCAGTTTGTGGTTGTCTCGCCGCCGGTTTTTTTCTATAATAAAAGAAGCATAGATGGGCGCGGTGAAAGGCGCCCCAGTGGGAGAGGTGTTTTAGATGACATACCGTGTGGGCATAGATCTGGGCGGCACCAATATAGTGGCCGGTGTCGTGGATGAGGAGTACCGCATTTTGTCAAAGGCGGCCGGCAAGACCCGCGCCCCCCGGCCGGTGGCCGAGGTGGTGGCGGATATGGACGGGCTGTACCGCCAATGTGTAGAAAAGGCCGGTCTCACGACCGACGATATCCAGAGTATCGGTGTGGGCTCGCCGGGAGTCATCAACCGCGAGAAAGGCGAGGTAGAGCACGCGGCAAACCTGGCTTTTCTCGATGCGCCGGTAGTACCGCTGCTCCGGCAGCGCAGCGGCAAAACCGTGTATATGGACAACGACGCCAATGTGGCGGCCTACGGCGAGCTGGTGGCCGGCGCCGGCCGCGGCTACCGCGACATGGTGGCTATCACTCTGGGCACCGGGGTGGGTGGCGGCATCATCGTCGGTGGCAAGATCTGGCCCGGCTCCTATTACGGTGGGGCCGAGTTGGGGCACATGGTAGTTGAGAAAGACGGCGTTCCCTGCACCTGTGGCCGCAACGGCTGTCTCGAGGCCTATGGTTCGGCCACCGGCCTGATCCGTATGACCCGCGAAAAGATGCGCCAGTGCCCCGATAGCGCGATGTGGGCCCAATGTGGCGGCGATGTCGAGGCGGTCGATGGCCGCACGGCTTTCCGCGCTGCCGACAGCGGCGATGAGGCGGCCAAACAGGTGCTCGAGCGCTACACCGACTATCTGGCCTGCGGGGTGGCCAACATCGTCAACATCCTGCAACCCCAGCTCATCGTCATCGGCGGCGGTATCTCTAAAGAGGGAGAAAAGCTGGTGGCCCCCATTCGCCAAAAGGCGATGGGGGTGGTGATGTCGCGCTACTCCAAGCAAAATACAGCCATCACCACGGCCCAGCTGGGCAACGATGCGGCCATCATCGGCGCCGCTATGCTCGAGAGTGCCCAGTGACTTTTTGTGTACTGCGCTTTACAAGCATCGCGCATACATGGTAGAATTATCTTTGTGAGTTTTTTTGAGGAAGATAGCTGCGGCGGGTCGCTGGCGACTGCTGGCCGCGCAAAAATGCGATGTGTGACGGATGGGGGAACGTGTAGGAATGAAACTGGGGTTTGACCACGAAAAATATATCACCGAACAGTCCAAATACATCTTGGAGCGGGTCAACAGCTGTGAAAAGCTGTACCTTGAATTTGGCGGCAAGCTGATGCAGGACATGCACGCCAAACGCGTGCTGCCCGGCTTCGATCCCAATGCCAAGATCAAGCTGCTGCAGACGCTGAAGGAGCAGGTGGAGATCATCATCTGCGTGTACGCCGGCGATATCGAGCGCAATAAGGTGCGTGATGATTTTGGCATCACCTACGATATGGATGTACTGCGGCTCATCGACGAGCTGCGCAGCTACCAGCTCGATGTCAACAGTGTGGTCATCACCCGCTACGACGGGCAGCCGGCTACTACCGTGTTTATGAACAAGCTGCGTATGCGGGGCATCAAGACCTACGCCCACAAAAAGACCAAAGGTTACCCCACCGATGTAGACCTGATCGTCAGCGATGAGGGCTACGGCGCCAACGAGTATATCGAGACCACCAAGCCCATCGTGGTGGTCACCGCCCCCGGCCCCGGCAGCGGCAAATTGGCCACATGCCTGAGCCAGCTCTACCACGAGTACCGCCGCGGGCGCTCGGCCAGCTACTCTAAATTCGAGACATTCCCGGTGTGGAACGTGCCGCTCAAACACCCGCTCAATGTAGCCTATGAGGCGGCCACCGTAGACCTCAAAGATGTCAACATCATCGACTCGTTCCACTTCGACGCTTACGGGGTGCCGGCGGTCAACTACAACCGCGATATGGAGATGTTCCCGGTCATCAGCCGCATCATCGAAAAGATCACCGGCAAAGAGTCTATCTACAAGTCCCCCACCGATATGGGGGTCAACCGGGTGGGCTTTGGCATCATCGACGACGAGGTAGTCAAAGAAGCCTCCCGGCAGGAGATCATACGCCGCTATTTCAAGACCAGCTGTGAGTACAAAAAAGGCACCATGGACGAGGAGACCTTCCACCGTATGGATGCCATCATGAAAGATATGAAACTGCGGCCAGAAGACCGCAAAGTGGTGGCCGGCGCCCGCAGTTATGCTGCGGCTAAAGGTCTCGAGACGGGAGAAGAGCTGCTCTCGGCCACCGCCATCGAGCTGGAGGACGGCACCATCGTCACCGGTCGCTCCAGCGAATTGATGAACAGCTCGGCGGCGGCGATCCTCAATGCGGTCAAGCAGCTGGCCGGCATTGCCGACGAGATCCACCTCATCTCGCCGGTCATCCTGCAGCCCATCATCGATCTAAAATCTAAAACGCTGGGCAGCCGTCGCCCCGCGCTGGACTGCGAGGAGATCCTCATGGCTCTGAGCATCTGCGCGGTGACCAACCCCACTGCCCAGGTGGCTATGGAGAAATTGCCTCAGCTCAAAAACTGCCAGGCCCACACCACCACCATCCTCAACCGGGCCGACGAGCAGACTTTCCGCAAACTGGGGGTAGATGTGACCTGCGATCCGGTATTCCCCTCCGAAAATCTGTATTACGTGTGAGCTGCGCGCCCCTATATAAAGTGTAAAAGAGCAGTCCCTGCTGGGGCTGCCCTTTTTTCGTTATAGATCGGTCGAGGACATGCATATCCGTCTTATCGGCCCAGCAGAGCCTTAAATATTGCCGGCAACTCCCGGGCCCAGTAGCCAAAGATCATGGCGGGGTTGGTGCGGCAGGCGGCTCCACAGGGCAATAGGCCGAACCGGCGCGCATAAATACAGCCGCGGGCCAGGTGGTAGAAGTCGCTGACCACGATCACCCGACGGGGTAGATCCTGTTGCTCGATGATCTGGGCGGCAAACTGCAGATTTTGGCGAGTGGAGCGCGAGCGGTCTTCCCGGTAGATGCGCTCTGCGTCAATACCGCGCTGCGCCAGCCAGGCGGCCATCACTTCGGCCTCGGGCACCTCCTCATCCTCCCCCTGCCCGCCGGTGACGACACAGCAGGCATGGGGGTTCTGCACCAGCAGTTGATGCGCTTTTTGCAGCCGCCGCGCCAGCATTTTTGATGGAATCTGTCCGCGCACCCGGCAACCCAGCACCACGATGCAGCTATCGTTTGTGCCGTGCCGGTAGCGGGGAAAGCGGCACAGCAGCAGCGAGCCGGCCAAAAACAGCAGCCCTTCCAAGAATAAGAAGCCAAGCAGCACCCACTGTGCAGCGGCCCACCATCCGCAGGGTTGTAAAAGCGGGGAAACAGCCGCCAATGAGACCATGCATAGCCCCTGTGCAGCCGGCAGCATGACACCGATGTGACGGATACGTTGGACAAACGGCGGCAGTGACAGCGCTAGGAGCACCAGTCCAACAGACAGATAGACGGTAAAAAACAAGGGGGCGACCTCCTCGATAGAGATGAGCACTATTGTAACACAGATCGCGGGGGCAGAAAAGAACAAGTAAAAAAAGGAGAGCTTGCGCTCTCCTCTTGCTCACGATATCTTTTTTAAAACCTGCGTATCGGTCAGCTTAGATTTTGTTTTGGCTGACTCCTGCTCGTTTACTGATTTTTGCTGCAACATGATCTCATAGACCTCGTTGCCCTCGGCATAATCCTTTTTAGAAAATACGACCGCCACCGTTTTAAAAAGGATGGTTATATCTTCCCACAGCGATAACTGCTTTAGGTAGAGCAGGTCCATGCGCACCTTTTGCTCGGTGGTCACCAGGTCGCGTCCATTTACCTGGGCCAGCCCGGTAATGCCGGGGCGCAGATAGTGTACCCCACACCGGTCCCGCAGTGGATGGATAGTCCCTTCAGATGGGACCAGCGGCTGATAGCCAATCAAGCTCATGTCTCCCTTGAGCACATTAAAGAGCTGCGGCAGCTCGTCTAAACTGGTCTTGCGCAGAAAATGCCCTACCTTGGTGATGTATTCATGGGCGTTAGACAGGTCGGCAGTGGCCACATATTTGGGGGCCGAGACACGCATAGAGCGAAACTTGTAGATGTAAAACTCGCGGCCATCTCTGCCCACCCGGCGCTGGCGAAAAATGATCGGTCCACGAGACTCCAGTGCGATCGCGATCGCACAGAGGAGCATGATGGGAGAGAGGAGCAGCACTGCTAGGAGCGCCAGTACAAAGCCGAATGCGCGCTTAAAAACAGCATTATACAGGCGCTGCGCTCTAGTTGGGACATAGACCGTACACAGGTCGCTGTCGGCGCCTGAGGTGGAAGAAGCCCGTGACGTACCATATTCGGTGCCGGTATGTTCGCGGATATCCATAATCGTCATCCTCACCTTATCGTCAAAAATGTGGGCGGCCAGGTCTGCGCTATGCGAGCCCTTGAGGGTTTTTCTTCTGCCAGTTCCAGCTGTCGCGGCACATCTCAAACAGGTCGTGCTGGGCCTGCCAGCCCAACTCCCGCTGCGCCTTTGAGCAGTCGGCGTAGATCTGGGCGATATCGCCTTTGCGGCGGGGCGCGTACTGGTAGGGGATCTCGATGTCGTTTGCCTGCTGGAAGGCATCCACCAGCTGCTGGACGCTGTAACCCTTGCCGGTACCCAGGTTGTAGATAAACACCCCGCTGTTCTCCATAGCTTTGGCGATCGACTTTACATGGCCCTGAGCCAGATCCACTACGTGGATAAAATCGCGCACACAGGTGCCGTCGGGGGTATCGTAATCGGTGCCGAATACCGAGAGCTTTTCCAACTTGCCGGCCGCCACCTGAGTGACAAAAGGCATTAAGTTGTTGGGAATGCCCGCCGGATCTTCGCCGATGAGGCCGCTGGCGTGGGCGCCGATGGGGTTAAAGTACCGCAGCAGGATGACCGACCAATCCGGATCGGACTTGGCGATATCCTGTAGCATGTACTCGATGAACAGCTTGGTCTTGCCATAGGGGGTAGTGTCGGCCGAGACCGGGGTCTCCTCGGTGACCGGGACCTGTTCGGGGGCGCCGTACACCGTGGCCGAAGAGCTGAAGATGATCTTTTTGCAGCCGTAATCCCGCATCACGTCACACAAAACCAGGGTGGAGACCAGGTTGTTGTCGTAGTACAGGATGGGTTTTTGCACCGACTCGCCTACCGCTTTGCTGCCGGCCAGGTGGATGACACAGTCGATGGTGTTCTCTGCAAAGATCTTCTCCACCGCGGCGCGGTCCCGCAGGTCTTCGTGGTAGACGGGATACTTCTTGCCGGTGATCTGCTGCACGCGGCGCACCGCCTCTGGTTTAGAGTTGGAAAAGTTGTCGATGACCACCACATCCATCCCCGCTTGCAGCAGTTCGATACAGATGTGAGAACCGATGTAGCCGGCACCGCCGGTAAGCAATACAGCCATAGGATACTCCCTAATATGAATAAAAAGTAAAAAATCGTTAAACGTTCTGTGTTTTTTCGACACAATCAGTATATCGTATTTGGTCACAGCAGTCAATAAACAGCATGCATAGTGGGGGGAAATGTGGCGGCGGCGAGATAGGGTGGGGTCGGAGGTGCACATCACTTTCGGCGATGCCGGCGGCCATCAAGAAATGGCTTGACTGCGCGAAAAACTAGAGTTTGTCGTTCCGCATAACGCGGGGCTATACACAGTAAAATACCGGTATAAAAAGCGGCAAAAACTTGCTGTTTTCACAGTTTATTAACATATTACCACTATACGATATCAGAACGATAATGTCTACCTTTTTCGGCCTGATTTTACAAAAAATGTGCAAAACATAGAACTTATAACACAAAAAAGAGCGCCGTCGGACTGCCGTCGGCGCTCTTTTTTTATGTCGTGTTAAAAGATCTTGTGCAGTGGCTCTTGGTGTTGGCACGGGCGCTTAGTGTTCGTGCTCGCTGTAGTGGTGTGCCGCCTCCAGCATCATATCCTTTACCTTCATCAGGCGGATCTGGGTGCTGCGCTCGTTTTCGTCCAGCTTCATGGTGATGTAGCGGATGCTCTCCTGGGTCTGCGGGATCATCACGTGCTCCAGCGCGTTGACTCGGCGGCGGGTCTTCTCGATCTCGGCGGCCATCAGCTGGCAGGACTTCTCGGTCTCGGCCAGCTTGAGCATATCGGGCAACACATCTTCCAGCGACTTGACGGCGTCGTCGAGATCGCTGGAGGTAAAGGCGTAGCCGTAGGGGTAGATATCCCCCTTATCGGCGGTGCGGGTCTTGTAGGAGAACACCGGTATATCCACGCTCATGATGTTTTTCGACGAGGTCTCGAGCGTGACTTCCTGTTTGGGGCACATCAGCGCCACCTGCATGGCCTCCTGCGAGATACCGGCGCGGGCCAACACGAAGTTGGCGTTGGCGCGGGCCAGCCCCTTTTCAACCTTTTCGCGCAGCGCCTTGTTCTGGCGCACCAGGTCTAAAAACTGGCGCATCAGCTCGTCGCGCTTATCTTTGAGCAGCTTGTGCCCGCGCATGGCGGTGACCAGTTTCTTTTTCAGCCGGGTCAGCTCCATACGGGTCGGGTTTATCTGGGTCGTTGCCACTTTGGTCTCCCCCCTCTCATCGCATCAGGTATTTGGCATATGGACCTACTTTTCCTCGTAGTACTGGTCCAAAAATTCGTCCTTGATGCGCTTGAGCTCGCTGCGGGGCAGGATGCGCAGCAGCTTCCAGCCGATCTCCAGCGTCTCCTCGATGCTGCGGTCGGTGTGGTAGCCCTGCGACACGTAAGTTTTTTCAAATTCGTCGGCGAACTGGGCGTACAGCTTGTCGATATCGGTGAGGGCCGCCTCGCCCAGAATGACCATCAGCTCTTTGGCGTCTTTGCCGCGGGCATAGGCGGCGAACAGCTGGTTCATGGTGTTGGCGTGGTCGGCTCTGGTCTTTCCCTCGCCGATGCCTTTATCTTTCAGTCGCGAGAGCGACGGCAGCACATCTACCGGCGGGGTGATGTTTTTGCGGTACAGCTCGCGGCTGAGGATGATCTGCCCCTCGGTGATGTAGCCGGTCAGGTCGGGGATGGGGTGGGTCTTGTCGTCCTCGGGCATGGTGAGGATGGGGATCATGGTGATACTGCCCGACTTGCCTTTTTGGCGCCCGGCCCGCTCGTAGAGCGAGGCCAGATCGGTGTACATGTAGCCGGGGTATCCGCGGCGGCCGGGGACCTCTTTGCGGGCGGCCGACACCTCGCGCAGCGCGTCGGCGTAGTTGGTGATATCGGTCATGATGACCAGCACGTGCATGTTCTTTTCGAAGGCCAGGTACTCCGCCGCCGTCAGCGCCATGCGCGGGGTGGCGATGCGCTCGACGGCCGGGTCGTTGGCCAGGTTGACAAACAGCACCGTGCGGTCGATGGCGCCGGTCTCCTTAAAGCTCTCGATGAAGAAGTTTGCCTCCTCAAAGGTGATGCCCATGGCGGCAAACACCACCGCAAACGGCTCGCTGGTGCCGCGCACCTTGGCCTGGCGGGCGATCTGCGCCGCCAGCTCGGCGTGGGGCAGGCCACTGGCCGAGAAGATGGGCAGCTTCTGACCGCGCACCAGCGTGTTGAGGCCGTCGATGGCCGACACGCCGGTCTGGATGAACTCCTGCGGGTAGTTGCGGGCGGCGGGGTTCATGGGCAGGCCGTTGATATCCAGCCGCTGCTCGGGCAGTATTTCCGGCCCGCCGTCGATGGGGCGGCCCAGGCCGTCAAACACCCGGCTGAGCATGTCCTCCGACACCCCCAGCTCCATGCTGCGGCCCAAAAAGCGCACCTTGCTGCTGCTGAGGTTGATGCCGGTGGAGTTTTCAAACAGCTGCACCAATGCATTGCCGCCGTCTATCTCCAGCACCTTGCAGCGGCGCTTTTCGCCGCTGTGCAGCTCTATCTCGCCCAGCTCGTTATAGCTGACGTTCTCGACCCCCTTGACCAGCATCAGAGGGCCGGCGATCTCCTGGATCGTCCTGTATTCTTTAGGCATTACAGCTCCTCCTCCTCACTGATCAGCGCATCGATCTCCTGGTCGAGCGCGCGGGCGATCGATGCGTACTCCTCGCCGATCTTGTCATCGGACACGTACTTAAAGCGGCCGATGGACTCGCGCACCGGCAGCTTGACCAGACCCTCGACCGAGGCGCCTTTTTTGAGCGCCTCGGTGGCGGCGTCGTAGTAGCGCAGCACCAGTTCCATCATGGTGTGCTGTTTTTGCAGCGAGGTGTAGGTATCCACCTCATGGAAGGCGTCCTGGTGCAAAAAGTCCTCGCGGATGGAGCGGGAGGCCTCCAGTTTGATGCGGTCGGGCGCCGACAGCGCGTCCATGCCCACCAGCTTGACGATCTCCTCCAGCTCGGCCTCCTCCTGGAGCAGCAGCATCAGCCGCGCCCGCAGGTCGGTCCAGTCCTCGGCCACCTGGTCGTTGAACCAGCCGGCCATGTTGTTCACGTACAGCGAGTAGCTGGTCAGCCAGTTGATGGCGGGGAAGTGGCGCTTGTAGGCCAGGGCGGAGTCGAGGCTCCAGAACACCTTGACGATGCGCAGCGTGGCCTGGGCCACCGGCTCGGAGATATCGCCGCCCGGAGGGGACACGGCGCCGATAACCGACAGCGCGCCCTCACGGCCCTCTTGGCCCTGGGCGATGACCCGGCCGGCCCGCTCGTAGAACTGGGCCAGACGGCTGCCCAGGTAGGCGGGGTAGCCCTCCTCGCCGGGCATCTCTTCCAGACGGCCGGACATCTCGCGCAGGGCCTCGGCCCAGCGCGAGGTGGAGTCGGCCATCAGCGCCACCGAGTAGCCCATATCTCTAAAGTACTCGGCGATGGTGATACCGGTGTAGATAGACGCCTCGCGGGCGGCCACCGGCATGTCGGAGGTGTTGGCGATGAGCACGGTGCGCTCCATCAGCGAGTGGCCGGTCTTGGGGTCGCGCAGCTCGGGGAACTCGTTTAACACGTCGGTCATCTCGTTGCCGCGCTCGCCGCAACCGATGTAGACCACGATATCCGCCTCGGCCCACTTGGCCAGCTGGTGCTGCACCACCGTTTTGCCGCTGCCAAAGGGCCCCGGCACCGCCGCCACGCCGCCTTTGGCGATGGGGAACAGCGTGTCGATGACCCGCTGGCCGGTGACCAGCGGCATGTCCGGAGACAATTTTTCTTTATAGGGACGACCCACCCGCACCGGCCACTTCTGCATGAGGGTCAGCTGGCGGGTGCCGCCGTTTTTCAGCGCCACCGTGGCCACCGGCTCGTCGATGGTGTAGCTGCCGCCGGTGATGGCGGTGATCTCGCCCTCCACCCCGTTGGGGACCATGATCTTGTGGCAGACGATCTCGGTCTCCTGTACGGTACCGATGATGTCGCCGCCCACCACGGTGTCGCCCACCTGGGCGGTGGGGACGAATTCCCACTTGTTGTCGCGGCTCAGCGACGGCACTTCCACGCCGCGCTTCAGGTTGTTGCCGCTGCGGGCCATGATCTCGACCAGCGGGCGCTGGATGCCGTCGAAGATGCTGCTGATGAGGCCGGGCCCCAGCTCGACGCTCAGGGGGGCGCCGGTGGACTCTACCGGCGCGCCGGGGCCCAGACCGGAGGTCTCCTCGTATACCTGGACCGAGGCCAGATCGCCGTGGATCTCGATGATCTCGCCGATCAGGCGCTGGTCGCTGACCCGCACCACGTCAAACATGTTGGCGTCGCGCATGCCCTGGGCGATGACCAGCGGCCCAGCTACTTTTTTAATGGTACCTGTGCTCATATATCAAACCTCGCCTTTCTGGCTTTTCGTTTCGTCGCCGGCGGCTTAAGTGTCGCCGCCAAAAATGATGTCGCTGCCCACCGCCTGCTCTACCGAGCGGCGCACCTGGGTGATGCCGATACCGGTGTTGCCCGAGGCGCCGGGGATGGGCAGGATAGCCGGCAGCGGCTGCTGGCGGTAGCGCTCGATCTCGTGATCCAGCCCGGCCCACAGCGACTCGGTGACATAGATCACCGCGTAGTCGCCGCCGGCCAGTTCCCGCAGCTTTTTGGCGGCGTATTCCGGCTCGCTGGCAAAAAAAGTGTCCAGCCCCACGGCGGCGAAGCCGTACACGCTGTCTCTGTCTCCCAGCACTGCGATCTTATACATACATATCACGAACCCTTTCCGCTACCGCGCTCTCGTCCAGGTGGTTTTTCTTGCCCGAGAGGATGATGCGCACCGTCTTTTCCTCGTTCTCGCGGGCCAGAATATAGGCGGCCAGCGGGCCGATGGTGAAGGCGTTGTGCAGCTGCGGGCGGATGCGCTGCATCATCAAGTCGTCGCACCAGCGCTCGAAGGCGGCGGACGACTGGCGCAGCGCCTCGACGCCGGGGGCGTAGGCGGTGCGCTCGAGATAGCTGTAGATGGCCTCTTCGCTGTCGGCCGCGGCAGCGGCCAGCTGGGCTACATCCAGGCTGTCGCAGGGCACCAGCGCCCGCTTTAAAAAGTCGAGCTCTTTGCCGGTGCGCTGGCAGCGGACCGCCGTCTTGATGTCGGCGGCGGCCACCGTCAGCTCGGCGTAGGCCAAAATGAGTGCGTCGCCACTGTCGCGGCCGGCCTGCAGGATGGCTGCCAGACAGGCGCTGTCGATGATGACGTCGCACAGCTGGCCGTCGCCGGTGCGCAGCAGGGCGGTAAAGGCCTCCTGCGCGGCTTTTTGCATGCGCGGGGGCAGAGCGCCAAAGTCCCGCTGGGACACCGCCTGCTCGATGCGCTGTGGCTCGACGGTGCCGTCGGGGATGTAGATATCCTGAAAGTGCTCCTGGGTACAGACCTGCTTGATGGCGGCCTTTAAGTTGTGAAAGTCGTTTTGGTAGAGGAACACGTCAAACACCGAGATGTCCTCCACCAGCTCCTCCATCAGCGCCCAGGTGTTCTGGCGCTGGATGGCGAGGATGGTGTCCGCGTCGCCGCTGGATACATCCCAGCCCCGGTCGGACAAAACGCGCAGGCAGCTGTCGTAGCTGTCGCTGGCCAGCAGCTGCTGGATGTTTTGCCCGGTGAGCAGCTCCATCTCTTTGGAGCGGATGCGGGCCACCTGGTAGATGTACTGTTTATCGGCCATGGCTTCCTCCTTCTTCTGGAAATGTTGCAGTCCCGGTCATCGCAGCGGGCGCTCAGCCGAACAGGCTGTGCTGCACCAGGTCCTGCAGCTTTTCCAGGTCGGCGTCAAACAGCGCCTGGAAGGAACAGTTCTCCTCGATACCGCCGTACACCAGCACAAACCCGCCGTCGATGTCGCGGCTCTCGCCGCTTATCTGCAGCGCGGCGCCGGCGGGCAGAGCGGCCTGCAATTTTTGGGCAAAATCTGCCCGCAGGCGCTCTAGGTCGCCTGCGCGCAGGCAGATCTCGCCGGGCTCGGGATGGGCAAAGGCGGCGGCCATCTTGATGAGCAGCGCCGCGTACGCCGCATCGTCCAGCTCGGCCAGCGACCGGCGGGCAGAGTCGATGCACTGGGCGATGAGCTGCTGCTTGGCAGCCAGCACCGCCCCGCGCTTTTTGAGGTCGGCGGCCGACTGGGCCCTGCGGGCGATATCCTCGGCCTGGGCGTCGGCCTCCTGCCGGATCTTCTGCACCTGGGCCTCGGCCTGGGCGCGGGCAGCCTGGGCGATCTGGTCGGCCTCCTGCCGGGCCACGGCCAGGATGTCGTCGGCGGCCATCTGGCCCTCGCGCTGGATCTCGCCGATGATCTTTTCTAATCCTGTCATGTAACCAAATCTCCTAACTTTAGATGTTGAGACCCCCGATACCGGTGACCGCCAGCAGCGAGACCAGCAGAGCCAGGATGGCGTAGGTCTCGACCATGGCGGCAAAGATCATGCCTTTGCCCATCTGGTCGGGCTTTTTAGAGACCATGTGGATGCCGGCTACCGACACGCGGGCCTGGCGGATGGCCGACCAGTAGCCGACGATGGCCATGGGCAGGCAGGCGGCGAAGTACATGAGGCCTTTGGCCAAGCTCATCTCGGCCGAGCCGCCCAGAACGCCGATCTGCGACAGCGTCATAAAGGCGATGAGCAGGCCGTAGATGCCCTGTGTGCCGGGCAGCAGCTGCAGCAGCAGTACCTTGCCGAATTTAGAGGGGTCCTCGGTGACGACGCCGGCGGCGGCCTCACCGGTCATGCCCACGCCGACAGCCGAACCGGCGCCGGCCAGCAGGGCGGCCAGCGCCGCACCCAAGATCGCGAATACAATGCCCATGTTACTCATTTTCGTTATCCTCCCTGAATTTGTAGTATTTGGTGTGGACTGCAAAGGGGTCGAACTTGCGGCCGCCCCCTTCATAAAACTTGCCAAAGAACTCGACGAACTGCAGGCGGTTGGTGTGCACGTAGGCGCCCAGCAACTCGATGCCGAAGTTGAGGGTGTGGCCGACGATGAATACCAGGATAAAGACGACAGCGCCCACGGCGCCGCCGCCGACCATGCTGCCCATCTGGTTGATGACCGAGCCGATGACGCCGGTGGCCAGCCCCAGCGCCAGCAGGCGGGAGTACGACAGGATATCGCTGAGGTACCCGGTGACGCCGTACAGGCCATAAAGGCCCTTGAGCAGCCGCTTGACGGGGTTTTTAGACTCCCGCCCGGAGGTGAGGATGATCCCCACCGCGCCGACGCCGGCCACGATACAGGACACGGTGCCCACCGCGGATGGCAGCACAAAGCTGAGCTGCACGATATCGGCAAATTTTTGCATGGAGAGCATCCACAGGATGAGCCCCCCCAGCAGCATGTACCAGAAGATGACGTCGTACAGCGCGTCTTTATACTGGCCGGCCTTTACCTGCTGGTACAGCTTCATGGCCAGGCCGGCGAACAGGTGCACGATGCCGATGGCCAGGCAGAATAGGAGCATCTGCATCGGCTTTTCCAGCGGGGTGAACCACAGCGGCGGGATGCCGACCTCGTGCCCGAAAAAGGTGCGCGAGACCACGTTGACCACGTCGCCGAAGTAGCTGCTAAAGACGATGCCCCAAAAGGTGGTGGAGATGCCGCAGAAGAAGAACATCCGCAGCATCTTCTGCAGCCCCTGCTCGATGTTTTTAAACTTGAGTAGTATCAGGCCGCAGCCGATGACCAGCATCAGGCCGTAGGCGGCGTCGGACAGCATGAGCCCGAACAGCACGTAGTAGAAGATGGCCGTGACCGAGGTGGGGTCCATCTCGCCTTTGCCGGGCAGGCTGAACGATTCTAAGACCCCCTCCACAGGCTCGGCGAATTTGTTATTTTGCAGCAGCACCGGCACGTCATCTTCCGGCAGCGGGTCCTCTAGGTAGACGGCCGCGCCGTACTGGTCCTCCAGTTCGCGGCACAGCCGCTGGGTATCGCGCTGGGGCACGTAGCCGGTGACGAAAAAGGTGCGCTTAGATTGGGCCAGCCGTCCGATGACGCCGTATTTTTCGGCCCGCATCTGGTAGTAGTCCACCGCAAAGCGGATGTCCTCCCGGTGCGCGGCCAGCTGGCGGATCTCCTCCTCGGCGTCCTGCAGCTGCTGGCGCACAGATTGTATCTCGTCCTCCAGCTGACGGATGCGCTCGGACGGGACCAAGTCGGCGTCGGCCGGGGGGCGGGCGAAGTTGAGCTGGCGCAGCGCGTCCTCCAGCAGATGAGCGTGTTTTTGCGGGCACAAAAGGAATATGCGGGTCTGCTCCTTGTCGGCGGTGACGATGTCGGCGTGTACCCGGCTGGCGTCGGGCGCCAATTCGCCCAGCCGCTCTAACAGTGCCTGCAGCGACCACTCGCCGGGCAGGGTGCCGATAAAACAGCTGGTGGTCTTGGTGCCCTTAAAATGCAGGGGCACATCCAGTCCGCTCCAGGGGAGCAGGCCGTCGATCTGGGTCTGCAGCTTGGGTATCTCGGCCCGGCCCTCCTCCAGCTGCCGGTCCAGGGCACACAGCCGGTAGGCGTGTTTCATCGTCTCTTCCCGCACGTCGGCAAAGCTGTCGTACCGGTCTACCGAGATGGCCTGCCGGCCCTGTAGTGCGGCCAGCATGGGCTTTTTCTCGGTGGCGTAGCGATCGAGCACCGACAGGGCCGCGGTGGCGGTGGCGATGTTCTTTTCAAAAGTGGCCTGGGCGCTGGACATATCTGCCCGCGAGAAGACGCTGTCCTGCTCGATCTGGTCGCTGATCTCTACCACGCCCCGGCGCTGCAGCATCTCCAGGATCTTTTTGCGGTCTTTTTGCAGGCCGCAGATGCTCGCTTTTTTCATGGGCAATACTGCCATGGAGTCGATCTCCTCCTCTCTTTATGGTGGTGTGCCGCCGCTTGGGCGGCAGCGCAGAAAAAGTTACTGTGGCAGCACCTCTTTCAGGATGATCGACTGGGCTTCTTTTTGGCGGCCGGCCGCCTGCTGGCGCAGCGCCTGTATCTGCTGCTGCACCTCTTGCCCGGCGGCGTCCTCGGCCGCTGCGGCCTGCTCTCTGGCCTGCTGCAGCTGCACACGGGCCTGCTCTTTGGCCTGCTGTACCGCCTCGGCCAGCGCCTTTTTGGCCGCCAGGTGGGCCTGGGCGATCAGGTCCTCGCCCTGCAGGTGGGCCTGCTTCTCGGCGCTGTCGGCGTCAAGCTCGGCCTGGCGCACCTGGTCGACGATCTCTTTTGCCATCTGTTATCACCACCCTTTTTTGGCTGCTGTTTATGCACTGGAAATACGCTGTAGGGAATATGCTCAGCATTCTGTTTCATTATACTGCTTTGCCGTTCGTCACACAATTGGCCGGGCCGGTTTTCGGCGTAATTTACGGGTTTTTTTCGTGTGTTTTGTATGATACGCGCGCGGACATAATCGGTATTTTTGTACTGATAGCCCAATCGGGAAAATCTGGCCGCAGGGTCGCGGCGTTTCGACAGCAGCTGTTCCCCGGCGCGGGTCTAGCAGAGGCGGCTCCGGCCGCCGCAGTGGGCCCGCAAAAAGGGAAAAGACGCCCTGAGAAGGACGTCCCGGCGGGGTATATGGGGTGCTGTAGTGCTGTAATGCTATGTTGGCAGTATAAAAATGCTGTATTCTCAGGATACACGCTGGACAGAAAAGATTGTGAAAAAAGTGACGATAAATTGTGAATAAAATGTCAATAATCTCCGGCCCGATAACGGTGGGTAAAAGAAAAACGCCGCCACTTTTATGGTGCGGCGGCGCTTTAGAGGGCATATAGCGCTATTGGGGCTGGCCGGTTTTTTGACGTGCAGTGTAGGCCCGGCGCTCTTTTTTGCTCATGTCGATGGCGATGCTGCCCAGTATCAGCGCCAGCGCGAACATGGCGATACCCAGGATAAAGGCGCCTTTGTAGGTGCCGGTCTTGTCGTAGAACAGGCCGATGGGCGCGTAGGAGAAGGCGCCGATCATGCTGTTGCCGATCATCATGATGGCCCAGATGTCGGAGTAGTGCTTGCCGCCCACGGCGTGGCGGGCCACCAGCGGCGCCTGCACCGTGTACATGCTGCCGCCCAGGCCCATCAGCAGGCAGGCCGGCAGCAGAAAAGCGGAGTTGGAGATAGCCAGGATCATGCCGCCCAGGCCGGAGCCCATGAACACCACGCCCCAGAGCATGCCGGCCTTGACGCCGAAGCGGTCGTTGACCGAGCCCAGCAAAAAGCCGCACAGCACCGTGCCCACGCTGACGCAGGTGGCGGCGATAGAGCCGAACTGCAGCGATTTGCCCAGCTCCATGGTGGTGAAGGTAGCCACATAGCCGGGCACACCGGTGCCGATGCTGTAGCACAGGCAGGTGAGCCAGGCCAGGTAGAATAGCGGCTTTTTAAAGGCCTGCTTGCGGGTGAGGCCCCACTCGCTCTCAGTATGGGCCGAGGTGTCGTCTGCTGTGTCGGGCTCGTCGGCGCCGTAGGGGGCGCAGCCCACCTCCTGCGGAGATTTCATAAATTTGCAGACAAACGGCACCGAGATGATAGCCCCGCCCACAGCGAGGATAAAGTAGGCGTTGCGCCAGCCAAAAGCGGCGATGAGCTGGGCCGAGAGCAGGTTGCAGATGATGGCGCCGGCGCTGCCAAAAGAGGTGGCGATGCCCAGGGCCATGCCGGTCTTTTTCTTAAACCACATATTGATGATGATGGGCAGCGCCACCAGCACCGAGAAGGCAGAGCCCACACCGATCATCACCCCCGAGAGGTAGAAGCCGTAGATGGAGCGGTAGGTGCCCATGAGGAACATGCCCAGGTACTGCAGCAGCAGCGCCAGCGTGATGACCAGCCCGATCTTACCGGTGGTGAGCACCTTGCCGGCGATGGGGTAGAGCAGGGCCATAGTAAAGGCCTCGATCGAGACGATCATGGTGAAGGCACTCACCTTGCAGCCCAGATCCTGCACGATGGGGGTGACGAAGTTGCCCGCCGCGCAGGTGATGATGCTGTGCGAGACCGAGATCAGGATACAACAGGCCAGTACCATCCACGCGTAATGCCGTTTTTTC
The DNA here is from genome assembly GCF_014269355.1 of Neobittarella massiliensis (ex Bilen et al. 2018). Taxonomy (NCBI): domain Bacteria; kingdom Bacillati; phylum Bacillota; class Clostridia; order Eubacteriales; family Oscillospiraceae; genus Neobittarella (ex Bilen et al. 2018); species Neobittarella massiliensis (ex Bilen et al. 2018). Next base: position 288,219 of record NZ_JACOGI010000002.1, read on the forward strand.
GCTTTCAAATAACCATCCTCTCTCATAAAAAAGCGCCGCGCCGAACCTGTAAGGCCCGCCCAAAATAAAAGCCGCGGCAGCGGCGGGCGGGGAGGGATCGGGGCGATGCGCATGGCGGCTGCCCGGCCTGCACGGCAGGACCGGCAGTTGCCGCTCTCTTCTTTATATAAATGGTACTGCGCGGGCCCAGTTCTGTCAACACCGGCGCGGGTGCCCACCGCTATGTATATGGCCGGGCAGATGGGGGTATGAGCGGCGGGCGGAATACCGGGCTGACGGTGCCCCTTATTATATAGGAAAGCGGCGGTATATGGGTGCGGTGGCGGCACCGAGCGGGTACTGCGCGGACTGCGTGGAGGGCTGTGGCCCGCCGGGGCGGGCATGTTCCCCTTTTTCGGCGCATATATATGGACCATATCCGGGATAGGGAGGGTTTGATTTGAAGGGGTTACCAGAGGAGCGAGCCGCCGAACTGGGCCGATACATCGTGGAGAACCGGGCCACGGTGCGCGGCGCGGCCAAAAAGTTTGGCGTGAGCAAGAGCACGGTACATAAAGACGTGTCTGAACGGCTGAAGCGGCTCAATCCAACGCTGTATCAAGAGGTGAAAAAAGTACTGGAACAAAATAAAAACGAACGCCACATCCGCGGCGGACAGGCGACAAAATATAAGTACGAGGAAATGCACCACCGCGAGAGCGGCAGTGCCGAGACGGGAGAAAAAGAGCCGGCGTGAGCCGTGGAAATTTTTGGCCAGTAGTTAAGAGATCTATTTCTAGACAAAAAATAGCGGATCGATATGAATTGCATATCAATCCGCTATTTTCATGTTGGAAATAGTGTACCTTACCCCCAGTACCCCGTGGGGTCCACATACTTTCCATCCTGTTTCAGCTCAAAGTGCAGGTGGGGGGCCAGCTTGCTCTCGTTGACGCAGGATTTGGCGATGGTCCCGATCGGGTCGCCGGCGGATACTGCCTGCCCCTCTTTGACAGTGGTCTCGGGGCTCATGGCTTTGTAGATACCGGTGGCGCCGCCCTCGAACTCGATCTCGATCACAGTGCCCCACAGGTCGTCGTCTCTGATCGACTTGACGGTGCCGGCCGCACAGGAGATCACCTGGGTGCCCACATCGGCGGCGATGTCCACGCCGTTATGGGTGCGCCAGTCGCCCAGTGTGGCGTCTTTCACCAGGTCCCCGCCGCTAAAGGGATTAATGGTCTCGCCAGAGATCGGCGAGAGAAAGCCCCCAGTCGGCGCAGTTTGCGAGTTGTCCTGTGCATCTGGCGATGCGGATGAATCTGGCGATGTAGTAGATGCCGGTTCCGACGATGACTGCGTATTTTGCTGTGCTGACGAGTCTTCGGACGGTTTGGCCTGATCCTCTACCGGTTTTTCCACGATCTGTGTATCCGAGGATTCCCATGATGGCGTTTCACTCCCTATGGCCTTGTTTTGCTTTTTGATGTCGTTCATCGTCCCGTTTATCAGGGCCCAGGATGCGATACCAGCGCCCAAAATGCAGGCCGCCAGCGCGATGTAAAATCCCTTACCGCTGAAAAACCGCTGGAATTTCGATTTGCCGTAATGCAGTTTTTGCATTGTAGTCACCTCCACCCATATTGTTGACAGCCCCGGTCATGGATATTCTGGCCGGGTCTATTTATATTGACCAGCCAAACAGTGCCCGGAGCGCCGCACCTCCAGCTCGCCGCTCTTTGAGTGCCCCTACCGGCGGTGCCGGCGCTGCTCAGGCTCTGCTCAGGATCAGCCGCCCATCGGGTGCCGCTTAAGCGCCCCATTAGACCGGCCCCCGTGCGCCCCAACGCCGTATCTCGCAAAAAGGCTTGCCTGCTCATCCGGCCCACTGTAAGAGAGCCCGCCGCCCGCTGGGTCTATAGCTGCTGTTTGGCGGATAAAAACGATCTTTTCAAAATGTCAATAAAAAGCCCCGTCTTCCGTAGCTTTTACAGAAGACGGGGTTTTTATGCAATTTTGCGGGAACAGCTATTTGAGGACCTTTAACGTGTGGGCCATCTCGTCGAGCAACTCAAAATTCTTTTTAAAGTGCTCCTTTTCGCCGTTGAGGTAGATGACGTAATAGCTGCTTTCGTCCTCGAGATAATAGATGCGGGCGCCCACCTTGTCGCCGCTCTTATTGATATCCAGGTCGTACCCCTGGGCGGCGGTGAATCCCTCAAAGGTGTAGTCCTGCAGCTTGCCCACAGTGGCGTACTTGAGCACATTGGCCAGGTCGGTCTCCTGGTACAGGCCGATGAACCCGGCCAGAGAGCTGATCTCGTTTTCCTTGATGCTCTCGCTGTCCTTGGCCAGGTGCCCCACTTGGATATTGACCTGCTGCTTTTTCCAGTCTGCCCCCAGCACCGCCTTGTCCACGCTGGAGAGCTGCTGGAACCCGTCGCGGTACTCGATCTGCAGGTAGCCGTCCTCGCTGACAAAATAGCCGCTGCCGTCGTAGTCGAAATAGGTGTCGGCAAAACTGGTGCAGCCGGCCAGCAGCAATGTCGCCGCTGCCAGCAGCGCGATCAGCCGCCGTATTGTCTTAGATTGAATCATGAGCTCGGTCCTCCCACCCGCGCCGCCGCATCCATTGCCGGCAGCGCCTGACGCACAATGTCATTTTTATTATTATAGCATATTTTGCCACGGTGACAACTGGCATAAACCGGCAGCACCACTCAAATACTACGAAAAAAGGGAGGGAAAGCCATGCATATCTCAGATATGGAATACGACAAGATGGTAAAGAAATACTCGCCCAATTCGCCCATCTTTAAAAACTGCCTGGGCGCTTTTTTCATTGGCGGGGCCATCTGCACCCTGGGTCAGGGCCTTATAAATCTGTACAGCTACCTGGGAGCCAGCAAGCTGGACGCCGCCACGCTCACCTCGGTGACGCTGGTGTTTTTGAGCGCACTGCTCACCGGCCTCGGCCTGTATGACGATATCGCCAAGGTCGCCGGCGCCGGCACGCTGGTGCCCATCACCGGCTTTGCCAACGCGGTGGTATCGCCGGCGCTGGAGTTCAAAGCCGAGGGCTATGTACTGGGCCTGGGGGCCAAGCTGTTCGTCATCTCGGGCCCGGTCATCGTGTACGGGGCCTGTGCGGCAGTGCTGTACGGGGCCATCGTATTCGTGATGGGGCTGGTCTGATCGGCCGCCCATTATTATAGGAAAGAAGGCGTATTGCTGATGATAGAAAAAGTGGGCAAAAGCACCTTGGCCCTGAGTGAGGGCCCTACCATACAGAGCTATGCCGCAGTGGGCGGCAAAAAAGAGCAGGAGGGCCCGCTGGGCAGAGAGTTCGACTTTACCGACACCGATACCACCTTCGGTGAAAAGACCTGGGAGAAAGCGGAGAGCGCCATCCAGAAAAAGGCGGTGACGCTGGCCCTGGAGAAAGCCAAACTGGACAAAAAAGAGGTGGAGTACATCTTTGCCGGCGACCTGCTCAACCAGTGTATCGCCTCCTCTTTTGGCCTGCGCGAGTTCGGCATCCCTCTGGTGGGGCTTTATGGCGCCTGCTCCACCATGGCCGAGAGCCTGAGTCTGGCCAGCATCTTTATCGAGAGCGGCTGTGCCGCCCGCTGCGCGGCGGTGGCCTCCTCGCATTTCTGCACCGCCGAGCGCCAGTACCGCCTGCCGCTTGCCTATGGCGGCCAGCGCACCCCCACCGCACAGTGGACGGCCACCGGCGGCGGCTGCGTAGTGGTGCAAAAGGGCGGCGCCGGCCCGCGGGTGCGCCACATCACCTTTGGTAAGATCGTCGATCTGGGCATCACCGACGCCAACAACATGGGCGCAGCTATGGCTCCGGCGGCGGCCGACACCCTCAAAAATTACTTTGAGGATACCGGCACCACCCCTGGTGACTACGATCTCATCGCCACCGGCGATCTGGGTCAGGTGGGCAGCGAGCTGCTCTATGAGCTGCTGGGCATGGACAAGATCCACCTGCAGCCGCGGCACAAAGATTGCGGTCTGCTGCTCTTCGACCGCCAAACGCAAGACGTGCACGCCGGCGCCTCCGGCTGCGGCTGCAGCGCCACCGTGCTGTGCGCCCACATCCTGCGCCAGATGGCCGCCGGCAAACTGCGGGATATCCTGTTCATGGCCACCGGCGCGCTGCTGTCGCCCACCAGTTCGGCCCAGGGTGAATCGATCCCCGGTATCGCCCATCTGGTGCACATCACCGCCGAGTAGAAGAGAGGGTTAAAACATGGATTATTTAAAGGCATTTATCGTCGGGGGCATCATCTGCGTCATCGGCCAGATCCTCATCGACAAGACCAAGCTGACCCCCGCCCGCATTCTGGTGGGCTACGTGGTGGCCGGCGTCGTGCTGGGGGCGCTGGGACTGTACCAGCCGCTGGTCGACTTTGCCGGCGCCGGCGCCAGCGTCCCGCTCAGCGGCTTTGGCAATCTGCTGGCCAAAGGCACTCTGCAGGCCGTGCAAAAAGACGGGCTGCTGGGCGCGCTCACCGGACCGCTCACCGCCGGTGCCGCCGGCATCACCGCGGCGGTGCTGTTCGGGCTGCTGGTGGCGCTGATCTTTAAGCCCAAAGACAAATCGTGATCGCCGCCCGTATCCGCTGCGCACCGAGATAGAGCCCCCGGCCCCAGTGTCAGCCGTTGCCGCCGTTCTGTCCAAAAAACGGTGTGCCGCCCCCATCCAGAGGACGGCACACCGCCGGCAGCGAGAAACAGGCAAAAGAAAAAAGCAGCCCAGATGGTCTGCTTTTGAATACCTGCTTTATTTATGCGGAGGCGTTGAGCTTGCGGGCGAGGCTGGATTTTTTCCTGGCCGCACAGTTTTTGTGCAGGATCCCTTTGGTCACTGCCATGTCGATCTTCTTGATCGCGGTGTTGACCAGCTCCGCCTTGTTTTCGGTATTCTGCTCGAGAGCAATCTCGGCGGATTTGATGACAGTCTTCAGAGCAGACTTGACCATCTTGTTCTGGAGAGTTTTGGCCTGGGTGACTTTCACTCTCTTCTTCGCGGATTTAATGTTCGGCATAATCGCACCTCCTTCGACCCGATAATCGTACAAGTTATGTTATCATTTTTTGCGGGAGATTGCAAGCGTTTTTCTAAAAAAGAACACCTAAAAAATTTTGTGGCCGCCGGGCGCCTATCCGTGCCCCGCTGAAAGCACCGCTTTGGGCGCGCGTGGTCCGGGCGCCGCCCGGCAGCGCCGGCGGCCACACGAAAAACTGGAAAGAGAGGTGAGTGCCGTGTCTGTGCGCACCGACCTGGCAGTAGAGTGCATCGACCCCGCGCTGGTAAAAGACAGCGAAGAGCTGGCACACCACAGCCGCAAATGCGGCGGGGTGGAGGTGACGACCACCCACATCAAAACGGCGGCCATGGCCCAGAAGATCGGCAAACCGGTGGGCCGCTATGTGACCGTCACCTTTGAAAACCTGCTGCACGGCCAAAACCAGTCGGATGAGATCATCGACTGCATCGCCGGTGAGATCGCCCCGCTGCTGCCAGAGAGCGGCGGCGTGCTGGTCATCGGTCTGGGTAACCCCGCCATCACCCCCGACGCCGTGGGCCCCCAGACCGCCGGCCAGGTACTGGCCACCCGCCACATCCCCGTCGAGCTGGCCCAGCAGCTGGGTCTTGCGCTGCGCCCGGTATCGGTGCTGGCGCCGGGCGTACTGGGTCAGACCGGCATGGAGGTACAGGAGATCGCCCGCTCGCTGACCGGGGCCACTGCCCCCAGCTGTGCGGTGGTGATCGACGCGCTGGCCGCCGGCGACACCCAGCGTCTGGGCAGCACCATTCAGATATCCGACGCCGGCATCGCCCCTGGCTCAGGGGTGGGCAACGCCCGCAAAGAGCTGTCGCAAAACACGCTGGGAGTGCCGGTCATCGCCATGGGGCTGCCCACGGTGGTGGACGCCGCAACTCTGGTAGAGCACTTTACCGGCCGTCCCTGCGACGCGGCCGGCAGCGCCATGATGGTCACCAACCGCGAGATCGATCTCATTTTAAAGCGGGGCTGTGCGGTGATGGCCGCCGCCCTCAACCGGGCGCTGCAGCCGAGCATTTCGCCTGAGGACATGCAGTACCTGGTGTCGTAGCGCCGCTGACATACCGCCGACGGCGGGCACATATACTACTACCCAGTGACTATCTGGGAGGTGCCCTATGGCCAGGCGCAGTCGGACAAGGATCGCGACACAAAGGAAAAAAAGACAGGGGCGCGGCAAGGTGGTGCTTGCCGCGCTGACACTGGTGCTGTTGACGGTATACGGCAATCTCGATACGCTGGTGGGCTGGTACCAGAAATTTGCCGGCAAAAATGTGGCGATCGGCAGCCAGGTGTTCTCCGGCCTGTCGCCGTCAGAGAACAGGGCCAACCGCGACGACGATGAGGGCACCACCATTTTGGAAAAAGACGAGAGCTGGACCGATTTCAAGTCGCTCCTGCCCCCGCAGACCGAGCCCGCCGCCCCCGCCGACCAGCAGCGCCCCGAGGGCGCGCTGCCCATCGAGACAGTCAACCTCTCCACTAAAAAAGGCATCCCCTATAAATCGGGCGCCATCAACAACAAGACCGAGATGAGCGCTGAGCAGGTGCTTTCGGCACTGTCGGACGACGCCGACTTTAAAATACAGCTGGGCGCTTCCGAGCCACAGGTGCTCGTCGTCCACACCCACGCCACCGAGAGCTATGAAAACTACGACCTGGGCTACTACGACCCAGGCGCCGCCTCGCGAAACGAGGACAACGCCCAGAACATGACCCGGGTGGGCGAGGCGCTGGTGGCTCAGCTCAACGCCGCCGGTATCTGTGCCATCCAGGATAAGACCCAACACGATAACCCCCAGTATACCGGTGCCTACGACCGCTCGCGCATCACCGTGCAGGAGTACCTCAAAAAGTACCCCTCCATCAAAGTGGTCATCGACGTGCACCGCGACGCCATACAGTACTCCGATGGCACCCGCGCCAAGCCCACCGCCCAGATCGAGGGCAAAAACGCCGCCCAGATCATGATGATCGTGGGCTGCAACACCAGCGACAACGAGCTGCCGGGGTACGCCAAAAACCTGCGCTTTGCCGCCGATCTGCAGGACGTGCTCGAGACCAGCTTTCCCGACCTCACCCGGCCCATCCTGTTCGACTACCGCTTTTACAACCAGGATCTTACCCCTGCCAACATCCTCATCGAGGTGGGCGGTCACGCCAACACCTTGGGCGAGGCGGTGTACTCCGGCGAGCTCATCGGCCGCGGTTTGGCCCAATACCTCAAGGCCCGCGCCGGCTGAGCGGCGCCGCGTGAGCCGGCAGATGTCTCAAGATACAGGAGGTGCGCAGTTGCACAGAAAATACATCTCAGACCCCGATGCGCCCCGCCGGTTCTTTACCGCTTTTTTGCTCGCGCTGGCCATCATCTGCATGGCGCTGGCCATCGGGGTGGCGTTTTTCAACACCTACCAGATGATGCAGGGTCAGCTGCGGCTGCCCAAGCTGCCGCTCGAGCACTGGGTCCACCGCGGCGGCGAACTGGGCTACCGGCTGTTGCCCAGCGAGGTCAAGGTGCTCTGCCAGCTGGCCTACAGCTGGCTGGCGGCGCTGTTTTGACTTTTGGCAGCGGCCTTAAAAAGAGAGATCGAGAGGGGAGACCCTCTCTTTTTTCTGCCCGCACCCGCGCCGGCGAGACCACCGCCCCACAGCGGGAAAACTGCTGGTATTTTGCGGCCGGCTGTGGTACAATACCTTAGCATATACCTTATAAAAGGGGCCGCTGCCCGGCAGCCGGTTCACGATAGATCCGTCGGCCGCCCCGGGCCCCGCTGGGGGACGAGCTGTGCCGACGGCAGGGGCCGCGCGACGGCGCGCCCCGAGACTTTAGCGCGAGGTGAGCATTCTGTCCTATTTAGATAAGATCCGCAACTTTTCTATCATCGCCCATATCGATCACGGCAAGTCCACGTTGGCCGACCGCCTGCTGGAGACCACCCAATCGGTGGCCAGCCGCGAGATGAGCGCCCAGCTGCTCGACAATATGGACCTGGAGCGCGAGCGGGGCATCACCATCAAGGCCCGTGCCGTCAAGCTCGACTACACCGCCAAGGACGGCGACACCTACGAGCTCAACCTGATCGACACCCCGGGCCATGTCGACTTCAATTACGAGGTATCCCGCTCGCTGGCCGCCTGTGAGGGGGCCATTTTGGTGGTCGACGCCTCGCAGGGCATCGAGGCGCAGACGCTGGGCAATACCTATCTGGCGCTGGAACACGACCTCGAGATTCTGCCGGTCATCAACAAGATCGACCTGCCCGCCGCCGACCCCGAGCGGGTCAGGCAGGAGGTGGAGGACGTCATCGGCATCCCCGCCGAAGACGCCCCCTGTATCTCGGCCAAAAACGGCGTCAATATCGAGGCGGTGCTGGAGCAGATCGTGCGCGACGTGCCGCCCCCATCGGGCGACCCGGCCGCACCGCTGCAGGCCCTCATTTTCGACAGCTATTACGACAGCTACCGCGGCGTCATCGTCTACGTGCGCATCGTAGAGGGCTGCGTCAAGCCCGGCGACCGCATCCGCATGATGGCCTCCGGCGCCGAGTTCGACGTGGTGGAGACCGGCTACCTGCGTGCCACCCAGATGGAGCCGGCGGATGTGCTGCGCGCCGGCGAGGTGGGCTACATCACCGCCAGCATCAAGAGCGTGGGCCAGACCAAGGTGGGCGACACCGTCACCCACGCCGAGCGCCCCGCCGCTGCGCCGCTGCAGGGCTACCGCGAGGTGCAGCCCATGGTGTTTTCGGGCATCTACCCGGCCGACGGCTCCAAGTACGAGGACCTGCGCGAGGCGCTGGAAAAGCTGAAACTCAACGACGCCTCGCTCTCCTTTGAGCCCGAGACCTCGGTGGCGCTGGGCTTTGGCTACCGCTGCGGCTTTTTGGGCCTTCTGCACATGGAGATCATCCAGGAGCGGCTGGAGCGGGAGTTTAACATGGATCTCATCACCACCGCCCCCAGCGTGGTGTACAAGATCGAGCTCACCGACGGCTCTACCGTGTTTATCGACAACCCCACCAACTACCCCGACCCGGCCGTCATCGCGCAGGCCTACGAGCCGTTCGTGCGGGCCGATATCTACGCCCCGTCCGACTTTGTGGGCAACATCATGGAGCTGTGTCAGGAGAAGCGGGGCGTGTTTAAAGACATGACCTATTTAGACGATACCCGGGTGGATATCCACTACGAGCTGCCTCTCAACGAGATCGTCTACGACTTTTTCGACGCCCTCAAGTCCCGCACCAAGGGCTATGCCTCGCTGGACTACCAGCTCATCGGCTACCGCCCCTCCAAGCTGGTCAAGCTGGATATTTTGCTCAACGGCGATGTGGTGGACGCGCTGTCGTTCATCGTGCACACCGACAAGGCCTACCCCCGGGCGCGCAAAATGGCCGAGAAGTTAAAGGACAATATTCCCCGCCAGATGTTCGAGATCCCCATCCAGGCGGCCATCGGCGGCAAGATCATTGCCCGGGAAACGGTGCGCGCCCTGCGCAAAGACGTACTGGCCAAGTGCTACGGCGGCGATATCACCCGCAAGAAAAAGCTGCTTGAAAAACAGAAAGAGGGCAAAAAGCGCATGCGCCAGCTGGGCACGGTGGAGGTCCCGCAGGAGGCGTTTATGGCGGTGCTCAAGCTGGATAGCGGCGACTAGCTTTTTGCGCAAAAGGTCATGTGGGCCTAGTGGGGAAGGAAAGACAGTGTTCCCCACCTGGTAGCGCAAAAAGAGTAAGAAATCCTGTCGGGACACCGTCCCTCCCGCTGCTTCGCAGCGACGTATTTCTTACGGTCAGTGGTACGCTTGATGCTTATTCTTGCGCAAAAAGTCATACGGGCTCGGTACGGATGGAGAGATCGTGTTTCCCACCTGGTGGCGCAAAAAGAGTAAGAACTACTGTCGGGACACCGTCCCTCCCGCTGCTTCGCAGCGACGTATTTCTTACGGTCAGTGGTACGCTTGATGCTTATTCTTGCGCAAAAGGTCATATGGGCTCGGTGCGGATGGAGAGATCGTGTTTCCCACCTGGTGGCGCAAAAAGAGTAAGAGATCCTGTCGGGGCGCAGCCCCTCCCGCTGCTTCGCAATAATGTATTTTTCGCGGTGCGGGTCTGCCGCATCATCGGTCGTCCAGATCTTACACATGTGATCCTTTGACAGAGAGAGCCACCGCCTTGGGGCGGCGGCTCTCTCTGTCAAAAGTTGTTCTTTACTTTTCTATGGGAGGTGCGCCTATGGCTGTCGGCCTGTATATCCACATACCTTTCTGTGCCCGCAAATGCGCCTACTGCAGCTTCTACTCGTTGCCCGGCGGCCGGCAGCAGCGGGCCGACTACCTGCGGGCGTTAGGGCGGCACATCGCCCTGTGGGGGCAGCGGTGCAGCGGCGAAACGGTGGACAGCATCTATTTTGGCGGCGGCACCCCCAGCCTGCTGGCCAACGATATCCCCGCCGTCCTAGACGCGGTGCGCCGCCACTTTAACGTCGCGGCCGGCTGCGAGATATCGATGGAGTGCAACCCCGCCACGATCGCCCCCCACCAGTACAACGCCCTGCGAAAAGCCGGGGTAGACCGGCTCTCTTTTGGGGTGCAGTCCACCTGTGACGCCCAGCTGGTACAGCTGGGTCGGTTGCACACCGTGCAGCAGGCAAAAGACAGCTTGCTGGATGCCCGCGCCGCCGGGTTTAGCGATCTGTCGGTCGACTTTATGCTGGGCCTGCCCGGCCAGCAGGTGCAGGCGGCAGACGACATGGCGGCCTTTTTGCACGAGACGCGCCCCACCCACATCTCAGCTTACATGCTAAAGCTCGAGCCGGGCACCCCGCTGTACGCGCAAAAGGACGCGCTGGACCTGCCCGACGAGGACGCGGTGGCCGACCTCTACCTGGCGGCGGTGCAGGCTTTCTCCCAGTTGGGATACGACCAGTACGAGATATCCAACTTCGCCCGGCCCGGCCGCCGGTGTGTGCACAACATGAAATACTGGCAGCTGGAGGACTACATCGGTATCGGTCCGGCCGCCCACAGCCTGTACCGCGGCCGGCGCTGTTACTACCCCAGCGACCTGTCTGCCTTTTTGGGCGGCGGGCTGGAGCTGCTGCAGCACGAGGGGAGAAGCGACCTGGAGGAGTACTGCATGCTGCGGCTGCGGCTCACCGACGGGCTCGACGTGTCGGCCGCCAGCCGCCAGCTGCGCAGCGGCCGTCTCCCGCCCGACCCGGACATCGATCTGGCGGCGGTCACCGGCCGGGCGGCGCCGCTGGCGGCAGCCGGTCTGGTGTTGGTACAGGGCAGCCGGGTCTCGCTCACACCGGCGGGCTTTCTGCTCTCTAATGCTATCACCGCCAAACTGCTGTTTGGCTGATGGGAGCTCAATAAAAGCGGTCTAAGCGGGCCCTGACGCATCTGCTGTCAGGGTCCGCTCGCTGCATCTTAGCGGCGCCGCGCGCCGGGCAGGCATCTCCTGGGGCGGTATTCACACAACTTTCACCGGCTTTACATCTTCTTTACAGATAGCCCGGCTATGCTGGTAGCATCAAAGTAGAGAGGTGACACAGTATGCGCGAGGAACGCGTCTTTGAGCGGGTAGAACAAAAGTACCGGCTCACCGCCCGGCAGCGGGCGGACTTTTTGCAGGCGGCCGCCGGCCGTATCCAGCTGGACCAATACGGCCATCACACCATCCACAATATCTATTACGACACCGATACCTACGCCCTGATCCGCCAGTCCATCGAGGGGCCCAAATACAAAGAGAAGTTTCGCGTGCGCTGCTATAACCAGCTCACCGGCGACAGCACCGTGTTTTTAGAGATCAAGAAAAAATACCGCGGTATCGTGTACAAGCGGCGCACCGCGCTCAGCTGCCCGCAGGCCGGCGATTTTCTGCGCCGCGGCCAGCTGCCCCCGTGCCCCGATCAGGTGCTGCGCGAGATCCAGTACTTCTTTTCCTTCTACCGCCCGCGCCCAGCGCTGTACCTGGCCTACGACCGCGAGGCCTTTACCGGCGAAGACGGCCTGCGCATCACCGTCGACGAGCGCATCCGCAGCCGGCGCAGTCACATCAGCCTGGAGGACAGCCCTCAGGACGAGCTGCTCGATCCCAGCCACTATATTATGGAGATCAAGGTCCCCGGCGCCTATCCGCTTTGGCTGTCTCAGCTGCTGTCCGCGATGCAGCTGTACCCGATCTCTTTTTCCAAGTACGGCAGCGTATACCGGCGGGCGCTCTCCCGGGGGCAGCTGACATTACCTCGGGGAGAGCACCCCGCCCCAACAGCGGGCTGTACACCTACACCGGCCAGCCGCGGTCTGTTTGGCCCGGCAGCCCTGGGCGCGAAAGGATAGATCGATGATGTTTGACAGTATTTTGACCGGGGTCACCGGCGGGCTGGATATCGGCCAGGCGCTTTTGTGTGCGCTGGTCTCGCTGGCGCTGGGGCTGTTTATCGCCGTGGTGTACATGCAGCTGGGCAGTTACACCAAAAACTTCGTCATGACGCTGGTGCTGCTGCCGGTAACGGTGCAGGTGGTCATCATGATGGTCAACGGCAACGTGGGCACCGGCGTGGCGGTGGCCGGCGCCTTCAGTCTGGTCCGCTTTCGCTCGGCGCCCGGCACCTCCCGTGAGATCGTGGCCATCTTTATCGCTATGGCCGTAGGCCTGGCCACCGGTATGGGCTATCTCACGCTGGCGGCGCTGTTCTCGCTGCTGGTGGGTCTAGCGCTGCTCCTGTTGGGCAAGACCCGCTTTGGCGAGCACCGGTGGGAACAAAAAGACCTGTCCATCACCATCCCCGAAAACCTCGATTACACCGAGATCTTCGACGATATCCTGGCCGAGTACACCAAAGAGTCGGCGCTGGTCAAGGTCAAGACCACCAACCTGGGCAGCATGTATCAGCTGTGCTATACCGTGGTGCTGCGCGACAGCCGCCGCGAAAAACAGATGATCGACGCCATCCGCTGCCGCAACGGCAACTTGACAGTCAGCTGCGGGCGTCTGGCGTCCGAGCAGCAGGAGCTATAGGCGGGTGATGAAAGTGATAAGAACGGGTAAAAAATATCTGGCGCTGTGCCTGGCCGGGCTGTTGCTGGCCGGCTGTAGTGGCCGGCAGCAGTCCACTGCCAGCACCGGCACCGCCACCCAGTCAGAAGATGCACCGTCCGTGGCCCAGGTGCTCACCGCCGACGGCCACGCCACCATAAATGCCGTCGCGCTGTCCGCCGGCAAGTACAGCGATGAAAAGCTCGATGCCAGCTGGTCAAACGACAGCTCCACCATCGTACTCAGCGACAGCGGCAGCACCGTCAGCGGTAGCGGGGCCACCGTCAGCGGCAGCACGATCACCATCACCAAGGCCGGCACCTACCTGCTCAGCGGCGCGATCAGCGACGGGCAGATCATTGTCGAGGTCTCCGGCAGCGAGGCGGTCAAGCTGGTGCTGGACGGCGTATCGATCAGCTGCGCCAGCTCGGCGCCCCTCTATATAAAAGACGGCGATACCATCCTCACGCTGGCCCCCGGCAGTCAAAACACAGTTATCGACGCCCGCCCCAGCGAGAGCCAGGACGACCCTGACGCCGCTATTTTCGCCAAAGACGATCTCACGGTGAACGGCAGCGGGTCGCTCACCGTGCAGGCTGCCGCCCAGCACGGTGTCAAGTGTAAAGACGCCCTCAAAGTAGTCGGCGGCACTGTCGATATCACCGCCGCCGGCAACGGGGCGGTGGGCAAAGACAGCGTCTCGATCAAAGACGGCAGTCTCACCATCACCGCCGGTGGCGACGGTATCAAGGCCACCAACACGGAAGACGCCACCCGCGGCTATGTGATGATCGACGGCGGCGATATCTGTATCCGTGCAGACGGCGACGGCATCCAGGCCGAGACGCTGCTGCGGGTAAACGGCGGCACGCTCGATCTCACCACCGGCAGCGGCAGCGCCAACGCCCCCCAAAATCAAAACGTGCCCGATGCCGAGCTGCCCTGGGGCGGCGGTGGCGGCGGACCGGGCGGCCAACGGCCACTGGCCGCCGGCAGTCAGGTCACGGCCCAAGCCGTCGCCACCACCGATGACGACAGCACCAACACCAGCACCAGCACCAAGGGGCTCAAGTGCTATGTGGATCTGGTGCTGGCCGGCGGCACCGGGACCATCGACGCCTACGACGATGGGGTGCACAGCGACAGCTCCATCACCGTCACCGGCGGCAGCTACACCATCGCCACCGGCGATGACGGCATGCACGCCGACCGCACGCTCACCGTCGAGGGCGGCGCCATCGACATTACAAGGAGCTACGAGGGGCTCGAGGCCTTTGATATCCTGCTGTCCGGCGGCGATATCCAGATCCTGGCCAGCGACGACGGCATCAACGCCGCCGGCGACGCCGGACAGGACGAGCAGAGCGACAGCGCCCAAAACCCCGAGACCGGCCTCGGCCGCGGCGGCTTTGAGCAGAGTCAGGGGGCCAGTCTCACCATAAGCGGCGGTACGCTCTATGTAAATGCCAGCGGCGACGGTCTCGACGCCAACGGCAGCATCACCATGACCGGTGGCACCGTCACCGTGCAGGGCCCCACCAGCGGCGGCGACGGCGCGCTGGATTTCGACGACTCATTTGATCTCTCCGGCGGTACGCTGCTAGCTCTGGGCAGCTCCGGTATGGCCCAGCAGCCCGACCAGTCCTCCAGCCAGCCCTTTATCACCGGTACTGCCAGCATTTCCGCCGGCGCACAGCTCACGCTCACCGATGCCGCCGGCAACGCGCTGCTCTCGGTCACCGCTGAAAAGAGCTACCAGTGGTACTGTCTCTCGACCCCCGGCCTGCAGGCGGGGCAGAGCTATACGCTCACCGCCGGCGGCAGCGGCAAGACCGTATCCCCCTAGAGGGCGGTATGTAGCGTCTGGGCCCGAGCGCCCACCTGTCGGCGGCAGACCGCATAGACGCCGCCCCGCCACTTCCGGCTCGCGCCCCCGCTCTGGTGTCCGCTGCCGAGACCTGTCCGTCAGCCAGGCGGGCGCTCTCACAAAAAACAGGCCGTGTCTGTCGCCAAACGGCGACAGACACGGCCTGTTTTCATATCGCACTACAGCGGGTGGTGGAACAGCAGCAGGTCCACACAGCGGCCATCGTTTAGCCGGTAGCCGTTTTTGCAGGTCCCCAGCTGGGTAAAGCCCAGCTTTTTATACAGGGCGATGGCCGGGGCGTTGGTGCACACCACGGCGTTAAATTGCAGCCCCACAAAGCCCAGCTCCCGCGCTTTTTGCAGCGAGTGCCGCACCAGCAGCTCCCCCAGGTGCTGGCCCCGGCAGCCGGCGTCCACCGCGTAGGAGGCGTTGGCCGTCACCGCGCAGTGCCCGATCCCGTTGGGGTGCAAAATGTAAAGGCCCACCACCCGGCCGTTTAGCTCCGCCACGCCGGTAAACGACTGGGCGGCAAAAAAGTCACCGGCCTCCGCCGCAGCCAGCGGCACCTCCTGCGGAAAGTAACAGCCGGCGGCGACCACGTCGTTCCACAGCGCGGTCATCTGGGGCAGGTCTTGGGGTGCAAAGGGGCGTACCGCCGGGGCGGTCGGTCTATCAGTGGGCATGTCGCAACTCTCCTCTATCATCGTCGCCTGGCAAATGGCTGCCAGTCTCTCGCCCACCAGTATACGCCGCCGCTGCACCGCTGTCAAAACAGCGGGATAAACGGCGATGTTTAGCGGTTGTAAGGCCGGTTTGTGACCAATATGTAAATTGTAAAATCCTCGCTTGACTTTGTTTGACTTTCGTGATACATTGTATGTGTTGGCACTCGATGTATATGAGTGCTAAAGAAAAGATAGAGCGGCGGCTGCCGGTTTTCTGCCGGCGGGCTGCCCGGGCAGGAGGTGCGGGCGGTTTGATCACCCAGAGACAGAGCTTTATATTAAAATCTATTTGCGACGCATATGCCCGCACCGGCGAGCCGGTGGGCAGCAAAGCCATCGCCGCGCTGCCGGGCATCAGCATGTCCTCGGCCACCATCCGCGCCGAGATGGCCGCCCTCGAGAAGTACGGCTTTCTCACCCACCCCCACACCTCGGCCGGCCGGGTGCCCACCAGTCTGGGCTACCGCTTTTACATCGACCACCTGATGGAGCGCGACGAGCTCTCGGCCGACGAGCAGCAGCAGATCGCCCAGTTTTTGACCCACGGCCTGCCCGATCCCGACAGCATTTTGCAGCGGGCGGGTAACCTGCTGGCCTACCTCACCCAGTACGCCACCTTGGCCACCTCCCCCCAAATGCAGGATATCTGCTTTCAGAAGATCGAGCTGCTGCTGCTCTCGCCCACCACTCTGGCCATCGTGGCCATGACCGGCGGCGGGCTGGTGCTCAACCGGGTGTGTCGGCTGGAGGAGCCGGCCGACGCCGACGCGCTGGTAGTGCTCGAGAACTTTGTCCGCCGCAACATCCTCGACCGCCCGGTGGGCGAGATCGTCCCCGCCCATCTGCAGGGCGAGATGCTGGCGGTGCTGGCGGCCTGCCCGGTATTAAAGCCGGTGCTGGCCCAGCTCATCGGCCTGTGTCAGGAGCTGTGCTCGGTAAAGGTGCAGGTGCAGGGGCAGACCAACCTCCTGCGCTACGCCCGGCAAGACACCGACTTTTTCACCTTTCTCGACCTGCTGCAGCAGCGCGCCCGGCGCGACCAGAGCCCCGCCCCCCGGCAGATCGCCATCACCATGGGCGACGACCTGGGCGCCAACCTGTCGGGTATCGCCTTTGTCAGCACCCCATACCGCTCCGGCGGCGGCGAGAGCGGCGTGCTGGGCGTCATCGGGCCCAGCTACCTCAATTACAGCAAGATCATACCCCATATAGAATATTTTACCGCCCTGCTCGGCAATATTTTAAGTGGCGCCGACAGTGAGGGCGACCAGTGACCGCGGCCAGCGGGCCAGAAAGGAGCTTTTAGGTGAACAGCGAAGAGAAGACGCCAGAGACCGAGGCCCAGCAGCCCGGCGCAGACAACGAGGTGCAGCAGGCTACGGCCGCTGCCGGCGACCCGCCCAGTACCGACAAGGACCAGATCCCATCAGAGGAAAAGGCGGAGAGCAAAGAGAAAAAACACCGCAAAAAGAAAAAAGATCCCCTGCAGGAGGAGCTGGATAAGCAAAAAGAGGAAAACAGCCAGCTGCAGGAGCGCCTGCTGCGGATAAGCGCCGAGTACGATAACTTCCGCAAGCGCTCCACCAAAGAAAAAGACGGCATCTACGCCGAAGGCGTGGCCGGCACCGTCACCCAGTTTATCGATGTGCTCGACAATCTGGAGCGGGCGCTGGCGGCCAGCGAGACCGAGGACGACTTTACCAAAGGCATCGCCATGGTCGTCACCCAATTCAAAGCGGCGCTCGAAAAGCTGGGCGTCACCGAGGTGGACCCCGCCGGCGGCAGTTTCGATCCCAACCTGCACAACGCCGTCATGCACATCGAGGACGACGAACTGGGTGAAGGGGCCATCGTGGATGTGTTCCAAAAGGGCTACGTCATGGGCGACCGGGTCATCCGGTATGCCATGGTAAAAGTGGCAAATTAGAAATTTGCCACTCCAAGAAGAAGGCGCTGTCGGGGCGCAGCCCCTCCTGCCGCTGTGCGCGGCACCGCCCCTTCTTCCGGTCACAGTGTCGATGTAAGACACAGGGCGCTGGCCACTTACAGAAGAAAGCACTCTCGGGGCGCAGCCCCTCGCGCTGCTTCGCAGCAGCGTACTTTCTTCCGGCCACAGCGCCGCTCCTAAAAAAGGAACTGGGCGCAGCCCCTCCTGCCGCTGTGCGCGGCACCGCCCCTTCTTCCGGTCACGGTGTCGATGTAAGACACTGGGCGCTTGGCCACTTACAGAAGAAAGCACTCTCGGGGCACCGCCCCTCGCGCTGCTTTCTTCCGGTCACATCGCCGTTGTGGAAAGCAGGGGCACATTGCCACTTATAGCAGCGCAAAATCTCAGGGCCGCACGGCCACCTGTACCGTACATGCAAAAACACCTGTGCGGGCGGCAGACCCTTTTTCATAGACAGACGATTTGGTAAAATATCAGGTTTTATATAAGGAGGAAACAACAATGGGAAAAATCATCGGCATCGACTTGGGCACCACCAACTCCTGTGTAGCCGTCATGGAGGGCGGCGAGGCAGTAGTCATCGCCAACGCAGAGGGCGCCAGAACCACCCCTTCGGTGGTCGCCTTCTCCAAGACCGGCGAGCGCATGGTGGGTCAGGTGGCCAAACGTCAGGCCATCACCAACCCCGAAAAGACCATCAGCTCCATCAAGCGGCACATGGGCTCTTCCTATACCGTCGCTATCGACGACAAAAAGTACACCCCGCAAGAGATCTCGGCCATGATCCTGCAAAAGCTCAAAGGTGACGCCGAGGCCTATCTGGGCAGCTCGGTCACCGAGGCGGTCATCACCGTCCCCGCCTACTTCACCGACGCCCAGCGTCAGGCCACCAAAGACGCCGGCCGCATCGCGGGTCTGGACGTAAAGCGCATCATCAACGAGCCCACCGCCGCAGCGCTCGCTTACGGCGTAGATAAAGAGGACGACCAGAAAGTCATGGTCTACGACCTGGGCGGCGGCACCTTCGATGTATCCATCATCGAGATGGGTGACGGCGTACAGGAAGTGTTGGCTACCGCCGGCAACAACAAACTGGGCGGCGACGACTTCGACCAGCGGGTGATGGACTACCTGGTAGCCGAGTTCAAAAAAGACAGCGGCATCGACCTGTCCGGCGACAAGATGGCCATGCAGCGCCTGAAAGAGGCCGCCGAGAAAGCCAAGATCGAGCTGTCGGGCATGACCCAGGCCAACATCAACCTGCCCTTTATCACCGCTGACGCCACCGGCCCCAAACACCTGGATCTCACCCTCACCCGGGCCAAATTCAACGAGCTCACCGCCGACCTGGTCGAGGCCACCATGGGCCCGGTCCGTCAGGCGCTGTCCGACTCCGGCCTCTCGGCCTCGCAGCTCGACAAAGTGCTGATGGTGGGCGGCTCCTCCCGTATCCCCGCCGTGCAGGAAGCCGTCAAGGGCTTTATCGGCAAAGACCCGTTCAAGGGCATCAACCCCGATGAGTGCGTGGCCATCGGCGCCGCCATCCAGGGCGGCGTGCTGGGCGGCGACGTCGAGGGCATCCTGCTGCTGGACGTCACCCCCCTGTCGCTGGGCCTCGAGACCATGGGCGGCGTGTCCACCAAGATCATCGAGCGCAACACCACCATCCCCACCAAAAAGAGCCAGGTGTTCTCCACCGCCGCCGACGGCCAGACCTCGGTAGAGGTCCACGTGCTGCAGGGCGAGCGCGAGATGGCCGCCGACAACAAGACGCTGGGCCGCTTTATCCTCGACGGTATCGCCCCCGCCCCCAGAGGTGTCCCGCAGATCGAGGTCACCTTTGACATCGACGCCAACGGCATCGTCCACGTGTCGGCCAAAGACCTGGGCACCGGCAAAGAGCAGAACATCACCATCACCTCCTCTACCAACATGTCCAAAGACGACATCGACAAAGCGGTCAAAGACGCCGAGGCTTTCGCCGAGGCCGACAAGAAACGCCGCGAGGAGATCGACACCAAAAACGCCGCCGACCAGGTGGTCTACCAGACCGAGAAGAGCATCAAAGACCTGGGCGACAAGATGACTGACAGCGAGAAGAGCGACCTGCAGAGCAAAGTCGACGCCCTCAAAGCCGAGATCAGCGCAAACAACATCGAGGGTATGAAGCAGAAGCGCGAGGAGCTGGAGAAAGCCTTCTTTGCCGTCAGCGAGCGGGTGTACAAAGAGGCGGGCGCCAGCGCCCAGCCCGCCGGCGACGCGGCAGCTGCCGGCGCCCAGTCGGCCCCGGCTGACGACGGTGTCGTCGACGCCGAGTACACCGAGGTCAAAGACGACGAGGACAAGAAATAAGCCGCCTTTGCGGGAACTGCTCACTGTGCACTGTTTACTGTGTACAGCACATAGCATACAACACTCAGCACTCAGCACACACGAAAATGGCCCAGCCCTGTTCGACTGCGGGCCAAACACATAGATGGCGCGGCGCTGTCCGCGCCCAGCGCCGGCGGGGTGGGGGAATGATTCTCCCGCCCCTATGGCGGGTATAGGGTCCCTGTGGCCCATACGCCCGGCCCCATTTGTGCCGGGGCCGACCATGAGGAGAAGGTGGTAGCTTTTGGCAGAGAAAAGAGATTACTATGAGGTCCTGGGGGTCGCAAAGACCGCCAGCGACGACGAACTGAAAAAGGCCTACCGCAAAAAGGCGAAAAAATATCACCCCGATCTAAACCCCGGCAACAAAGAGGCGGAGGTAAAGTTCAAAGAGGTCAACGAGGCCTACGAGGTGCTCAGCGACAAGCAAAAGCGCCAGCGCTACGACCAGTTCGGTCACGCCGGTGTCGACCCCAGCTACGGGGCCGGCGGCGGTGGCGGCGCATACGGCGGCGCGGGCTTTGGCGGCTTTGACGACCTGGGCGATATTTTCGAGACCTTTTTCGGCGGCGGTTTTGGCGGCCGCAGCGGTGGCCGCCGGCAAAACCCCAACGCACCGCGCCGCGGGGCCGACAACCACGTAAACATCGTGCTCGACTTTTTCGAGGCGGCCAAGGGCTGTAAAAAGACCATCACCATCGAAAAGCTCGAGACCTGTGACGAGTGCGGCGGTACCGGTGCGGCTAAAGGCACCAGCCCCAAGACCTGCCCCGACTGCGGCGGCACCGGCCAGGTGACCACCAACCAGCGCACCCCGTTCGGCGTCATACAGAGCCAGCGGCCCTGCTCGCGCTGCGGCGGCACCGGCAAGATCGTCGACACCCCCTGTAAAAAGTGCGGTGGCGGCGGCCGGGTCAGCGCCACCAAAAAGGTGGATGTCAACATCCCCGCCGGCATCGACGACGACCAGACCATCGCCCTGCGCGGCTACGGCGACGCCGGCGTCAACGGCGGCCCCAGCGGCGACGTCATCGTCATCGTCTCGGTGCGGCCCGACCCGCTGTTCGAGCGCCGCGGGTTCGATGTCTGGGTCGAGGTGCCCATCACCTACTACACCGCCGTCATGGGCGGCGAAGTCACGGTGCCCACCGTCCACGGCAAAGTCAAGTACGAGGTGCCCGAGGGCACTCAGCCCGGCACCACTTTCCGGTTGCGGGGCAAAGGTATCCCCTACCTCAACGGCCGCGGCAAAGGCGACGAGTACGTAAAGGTGTCTATCGAGGTGCCCAAAAAGCTCAATAAAGACCAGAAAAAAGAGCTGGAGGAGTTCGAGCAGTCCCTCTCTATCGAGCAAAATTACGAGAAGCAGAAGGGGTTTTTCGAGCGGCTCAAAGACCTATGGAAGTAGTTTCCCCCAGCCACCCATAAAGGCGGGCTGTCCGCCCCGGCCGCGCCCCGGTGCGAACAAAAAACCACCCGCAACACTCTAAAAGAGCGCCCCGACACGAAATACACCGTGTCGGGGCGCTCTTTTCTATGCCGCCGCCAGGTCAGCGAAATAAAATCGGTCTAAACGAAACGGCTGCCCGGTACCGCTAAGTGCAGTCCGTCGCCGCGGCCCCTATCGCTGGTCGCCCCGCCGCCAACGGGGCCAGCCCGGCATACCGGCCCCAGCCCAGCCCTGCCCAAATCAGCCCAGCCCAGACCAGCCCAGACCAGCCCGCTGTCTCGATACGATACCCGCCTGGCACCCGCTCCCGCGCGCTCTGTCGGCCACTGTTAACATCCGTTGCTTGCCCGCCGCCGCCCCAGCTGCTATGATCGTGGTGAAAGGAGCGTGATCGCCGTGATCGGTGACAACATCAGAGCGCTGCGCCGCGAGAGAGGAATGAGTCAGGAGCAGCTGGCCGTCGGCCTGCACGTGGTGCGGCAGACCATCTCCAAATGGGAAAAAGGGCTGTCGGTGCCGGATGCCGACATGCTGGTACAGCTGGCGGCGCTGCTGCAGGTCCCGGTCAGCCAACTGCTGGGCAGCCCCGCCCCAACCGCTCCAAGCGCCCCCACCGCCGAGCTCAGCGAGCAGCTGGCGCAGCTCAACCAACAGTTGGCCCAACAGGTGCGCGCCTACCGCACTCTGCGCCAAATAGAAAATAAGCGGCACCTCATTTTGTGTCTCACCTTTTTGGCGCTGCTGTTGGCGATGGCCCTGCGCCGCTGCCCGGTGGCCGCCGCGGTGGCGGTGGGGCTCTGTATGTTGGCGGCGCTGGCGGTGCTGTATCGCAATTTGGCCCTGCTCACCAGCCCCACCGACGGCAACTGCCGGCTCGGGGCGATACGGGTCACCACCCTGTTTCATGTCGTGCTGCTCCTGCTGTGCACTGCCGTCGCCGTCCTGCTGGGCACCGGCGTGCTAAAGCTCACCCAAAATAGCGAAAAATGGCTGGCCGCCGCCATCCTCTCGGTGGTCATCCTCTTTAGCGGGGCGGTGTCGCCCAAGCTGCCCTTTAACAGGCACACCGGCCTGCGCCTGCCCTGGACGGTCCGCGACCGCGACACCTGGGATCTGGCCCACCGACTGCTCGGTATCATCTCCCCGGCGGCGGTGGTGCTCTATATCGCCGGCCTGGTGGCCGTCCCCTGTTTCGAGGTGGTTACGCTGGCCGTGATGTGTCTCTGGCTGGGGGTCCCCAGCCTGCTGTCGCTGGTGTACTATACCCGCAAAATGCGGGGCCGGCTCTAAATCCTGTACCGCCTGATCAGCGGCGTCCGGCCCGGCGGCTTTCAGCCGTCAAAGCGCCCCCCGCCAGTCCCGCTGCAGCACGCCACTCTCCACCCGCGCATCGCCGCCGCTGTCCCCACCGCCTCAACCGCCCGCCCAGCCAGGTGGACCGCTGTCCCGCCGCGATACCCGCCCTCACTTACCTGCCGCCACTGCCCCCAACTTCCGCCGCGCGCCGCGCTCCCATGCTCCACACTCCTTGCGCCACGCCCACCACCACCCTCCATCTGAAATCCTCAGCCCTCAACCCTCAACCAGCCCGCTGCTCCTGCTATCGCGCGCACCCGCTCGCCGCCCGCATACCGCCCCTGCTGCGCCCATCATCCCCGCCTGCTATCCACCATACACCGATCACCGTTTGCACCGCCCCATCTCGCTCCCCGCAAAATATCCCCGTCAATCCACACTGTTCACAGAAAAACAGATGATTATAGACAGATATTGTGCTATACTGGCAATAAAGAGGGGCGGTTATGCCCCACAGAAAGGGGAGACCTCTATGGACAAAAAGGAACAGAACCGGCAGGCGGCATTTTGGTATATCGCGTACATCGCCGTGATCTTCGCCGGTCAGAGCATCGCGCTGTGGTTCCTGTTCGACACCACCTATTACCTGTTGGGGCTCATGGCGGTGTTCGTGGTGATGACCCTTATCAACTACCACTACCTCTCCGGCGGCCCCGACAAAAGCGCCAACGAGTTTATGGACGAGGTGGGCCGCCAGCAGGGCCGCCGTCCCTTCATGCCTTTTGGCCGCTGTGTGGCGCTGTGCGTGCCGCTGGCGCTGGCCCTGGCCGTCAACCTGCTGGTGCAGTTGGGCGGCGCCTAAGGCGGTACTCTCGCCCGGCCCCGGCCCCAGCCGGCCCTTGCGGCCGGCTTTTTTGTTGCCTGCCGCCAGCCGAGCCGCAGCTAAAAAATGGTTGTTCTCACCCAGCCACACCGAGATCTGTTCCCCCAATTCTACAAATATTTTCAAAATTTTTGTCGTGTTCTACTAAAATATAGTCCCTTTTCGCCCTAAAGTTCAGCTGGCGCAGGGCTTGTGCTCATGTTCACAGTTCGTTTATAATCTAGGTGTCGATAGTTGCTATATAATATCTCGATATGGGAGATAGTTTCTACACTTCACCGTAAATGAAGTACTATGGCAGACTTCTCACCGTCGGCGGCGGGCCCCTGCACAGTGTGCAAAAAGTCGGGGCAGGTCCCCGCTTTTTGCCGTCCGCCGCCGGTGCGTATGAGTTACCAGAATGTCATTTAGTGACTGCCGACAACAGTTCGCTACCCACATCTATAACTTGTACCAAGAGGAGGAAACTATGGGACAACTGTCCAAATTCTTTGGCCTCAAACAGCGGGGGACCACCGTCAAGACCGAGCTGATGGCCGGCCTCACCACCTTTATGACCATGGCCTATGTGCTGGTGGTGCAGCCCAGCGCCATCGTCGGCTTCGGCGATGCCAGCTCCATCGTCGATATCAACGGGGTCAGTATATCCAAAGAGGCGATCCTCGTCACCTGCGCGGTGGTCAGCGGCCTCATCACCCTGCTTATGGGTCTCTATGCGAATATGCCTTTTGCACTATCTACCGGAATGGGCACCAACTTTATGCTGGGCGCCCTGCTGCAATCCGGTAGTATTTCTTTTGGCCAGATCATGGCCATCATCCTGGTGTCGGGTCTCATCTTCCTGGCTCTGTCCATCTTCGGCATCCGCGATCTCATCGTCCGCATGATGCCCAAAAACATCAAGATCGCCATCGGCTCGGCCATCGGCTTTTTCATCGCCTACCTGGGCTTTAAAAATACCGGTATCGGCAGCTTTGCCGACGGCATCGGCATGGGCGACTTCACCAAGCCCTCGGTGTTCGTGGCCATCATCGGCCTGCTCATCATCGCCGCCCTCACCGCCTTCAAGGTAAAAGGCGCGCTGCTCTACGGCATCATCGCCACCACCATCATCGGCATCCCCTTCGGCGTCACCCAGCTGCCCACCAGCTTTTTAAAGGTCCCCGACGCCTCGCAGGTGGGCAACATCCTCTGCTACTTCGACTTTAAAAACATCCTCTCTCCCCAGTTCCTCATCCTCATCTTTGTGGCCTTCTTCGGCGACTTCTTCTCCACCCTCGGCACCGTGCTGGGCGTGGCCAGCAAGGCGAATATGCTCGATGAAAACGGCGACCTGCCCGGCATCCAAAAGCCCTTTTTGGTAGATGCCATCGGCACCTGCGCCGGCGCTCTCACCGGCTGCACCACCATCACCACCTTCGTCGAGTCCTCCTCCGGCGTGGAGGAAGGCGGCCGCACCGGCCTCACTGCCGTCACCACCGCCATCCTGTTCATCATCACCATCTTCATCTCGCCCCTGTTTTTAATGATCCCCGACGCCGCCACCGGCCCGGCGCTCATCTTCGTGGGCTTTTTGATGATCAGCGACTTCGGCAAGATCGACTTCAGTGATTTTACCGAGGCGTTCGGCCCCTTCGTGATGATCATGTTCGGCATCTTCACCGGCTCCATCGCCAGCGGTATCGCCGCCGGCATCATCGGCCACGTGTTCATCAACGTCATCACCGGCAAATTTAAGAAGATCCACCCCGGTATGTACGTGCTGTGCGTCCCGCTGATCCTCTACTTCATCCTCGGCTAGCCGCGCCGGTATCTGTGTGTGTACACATCGCCGGCACAGCGCGGCAGGGGCGCCGGTACCGGCCCTTTATCTCTATAAGAGAGGGAGAGATCTAGATGAAATACCAGCCCAAAGACAAGCGGGCGCTGCTGGCAGCGGCGCTGGGCAGGGTCCCGTGCGACCTGGCCATCAAAAACGTACAGTACCTAAACGTGTTCACCGGCGAGGTGTATCCCGCCACCGTGTTCGTGCACCAGGGCTTTGTGGCCCATGTCGAGGCCGGCAGCCCCGCCGCCGATCTGCACCTGGCCAAAGAGGTGTACGACGGTCAGGGTAAGACCATCATCCCCGGCTTTATCGACGCCCACGTCCATATCGAGTCGTCTATGCTCACCCCGCGCAACTTCGCCGCCGCGGTGCTCATCCACGGCACCACCACCGCCGTCACCGACCCCCACGAAATAGGCAATGTGCTGGGCGAAGAGGCGGTGCGCTACATGCACGACGCCGCTTTAGACGTGCCCATGCGCCAGCTCGTAAACATCCCCTCCTGCGTGCCGGCGGTACCGGGGCTCGAGAACGCCGGCGCCACCTTCGACGCCGCCACCATCGACCGCCTGGCCAAGCTCGAGAACGTCCACGGTCTGGCCGAGGTGATGGACTTTGTCGGCGTCGTCGAGGGCGACGACCGCATGATGGAGATCATCGAGGTGGCCGAGAAAAACGGCCTCTACCTGCAGGGCCACCTGCCCGGCCAGACCGGGCGCATGGTGTCGGCCTACCGCATCGGCGGCCCCACCACCTGCCACGAGTCCACCACCAGCGCCGAGGCCAGAGACAAGATGCGCGCCGGCATCTATGTCGATGCCCGCGACAGCTCCATCTCCTACAACGTCGAGGCGGTGTGGGAGGGGGTCAAAGACTTCACCTACTTCGACCAGCTCTGCCTGTGCACCGACGACCGCGAGGCCGACGACATCCTCTACGTGGGCCATATCGACGACGTGGCCCGCCACGCTATCAGCCTGGGCATGCGCCCCATCGATGCGGTGCGCGCGGCCACCATCAACGTGGCCAAAGAGGCACACCTCGAGAACCTGGGTGCCGTGGCCCCCGGTTGCGTGGCCGATATGCTGCTGGTCGACAGTCTCGAGACACTCAACGTCAAAGAGGTGTTCTTCGGCGGCAAACTGGTGGCCAAAGACGGCCAGCTCACCGTCGACATCCAGCAAAAAGATTTCCCCCTCGAGCACAAAAACTCGGTCCGGGTGCCAGAGCTCACCGCCGACGACTTTTTGATGCGGGCCCCCGCCGGCTGCGGCGACACGGTGGCCGTGAACGTGCTCACCTACAGCGACATGCAGGGCTCGCTCTCCCGCGCCGAGCGCGTAGAGCTGCCGGTCAAAAACGGCCTGATCGACATCTCCGGCCAAAGCGACCTGCACTACGCCCTGATCCAAAACCGCCACGGCCTGGGAAATCACACCTTTGGTGTGGTGCGCGGCTTCGGTCTCAAAAAAGGCGCTTACGGCGCCACCGTCAGCCACGACAGCCACAACCTCACCATCGTCTTCAGCGACCCGGCCGACGGCTACGCCATCTACCGGCAGCTCGTCGAGATGGGCGGCGGCTACTGCTGTGCCGAAAACGGCCAGGTGCTGTGCAGCCTGCCGCTGCAGGTGGGCGGTCTCATGTCCATAAAACCCTGGGCCGAGGTGGCCGCCGACTCGGTGGCCATGAAAAAGGCGCTGCGCACCCTGGGGCTCGACCTCAAAAATCCGCTGCTGCGCATCGTCACGCTGGCCCTGCCGGTCATCCCGCTGGTCAAATTCTCCGATATCGGCATGATCGACGTGCTCAAAAAGCAGTTTATCCCCATCTTCCCCGACTACCCCAGCTACCGGGCATAAGCGGCCGCCGGCCGCGTATATATAGAGAGGGCCGCTCCCCCGCGGGGCGGCCCTCTCTTTTATATGGGTGCCAAAACTGGGCACATCGTAAGAAAATTGTAATGGTTTTTGGTGGTATTCCCATCCAGTTCGTGGTAAACTGGAACTACTGTCGGCCAGGGGCCGAAACACACGGGTAGGAGGAAACGCATTTGTCTATCTTCAGTGCTATCTTGCAGGCCATCGTACAGGGCCTCACCGAATTTTTGCCGGTGTCCAGCTCGGGTCACCTGGCGCTGGTCCAGCACTTTACCGGAGTCAGCGCCGAAAACGCCACCTTTCTCACCGCCGTCATGCATCTGGGCACGCTGGTGGCGGTGTTCATCGCCTTCTGGGGCACCATCAGCAAGCTCATCGTCGAGTTCTTTTTGCTGCTGCGCGACCTGTTCACCGGCCGCTTTAAGTGGAGCACCATGAGCGGCTACCGCCGCATGATCCTCATGCTGTTCATCGCCCTCATTCCGCTGTTGCTGGTCTACCCCTTTAAAGACAAGTACGACGCGCTGGTCTCCCAGGGTAACCTCTTCTTCCTGGGCGCCTGCTTTTTGCTCACCAGCCTGGTGCTGTACCTGTCCGAAAAGTGCCCCCGCGGCAAAAAGGGTCCCAAGCAGATGACCGCCGGCAACGCCGTCACCGTGGGCGTGGCCCAATGTGTGGCCATCCTGCCCGGCGTCTCCCGCTCCGGCTCCACACTGGCCGCCAGCATGATGTGCGGCATGACCAAAAAATTCGCCGTCGAGTTCTCCTTCATCCTGGGTATCCCCGCCATTTTGGGCGGCGGCCTGGTCGAGGTCAAAGACGCGGTGAGCGCCGGCCTGCAGATAGAGCTGCTGCCGGTCATCGTGGCCTTTGTGGTCTCGGCGGTCACCGGCTTCTTCGCCATCAAAATGGTGGCCTGGCTCATCAAGAGCGACAAGTTTAAAGTCTTTGCCATCTACACGCTGGCCGTGGGCCTGTTTACCATCGGCACCGGCGTGGTCGAGACTTTCTTCTTAAAATAGTTTTTGGTATCGGCGCCCCACCGGCGCCGGCAAAAAAGGCGGCCAGCCCCGCATAAAGGGGCGGCCGCCTCTTTTGGCTCTCTCCCGGTGCCGCCCAGCTTTTTTACCGCCAAACAGCGTCAAAAATGGCTGTTTTTACAATTTGTTCACAATCTTATCAGCTGCCCGCCCGCCGTTTTTGCGGCCCTGCCCGCCGCCTTTTTGGCTTGGGGCAGGCGACCGGCGCCGTCAAAACAGGCCCTGTCCCCTATGGCGCACAGACCCGCCCCGCCCCTTGAAAACAGGGCGTTTTTGGCGCAGCTGTGCGGTTCTGTAGCCCGCCGCTGCCCGCGGTGTAGCGCCGGCTCTGCCACTGGCCACTTGGGGCCACCTTTCTTTTTGGGCCCCGCTCTGCTATACTGCCCCCATAGAAAAAATGGCCGTCTCGGCCCCCGCCCACAAATATTTTCCACCGGCTCCCTAAAAAAGAGCACCGGCTCTCGCCGGCGCTCTTTTGCAGGTAAAATCGATCCGCTCGCACCCGTCCAGTTTTCTACTTTCGGCGCCGCAGCGCGGTCTCGCACCAGTGCTCCATGGCCCGGCGCACCTGGGCCACCTCGCTGTCGCCACAGAGCACCGTCAGCTGGTCGCCGGCCTGTACCGCCGTGTCGCCGCGGGGGATCAGTTCCTGCTCGTGCCGCACGATGGATACCACCAGGCAGCCGTCGGGCCAGTCGATCTGGCTGATGGTCTTGCCGCAGGCCCGGGCACCCAGGCACACCGGCGCGTCCACCAGCACCTTCTCCTCACTGGCCGGTTGCGGTTTCTGCCCTGCCGGCAGCCCCGCCAGCAACCGCTCCAAAAGCTGGTCGTATACCGGCTTGCAGTGCAGCGAGTCGGCCACTGCGTAGGCCACCAGCGACACCAGTGACAGGCTCAGCAGGTGGGTAAAGCTGCCGGTCATCTCGCAGATGAGCACGATCCCCGTCACCGGCGCCCGCACGATGGCCGAGAAGTAACCGGCCATGCCCAGCACCACAAAATTGAGCAGCAACGTCTTCGGCAGCCCCACCAGCGGCGCCGCCGCCAGAAAAAATCCGCTGCCGATAAACGAGCCCAGCACCAGCAGCGGCAAAAATATGCCGCCGGGCACTCCGGCCCCAAAGCTGGCCATCGAAAATAAAAATTTCCCCGCAAATAGGGCCAGCACCGCCGGCAGCGCAAAGCTGCTCATCTCCTCCACCAGCCCGTGGCCGCTGCCCAGTAACTGGGGCAGCGTAAAGGCCAGCGCCCCGGCCAGCAAAAACGGTATCAGCGTGCGCAAAAAGCGGCTGGGTATGCGGGCGTACAGGTCCTGTGCCAGCCCCACGCACCGGTTGTAGAGCACCCCCAGCAGCCCGATCACCAGCCCCAGCGCGATCAGCAGCCAGTAGTGGCGCAGCGGCATCATCTCTCCCACCGACAGGTCAAACACCGGTTTTAGGCCAAAAATGTTCGACGAGATGAAGTCGGCGGTGATCGAGGAGGCCATAGCCGGCAATAGCACGTCCAGCGAAAAGTTCTTGTGCACCTCTTCCAGCGCAAACAGCACCCCGGCAAACGGGGCGCCAAAAGCGGCCGAGAGCCCGGCGCTGGCGCCGCAGGTCATCAGTAGCTTTTCCTCGGTGCGCACCCGGCCGCACAGCCGCGACACCCCTTTGCCGGCCATGGCCCCCAGCTGGATCGAGGGCCCCTCACGGCCCAGCGCCAGGCCCGAGGCGATAGCCACCACCCCGCCGCCAAATTTGGCCAGCAGCACCCGCCACCAGGTCTGGTGCACCTGGCCCAGCATCTCCCCCTCTACCTGGGGGATGCCGCTGCCCGATATCAGCGGCTCCCAGCGCAAAAACAGCGTCACTGCCGCGGCGGCAGCCACCAAAACGCCTATCCACAGCGCCATCGACCAGGCGCGTTTAGCCGCCCAGGCGATAGCCGCGGTGCGAAAGGTGTCGGCGCTGCCCAGTGCCAGCCGAAACAGCACCGCCACCAGCCCGGCCGCCGCGCCCACGCCAATGCCCTCCAGCACCAGCCAGTAGCGGTAACTGCTCATCCGGCGCCGCACCGTCTTTACCGCTGTCCCCTCATGTCCCACCCGGCCCTCTGCCGGCTGTCTGTGATCCTCCATACAGGTCCCTTCTTTCACTTGTTGGCACATTTCAGTATACTGCTGCAGTGCCTAAAATAAAAGCCAAAAACCTAGTCAGTCTGCACGAAGATAGGCGTCAAAAAAACGCCCCTGTGCACCGCCCAAAAAAGGCGCACAAAAAGGCCGCAAAAAATCGCCCCGCGCTTGCCCAAAAAGAACAAGGCGGGGCGATAAGAGCAGTTTGGCGGCGTACAGGCCTCAAAGCCCGCGTATCACATCGATCAGCAGCCGGGCGCCCAGCTGGGCGGTGTGGGCGGCAAAATTTTCATAGGTACTCTCCGCCGCGTCGTCGGCGTCGTCCGAAAGGCAGCGCACCACTGCAAACGGCACCCCGTTGCGGGCCGCCACATGGCCGATGGCCGCCCCCTCCATCTCGGCGCAGTCGGCGCCGGTACGGGCTATGATATCTGCTTTGCGCTGGCTGCTCTGCACAAATTCGTCGCCGGTGGCCACCACCCCGCGGCGAAAATTGGCCCCCAGTGCCGTCAACCCGGCGGCAATGCGGTCACACAGCCCGCTGTCGGGCAGCAGCACTTTCTGGTGCGGTGGGCACTGGGCAAAAATATCGGGGTCAAAGTCGTGGTACAGCACCTTTTGGGCCAGCACCACGTCGCCCAGTTTCAGGTCTGCAGCCAGGTTCCCGGCGATCCCGGTGTTGATGATGCAGTCCACCCCGTATACCGAGCACAGCACCTGGGCGCTGATGGCGGCGTTCACTTTGCCGATACCGCAGCAGGTGAGCACCACCTGGTGTCCGCCCAGCCGGCCAATGTAGTAGGTGCTCTGGGCCACCTCGGTCTGCTGTACGCCTTCCAGCGCGTCTTTGATCAGCGCCACCTCCATATCCATGGCGCCGATAATACCGATCTTCTGCATAGCTTTTCCCTCCGTAAGCTTGTTTTGACTGTACGCTCTATTGTAGCACGATCGGCTGTATATTCCCAGCGCCTGCGGCCCATTCTCTAACTAGAGAAAAAGCCCGCCGCCGGCGGGCGTCACTTGATGGGAGGACTACCTATGGATCTGCAAAACAGCCAGACACACGACAACCTGCTCGCCGCCTTCGCCGGTGAGGCCCAGGCCTATCTCAAATACCTGCTCTACGCCAAACAGGCCAAGGCGCAGGGGTACGAGCAGTACGCCAAGCTGTTCGAGGAGACGGCCAAGAACGAGCGCGCCCACGGCGAGAAGTGGCTGGAATATCTCAAGGGGGGCGAGCTGCCCGGCACCGCCGACAACCTGATGGACGCCGCCGAAAAAGAGCATTTCGAGTGGGACGAGATGTACAAGGAATTTGAAAAGACCGCCCGCGAGGAGGGCTTTACCGAGATCGCCCAGCGCTTTTCCCTCACCGCCACCGTCGAAAAGAGCCACGAGAACCGTTACAACAAAATGAAAAAGTGTCTCGACGACGGCCAGGTCTTCAAAAAAGATCAGATCGAGAGCTGGATCTGCCAAAACTGCGGCTACGTGTACACCGGCAAAACAGCACCCGAAAAGTGCCCGCTGTGCGGCTACCCGCAGAGCTATTTTCAGGTCGACGTACCGGCCATCAAATAAACAGCCCGGCTCGTACCAGACCGGCCCATACCAGCTCGAGCTGGCCCGAGCCGGTGAAGTCCAGCTGAGCCAGACCCGGCTCGATCCGTCCCAAAAGGGGAGGGGCAGCACCGCGCTGCCCCTCCTTTTTTTGCGCCCGCCCCTGTGGTATAATGGGGGGCAGAAGACCGGCGCATCAGCCGGGTCCAAGGCGCCGCGCGCCGGTCCGGCCCCCGCTGTCCCCGCCGGGTGGGAAGGAGCCTTCGCCAAGTGTCCAAAACAAAAGAGCAAAAGACCAACGTGATGCGTATACTCGAGCAGAAAAAGGTGCCCTACCAGGCCCACACCTACCCCCACGGGGGCGCGGCGGTAGACGGCCTCCAGGTGGCCCAAATGCTGGGGCAAGACCCGGGCCAGGTGTTTAAGACCCTGGTCACCAGGGGCCACAGCGGCGCCTACTGCGTGTTCGTCATCCCGGTAGAAAAAGAGCTCGATCTAAAAGCCGCCGCCCGGGCGGCAGGCGAAAAATCAGTCGAGATGATCCCGGTCAAAGATATAAATAAGGTCACCGGCTACGTGCGCGGCGGCTGCAGCCCCATCGGCATGAAAAAGCAGTACCGCACCGTGGTGGACGACAGCTGCCAGCACTGGGATACGGTCATCTTCAGCGCCGGCAAGATCGGCTACCAGGTAGAGGTCTCGCCCGCAGAGCTGCCGCAGCTGTGCGGCGCCACCTGGGCCCCCATCACCAAAAACAGCTGACAGGACAGGTCTATGGCAGATACAGCAGAGGTAAACAGCAACATCTATAACCAGATATACGACCTGCAGGCGGTGCGCCGGCAGGACTTTTTGCGCGCCTGCCACCTCGCCGCGCAGCGGTCCCCGGGCGCCGGCGGCATCGGCACGCTGTCCGAGAAAACGCTCCACGCCGCCCTGAAAAATTATTTCGAGCCCTACGCCGATAATCAGGAGACCGCCATCGGCCGCTACGTGGCCGACATCGTGGGCCCGCAGGGCATCATCGAGATCCAGACCCGCAGTCTCTCCCGCCTGCACGACAAGCTGCAGGTGTTTTTAGAGGCGGCGCGGGTCACCGTGGTGTACCCCATCGCCCAGGTCAAGTGGGTCTGCTGGCTCGATCCCGACACCGGCGAGCTGCTCTCCCGCCGCCGCTCGCCCAAAAAGGGCCGGCCCGAGCACGCCTTTTACGAGCTGTACCGCCTGGCCGATCTGCTGGGCCACCCCAATTTGCAGGTGTGCCTGGTGTTTTTAGAGCTGGAGGAGTACCGCCAGCAAAACGGCTATGGCCGCGGCAAAAAGCGGCGCGCCACCCGCTACGAGTGCCGCCCGCTCGATATTTTGGACCAGAGGCTCTTTACCGGCATCGACGACTGGGCCGCGCTGCTGCCAAAGAGCATGCCGCAGCCCTTTACCACCGCCGACTACAGTAGCTTTGCCCACCTGCACCTGCACACCGCCCAGCGCGCGCTGGCGCTGCTCTACAAGGTGGGGGCGCTGCAGCGGGTGGGCAAGCAGGGGCGGTACTACCTGTACGCCCGCCCCGATCCGGGCCGCCGCCCAGCTATCCATGAATAAAGCCCAGCCGCCGCTTTTAAGGCGTCCGGCCGGAGCTCCGAGATAAAAAGCGCCGCGGGGCAGGACCAACTGGTCCCGCCCCGCGGCGCTTTCCCAAAGGGAAGGTTTAAGAGGAAGTGAATATCTTGTGTGCGGAGATATTCATAAAAGAAGAGGAGAATGGATGTGAGGTGTTTGCATGTCCCTTATCCACCTCTAGTATAGCCCCCACTGCCTGCCGGGTGGTGTACAAAGTGTTTAATAAATGAAAACAAATTTTGTACAGCACGGCTTTTACTGCTCGGCCGCCGTCTCCGCGGCCGCCACCGGGTGCTGGATGATACCTTTGGTCTTCCACTTGCCCGAGAGGTAGCGCAGCGTGGTACACACCGCCTCGCAGCCCCAGCCAATGACCACTGCCAGCCACAGTCCGGTGTAGCCCATCGCCGGCGACAGAGTCAGGGCCGCCGTCACTTTGGCCACGATGCCCACAATGGCAAACAGCATAAAGAAGTTCACGTCGCCGGTGCCTTTCATCACGCCTTCGGCCGGGAAAAGCAAAGCCATAAATATAAAGGCAAACGCCGAATACAGCAGGTAGTTGGCGCCGGCGGCAGCCACTTCGGCCGCGCCTTCACCGCTGACGAAGATCCCCACCAGGCTGTGCCCAAACAGCACGATGGCCCCGCCCAGCACCGCCGCGAACACGAAAGAGATGCGCAGCGACGCCCGGTATCCGGATTTCACCCGCTCGATCTCGCCGGCGCCCATATTCTGGGCCGCGTAGCTGGTGACAGCGGTGGAGATGTTGATGATGGGCATCATCGCCAGGCTCTCGATCTTGGCGGCGGCCGTGTAGGCGGCCATGATGCGGGGCCCGTAGCCGTTTACAAAGGCCTGCATAATGATCATCCCACCCGAGATAGCGATCTCCTGTGCGGTGGTGGGGATGGCCAGCCGGATCATCTTTTTGAGCAGCGGTAAACTCAGCTGCTGGCGAAACGTCTCGTGGCTCTCCGGGGCGTACGCCGGGTCCTGCTGCTGCATGTCGGCCAGCCGCCGCCTCAGCGCCACCAGCGCCAGCACCGACGACACGGCTTGGGCGATGATGGTGGCCCAGGCCACCCCGGCTACCCCCATCTTAAAGTTTATAACGAACACCAGGTCCAGTACGATGTTCACCACCGAGGCCACGATGAGAAAGATGAGTGGGGTCTTCGAGTCGCCCAGCGCGCGAAAAACAGAGGAGAGCATGTTGTAGGCAAAGGTGAACACCAGCCCTAAAAAGTAGATGCGCATGTAGGACATAGACATGGGGAAGATCGACTTGGGCATGTTGACCAGCCGCAGCAGCGGCGCGCACAAAAAGATACACGCCACCGACAGCACCAGCGAAAACAAGATGGCAAACGTCATGCTGGTGACGATCGAGTGCCGGGCCTCCCTCGATCTGCCGGCGCCAAAATACTGCCCGATCAAGATCGAGGCGCCGTTTCCCAGACCAAACGCCAGTGCAGTCACGCCAAAAGTAATAGTATAAGAGCTGCCCACTGCCGCCAATGCGTCGGCCCCCACAAAGTTGCCCACCACCACCGAGTCGACCATGTTGTACATCTGCTGAAAGATGTTGCCAAAGAGCATGGGCAGAGCAAACAGCAAGATGATCTTGCCCGGCTCGCCTTTTGTCAGGTTTCTCGTCAAAATCTTCATCCTTTCCGGATCGGTTGTCGACTGCGGTATGCGCCGCAGGAGATAGGTATCAGGCGTGTCCGCCCCGTAAAAAGCTGTTTGCCGGCATCAAAAAAGGCGGCCGACGCACCGCTCTGTGCGCCCGCCACCCGTAAATGCACATAAAAATACGACAGGCGCGCACAAAACTGTACGACTGCCTCCCGCCACCGAAGACCGGCTATCTGCCGGTTATCACTATCACTATAGACAGCTGCCGCCGAAAAGTCAACTGCCGCCAAACATTTTTGGCGTATTGACCAACTTGGGACCGTCTGTACAGGCGCATAGCCCAAGCACACGGCGATCGGCGACCGGTCTGCAACCGGCTAAAAAGGTGTGCCTTATTTGTGAAAATAATATAGTTTATTTGGGGTAGTACCGGTGCTGTTTTGTAAATGTCCTTGAAAATTGTTAAAGATACTACTATAATGAAGATCACCTTTTCAAAAGATGTGACTGCGTAATGCACTGTGTTTTTTGCAGAAAAGATATTTGTGGGAGTGTATCGATGTGAAAAGAACGAGGGGCGAGCGGGCGCTGGCACTGCTGTTGACCTGCGCGCTGGTGGTGGGGCTCTTTTCTTTTGCGCCCCAACTTACGGCAGGCGTCTCTGCCGCGTGGGCTGACGGCTGGAAACAGGACGAAGATGCGTGGAAGAGCTACGGTCAAAACGGCTGGACCGCCACCGACGGCACCGTACCCAAGTGGAGCGGCAGCAACGTGGCCGCCGATCGCGACGGCGACCTGGCCGCCGATCCCATGGCCAAACCGCTGCCGCTGCCGGCGCAGCAGGTGCCGTATTACCAGATAGGGCAGATGTCGGGCAGCCATTCGCTGGACATGCCCGCGCTGGTCACCGAAGAGGTGGCCTACTACGGCGTGTATTCGCCCGAACAGTTGCGCTATGCTATGCTCAATGCTCTGCCGGTCAAGCTGATGTGCGATCTCGATATGGGCGGGGCCGGCGGTGTTGCCTGGTCGGCGGTCAATTTCAGCAAAAAGATGTTTATCGACGGC
Source organism: Neobittarella massiliensis (ex Bilen et al. 2018) (assembly GCF_014269355.1). Lineage (NCBI taxonomy): Bacteria > Bacillati > Bacillota > Clostridia > Eubacteriales > Oscillospiraceae > Neobittarella (ex Bilen et al. 2018) > Neobittarella massiliensis (ex Bilen et al. 2018). The sequence goes on from NZ_JACOGI010000002.1 coordinate 324,628, forward strand.
GGCGGGCACACCATCTACAATCTAAATGGCGGCAGCCTGGTCGCCGACTTCAGCCAACCGCTCATCGTCAAAAACCTGACCGTCTCCTCGGCCGTCATGAACAGCGGTCTGTTTGGCAGCACCTATAGCAATACCTTTATCTCCATGGAAGATGTGGCTCTCGAGCACGGTTTTATTGATGTGCCCAACCACGGCGGCGGCCTGCTCAGCAGCGCCTTCTACCGCAGCAGCGGCAGCTTTGGGCGGGTGTACGCCGACCGCTGCCACACCAAAAATGTCTATGTGAAAGGCGGCGCGTGCTCGGGCAATATCTTTGGGCCTATCAGCGGCTATGTCAAAAACTGTTATGCCATCGACGGCACCATGCGCACAGCGGCCCATTCGGGGGCCTTTACCTCCTGTGCCGGCAACTACATATTTGAAAACTGCTTTACCAATGTGCGCGCCTACGCCAACAATAACACCGGCGCCTTTGTGGGCCATGTGGAAGACAGCGTGTACACCCCCGGCGGCGACGGGGTGAGCAAGTTTATAAACTGTTACGCCGCCGGCTCGGTAGAGGGGCTCACCAATCTGGGCGGCTTTGTCGCCGGCGCCGGTATCTGCGAGAAGATGGACACGCACTATCTGTTCGAAAACTGCTACAGTACGGCTATGGTGGGCATGCAGCAAAACGGCAACTACCAGGGCGGCTTTTTGGGCTGTCAGGAACCGCGCGCCACCACCGTCATCCGCAACTGTTATGCCGCCGGCGAAGTAGGGGCGCTGGGCACCGACCTCTCCACCCCCAATATGGGCGGCTTTGTGGGCGGCCAGACCGGCGGTAGCCTCACGCTGCAAAACAGCTATTACGACAAGCAGACCACCGCCATGAAAGAGGCGGCCGGCACCGGCGGCGCCACCGGTCTGCTCACCCGGCAGCTGATGGAGACGCTGCCCGATGGGTGCTCTCCCGCCGACAGCGCCTGGGTGCTCACCGACGGCGCCTACCCCCAGCTCAAGGTGTTTGCCGACAACCAGAGCTATGTGGGGCAGGATAAAAAAACGGCCGACGCCTATTCCAAGGCCTCGGTCTGTACCGCCATGCTGTATCCCTCCAACCTCAGCGGCGACGATCTCGCCGCTGTCGACCAAACAGATTACGATACGGTGCGCAGCCTGCGCTTTTTATTCCCGCTCACCAACAACACCTTGGCCGGCACGACCGACGGCTCCTACGATATCTCCTGGGCCAGCGACGGGACCAAATGCGGCGCCTCGGGGATGGAGAACGCCGATATCGTGGCGCTCAACCCGGCCGACCCCAAAAAGCCGTACGACGATTACGCGGTAGCCAGTTTGGCCCCGGGCGTGGGCATGGTCACCGTGTACGCCGAGCGTCAGGGCACAGTGGGCCAGCGGCGGCTGCGGCTGGTGCCCACCTCGGCCATCACTATGGCGCAGGATAGCAGCAGCGCCGTCACTACCGGCACCAACGCCACCATCTACGCCGTTCCCAGCGGCGAGACGGTGACCGCCGGCAGCGATCTGGCCAACCTCAGCTGGAAGCACGTGACCTACGACCACCGCGCCGGCGTGTTTTTTGCCGCCGGCAACAACATGGGGCAAAACGTGCAAAAGCAGGAGCTCGAGAGCTTTGCCCAAGCCACCCCGCAGGATTTTGCGCGGGTAGATCTGGGCACCCAGCCCGGCGGCACGGTGCTCATCACCGTGCAAAAAAAACAGGACGACGGATCTTCACAGCAGCTGCCGGTAGACGACAGCCTGCTGGCGCTGTTTACCGGCCGGCGGGCGGCCCAGCCGCAGGATATCGGGCAGTACCACTTTACCTACCGCTGGTACCTGAGCGCCAGCGCGGTGGGCAGTGCCAATGGATACCTCGAATCCGGTAAGACCCTGACCGTGCTGCCGGCGGTCACCCCGCAGTATTACCGCAATTACGACCAGCAAGACGCCACCCAGCTCTCACTGCCGCAGGGGGCGGTGCCGGCGGGCCAGAAGGCGCTGTACTACAAGCAGGGCGATCAGCTGGCGCAGCTGCCCGCCGACCCCACCCGCACCGGCTACACCTTTCAGGGCTTCTCGCTGCTGCGCGGCGGCTTTGGCGAAGGCAGCGCCCAAAAGGTGACTGCCGCCACCGCGGTAGATACCGATTGGGCCGGCGACGACTACACGGTGCCGGTCTATGCTATCTGGCAGGCCAACGCCCACCAGCTGCATGTCCGCGACCTGCCCGGCGGCGCTCGCGCAGATATCGACACCCAGTACGGTGCCAACGTGCTCGAGGCGCTGTCTGCATACACCCCCAGCCAGGAGGGGCAGACGTTTTTGGGCTGGACGACCGACCCGGCCGGCAATACAGTAAACGTCGGCCAAAACGACGTGATGGGCGACAGCGATCTCACGGTATACCCGGTGTGGCGGGCCGACCCCACGGTAGATAAACAGGTGCAAAATAGCGCCCACAGCGACAAGACGGTGGTAGACGACGAGCTGGTGTACACCATCACGGTGGAGAACCGGCAGCCGCACTCCACCTGGAGCGATGTGGAGATCCGCGATGTGCTGCCGCCGGGTCTCACCTTCTGCCCCGGCAGCATCCGGCTCACCGGGCCCGACGGGGTAGAGAAGCCGCTGCCCGACAGCACCTACGACCGTGAAAAGCACGCCATTATCCACTATATCGGCCAGGTGACCGGCGGGCAGGCCTACACGCTGCAGTTCCGGGCTGTCGTCGGCGCCCAGGCGGTCGATCCCGCCCACCCCGAAAATGCCGATATCACCAACACCGCCCAGGCCACCGGTAAAGACCCCAGCGGCGGCAGCCAAGCTGCCACCGACCCCGACGGTCCAGCCGGCCCGGTAGAGCCCGGCGACGGTGCGCCGGGCGGCGGCCAATCAGGCGGTGGCCAATCAGGCGGCGGTCAATCGGGCGGCTCGGTGGCGGTGCCGGAAGGTGGCACCCAGGTAACGCCCAAAAACCCCGACGGCAAGGTGGAAAAGGCGGCGAAAAATAATACCGATCCCGACGGTGCCACCCAGGTGGGCGACCGCATCACCTATACCATCACCGTCAATAACCGCCTGGCCGGCTCGCTGTGGAAAGCCGTTTCCATCCGCGACAAACTGCCGGCCGGCCTAAAGCTGGTCACCGACAGCATGCAGCTGCAGCTGCCCAACGGTAGCCTGGTGCCGGTCCCTGCCAGCGCCTATCACCCAGATACCCGCATCATCAGCGTCTATGTGGGCGATGTTTACGGCGGTGAAAAGTATGTGTTCACCTTTGACGTCATTGCCGAGCCCGAGGCAATCGGTACCGACATCGGCAATACCGCCCAGGCCGGCGGCCAGCCCAGCGACGGCGGCAGTGGCGGTTCCGGTCAGGGCGGCAGCTCCGACGGCTCTGGTGGCTCTGGCGGCGATGGTTCTGGTGGCAGTGGCGGCTCTGGCGGTAACTCGAGTGGCGGTAATGGCGGCGGTGGCGACGACATGCTCATCCCCACCGACTTGCAGCCCGGCGACCCGTATCCCCCCTACGCAGACGGCGACGGCATCCCGCTGCAGCCCGACGGCACCCCCTCCACCGCCGGCACGGCGACCGAAGATCCGGTCTATCCCTCGCCCAAAGACCAACCCGATAGCGGCGTGCTGCCCGGCGATGCCGACCCACAGCTGGACAAGCAGGTAGAAAATCTCGACCATCCCGGCGGCGACACGCATCTGGAGGACCTGCTGGAGTACCGCGTCGAGCTGTCCAACCCCAAACCGGGCACTCTGTGGAAAAATGTGCTCATCTTCGACTATCTGCCAGCAGAGCTGGTGCTGGATACGCACAGCCTCACGCTCACCGGGCCCGACCAGGTGCCGGTACCGCTGGCAGACTCGGTCTACGATCCCGATAGCCGCACCATCATGGTGCCGATAGCTGCGCTGGCCGGCGGCGAGACCTATGTGCTCACCTACCGCGCCTCCATCGCCGTCAAAGAGGAGCGCCCGCCGCAGATCGTCAACCGGGCCGAGGCCACCGGCGAGGACCCCAACGGCACGCCCAGCAAAGTCGCCCCCACCGCCGAGGCGGCCATACGCTTCCCGGTAGATGTACCTGTCGGCACTGCCGATACCGGCGATACCGCACAGCTGCTCTGGGGCGCGCTGCTCCTGTCCACCGGCGGAGCAATGACGGTCCTGTGGCGCAAGTACAGCCGCCACCGGCAGTAGACATTCGTATACATTAAAAAAGCCCGCGGGAGCGCACAAGCTCCCGCGGGCTTTTATCGGTCTTTCTGAAAAAGCAGGCCCTTTTTGCAGCCCTGCCCTACACGTTAAAGCGAAACAGCACCACGTCGCCGTCCTGCATCACGTACTCTTTGCCCTCCGAGCGCACCAGTCCCTTTTCTCTGCAGGCGGCCATCGAGCCCTGGGCCATCAGATCGTCATAGGCCACCACCTCGGCGCGGATGAACCCGCGCTCAAAGTCAGAGTGGATCTTGCCGGCCGCCTGGGGCGCCTTGGTGCCTTTTTTAATGGTCCAGGCCCGCACCTCCGGCTCGCCGGCAGTCAGGTACGAGATCAGCCCCAGCAGGCTGTAGCTGGCGCGTATGAGCCGGTCGAGTCCCGACTCGGTGAGCCCCAGCTCGCCCAAAAACATCTCTTTGTCCTCGGCGCTCATGTCCGAGATATCCTCTTCTATCTTGGCGCAGATGGGCAGCGTCAGGGCATTTTCGGCGGCGGCCAGCTGCTGCAGCTGCTGGTAGTAGAGGTTCTGCTCGATGTTGTTTATAAAGTCGTCCTCGCTCATGTTGGCCACATAGATGACCTTTTTGGCGCTGAGCAGGCCCATCGATTGGATGATGGCCAGCTCCTCCTCGTCGCCGTCAAAGCCGGCGGCGCGCTTTCCCTCTTCCAGGTGGGCCTTCAGGCGGGTGAGCATGGCCACTTCGGCGGCCATCGACTTGTCTCCCTTAGCCAGCTTCTGCGCTTTCTGCAGCCGGCGGTCGACGATGTCGATATCCGAAAAGATCAGCTCCAGGTTGATGGTCTCCACGTCCCGCTGAGGGCCTATCTCACCGTCCACGTGGATGATCTCGGTGCTCTCAAAACAGCGCACCACGTGCAAAATGGCATCCACCTCGCGGATGTGCGAGAGGAACTTGTTGCCCAGTCCCTCACCTTTCGAGGCGCCTTTCACCAGGCCGGCAATGTCCACGAACTCAATGGTGGCGGGGGTGACCTTCTGCGGGTGGTACATCTCTACCAGCCGGTCCAGCCGCTTGTCGGGCACGGCCACCATGCCCACGTTGGGCTCGATGGTGCAAAAGGGGTAGTTGGCCGACTCGGCCCCGGCGTTGGTAATAGCGTTAAATAGGGTGCTTTTGCCTACGTTGGGCAGGCCCACAATACCAAGTTTCATCGTCTCGCTCCGTTCTGCCGCCCCAAAGCGGCCGGTCATCGGTTGATTTGCTGTATTTTTAGGGCCGCTGTGGCGCCGCCGACAGCTTGAGCCCTTTACCCGGGCAGCGGGTTATACTATAATAAGATAAGAGGCGGCCACACGGCGGCCGCCGGCTAATAAATTATTATAGACAAATTATCCTTTACAGGCAAGTACAAAAACATTTATAATCTGTTCACTTTTGACACCGGGCGGCACCGCTATAATAGATAGCATAGTCCGCAGCGGCCCGCGTGCCGGGTGCGGGCGGCTTTTTCGGCCGATCCGGCCCGGTGTTCACCCGGTTTGCACACGGGCATACGATACTGGCCTGGACTGGCTTAGTCTGGCCTGGTCTGGCCTGGCCAGAACTGTTTTATGAGGGGGATCACAGTGGAAAAGATCTTAGTAGTAGACGACGACAAAAATATCTGCGAACTGTTGCGGCTGTATATCGAGAAAGAGGGCTACCAGACCGTGCTGGCCCACGACGGCAAACAGGCGCTGGCGGTGTTCGAGGAGGAAAAGCCGTCGCTCATCATCCTCGACGTGATGATGCCGGAGCTCGACGGCTGGCAGGTCTGCCGCGAGATCCGCAAGACCAGCGACGTGCCCATCATCATGCTCACCGCTAAGGGCGAGACTTTCGACAAGGTGCTGGGCCTCGAGCTGGGCGCCGACGACTATGTGGTCAAGCCCTTCGACTCCAAAGAGATCGTGGCCCGCATCAAGGCGGTGCTGCGCCGTACCGGCCCCAAATCTTCGGTCTCCGATATCAAAGAGGTCAGCTACGACAAGCTCATCGTCAACCTCACCCGGTACGAGCTCAAGGTCGACGGCAAGATCGTCGACACCCCGCCCAAAGAGCTGGAGCTGCTGTACCACCTGGCCTCCAATCCCAATCGGGTGTACACCCGCGACCAGCTGCTCGACGAGGTGTGGGGCTTCGAGTACTACGGCGACTCGCGCACCGTCGACGTGCATATCAAGCGCCTGCGCGAAAAGCTGGAGGACGTATCTCCCCAGTGGTCGCTAAAAACAGTCTGGGGCGTGGGCTACAAGTTTGAGGTAAAAGACTAGGGCCGTCCGGCTCAGCGAAGATACAGCAAACAGGCCGCCGGCAGAGCGGCCTGTTTCGCAGTGGGGCAGCCCGCTGCGCGCCCCGCGGCACGGGGGAGGGGGAAGAGAGCAGATGCAAAACGGCCTGTTGAAGCGGTATTTTTTGACCTGTATGGCGGTGGTGCTGGCCAGCATCACCATCCTGGGCACCGTGTTTTTATTTTTGGCCGCCCAGTACTTTAAGGGCGAGAGCCTCGACCAGCTCGATACCATGGCCGAGCACACCGCCGAGATCACCGAGAAGGTCATCGTCTACGACGGCAGCCAGTACAGTTGGCTGGGCGCCAAAGAAGATGTGATGAGCCTGCTCAAAGAGCGCTATCAGGGCTTTACCTTGGGCGCCAAAGACAGCGACATCTTTCTGACTACCGCCGACGGGGTGACCGAGGTGTGCACCGAGGACGCCCCCTGCGCCCACACCACCTACAAGATCTCGTCCAAGCTGCTCGACAAGGCCTTTAAAGACGGCAGCTACCGCGGTATGAGCACGCTGGGCGAGATCTACAAGACCAGCCACTACGTGGTGGCCCAGCCGGTGGTCAAAGACGGCGGCGTGGTGGTCGGCTATGTGTTTGCCGCCTCGCCGGCCAAAGAGCTCTCCACCTTCCTCATGGATATGCTCAAGATGTTCGGCGGCGCCGCGCTGCTAGTCATCCTGTTTTCGTTCGTGGTCATCTACCCCTCCACCAACCGGCTGGTCAAGCCGCTGCGGGAGATGGCCGTCTGCGCCCAGCGCTTTGGCAAAGGAGATTTCAGCCAAAAGATCCCGGTCACCGAGAACGACGAGATGGGCCAGCTGGCCATGTCGCTCAACAACATGGCTTCCTCGCTGGCTATGACCGAGTCGGTGCGCCGCAGCTTTGTGGCCAACGTATCCCACGAGCTCAAAACGCCCATGACCACCATCGGCGGCTTTGTCGATGGCATCCTGGACCATACCATCCCCCCCGAAAAAGAGGACTACTACCTGCGCATCGTCTCCACCGAGGTCAAGCGGCTGTCCCGCCTCATCTCCGGTATGCTCAACGTCTCCAAGATCGAGGCCGGCGAGATGCGGCTGAACGTCACCACCTTCAACATCTGCGACACGGTGCTGGCGGCGCTGCTCTCCTTTGAACAGCAGATCGATAAAAAACACATCGATATCCAGGGCCTGGACGTGGGCAAAGTAATGGTGCAGGGCGACAAAGACCTGCTGCATCAGGTCATTTACAACCTGGTAGACAACGCCGTAAAGTTCGTCAACGAAGGCGGGCAGATACGCTTTGCCTTCTCGCAGGGCCCGGGCGGCACTATGGTGGCCATCCGCAACACCGGCGAAGGCATCCCCAAAGAGCAGATGCAGCAGGTGTTCGAGCGCTTTTACAAGACCGACCGCTCCCGCAGCCTCGACAAAAAAGGCGTGGGCCTGGGTCTGTACATCGTCAAGACCATCATCGCCCGCCACGGCGGCGACATCGTGGTCTCCAGCAAAGAAGGCGAGTACACCGAGTTCAAATTTTCGCTGCCGCCGGCGCCCAAGGAGCGCAGCGGCCACCAGAAGAGCAAACAGCAGCCCGGCGGCCAGCCCAGGGGCACGACTGCCCAGCCGCTGCCCGCCCAGCCGCCGGCCGGTCCCGGCGATGGGGGTTCACAGCCGTAGCCGAGTGAGCGCGGCAGAATTTTAAACCAATTTATACCGCCTTAAAGATTTATTTATATTTTTCGGGTATCATAACAGCAGCGACAAAAAGCGTAGGAGGCACCTGTGTATGAACGAGTATAACGGACAAAACGGCTTTGGGGACCAGCCGCCCCAGGAAACAGGCTGGACCGACAGCGGCGCCAGCGGCCAAAACAGCACCGATCCCGGCGCCGCCGGGCCGCAGCCAGGTGCCAGCTCCGCCGCGCCCGAGAGCGCGCCGCCGTCAGATGTGCCCCCGACCGACGGCGCCCCGGCCGGCGACAGCGCCCAGCCCTTCTCTTTCGATCCCGGGCAGTACGCGCAGGGCGCCCCCGGGTCGGCGCCCCAACCCACCCCGCCCCGCCGTAAGGGAAAAGGCGTGGTGGTGTTTGGCGCCATCCTGTGCTGTGTGGTGGCGCTGGCGGGCATCATCATCGGCGCCGGCTACATCTACAAAGGCGCCGTGGGCGAAGACGGCACCTCCAGCAGGGCCTCGTCCAGCGGCGGGGTCAGCATCAACGACAAGCCCGACAGCGGCTCTTCCGGCAGTGCGCTGCCCGCCGCCGGCGAAAAGCTGACTACCGAGCAGGTGGCCGCCAAATTAAAGCCCTCGGTGGTGGGCATCGCCACCTATAACCAGGCCGGCACAGTCGAGGCCTCCAGCTACGGCTCGGGCATCATCATCTCTGAAGACGGCTATATCGTCACCAACGCCCATGTGGTCTCGGGCGCCATCGGCGTCACTGTAACCCTCAACAACGGCGAGGACTACAGCGGCACCGTCATCGGCACCGACGCCAAGACCGACCTGGCCGTAGTCAAGATCGAGGCCAAAAATCTCACCCCCGCCGAGCTGGGCAACTCCGACCAGATGGAGGTGGGCGAGCAGGTGGCCGCCGTGGGCAACCCGGGCGGCCCCACGCTGGCCGGCAGTGTCACCTACGGCTATGTCTCGGCCATCAACCGGCAGATCGCCAGCACCTCCGGCGCCTACTCCATGAACTGCATCCAGACCGACGCCGCCATCAACCCCGGCAACTCCGGCGGCGCGCTGGCCAACATGTACGGCCAGGTGGTTGGCATCAACTCCTCCAAGATCGCCGCCACCGACTATGAGGGGATCGGTTTTGCCATCGCCATCAACGACGCCAAACCCATCATCGACAGCCTCATGCAAAACGGCTACGTCAAAGACCGGGTCAAGCTGGGCATCAGCGTCACCGAGATCAACGAGACGCTGGCCAAAATAAACGATCTGCCCCAGGGCCTGTATATCAAGCAGATCAATCCCGGCGGCAGCATGGACGGCGTGGGCGTACAGGTCGGCGACGTCATCACCAAAGTAAACGGCACCGATATCACCAGCTTCGACGACCTGCAAAACCAGCTCAAGGGCCAAAAGCCCGGCGACAAGATCAAAATGACCATCTACCGCAAATCGCAGAGCGGGGCCGACAAGACCTTCGAGGTGGTCGTGGAGCTGCAGGAGGATACCGGCGCCAGCTCCGCCTCCTAGCGGGCAGAAAATCTCTGTCGTGCACCACCTGTAAAAAATAGCAGTACCGGCGGCCTTTTTGGGGTCCGGCCGGCAAAAAGAGCGGGGCGCCCACCATCGGCGCCCCGCTCTTTTGTACCCGCCTGCCCGCCCCGGCATAGTATGCGGTGTTGGGTCCCGCGCATGCCGGTACCCGTTTATATAGAGGTGTGTGCCGGCGCGCGCCCCCCGCGGGGCCGCACACACCACCCAGCGCACCGAAAAGCGGCTCCTGCCGCTCTCCGGTGCGCTTTTTTGCTGCCCGGCATCCCGGGGCCGCAGCTGCCTGCCGCCCGCCGCCCCAAACTGCGCGGACAGCTGTCCTTGGCGGGCCTAGCGGTCGCTGCAGTATACTGAAAACAGGGCCTCTCTGTCGCACACCCGCACCACCGTACCGCCGGCGCTGATACAGCCCAGCTGCTGCAGGCGGCGCAGCACCCGGTTCAAATTGCGGCCCGAGGCGCCGGTACGCGCCAGCAGCTGGGCCCGGGTCTGCTGCCCGTCGGGGCTGTACAGCAGCAGGTAGGCCACCTTCTGCGCCAGCTGGCCGGAAATGCCCACCGCGGCAAAAGCCCCAAATTCCAGCGCCGTGTGGGCCAGGTACCGCATAAGCTGCCACGCCAGGTCGGCGTCCGCGCGCGCCCACTGCAAAAAGGTGTCGGCCGGCAGCGCCAAACAGCGGCAGCTAGTCACCGCCGTTACGGCATTGACCAGCGCGTGTCCGGTCAATGCCTCCATCTCGCCCACACAGCTGCCCGGCCCCTGCTGCTGCAGCTGCACCCGCTGCCCCTGGGGCGACATACACCAGATGTCGGCCCGCCCCTGCAGCAAAAAGTACACCCGCTCGGCGCAGTCGCCGGGCATAAACAGCGGCTGGTCAGGGGCAAAGCACAGCTCTTTGGCAGCTTCGCGCACCCAGTCGGGCATGTGTAAGATCAGGTCCATAAGTTCCACCTCCAGCGCTTTCGGCAACCCGACGGCTATCCGGTCTAGTACCGCTGCGGCAGCGGTGCCGGCTTTTATATACAGTATAACACAAACACCACGCGACGATAAAAGGAGGAACTACCATGTGTAAAAAAATGCCGGTCATCATCGACTGCGATCCCGGCCACGACGACGTGGGCGCCATTATGATGGCCATCGCCAGCGGCAAGTTCGACATCCGCGGCATCACCTGTGTGCCGGGCAACGGCCTGCTCGACTACCTGCCCGACAATATGCTCAAGGTGTTCGACCGGTTGGGCATCACCGATATCCCGGTGCTGCGCGGTATCGCCAAACCGTTTCGCGGTCCCTGCCGCCCGGCCGTCTCGGTGCACGGCCGCACCGGTCTCGACGGCCCGGTCTTTCGCCCCACTCAAAAAGCACCTCTCGACGAAAATGTCTGCGACTTCATCTACCGCACCGCCTGCAGCTGCGACGCGCCCATGACCCTCATCGCCCTGGGTCCGCTCACCAACGTGGCCGCGGCGCTGTTGGCCCACCCCGACTTAAAACACAAGCTGGCCCGCATCGCGCTCATGGGCGGCTCGGCCGCGTCGGGCAACGTAGACCCAGCCAGCGAGTTCAACTTCTGGCACGATCCCGACGCCGCCCACATCGTGTTCCAGGCAGGGGTGCCTATCCTCATGTGCGGGCTGGACGTCACCTGGAAGGCGGTGCTCACGCTGGAAGAAGTAGAGCAGCTGCGGGCGCTGGGCACCACCGGCGGCACCCTGATGGCCGAGATGTTCGACTACTACAAGATGTACCGCACCTCCGAGGGCCTTGGCACGGTGCTGCCCCACGATTCGGTGCCGGTGGCTTGGCTCATCGACTCCACCATCGTAAAGACCCGCCCCTATTTTGTCGAGATCGATGTGTTCGGTCAGCGCACCCGGGGCTGTTCGGTTACCCATGTCACCGGCCCCGGGTCCGACCGGCAGGCCTGCCCGCCCAACACCGATGTGGCCTACGACTGTGACCGCCGGCGCTTTGTGCAGCTGGTGTTCAGCGCCGCCCGCTACTTTGCCTGAGAGGAGAAGCGACCATGAGAGAAAAATTGTTACTGGATATCGGCCTCACCCCCGACCTGCCGGCGGTGGTGCGCCTGTGCCGCGCGTCTAAGCAGCACCAGCTGCAGGCGGTCACCGCCGTGTACGGCCGCCAGCCGGTGCAGGATGCCCGCCGGGCACTGCAGCAGTGTCTGGGCGGCCCAGACAGCGTCCCGATCTATCTGGGCGCCGCCGGCCCCCTGTTTGGCGAGTACCGCTTTGCCGCCTGGCCAGACCCGGAGCCGCAAGATACCTGGGCCTGGGACGCCATCTACCGCGCGGCACTGGCCGCCGGCGGCGACATCCAGCTGCTGGCCGCCGGTCCGCTCACCAACCTGGCCATCTTTATCAAAAAGTACCACGACCAGCGCCACCTCATCAAAAAGATCACCGTGCTGGGCGGCGCCCGCAAGTTTGGCGATGCCGGCCCCTACAGCGAGTTCGGCCTCTGGGCCGACCCGCTGGCGGCGCAGATCGTGTTAGAGAGCGACATCCCCTACCAGTTCATCGGTCTCGACCCGGTGATAGAGGCCGGCTTTACCGCCGCCGATCTGGCCGGTATCAGCCGGGCGCTGGATCTGCCCGCACCGCAGCAAAAACACCGCGACTGGCTCGACTACACCACCCCCGATCCCATCGATCTTGCCAAAGCCATCGCCGCCACCGCGTACCTGCATCCCGAGACTGCCGCCTGGCAGCGCTTTCACGCCGAGGTAGAGGTGCTGCCAGGCCCCTGCCGCGGCCGTCTGCTGCTGCACGAAAAGGCCAACTTCGACCAGTGCTTCGATATGCTCTGGGCCCAGTCGCTCAACGCCCCAAAGCTGTTAAAAGTCCTGGACGCGGCACAGTAAAGGTTGCGCGCGGTCCGGTCGGGGCCGCCCGCTCCGGTAGCGGGTGGGGGAGGTGGGCAATAAGCGGTGTGCAGTCCCCATTTTTGGCTACAGTACCAAAAACACAGCCCGCAGCATCCTCCCTGTACTGCTGGGAGCGCACAACAAAAAGAGCGCCGGCACATCGTGCCGGCGCTCTCTTCGCCGCCGCGGTACCAGTCTCTCCGGCCTGGCAGATCAGCAGCCGCGCCGCAGCGGGCCTGCCGCTCTCAGGTGGTCACCGCAGTACCTTCTCCAGGCACACCAGCTCTATGTCGGGTATGCCGTTAAACGCACAGGGGACGATGCCCGCCTCCCAATACCCCAGGCGCGCATACAGCTTTCGCGCCGCCGTGTTCCTGGCGTTGGTGTCCATGCGCAGGTACGGGCAGTGGTGCTCCCGCGCGTACTGTTCATAAAACCGCACAAAGGCGCTCCCATAGCCCTTACCGGCACACGCCGGCTCCACCACCAGCGTATGCAGCACCATGATCTGAGTGTCGTCCACGTCCCGGTACCTCCAGGGGGCGTCTCGGTAGGCCGGCATCTGGGTCTGGTTGATCCGCGCCGCCGCAACAACGGCGCCGTCCTCCTCCATCACAAACAGCTCCCCGGCCTGCAGCGCCTCCCGTGCGGTCTGCTCGGTGGGGTAAACGCCCCGTATCCAGCCGATCGCCGCTCTCCCGCACTCCTCCTGTGTCAAAATGTGCGCGTAGATCTCGGCGATTTGGGCTATGTCCGCCCCGGTCCCTTTTCTGATCTTAGCCATTGGCAAAACTCCTATCTCTCGCTCTTTTAACGGTACACCGGCTATTATACCGCAGCTGCGCCGGCGCGTAAAATCTTCTTTTGATACCGGGCGCCGCCGCGCTCTGCACAGTGGGGCAAGGCACGCTCCACCGGTCGGGCTCCGCAAACAAAAAACAGGGGAGCCGCGCGCTGCGGCTCCCCTGTGTGCTCTCATGCTGTCTAGGGCATCGCCAGGATCTCCTGGTGGATCTCGGCCAGCTGGTCGGGGATGCGGATGTGCTGCGGGCAGTGATCCATACATTTGCCGCACCGCTTACACTGGTCGGCCCGGTGCTCGGGCGGGGTGTCTTTTAGGTAGCTGGTCTTGCAGATAAACTGGTTCTGGTGCTTTTTGTAGTCGTTATAGATGGCAAAGATGCGGGGGATATCCACCCCAAAGGGGCAGTCCATACAGTACCGGCAGCCGGTACAGGGCACCGCGTGGATGGCCTCCAGCGCCGCAACGGCCCGCTCCAGCGCCGCCTGCTCGGCACTGTCCAGCGGCACAAAGTCGCCCAACGTGTCGATGTTGTCGGCCATCATCTCCACCGAGCCCATGCCGCTGAGTATCACCTTCACGTTCTCGTGGCCGGCCACCCAGCGCAGCGCCCAGCTGGCCGCCGACTTGTCGGGCCGCGCCTCCTGCAGCGGCGCCAGGGCCGCGTCGGGCAGGTTGGCCAAAAATCCGCCGCGAACAGGCTCCATCACAATGATGGGGATGCCGGCGTCGGTGAGGATCTGGTACTGCAAGTCGGCGTGCTGCATCTCCCAATCTATGTAGTTGAGCTGGATCTGGGCGATATCCCAGGTGTAGGTGTCGACGATGTGCTGCAGCACGTCCGGCGCGTCGTGGAACGAAAAACCCACGAACCGCACCTTGCCCTCACGCTGCTTTTGGCGCACAAAATCATAGGCGCCAAATTCCACCGCCTTGGCAAACGACGAGGCGTCCATCGAGTGCAGCAGGTAAATATCGAAGTAATCGGTCTGGCAGCGCTCCAGCTGGGTGTTAAAAATGCGCTCCATATCGGCTTTTTCCTTTACCTCCCACATGGGCAGTTTATCCACCAGTAGGTAGCTGTCGCGGGGGTATTTCTGCAGGGCCAGCCCCACCGACACCTCCGACTTGCCCTCGTGGTAGGGGTAGGCGGTGTCAAAGTAATTGACCCCTTTTTCCATGGCCAGGTCCACCATCTTCTGCACGTGGGCCTGGTCGATGACCTTGTTTTCATCCTGGGGCAGGCGCATGGTGCCAAAGCCCAAAAGCGGTGTGGAAATGCCCAGCCCGGTAAGCTCTCTGCGGTTCATAGAGTGGTTCCCTCCTCCTGTCGTGGGGCGCGGGTGCGGCGGCGGTACCGCCGCCCGCCCAAAGGGGAGTGGGCCCCTTTGGGGTTTCTCCCCATAAATAGCGCTTCTCTCTCTATAAAAATACCACATAAGCTACAAAATGAAAAGCAAAGACTCCCATAAAATTGACTATTTTTTGCCGATGTACTAAAATGTAAATTGAGTATTTATGAGTTTTCAGCGGGCCCAGCCGGCCCGCTCTGCTGCCAGAAAGGGGAACTTTTCATGATCAAGATCTCTCCCTCTATTTTGTCCTGTGACTTTGCCAATCTCGAGAGCGAATGCGCCAAAATGAAAACGGCCGGGGTCGATATGCTGCACATCGACGTGATGGACGGCCACTTCGTGCCCAACCTCACCCTGGGCGCCCCCATCGTCAAGTGCCTGCGCCCTAAAAACGACCTGTTTTTCGACGTGCACCTCATGATCTCCGACCCGCTGCGCTACATCGACGACTTCGCCGCCGCCGGCAGTGACCTGATCACCTTCCACGTCGAGAGCGACAGCGATGTGCAGGCGACCATCGACAAGATAAAGAGCCACGGCATCAAGGCCGCGCTGTCGGTAAAACCCGGCACCCCGGCCGAGGCGGTGCTGCCCTACCTCGACCAGCTCGATATGGTCCTGGTCATGACCGTCGAGCCCGGCTTTGGCGGCCAGAAATTCATGGCCGACATGCTGCCCAAAATAAGCGCCATCCGCGAGCGGGCAAATGCGCTGGGCCGGGATATCGACATCCAGGTAGACGGCGGTATCGACAGTGCCACCGCCCCGCTGGTGGCGGCTGCCGGCGCCAATGTGCTGGTGGCCGGCTCGGCCATCTTCGGCGCGCCCGACCCCATCGCCGCGGTACCCCAGCTGCGTCAGGCCGCCCAGGCAGCCCTGTAAGGCTGCTCCACTGCAAAAAACGGCAGGCGGGGCGGCGGCTATCACCCAAAGGGTCAGCCGCTGCCCCGCCTGCACGCTTGTGGTGCGGCGCCTCTATCCCAGGTAGTACACGATCTTTTCCAGCGCGTCTTCTGCCTCTATGCAGCGCCAATGCTCCTGGGTCATAGCCAAAGAGATGTCGCCGGTGCCCACCCAGCGGCCGTACTCCCCCAGTAGGGGCGAAAACACCGGGTCGTCGCCGCACAGCGGGTGCAGGCACAGCCGGTAACGCCCCTCCTGGCTGTATAGCCCGCTTTTAAAAATGCGGTGCGAAAAGCGGCAGAACAGCTGCATACAGGCCTGGGTGCAGTGGGCCAAAGTGTCAAATTCAAACACCTGGGCCCGCGGCGCCTGGGGTCTGCCGGGGGTAAAGCTGGTAAAGTACAGGTCGCACCCCTCGGGGTGCGGGTACACCTCAATAAACAGTTCCTCCAGTGAGGAGGAGAAACCGGTGGCGCTCTTGGCCTGCCCCAGCAGCCGCACCATGGCCGCCTTGGTGGCGGTGTCGTCGATCTTTAAATTGGCGATGTCCAGCCGCATCTGCCCCACCTCTTCGGTCTTCAGGCATATCTTGAGTCTGTTCTGGTCGATGAGCTTGATGTTCAACGCTTTTCCCTCCGCATCCCGCGATGTTTTGCCCGCCCCCGGTCCCCGGTCACAGGGCCGGCGCGCAGCGGGTATGTAGAACGGCCGCCAGCCGGCGGCGAGAAATGGAGCCTTTTTACTATGAATAAGAGTTCGCCGGTCTACGGGCGGTTCTCCCAGTCCCGTGACGTACTGCTGGCCATGGTCCCACTGTGGGTCATGGCGGTGCTGATGTACGGGCCCCGGCCGCTGCTGCTCTGCGCAGTGGCGGTGCTGTCGGCCTGGCTGTTCGATGCCTTTTGCGCCAAGCTGCGCCAGGAGCCCTTCGATTTCCACGACATCTCCTCCTGGGTGAGCGCGGCCATCATGACCATGTTCATGCCCGCCAGCGCCCCCTACTGGATGGCGGTGGTGGGGTCTTTCGTGGCGGTGGTCATCGCCAAAAACGCCTTTGGCGGCTACGGCAACAACATCTTTAATCCCGCCGCCGTATCGGTGGCCTTTCTGTCGCTGTTTTGGCCCACCGTGCTCTACCGCTACCCGCAGCCCTTTACCCAGGTTCCGCTCATTCTGGGCGATGATCTGGTGCTCACCACCTCGCCGCTCGAGTCGCTCAAGGTCGGCGGCATGCCCTTTTTAGAAAAGATCGAGCTGATCGTCGGCAACTATGCCGGCCCGCTGTGCGGCGTCAGCGTGGTGGTGGTGCTCTCCTCGGCGGTGCTGCTGCTGGTGAGAAAGCGCATCTCCTGGCAGCTGCCGGTGTCTTTCCTCTGCGCCGTGTCGGCGGTGGCCTACTTCTTTCCCCGCATCCACACCACCCGGCTCGATTCGCTGTTTATCGAGGTGTTCTCCGGCTCGATAGTGTTCTGCGCGCTGTTTTTAGTCGGTGACCCGGTCACCGCCCCCAAAAAGAATATCTCTAAACTCATTTATGGGGCGCTGTTCGGGGTGGTCACCATGCTGTTTCGCTACTACGGCGCCTACCCCATGGGGGCGTGTTTTGCCGCCATCGCCGTCAACGCTGTGGCCGCCTTTATCGACCGCAAGGTGACGCTGGCCCAGGGCCGCTACTACCAGACCAGGGTATAGCCGCCAAAGGAGGAGGACCCATGAAAAAATTACTGCGCAAAATGCGCGCCAGAAAAGAGCGGGTGCGCCAGTACATCGGTGCCCGGCAGGATAAGCTCGACCGCTTTTCCGGCCTCTTTTCCAAACACCCGGTGCTCATGCAGGGGCTGGCCATCGCCCCGGCCATCGTCGCCACCCAGTCGCTCAAGGCAGCCTGGATCTTGTCGGTGGGCTTTTTCCTCATCGTGCTGCCCACGGTGCTGCTGGTCAGCTGGCTGTGCAAAAAACTCGACGAGGTGTATCGCACCATCGTCTCGGCGCTGCTGGCAGCGGTGCTATTCGTGCCGGTGTCCATACTGCTCACCCAGTTTTTCCCCTTTATCTCCACCAACGTGGGGCTGTATCTGCCCATCCTCATCGTCGATTCGCTCATCCTCACCAAATGCGACCTGTATATCGAGCTGGGGGTCAGGGGCGGCCGATTTTTAGACATGCTCTGCACCGGCCTGGGCTTCACGCTGCTCATCTGCCTTTTGGGCGCCCTGCGCGAGCTGCTGGCCTACGGCACACTGTGGGGCAAAAACACCGGTTTTCCCCCCGTGTCCGAGGCGGTAGCCATGCCTTTTTTCGGTTTTTTCGTCATCGGCTTAGCCGCGGCGGGCTTCCGCTACTGCAACAACAGCTTTCGCCACTGGATCAATAAAAAGGAGGAGGAGTAGCACATGGCAGGCTTTACCGCCAACTTTCTGGTATACGCCGTGGTGGCCATCTTCGCCGAGAATGCCATCTTCTCCCGCGCGCTGGGCCTAGACCGGGCGCTGGCGCTGGTAGACGATATGGGCAACATGGTCACCTTTGGTGCTCTCACCACCATCTCGGTCACCATCACCAGCGTATTTACCTACCTGGTCAGCTTTCCGCTGCAAAACTTCCAAAACGCCTATGCGTGGCGGCCGTTTATCTTTATTTTATGCATGGTGGGCGTATATTTTGTCATATCTGTGGTGTTGGGCAGAATTAAGTGGGCGCCCATCGCCCGCCGCCTGCAAAAAATACGGCCCCATCTGCACCTGGCCATGTTTAACAGCGCCGTGCTGGGCGCGCTGCTGCTCTCTTCCAGCCAGAGCTACAGCCTGCTGCAGACCATGGGCTTTTGCCTGGGCAGCGGTCTGGGCTTTACCGTGGCCACCGTATATGTGGCCGAGGGCCAGCGCAAAATACAAAACAGGAGCGTGCCCCGCTCCTTCAAGGGGCTGCCGGTCACGCTGCTGTACATCGCCATCCTCAGTCTGTGCATCTACGGCTTTACCGGCTACCAGCTCAGCTTCTGACCCGCCCGACCTGTGAACGTTTTTTAAATTTTTTAAAAAAGCTTATAAAAACCTGTCCTTTTCGCCGGCAAAGAGTGTATACTCTAGGGGAGCGAGCACCGGCAAACGGCTGTTTTCGGCCTGTTTGCCGGCCGCGGGTACAAAAAGATGATTTTGGCCGCCGCCGGCCCAGCGGGCCGGTACGGGGCGGCAGCGAAGATATGGGGCTTGCGATGTGGCCGGGCAGATGCGCTGCCGGCCGCCGCGCAAATGTAGTAGCGACAACAGGGGTGCTGTGATGGCAAAGCGATATAAGATCAAGCGATACAACAAAATCTACCGCACCGACCGCCGGGCCATCGCCCGCCGGGTGGTGCTGTGGGTGGCCGGGCTGGCGGTGCTGGCCTTTATCGGCTACTGCGCCTACGGGCCGGTGGTCAACTTTCTCAGCGGCAAGTACAGCGGCTCCAAACCAGACCTGAGCAAGTCCTCCAGCGCCGCGTCCAGCAGCACCGAAAAACCGGTCGAGAAAAAAGACGACAGCTACCGGTCGGTCGACCGCAGCCAGCTGGCCACCCCCCAGCAGATCAGCGACACCGTGGCCGGCCTGGCCGATGCCGGCGTCACCCGAGTGCTCATCGAGCTCAAAGACGACAGCGGCATGCTCTACTACCGCAGCCAAAACCAGCAGGCGTCGGCCGCCGGGGCCATCTCCGATCAGGCGGTGGACCTGGACGCTTTCATCGCCGCCTGCAAAGAAAAAGATATCCAGGTCGCCGCTGTGCTCTCGGCCCTCAAAGATCCGCTCATGGCCGGGTACGATAAATCCAGCGCCATCCTCTACGGCGACGGCAGCTACATTTGGCTCGACGATACCGCCGCCAACGGCGGCAAGCCCTGGCTCAATCCAAATGCCGGGTCCACCCGCCAATACCTGCAGTCGCTGTGCGCCGAGCTCTGCGAAAAAGGCGTCAGCGAGATCGTGCTCAAAGACGCTGTGTACCCCAACGGCCTCAGCCAGAGCATGATGAACTTCGGCTTTACCTCCGCCAGCCAAACCAAGCAGAGCGCACTGCAGGATCTCATCCAGCAGCTGCAGACTGCCGTGGGCGAGAAAGGCGGTATCCTCTCCCTGGTCTACGACAACCAGTGGCTGTACGAGGACAGCGTCAACGAGGTGAACTACAAGGCCCTCACCGCTGACCGTTTCTACCTCGACACCGCCCTCGGTACCGTCGAGGCCGGCACGGTCCTGGGCGACTACACGGTGTCCAGCGGCGCCACCCAGCAAGAGGTGAGCCAAAAGCTCTACGACTACTACCAGCAAAAAATTCCCGGCGTCATCGCCTTTGGCCCCCAGGGGACCAGCATCACCCAGCAGACCAAGGGGCAATTTTATAACAGCTAGCACACATAAGGCGGCGCGGGTGTTTCCCGCGCCGCCTTTTTCTGTCGCCTCCCGGCCGCGGGCGGCATGACCAGCAGAGGAGATGCAGATGCAAAAACAACTGTGGATCGATACCGATATCGGCGACGACGTCGACGACGCGCTGGCGCTGGCCTTTGCCCTGCGCTGTCCCGGCGCCCGGGTGGTGGGGGTCAGCACGGTGTACAAAAATACCGCCCGCCGCGCCCAGCTGGCCAGTCAGCTGTGTGCCGCCTGCGGCGCGCCCGGGGTGCCGGTGTACGCCGGGGCAGCCCAGCCGCTGGCCGGCCGGGTAGATGCCGGCGAGCAGCCGCCCCAGTGCCGGGTGCTGCAGCCCCCGTTTGACACCGCCCGGCTGCCCGCCGACGGGCCGGCGGCGCTGGTACAGGCGGCAGAGCGCTGCCCCCAGCTCACGGTGGTGGCGCTGGGCTGCCTCACCAATATCGCGCTGGCCGTGCAGCGCGCCCCGCAGGTGATGCGCCGCTGTAAGCTGGTGCTCATGGGCGGCATGACCACCCGCGCCTACCCCGAGGGCAACATCACCTCCGACCCCGAAGCCGCCCAGCTGGTGTTCGAAAGCGGCATGGACATCCTGCAGTTGGGGCTGGAGGTGACGCTGGCCACCGACATCAGCCAGCCGGTGCAAGACGCGCTGTTTGCCCGCCGGCTGCCGGGGGGCGAGCTGCTGCAGGAGCTGGTGCGGCTGTGGAAAAAATACACCTTCGCCCCCATGCTGGCGCGCTGGGGCACCCCGCCGGGGGACAGCGAGGGCCGCTACTGCGCCGCCTGCGGCGCCCACGACTGTATGGCGGTGGCCGCTGCCCTGCGCCCCGAGCTGTTTTGTTTTGAAAAAACCCATATCCTGGTCGAGACCCAGGGCCGGTACACCCGCGGCGTCACGGTGGAGGACAGAGACCCGTTTTCCGGCCAGCCCGGCGGGGGTAATGTGCTGCTGGCCAAGTCGGTAGATGTGCCGGCCTTTTTAGAGTTCTACCTCGCGTCCCAGCAGTGAGCCCCGCCGCGCCCCGCCTCACCCCGCTGTCCCTGCCCCCTATGTCGATCGTTTAAGATCGCGCACAAACTTGTTTTTTCGCCCCGATCCCGCGCCCCTTGACAATTTTGGCAGCGTCTAAAAGAAACCGCCGTATATGGCCGACAGGCGGCATAAATTTTCCCTGTACTGTAAATAATAGTGTAGAGAAATCTTGCACACTATGCTTGCGATATAGGGAGGAAAAGCCATGAAAGCGACCGGAATAGTGAGAAGAATCGATGACCTGGGCAGGGTGGTCATCCCCAAAGAGATACGCCGTACCCTGCGCATCCGCGAAGGGGACCCACTGGAGATCTACACCGACAACGGCGGCGAGGTCATCTTTAAAAAATATTCCCCCATGGGGGAGATGTCGGCCTTTGCCACCACCTACGCCGAGGTGTTGGGCAAGACCTCCGGCCTGCCGGTGGTCATCACCGACGCCGACGCCGCCATCGCCGCGGCGGGCATCTCTAAAAAAGAGGTGCTCGACCGCCGGATCACCGAGTGGACCGAGAACCTCTGCAAAGAGCGCCGCGTCTACGCCCGCACCGCCAGCGACGCCGAGGAAGTGCTGCCCATCGAGGGCATCGACCGCGCCGCCTGTGTGGCCGCCCCCATCATCAGCGCCGGCGACGTGGTGGGCTGCGTGCTGATGCTCTGCTCCGACGAGCAGGACGTCGCCGGCGAAGCCGAGAGCAAGCTGGTCATCGCCGCCGCCTCATTCCTGGGCAAGCAGATCGAGGGGTAGGGAAAAAGGGGTGCAGATCGGCCAAATAAGCGGGATTTAGCGCCAAAATGGCTTGCATTTGGCCGGCTGGTATGCTAAACTAGTTACGGTAGAATAAAGGATGGTCGAAAGAGTGGGGTTTCCCGCTCTTTCGTTTTTATGGAGGGCAATGTATTGGCAAAGAGATCAAAAGGCGGCAACACCGCCGCTCTGGTCACCCAGCTGGCCCAGCCCATCTGCGAGCAGTGCGGCGTGCAGCTGTGGGACGTACTCTATATAAAAGAGGGCTCAGACTGGTTTTTGCGGGTCATCATCGACAGAGACCCGGCCGTGGATATCGACGACTGCGAAAAGGTCAGCCGCGCGCTCAGTAAGGTGCTCGACGAAAAAGACCCCATCCCCGACAGCTATTACTTAGAGGTCAGCTCCCCCGGTATCGAGCGGGTGCTGCACCGCGAGGCCCACTTTGCCGCCTATATCGGCAAGCCGGTGCGGGTGCTGCTCATCCGCCCGCAAGACGGCAAAAAAGAGTTGGAGGGCCAGCTTTTACAAAAAGAGGGAAACAGTATCTCCCTGCAGACAGAGGCCGGCCAGGTCACCGTGGACCTGACTCAGGCGGTGCGGGTACAGGCTGTGGACATAGAGCAACTGGAAATGGGAGGAAACTAGAAAGATGAACACCGAATTTTTTGAGGCCCTGGCGCTCTTGGAGAAAGAGAAAGGCATCAGCGCCGACTACCTGCTGGATAAGATCAAAAACGCCATCGTCATCGCCGTCAAAAAGGATTACGACGCCGGCGAGGACAACGTGCTGGTGGAGCTCGACCCCGCCACCTGCAAGTTCGAGGTGTACCTGGTCAAAACGGCGGTGGAGGTGGTCGAAGACCCCGAGACCGAGGTGCTCCTCGACCAGGCGCTCACCTACGACAAAAACGCCAAGCTGGGCGACGTGGTCCACATGAAGCTCAAGACCAAAGAATTCGGGCGCATCGCCGCCCAAACGGCCAAGCATGTCATCCGTCAGGGCATCCGCGAGGCCGAGCGCGGCATGATGGTGCGCGACATGCAGTCCAAGGCGCACGAGATCGTCACCGCCACGGTGCAGCGGGTCGACCCGGTCAAGGGCTTCGTCACCGTCGATCTGGGCAAAGCCGAGGCGGTGCTCATCAAGTCCGAGCAGGTCGAGGGCGAAGAGCTGCGCGAAGGCGACCGGGTCAAGGTGTACATCGTCGATGTGCTGGCCACCGACCGCGGCCCCAAGATCATGATCTCCCGCACCCATCCCGGCCTGGTCAAGCGCCTGTTCGAGATGGAGGTGCCCGAGATCTACGACGGCACCGTCGAGATCAAGGCCGTCTCCCGCGAGGCGGGCAGCCGCACCAAGATCGCCGTGTGGTCCAAAAACGAGGACGTCGACCCGGTCGGCGCCTGCATCGGCCCCAAAGGTGCCCGCGTGGCCGCCATCGTCGACGAGCTGGCCGGCGAGAAGATCGATATCGTCCGCTGGTCCGAAGACCCGGTGGCCTTTATCTCCGAGGCGCTGAGCCCGGCCACTGTGGTGGGCGTCGAGATCCTCGACCCCGAGCTGCACACCTGCCGGGTGTCGGTGCCCGATGGGCAGCTCTCGCTGGCCATCGGCAACAAGGGCCAAAACGCCCGCCTGGCCGCCAAACTCACCGGCTGGAAGATCGATATCCGGCCCGAGAGCGGCTTTTACGGCGAAGAGGAATAGCATAAACGGGGCCTGCCGGCAGGGCCGGCGGCGCCCCTTGATCATACAGCGTACACCATGAGGGGGAGGTTTTTACACGTTGGTGAAAAAACACATACCGCAGCGCATGTGTATCGGCTGCGGTACACAAAAGGATAAGCGGGAGCTTTTGCGGGTGGTCCGCAACAAAGAGGGCGAGATCTCTCTGGACGCCACCGGCAAAAAGCCGGGGCGGGGGGCCTATCTGTGCCCCTGCCCCGACTGCCTGAAAAAAGCTCAGAAAGCCAGACGGCTGGAAAAGGCGCTTTCGGCGCAGATATCCCCCGAGGTGTACGAATCTCTGCTTCAGGAGATGGCTGCCCATGGAGAGTGAAAAGGTACTCAGCATGCTCTCGCTGTGCCGTCGGGCGGGCAAGCTGTCTTACGGCTTTGACAGTGTCAAGACGTCGGTTTTACAGGGTGAGGGTAAACTCTGCCTGCTGGCGTGCGACGCGTCGGAAAAAACGGCGAAAGAGGCGGCATACTACTGCCAGCGCGCCGGGGTGCCCCTCCGGCACACCGGCCTGTCCCGGCGGGATATCGCCTCGAAACTGCACCGGGAATACGCGGTGCTGTGCGTCTGTGACGACGGATTTGCCAGCGGCCTACAAAAACTTTTAGCCTGTGACCAATAGGAGGACTGTGTATATGATAAAACATAGAATACATGAGATCGCCAAGGATATGGATCTGCCCAGCAAAGATATTATGGACCTGCTCAAGGACCGCGGGGTAGACCTCTCCAAAAAGCATATGACGGTGCTCGACGACGACCAGCTCAACTACGTCTTTGAAAAACTCACCGCGCAAAACCAGGCGCCCAATCTCGACAGCTACTTAGAGAAGCGGCCCCAGCCGCCCAAAAACCCCAAAAAGATCGCCAAGGCCAAAAAGCAAAAACCGGCCGAGAAGCTGCAGACGGTCACCCTGCCGGTAAAAGAGGACCCCAAAGCCGCCAAGCAGGCCGAGGAGATCGCCAAAGAGGCCAAAAAACTGCGCCACGTCGAGACCCGCACCGTCGATGTGAACCTCGACAAATTCAACCAGCGCTACGAGCAGATCGCCCCCTCCACCCCCAAGACCAAAAACCCCACCGCCGGCAAGCAGAAATTTGGCCGGCGCCCGGGCCGCGGCGGCCGCTTTAGAGGCGGCAAAAAGGTGGAGACCGAGGCGCAGCGCCTGCAGCGGCTGCGCATGGCCAAGGTCAAAAAGCAGCCCCTCAAGATCACCGTCCCCGAGGAGATCACCGTAGGGGAGCTGGCCTCCCGCTTAAAGGTCACCGCCACCGAGGTCATCAAAAAGCTGATGCCCCTGGGCATCATGGCCTCCATCAGCGACGTCATCGACTACGATACCGCTTATCTGGCCGGTACCGAGCTGGGCGCCGTGGTGGAAAAAGAAGTGGTGGTCACGCTGGAAGAGCGGCTGTTCACCGAGGAGGAGGACAAAGACGAGGATCTGGTCACCCGTCCGCCGGTAGTGGTGGTCATGGGCCACGTCGACCACGGCAAGACCAGCCTGCTCGACGCCATCCGCCAGAGCGAAGTCACCGCCAGCGAGGCCGGCGGCATCACCCAGCACATCGGCGCCTACAAGGTAAAGGTAGACGGCCGCGAGATCACCTTCCTCGACACCCCGGGCCACGAGGCGTTCACCGCCATGCGCGCCCGCGGCGCCCTGATGACCGATATCGCCATTCTGGTGGTGGCCGCCGACGACGGCATCATGCCCCAGACCGTCGAGGCCATCAACCACGCCAAGGCGGCCGGCGTCTCCATCATCGTGGCCATCAACAAGATGGATAAACCCGCCGCCAACCCCGACCGGGTCATGCAGGAGCTCACCGAGTACGAGCTGGTGCCCGAGGAGTGGGGCGGCGACGTGATCTGTGTGCCGGTATCGGCCGCCACCCATCAGGGCATCGACACCCTGTTGGAGATGGTGATGCTCACCGCCGACGTAAAAGAGCTCAAGGCAAACCCGGGCCGCATGGCCAAAGGCGCCGTCATCGAGGCCAAGCTCGATAAGGGCCGCGGCCCGGTGGCCACGCTGCTGGTGCAAAACGGCACCCTGCACAAAGGCGATGTGCTCATCGCCGGCACTGCCGTGGGCCGCGTGCGCGCCATGACCGACGAGCGCGGCAACGCCCTCGAAGAGGCCGGCCCCTCCACCCCCGTCGAGATCACCGGCCTGGCCGAAGTGCCCGCCGCCGGCGACGACTGGAGCGCCGTCGAGAACGAGAAACTGGCCCGCGAGCTGGTCGAGAAGAGAAAGTACCAGCAGAAACAGGAAGTGTTCAACTCCTACAAAAAGGTCACCCTCGAGAACCTCTTCAGCCAGATCGAGGAGGGCGAGGTCAAAGAGCTGCCCATCATCGTCAAGGCCGACGTACAGGGCTCGGTCGAGGCGGTCAAGCAGTCGCTGGAGAAGCTCTCCGGCGACGAGGTGCGGGTGCGGGTCATCCACGGTGCCGTGGGCGCCCCCACCGAGTCCGATATCATGCTGGCCGAGACTACCGGCGCCGTGGTGGTTGGCTTTAACGTCCGTCCCGACGCGCTGGTCAAGAAAAAAGTCGAGGAGTCCGGCGTAGATATGCGGCTGTACCGGGTCATCTACGATGCCATCGAAGAGATCAAGTCGGCCATGAAAGGCATGCTGGCCCCCAAGATCCGCGAAGTCGATCTGGGCCGGGCCGAGGTGCGCCAGGTGTACCGCATCTCCAATGTGGGCGCCGTGGCCGGCTGCTACGTCACCGAGGGCAAGATCGCCCGCAACGCCAAGATCCGCATCGTCCGCGACGGCATCATCATCGCCGATGACGAGCTGGCCTCCCTCAAGCGCTTCAAAGACGACGTCAAAGAGGTGGCGCAGGGCTACGAGTGCGGCATGAGCCTCAACAAGTTTAACGACATCAAAGAGGGCGACTTCTTCGAGGCGTATATTTTGGAAGAGTATCGCGATTAAAACAAATGTTTTACCCATCAAAAGAGGGGGGCCGATCGCACGGGCTGCCGCCCTCCTCCGTCCCCCCTCTCTTTGAGATCTCCCTCCAGGCCGCGAAAGCGGCCTGATAGGAGTTCGCCGAGCGGCGAACAGATTGAACTTGTCTGTTCAAAACGCGGGAAGAAGTCTGATAGCCCTTTGGAAAGAGGAGCTATACGGATGTGGGGGCCAATCGTGCAGGCTGCCGCCCTCCTCCGTCCCCCCTCTCTTTGAAATCTCCCCCCAGGCCGCAGAAGCGGCCTGATAGGAGTTCGCCGTGCGGCGAACAGATTTAATTTGTCTGTTCAAAACGCAGGTTAAGGTCTGGTGGACCTAATAAAGAGGTATTTACACTGTTGTGCGGCCAGTTGTTCGGCCAATCGTATACCATCTTTTATGTAAGGCACCCCCAGGCACAGGCGGGCGCTCACCGCGCCTACCTGCGAGAGGAGCTGCTGTGCCGGCGCATGTCCGGTTGCGCAGCGGCGTTTGCCGCACGCCGAACAGGTCGGCACTATCTGTCCAAAACGTGGGTAGAGGTGTGGCAGCGCGGCCGCGACCCCGAGCGACCGGCTCGTACAACACAAATATTACCATCCCCGCCGCCCGCACAGGTGGGCGGCAAATGGGTACACTAAATAGAAAAGCGAGAGCGCAGGAGGAAAAAACATGCCTTCTTATCGAGTCAATCGCATTTCTGAAGATGTGAAAAAAGAGCTGGTAGACGTGATGCGCCGGCTCAAAGACCCCCGCATCAAGCAGGGTCTCATCAGCATCGTCAAGGTGGATGTCACCAGCGATCTGTCCTACGCCACGGTGTATGTCAGCTCGCTGGAGGGCAAAGACAGCGCGGCCGAGGCGGTGGAGGGCTTTCGCAGCGCCGCCGGCCTCATCCGGCGCGAGATCACCCACCGGCTCAAGCTGCGTCGGGCACCGGAGTTCCGCTTCGTCGCCGACGACTCTATCGAGCACTCCACCCACATCTTCAAAATGCTCGACGATCTACACGAAAGCCATCCCGGCGGCAACAGCCAGCCGGAATAACACTGCTGTCCCGGCCTGGGAGGTGCTGCACTTGGCAGGCCGCGGCCGGGACTGCTCTGTTTGGGGGCCCCGGCACCGGCGGCCGCCCACAGGAAAAGAGGACAAGCCATGGAGAGAGTGACTGTAAAACAGGCGGCGGATATGCTGCTTGGCCACGACGATATTTTGATCTTGTGCCACCACAGCCCTGACGGCGATACCCTGGGCAGCGGCTACGGCCTGTATTTTGGGCTAAAGAGTTTGGGCAAACGCGCGCGGGTGCTCTGCCCCGACGAGATATCGGGCAAGTTCCGCTTTATGCTGCGCGGCTACCGCGACGAGAAGTTCGAGCCCCGGCTCATCGTGGCGGTAGATATCGCCGACAAAAAGCTCATGGGTCGGCTGGAAGGGGCATACGGCGACAAGGTGGACCTGTGTATCGATCACCACGTCTCCAACACCGGCTATGCGGCGGCGCTCTGTCTCGACGATACCGCCGCTGCCGCCGCCCAGGTGATCTTTGCCGTGCTGGAGCAGATGGGCGTGGCCCCCAGCAGCCACATCGCCAACTGTCTCTACTGTGGCCTGGCTACCGACACCGGCTGTTTTCGCTACGCAAACACCACCGCCCAGACTTTTTACACCGCTGCCAAACTGGTGGAGTGGGGGGCCGACAACGGCACCATCGGGCGGGAGGTATTCGACACCCGTTCCCGCGCCCGCATCATGGCCGAGAACCGGCTGATGCAGTCGCTGGAATTCTATTACGACGACCGCTGTGCGCTGGCGGTCATCACCCTGCAGGACATGGCCGACAGCCGCATCGAACAGAGCGACCTCGACGGCCTCACCGCCCTGCCCCGGCAGATAGAGGGGGTAGAGGTGGGCATCACCATCAAGGAGAAAGAGGCCGGGGTGTACAAGGTGTCGGTGCGCACCAGCACCTATGTCGACGCCTGCGCACTGTGCCGGCAGCTGGGGGGCGGCGGCCACATCCGCGCCTCCGGCTGCCAGCTCACCGGCACGCTAAAACAAGTCAAAGAGCAACTGCTCACACTGGTAAAGGACTTTTTAAAACCGCTATGATCAATGGTATACTCTGTATCGACAAACCGGAGGGCTTTACCTCCTTTGACGTGGTGGCCAAAATGCGGGGCATCGCCGGCCAAAAAAAGATCGGCCACGGCGGCACCCTCGACCCCATGGCCACCGGTGTGCTGCCGCTGTTTTTGGGCAGCGCCACCCGCGCCTGCGACATGGTCTGCGACGATCAAAAAGAATACCTGGCCACCTTTTGTCTGGGATACACCACCGACACCCTCGACCGCACCGGCACCGTGTTGAGCCGCAGCCCGGTCACCGTCGGCCCCGCCCGGGTCAAAGAGGCCCTCGCCGCCTTTCGCGGCCACATCCGCCAGGTGCCGCCCATGTACTCGGCGGTCAAGGTAGACGGCCACCGCCTGTACGATCTGGCCCGGCAGGGGGTCGAGGTCGCGCGCGAGTCCCGCCCGGTCACCATCCACGAGCTGGAGCTCACCGGTCAGGGCCCAGAGCCAAACAGCTATCACCTGCGGGTGCTCTGCTCCAAAGGCACCTACATACGCACCCTGATCGACGACCTGGGCCGGGCGCTGGGCTGCGGCGCCACCATGACCGCTTTGCAGCGCACCCGCTCGGCTGGCTTCACCCTCAAAGACTGTATCACCCTCACCCAGGCCGAGGCGCAAAAACAGCAGCTCTGCCAGCTGGCTCTGCCGGTGGAGCGGGTGTTTTTGCCCTATCCGGCCTGCACACTCAGCGCCTTTCACGCGCGGCTGTTTTGCAACGGGGTGCGCCTGCGGGCCGACCAGCTGACAGACCCGGTCCCCGGCCCCATGCGGATATACGGGCCGCAGGGCTTTTTGGGCGTCGCACAGTTACAGGAGGGCCAGCTCAAGGTGCTGCGCCTGTTTTTGGGAGGTGCACCGTGTTAGAGATCGCCACGACTCTGCAATTTTGCAGCCTGCAGCCAACCTCGGTGGCGCTGGGCTTTTTCGACGGCATCCATCTGGGACACGCCGCAGTCATCAGCCAGGCGGTATCCGGTGCCGGTCAGGCGCTGCGCCCGGCGGTGTTTACCTTTACCGTACAGGGCGGCGACGGCAGCAAAAAGTCCGGCCAGGGCCGCATCATCACCGAGCAGCGCAAGCACCAGCTGCTCCAGCAGTTGGGGGTGCAGCTGGTGCTCACCCCCGACTTTTCCGAGTTTCGCGGCATGAGTCCCCGCCGGTTCGTGCAGCAGGTGCTCTGCCAGCAGCTGCAGGCGCGCCGGGTCTGCTGCGGTTTCGACTTTCACTTCGGCAAAAACGGCGCCGGCAATGTCGATACGCTGGGCGCGCTCTGCGCCGAGATGGGCGTCGAGCTGTCGGTGGTGGGCGAGGTGCGCCTGGGCGGCGAGGAGATCAGCTCCACCAGCATCCGCCGGCTCATCGCCGCCGGCCAGGTAAGCCGGGCGGCGCAGATGCTCGGCCACCCCTATCAGGTGCAGGGCACCGTGCAGCGCGGCAACCAGCTGGGCCGCACCATGCAGTTCCCCACCATCAATCTGCCCATCGACCCGCAGATGGTGCTGCCCCGCTTTGGGGTCTACCTGTCGCGGGTCTATCTGCCTGGCGGCCGCTACTGGGGCATCACCAATGTGGGGGTAAAACCCACCGTGGGCAGCGCGCTGCCGCTGGCCGAGACCAATATCCTCGGCTTTTCCGGCAACCTGTACGGCCAGCCGGCCACCGTCGAGCTGCTCGACTTTTTGCGCCCCGAGCAGAAGTTTTCCTCGGTGCAGGCGCTCTACGATCAGGTGCAAAAAGACGTGCAGACCGCCCGCCGCACCTTTGCGGGCCGGCAGCCCTGACCGCCCCGATCGGCAGCCACCGCCCGGTAAAAAGTACTTTACTTGCCGCACTTTTCTGTGGTATAATACAACTTGTACGGCCCTGCGCCTGGTTTTGGGGGCAAGCCCTGCGGTGATACAGCCGCTTTGGGCGCTTCACCAGCCCAATACTACGCCAGCGGCAATGCGAATTTTATATGAGGTGAAAAGCATGAACATCAAAGAGAACAAGACCCAGATCATCGAGGAGAACCGCGTACACGAGAAAGACACCGGCTCGCCGGAGGTACAGATCGCCATTCTCACCGCCCGCATCAACCATCTCAACGAGCACCTGAAAGAGCACAGCCACGACCACCACTCCAGACGCGGCCTGCTAAAGATGGTCGGTAAGCGCCGCAACCTGCTCAACTACCTGATCAAGACCGATATCGAGCGGTACCGCGCCATCATCAAAAAGCTGGGTATCCGCAAATAAGCACACTGCCAAAAAGGGCCGGACGCATGCGTCCGGCCCTTTTTTATATCTTTTTTCGCGCCGCTTTCGCCCCGCCGCCCCGCTTTCGCCCGGGGCGAGCTGCCGCCGGCTATTTCTCGGGAAATCTTCTGTTTTGTGTTCTGTACAAAAAATAAGCGGGGTTCTCCACACATTCACGAAAAAAAGGACAGTTCTTTACACGGCTCTGGTTTTCTCGTATAATCTGAATTATATAGGTAAAATGACAAAAATAGGGGAGAAAAGGCCTATCGTTTTAGCAGTAAAGCGTACATCAGCCGGTCTGGTGTAGGCTCTGCCGCTAAAATATCGGCCGCTCCCGGAAAACGGAGGAAGCCAGATGTTCGATAACTACAGCGTGTTCAAGACCACCTTCGCCGGCAAGCCCCTGCAGATCGAGACCGGCAAAATGTGTGGCCTCTCCAACGGCTCCTGTATGGTCCGCTACGGCGAGACCTCGGTGCTCTGCAACGCCACCATGTCGGTCAAGCCCCGCGACGGGATTGACTTTTTTCCCCTGTCGGTCGATTTCGAGGAAAAGCTCTACTCGGTGGGCAAGATCCCCGGTTCCTTTTTAAAGCGTGAGGGCCGCCCCTCCGACAAGGCGATCCTGGCCTGCCGCATGGTCGACCGGCCGCTGCGCCCGCTGTTCCCCAAAGACATGCGCAACGACGTCTCGGTCGTCATGACCGTCATGTCGGTCGACCCCGACTGCTCACCCGAGATAGCCGGCATGCTGGGCGCCTCTGTGGCCCTGTCCATCTCCGATATCCCCTGGAACGGCCCCATTGCCGGCGCCATGGTGGGCCTGGTCGACGGGCAGATGATCCTAAACCCCAGCGAGCAGCAGCAAAACGCCTCCGACCTGCACCTCACAGTGGCCGGCACCAGAGAAAAAGTGGTCATGATCGAGGCCGGCGCCAACGAGATCGACGACGACACCATGCTCGACTGTATCAAAGCCGCCCACGCCGAGATCCGGCGCATGGTCGACTTTATTCTGGATATCCAGCAGAAGATCGGCAAGGAAAAGCTGCCGTTCGAGTCCCAGGCCCTGCCCGAAAAGATGTACGAGCAGGTGTGCGCGCTGGTCGAGGACGAGCTGCGGGTGGCGCTGGATACCGACGACAAGCGCATCCGCGACAAGGCGCTGGGCCCGGTGTACGAGCGGGTACACGCCCAGCTCGACGAGCAGTATCCCGAGCAGGGCAAGCTGCTGGACGACTGCATCTACAAGCTGCAAAAGACCATCGTGCGCCGCTGGCTGCTGGATGAAGGCAAGCGGGTCGACGGCCGCAGCATCGACGAGATCCGCCCGCTGGCCGCCGAGGTCGACCTGCTGCCCCGGGTCCACGGCAGCGGTATGTTCACCCGCGGCCAGACCCAGGTGCTCTCTGTCGTCACCCTGGGCCCCATCTCCGAGCAGCAAAAGCTCGACGGCATCGACAGTCAGGAATTTAAGCCCTACATGCACCAGTACAACTTCCCCAGCTACTCGGTGGGCGAGACCCGGCCCAGCCGCGGCCCCGGCCGCCGCGAGATCGGCCACGGCGCGCTGGCCGAAAAGGCGCTGGTGCCGGTGCTGCCCAGCCAGGACGAGTTCCCCTACGCCATCCGCGTCGTCAGCGAGGTGCTCTCCTCCAACGGCTCCACCTCACAGGGGGCCATCTGCGGCTCCACACTGGCGCTCATGGCCGCCGGCGTGCCCATCCGCACCCCGGTAGCGGGCATCTCCTGCGGTCTGGTGACCGAGGGGGACCGCCACCTGACCATGGTCGATATCCAGGGGCTGGAGGACTTTTTCGGCGATATGGACTTCAAAGTAGGCGGCACCCATAAAGGCATCACCGCCATCCAGGTCGATATCAAAAACGACGGCCTCACCTACGACATCATTGCCGAGGCCTTTGAAAAGACCCGCAGAGCCCGGCTCTACATCCTCGACGAGGTGATGGCTAAGGCTATCGCCGCCCCCAGAGAGCAGGTCTCTCAGTACGCCCCCAAAATGCTCACCATCAACATCCACCCCGACAAGATCCGCGAAGTCATCGGCTCCGGCGGCAAAGTCATTCAAAAGATCACCGCCGAGTGCGGCGTCAAGATCGATATCGAGGACGACGGCAGCGTGTACGTCTCCGGCGTAGACCTCGAGGGCTGCAACCGCGCCATCACCATCATCAAGACCATCGTCTCCGACCCCGAGGTGGGCGCGCTGTACAAAGGTGTGGTCACCCGCCTCATGAACTTCGGCGCCTTCGTCGAAATCGCCCCCGGCAAAGAGGGGCTGGTCCACATCTCCCAGCTCGACCGCCAGCGGGTCGAAAAGGTGGAGGACGTGGTGAACCCCGGCGACGTGGTGGTGGTCAAGGTCATCGAGATAGACCGCCAGGGCCGCATCAATCTCTCCCGCAAAGAGGCCCTCGACGAGATCGAGAAGGCAAAAAAGGCCAAAGAGTAGCCGCAGGAATAGCCACTGCCCCTAAAAAACATCGGTAGAAGAGCCCGGTAACAGCGCGCCGTCCAGCCGCCGTTGCCGGGCTCTTTTTTAGGCCGCTCTCCCCGGCTGGCCCGCGAAAGGCGGCCCCGTACCGCAGACCGGCTCCCCCGTGCACCACATAGTAAAAAGCAGCTTTGGCAGCACCGCCTTGTGCATGTCGTCTGCATCCGGTGCCAATAAAAGATCGGCAAAGGCGCAGACCTTACCGGTCCTGCCGCCGCTGCTCTCTGTCTGGGCCCGGGTCTGGTCGGCCCACAGTTGCTCCGCCGGTGCCGCCCAATAAAACCGCAGCGGCCGTATGCATGTCTTAGCCGCGGAGCCCTTTTTGCATACCCGTTGCGGCCCCCACTTTTTTACTTTCAGGCCCGGTCCAGTGCCGGTTTTCCACCGCGGCGGGCCAACTGGTGGAAAACACGAAAATGTGCGGTCAAAATTGGCGGCTGCACCAAAGTTGCGCCGTCGGCCACAGTCGGCGCCCAAACCGCCAGCGGGATATAGTATACTGTATGCAGAAACTCTTTGGGGGGCCGGTCCGGTCCCCCGGTATGACCGCCCCGCCAGCGCCGCCGCCCACTGGGCGCCCGGCATGGCCGGCCCGGTCGGTCCCACACGTTATCGGAGGAGGAATACTTGATCATGGATGCCAAAAACACCGTAAAACAGGCCATTGACCAGCGTCGTCAGGCCCTGTGCGACCTGCACCACACCATCTGGCAGAGCGCCGAGATGGGCTACGAGGAGATCCAGTCCGCCAAAGCGCTGTGCGCTTACATGGCCGCCGAGGGCTTTACCGTCGAGACCGGCGTGGCCGATATCCCCACCGCCTTTGTGGCCAGCTACGGCAGCGGTAAGCCGGTCATCGCCATTTTGGCCGAGTACGACGCGCTCTCCCAGCTCAGCCAGCAGGGCGGCTGCCCCACAAAAGACCCCATTCCCGGGCAGGAGAGCGGCCACGGCTGCGGCCACAGCGCCCTGGGCACCGGCTCTGCCGCCGCCGCGGTAGCGGTAAAAGAGTACCTGCAAAAAAGCGGTAAGCCCGGCACCGTGCGGCTCTATGGCTGCCCGGCCGAGGAAAACGGCTGGGGCAAAACTTTTATGGCCCGGGCCGGACTGTTTGACGACGTCGACGCCGCCTTTACCTGGCACCCGTTCGATGTCAACGGCGCCTGGGGCACCAGCTCGCTGGCCAACGTCAGCGTCAAATTCAAGTTTACCGGCCGCACCGCCCACGCCGCTGCCGCCCCGCACGATGGCCGCAGCGCGCTGGATAGCTGCGAGATCATGAACGTGGGCGTCAACTACCTGCGCGAGCACATCATCCCCGAGGCCCGCCTCCATTACGCCTACCTCGATGTGGGCGGCTCATCGCCCAATGTGGTGCAGGATCACGCCTGTGTGCACTACTTTGTGCGCGCCCCCAAAAATGCCCAGGTGGCCGAGATCCTCGAGCGGGTCAAAGATGTGGCCCGCGGCGCCGCGCTCATCTGCGGCACCCAGGTAAACATCGAGATCCAGGCCGGCATGAGCGATTACATCCCCAACCCCACCATGACCAGAGTGATCGATACCGCCCTGCGCGAGATGGGCGCCCCCGAGTTTACCGCCGAAGACCAGGCGCTGGCCGCCCAGTACTTCCAGTCCCAGCCGGCCGAGATGCGCCAGAAGATCGAGGCCGGTCTGGCCAAGCGCTTCGGCGCCGACAAGGTGGCCGAGGTGGTGGCCGCCCCGCTGGACACCACCATCCTGCCGCTCAACATAACCGGTATCCCCATGGCCGGCTCCACCGATGTGGGCGATGTCAGCTACGTCACCCCCACCGCCCAGGTCATGCTGGCCGGTTTCTGCCTGGGCACCACCCCCCACACCTGGCAGGTCACCGGCCAGACCGGCAGCTCCATCGGCGAAAAAGGGCTGCTCAAAGCCGGCGAGGTGATGGCTCTGGCCGCCGCCAAAGTCATCGATGATCCCTCGCTGGCCGAGCAGGCCCGGCAGGAGCTGGTGGCCGAGACCGGCGGCGTGTACAACTGCCCCGTCCCCGCCGAGGTACTGCCTCCCGTGCCCGCCGGTGTGGCCCAGCGCGCCAAAGAGGCCGGCCTGTAAACGGCTGTCTACATTGACGGAGATATAAAAAACAGTGCTCGTCCCAGACCTTTAAAAACAGATACAGAGCGCCCCGGCACACATGTGCCGGGGCGCTCTGCTCTGTCCGCTCCCCCGCGCCGCCGCCAGCTAATAAATCGACATCCCCAACTTGCCCCAACTTTCTCCACTTGCCCCAACCATACCTACCCACACCTACCCAGACCTGTCCCGTCTGCCGCCGGCCCCAGCAGATCTGAACCGTTCATTTAGGCCCTAAAAGGGCCGTTTTTACAATTTGTTTACAATTGGCCCGGCCCATCCGGTCAGAGCCACTGCACCAAAATAGGCGTTTTCTACCTCAAAATAGCCGTCTGACCCCTGTTTTTACCCCGCAAACAGAGCTAAAATAGCTTTTTTCAGGCAGCAAATGGGCAATATCTGGTCACTGCGCGGAGGATTGTATGAAGTCGGTAGTACAACAATGCGCGGTAGGGGGCCTTTAAGAGGTCTGTCCGGCAGAGGTGTACCCGGTGTCCACTGCCGCCCGCGCCCACGAACACCGCGGCTGCCGGCACGCACCGAGGGCAGCCGGCCAGAGCTCCATAACAGCGGGCCGCAGCTGGTGGTACGGGGTTGCGGTTGACCGATAAATGCGCGGCCAAATCGCACGCCGCGGCGCCGCGTCAGCCGCAGGGCGGCCGCCGGTCCGGTCCGCCCGCCGCCACGGCTCCAAAGCAGCCCTGGCGCAGCCCGCTTTTACCGGTCTGCCTCTTTGCTTTTTACAGGCCTATATGCTACAATATGGGTATTCTTACGCCCCTGTTTTGGCTGCCGCCCGCACGTCGGTAGACCGGCGGCCGGGGCAGCGGTATTTTAGCTGCAAAAGAGGGATGTCAGCGTGCAGACAGAGCACAGAGAAAAACGGCGTATCGTTATCAAGGTGGGCACCTCCACCCTGACTTACGAGACCGGCCATCTAAACCTGCGGCGGATCGAGAGTCTCATCCGCGTGCTGTCCGATATCAAAAATTCCGGCCAGGAGATCATTTTGGTCTCCTCTGGCGCCATCGGCGTGGGGGTCAGCAAACTGGGGCTGCCCTGCAAGCCGTCCGATACCCCTACCAAACAGGCGGCGGCCGCGGTGGGTCAGTGCGAGCTGATGTACATGTACGACAAGCAGTTCTCCCAGTACCACCACAATGTGTCCCAGGTGCTGCTCACCCGCGACGCCATCGAGGACGACGCCCGCTGCCAAAACGCCCGCAACACGCTCGAGCGGCTGCTGCAGCTGTCGGTCATCCCCATCATCAACGAAAACGACACGGTGGCTGTCGAGGAGATCGAGTTCGGCGACAACGATACGCTGTCGGCCATCGTGGCCGAGCTGGTGAGCGCCGATACGCTCATTATCATGAGCGATATCGACGGTTTTTACGACAGGGATCCCCGCCTGTACCCCGATGCCAAGATCATCTCCCGCATCGACGTTATCGACGATGCGGTGCGCCGTGCCGCCGGCGGCGCCGGTTCCCGCCGGGGCACCGGCGGTATGGTCACCAAAATAAATGCGGCCGAGATCGCTACCAGATGCGGCTGCGACATGCTCATCATCAACGGTGACGATCCCAAGCGACTCTACGACGTGGTAGACGGCAAAGTGGTGGGCACGCTGTTTAAAGGAGTGGATGTACATGACTGATCTCACCCGTATCGGCACGGCGGCCAAGACCGCTCACCGCTGCCTGGCAGCGCTTGACGGCGGGCAAAAAAATGCGCTGCTCACCGCTGTGGCCGGCGCAGTGCGGCAGGGCTGTGAGCAGATCGTCGCCGCCAACCGGCAGGATATGCAGAGAGCGGCGGCGGGCGGCATGAGCGAGTCGATGCTCGACCGGCTAAAGCTCGACGAGAGCCGCGTGGCGGCCATGGCCGACGCAGTGCTGCAGGTGGCGGGGCTCGATGACCCCATCGGCCGCGTCGAGGACGGCCGCACCCTGGAGAACGGTCTCAAAATGACCAGAGTGCGGGTGCCTATGGGGGTCATCGGCATCATCTACGAAGCCCGCCCCAACGTCACGCTGGATGCGGCGGCACTGTGCTTAAAAACATCCAACTGCGTAATTTTAAAGGGCGGTAAAGAGGCGCTGGATTCCAATCGGGCCATCGTGGCCTGTGTGCGCGGCGCCATCGAGCAGATGGGGCTCGATCCCAATATGGTCACGCTCATCGAGGACACCTCTCGCGAGGTGACTACCCAGTTCATGAAATTAAACGGCTACCTCGATCTGCTCATCCCCCGCGGCGGGGCGGGGCTGATCAGGGCTGTGGTGCAAAACGCCACCGTTCCGGTCATCGAGACCGGCACCGGCAACTGCCACATCTACGTCGAAAAGAGCGCCGATATCGATATGGCGGTGCGCATCGCCCAAAATGCCAAGGTGTCGCGCCCCTCGGTCTGCAACGCGGCCGAGAGCTTTTTGGTAGACCGCCAGGTGGCGGCCGAGTTTCTGCCCCGGGTGGCGGCCGCCATGGAGGACCCCTATGTGCAGATCGTGGGCTGCAAAGAGACCTGTGCCATTTTGGGCAAGCGGGCAGAGCCCGCCACCGAGCAGGATTACGACACCGAGTTTTTAGATTACAAAGTCTCGGTAAAGGTGGTCTCGGGCATCGAGGAGGCCATGGAGCACATCGCCCGCTACTCCACCGGCCACAGCGAGTGTATCGTCACCCGCGATCTAAAGGCGGCCGAGATCTTTACCGCCGGGGTAGACGCGGCGGCGGTGTACGTCAATGCCTCCACCCGCTTTACCGACGGCGGCGTGTTCGGCATGGGCGCCGAGATCGGCATCTCCACCCAAAAGCTGCACGCACGGGGCCCCATGGGCCTGTGGGAGATGACCTCCTACAAGTACATCGTCATGGGTAACGGCCAGATCCGCTAGGGGCGGCCCACACAGATAGGAGTTGACTTTTTTGCCAGGATATAAAGTAAAACCCAGCCCGCAGCAGGTCAAGCGGCGGCGGGTGCGCGCGGTGGGCTACACCTTTTTGACTCTCGCCCTGCTGGGGGCCATCTTTTTGGTCACACTGGGGGTAAAAGGCGTGTTGTGGCTGACTGACGACAGCGATGAGCGCCTGGAGTACCAAAAGTATCTCGAGCCGGTGGTCATGCTCGACCCGGTCCCGTTCGATGACGCCGGCAAGGCCAGCGAAGAATTTTTGCTGCAGTCCTCTATGTGGGCGGTGCTTAAAAACGAGGATACCAGCCGCTACGCCACCGATGATGCCGGCAACGTATTGCTGCCGGCGGCCGATCTCGACCTGTACGGCGCCAAGCTGTTCGGCACCCATGTGAAACTCAAACACCAGTCTTTTGGCAGTGATCTGCTCTTTGTCTACGACGAGGAAAAACAGGTCTACCGCCTGCCGGCTGCCGGCATGATGGGCTACTATACCCCGTATGTGGCCAAGATGAAAAAGAGCGGCGACGTCATCCGCCTCACGGTGGGGTACGTGCCCTCGGGCAGTACCTGGACCGGTGATGCCAAAGGCAATGTCTATGCGCCAGAGGTCGACAAGACCATGATCTATGTGCTGCAAAAAGACGGTAAGAGCTACTACATACACGCTATAAAAGAAGCCGAAGACGACGAGAAACTGGAAAACGACACCTCCTACCAGAAAAAGACCAAATCCGGAGCCGAGAGCAGTTCCTCTAAGTCCTCCTCCAGCGCCGCCTCTTCACAGCGGCAGGGCCAGACCGGTGAAGACACCGATAATACGGCCCCACAGGCCCAGTGACCGGGGAGCAGGGGGAGCAGAGATAAAAGCGAACAGGCAGTGCATAGCCCGCGGGGGCCATGCACTGCCTGTGTCTGTTTTGGCCACAAAAAATCCGTTGACATCTGGTAAGTCTGTGTTATGCTATAGCTATAAAAAAGTAGAGATGGCAGCGTGCGTATGCGGCAATATGCACATTTTTTGTGGGCGTTTTTGCCCATGCGACACAGAAAAAAGGGGGAAAATACATGGCCGAAATACAGGGCGGCAACACCCACGTGGCCGGGCGGCGCCCGTTTGTAGCCTGCTGCGGCACCACCGGTATCGACATCGCGATCCTCTCCCGGCAAGAGATCAAGCTGTGGGAGAAAAATAACGATATCCTCGTCAAGATGTCCTGCGGCGGCATGATGCGCAACATCGCCGAAAACCTGGCCCGTCTGGGAGTCAGTGCGGTGCTGTTTTCCAATGTGGGCGACGACCTTTACGGGCAAAAGATCCTGCAGGACAGCGCCGACGCCGGAATAGATATGTCGCGGGTACGCATCGAGGAGGGCTGTGCCTCCAATACCTTTATCAGCGTCGACCAGCCCGACGGCGAGATGTTGGTGGGACTGGGCGACGCGCTGTGCTCCGACCGGCTGGGCGCCGCCTATTTCGAGGAGAATATGCTGCTGCTCCAACAGGCGTCACTGCTGGTGCTCTGCCCGGCGCTGCCGGCCGAGTGCCTAGACTTCATCGCCCGCAAGCTGCCCCACATCCCCAAACTGCTGGATATGAATTCGGCCGGCCTGGTAGAGAACGTGCGCCGGCGCATGGCGATGGTCGATATCCTAAAGGTCAACAAGTACGAGGCGCAGGAGCTCACCGGTATCGCCCTGCGCCAACAGCCCGATCTGGATATGGCCGCCGAGGCGGTGTTCGCCATGGGGGTAAAACAGCTGTATATTACCTTGGGCGACCGGGGCGCCTATTACCGCGATACCCGCGGGACGCGCCTGTTCGCTGCTGCACGCCCCGATCTGCCGGTGATCAATACCACCGGTTCGGGCGACTCTTTCACCGCCGGTATCGCCTACGGCCACATGGTCGGTTACGCCCCGCCGCAGTCGCTGGAATTCGCGATGGCCTGCGCCGAGATCACCCTGCAGAGCGCCGACACCGTCAACGGCGAGATCACCCTGCAGCGGGTGCTGGCCGCGGTGGAGAGCCGCCGGGAGCAAGCTCTATGAGCGGGGGATATACCGTCTGTATCGGCGACAGCAGTGTAGATATCATCGGCCTCACCGATCAGCCGGTGCGGCTGGGAGATAAAAACCCCACCTTTCGCCTATCGGCCCATACCGGCGGCGCCGCCCGCAACATGGCCGAAAACCTGTGCCGCCTGGGGGGGCGGGCAAAGCTGCTCACCTGTGTGGGGGATGACCTGTACGCCCAGCAGATCCTGCGCGACAGTACTGCGGCCGGCATCGACTGCACAGCGGTGCGGCAGGTCCCGGATCACCCCTCCAGCAGCTGTATTTTGCTCAACGGCCCCAGCGGTGACACCTGTGTGGCGGTGGGCGACCTGCGCATTTGCCAGTACCTCACGGGCGACTACCTGGCCCAGCACCGGGCGCTGCTGGCCGAGGCCGAGGCGGTCATGATGTGTATGAGCCTGCAGCCCGATGCGCTGGACTACCTGTTTGACGAATTTCCCCAGGTGCCCAAGGTAGTCGATGTCTCGGCCACCGAGCACGCTGCGCTGGCCAGGCGCTATCTCGCGCGCATCGATACCCTCAAGGTAAACGAGTTCGAGGCGGCAGCCCTCGTCGGGCAGGATGACCCCAAACACTGCCCCGAACAGATGCTGGAGGCGCTGCTGCAGATGGGGCCGACCCGTGTGTTTTTGACTATGGGGCCAGATGGAGCTATGGCCGGTGATCAGAGCGGTGGACGAGTACGGCGCCCGGCGCTGCCGCTTAAGCCGGTCAATACCACTGGTGCCGGCGACTGTTTTACCGCCGCCACCCAGTACTGTCGCACACAGGGCTACGACCTGGCCCAGACCGTAGATTTTTGTCAGGCGGCGGCCGCCATCACCATGACCTGCGAGGCGTGTATCGCCCCCGACCTAACCGATCAAAAGGTGCTGCGGTGGGTGCAGCGCTATCAAAAAGGAGGGACCCACAGTGGCTGAAGTAGTGTGTATCGGCCTGGCCAGCATCGATATCATCGGTTTTGCCCGACATCCCATCGTCACCGGCGTTAAGAACACCGATTTTAAAGTGCGCTCCTCCAGCGGGGGCATTGTGCGCAACATCGCCGAGAATTTGGCCCGGCTATTGGGGCCGGGCCATGTAGAGCTGCTCTCCTGTGTGGGGGATGACCCCCAGGGGCAGATGCTGCTGCGCGACTGCCGCGCCGCCGGTCTGGGCTGTGAGCAGGTGCAGGTCACCCAGGCGCTGCCCACCTCGGTGTTCATGGGGATCACCAGCCCCGACGGCGAGATGTATTTTGGCGCCGCCGACGGCGAGATCACCAGCTACA
The DNA here is from genome assembly GCF_014269355.1 of Neobittarella massiliensis (ex Bilen et al. 2018). Lineage (NCBI taxonomy): Bacteria > Bacillati > Bacillota > Clostridia > Eubacteriales > Oscillospiraceae > Neobittarella (ex Bilen et al. 2018) > Neobittarella massiliensis (ex Bilen et al. 2018). The sequence goes on from NZ_JACOGI010000002.1 coordinate 366,500, forward strand.
TCACTCCCGAATACCTGAACCGGCACCAGAAGCTGCTGCACCAGGCGCAGGTGCTGCTCATCTGCCCCACACTGCCGGCGGCCACGCTCGATTATATCCGCCAAAATTATGGCGATAAGCCCATCTTTTTAGATATCGGCGCCCCGGCATTGGCAGAGCCGACTGCCGCCTGTCTGGATATGCTGCACACACTAAAGGCCAACCAGCAGGAGGCACAGGCCCTGACCGGCGAGACCGATCTGGACCGCATTGCCGATCAGGTGTTGGCCAGAGGGGTGCAAAACCTCTGTGTCACTTTGGGCCCCGGCGGTTCTTACTGGGCTAGTCAAGACGGCCGCACCCGCTACAGCCCTCCGCCGCTTTCGCATGCAGTCAGCGCCACCGGGGCGGGGGACGCTTTTACGGCGGGGCTGCTCTACAGCTTTTTACAGGGCCTCAGCAGCCGCGCAACACTGGAATTCTCTACCGCTTGCGCCAATTTGGCATTACAGAGCGAGGAGACGGTAAATCCGGCCCTGTCGCTGGCTGCTGTGCAGGCGGTTTTGAAGCAGTAGCGAACAGCCCCCGTTTCCCTTTGGGAAAAGATCGATCTGCAGGAGACATATAGGCATGTATATGCCAGAAAAGGCAGGGACGACTGTCAATAGTCGCCCCTGCCTTTGAACCGCAGAGTTGTATATTGCTTGCTAATAATTACGAATAGTATATTTATGACAGGCCAAACAAGCGTTTGGCATTGTCTAAAGTGCAGGCCAGGATATCCTCTGCCGGCACGCTGTGGATATCTGCCAACACCTGGGCGGTATAGGGGATCATGGTAGAGTCGCACCGCTTGCCGCGGCAGGGTACAGGGGCCATATAGGGGCAATCGGTCTCGATGAGCAGCCGGTCCAGCGGCACGGCGGCTGCCGCCTGCACCGGCTTTTTGGCATTTTTAAAGGTCACTGCCCCCGTAAAACCCACATAATAGCCCATGTCCAGGTACTGGCGGGCGGTCTCGGCACTGCCCGAAAAGCAGTGCACCACCCCTCGGCAGCGGTGCCGCTGCACGATCTCCAACGTGTCGGCGGTGGCCTCCCGGCTGTGGATGATGACCGGCATATCCAGCTGTTCAGCCAGTGCCATCTGCTCGTCAAATATCTGTTTTTGGGCCTCTCTGTGCAGGTCGTCGTAATGGTAGTCCAGCCCGATCTCGCCGATGGCCACTGCCTTGGGGTTTTCGGTGGCACAGCGCCGCACTACATCCAGGTAATCGGTGCCCACCACCTCCGCCGCCGACAAGGGGTGCACGCCGGCACTGCAGTAAAAGAAAGGGTAGCGCTCGGTCAGTTGGCGGGAGGTGTAGCAGCTCTCGATATCGCAGGCTGCGTTTACCACGTAGGCTACCCCGCAGGCCGGCAGCGAGGCGATGAGCTGGTCGCGGTCGCCATCAAATCGACTGGAGTCGTAATGGGCGTGGGAGTCAAAGATCTGTGTCATAGCGATCATCCTTTTTTATGGCTGAAATAAAAGTGAAAAGCGTTTAAAAATGCGCCGCTGATGCGGCGCATTTTTCTGTGTTCTAAAGGGTGCCTAGCAGATCTTGCTGCCGGCTTTGATGGTGCCCTCCAGGGTGATGACCTGTACGTCGTCGCCGCACTCGGCCGAGAGGATCATCCCCTCGCTGATCTCGCCCCGCAGCTTCACCGGCTTTAGGTTGGCGACTACCAGCAATTTTTTACCCACCAGGTCCTCCGGCGCGTACCACTTGGCAATACCCGATACTACCTGGCGCTCTCTCTGGCCATCGAACAGCTTGAATTTTAACAGCTTGTCGCTCTTCTTTACCGGCTCGCAGGCCAGCACGTCGCAGGGCAAAAGCTGCACTTTGGAAAAGTCGTCGATGGTGATGATACCGGGGATCTCTTCCTCTTGGGGGGCGGCCTCCTCGGCTGTTGCTTTCTGGGCAGCGGCCATCTTAGCCTTTTGTTCCTCTTCCAGCATGGCCAGCTCTTTTTTGGCGTCTATGCGGGGGAACAGCGTATCGCCTTTCTGCACCGCCACGTCCTCGGGCAAGATCCCAAACTTGTCCGCCGCCTGATAGGTGGCGCTGGCCCGGTCGGCGCCGATCTGGTCGAAGATCTTCTCGACGGTGTCGGGCATAAAAGGCGTGAGCAGTGTGGCGCACACCCGAATAGATTCCAGCAGGTTGTACATCACCGTGGCCAGACGAATGCTGTTTTGCTCGTCTTTGGCCAGCACCCAAGGGGAGGTCTCGTCGATGTACTTGTTGGTGCGCGACACCACTTTAAATACGTCGATGAGCGCCTGCTGGAAGGCAAACTTCTCCATGCTCTCGTCGTATATCGCCTTTAAGCCGGTGACTTGGGCGATGAGCTCATCGTCCAGCTCCTCGTGCTGGCGGCCGGCGGGCAGCTTGCCGCCAAAGTATTTTTCTACCATTGACACGGTGCGCGACACCAGGTTGCCCAGGTCGTTGGCCAGGTCGGAGTTGATGCGGTTGATGAGCAGCTCGTTGGTGAAGTTGCCGTCGGAGCCAAAGGGAAATTCCCGCAGCAGGAAATAGCGCAGAGAATCGACGCCGTAGCGGCGGCAGAGGATCTCAGGGTCCACCACGTTGCCAAACGATTTGCTCATCTTGCCGCCGTCCATCAGCAGCCAGCCGTGGCCGTAGACTTTTCCCGGCAGCGGCAGATCTAGCGCCATGAGCATAGCCGGCCAGATGATGGTGTGGAAGCGGGTAATTTCTTTGCCCACGAACTGCACGTTGGCCGGCCAGTACTTGTCGAAGTCGTGGTAGCGGTCGTTCTCGTAGCCCAGGGCGGTGATGTAGTTGGTCAGGGCGTCTACCCACACGTACACCACGTGCCCGGGGTCAAAATCGACCGGGATGCCCCAGCTGAAACTGGTGCGGGAGACACACAGGTCCTCCAGACCCGGTTTTATAAAGTTGTTGACCATCTCGTTTAAACGGGAGGCTGGCTCGATAAAGGTGGGGTGCTCCTCATAGTACTTGACCAGGCGGTCGGCGTAGTTCGAGAGCCTAAAGAAATACGCCTCTTCCTCGGCGTCTACCACCTCGCGGCCACAGTCGGGGCACTTGCCGTCGACCAACTGGCTCTCGGTCCAAAACGACTCACAGGGGGTGCAGTACTTGCCTTTATATACAGATTTATAGATGTCGCCCTGCTCGTACAGGCGGCGAAAGATCTTCTGTACCGACTCGACGTGATAGTCGTCGGTGGTGCGGATGAACCGGTCGTTAGAGATGTTCATCAGCTTCCACAAGTCTTTGATGCCGGCCACGATATCGTCGACGTACTGCTGGGGGGTGACCCCGGCAGCAGTGGCTTTTTGCTCAATCTTCTGGCCGTGCTCGTCGGTGCCGGTGAGGAACATGACATCAAACCCCTGCATTCGCTTGTACCGGGCCATTACGTCGGTGGCCACGGTGCAGTAGCTGTGCCCGATATGCAGTTTATCGGACGGATAGTAGATAGGCGTCGTGATATAAAATGTGTTTTTGTCACGCATTTTATAGTCCTCCTTCAAAAAATTGGTTTGATGTATGTCAGTATTTCTCATTATAGCACAACCGAGAGGTGAAAACAGCAGTCCCAGCGCCAAAAAATGGCTCTTTGCACCTCTAAATTGAGAAAAAACCGCCAATTTGTTGCGCTGCCGCCTTGGAAAACAGGCGATTTTTAGTTCTGTCCACCTATATCCTTCACAAATATGGACCGGCCGAATCTGTGAAGTGCACAAAAATTTGTGTTACAGTTGACTGTTTAAAAAAAACTGGTAAAATGAAAATGTTGGCGGGGGCGCCGTGCACCCACCCCTGCCGGAAGTTATAACAACAAAGGCTCATGGGCAAGTGGCCCCGAGCCCCTTTCTGGCACTTCTGCCCGCTGTTTACAGGGCAGGGGTCTGGATTGCTATGACTACCTGGAGGTACACAAATGGATAAACAGCGCATTTTCCTCATCGACACCGATACCGGCTCCGACGATGCGGTGGCCATCATTATGGCACTCAAGTGCAACGATGTGAAAGTCGAGGCCATCACCACCGTTGCCGGTAATGTGACCATTGAGCAGGCCAACAAAAACGCCCTGATCTCCTGCGAGGTGGCGGGCACCTACATGCCCCCGGTATACGCGGGTATGGACCGGCCGCTGCTGCGCAAGCTCATCCACTCCTACGAGACCCACGGCGAGGACGGTATGGGCAATATGGACCTGGCTGAGCCGGCCCACCAGCTGAGTGAGGGACACGGTATCGACATCATTATCGATATGGCCCGCAAATACGACGGTGAACTTGAGATCGTGGCGCTGGGGCCGCTGACCAACATCGCTATGGCAGTGCTCAAGGCGCCCGACATCGCCAAAAAGATCAAAAAGCTCTATATCATGGGCACCTCTGGTTTTGCCCCCGGCAATGTCAGCCCGGTGGCTGAGTTTAATATTTGGGCCGACCCCGAGGCCTGCGATGTAGTGCTGAAATCGGGCATCGACCAGGTGTATGTGGGTTGGGATATGTGCTGCGGCGACGCTATGCTGGAGCCGGAGGACATTGCCTATCTGGATAAAGAGACCGAGTGCTCGCATTTTTGTATCCGCTGCAACAAGTGCCTGATGGAGCTCAACGAGGGCCGTTTTGGCCACCCCTGCCTGGACATGGCCGACCCGGTGGCCATGGCGGTGGCGCTGTGGCCCGACCTCATCATCGAGGCCCCGCACGCCTATACTTACGTAGAGACCCATAGCGAGCAGACGCTGGGCCAGGTGGTGTGTGACTGGACCAACACGCTGGGCAAAGAGCCCAACGCTACCATGTGCAAAAAACTGGACAATCCCCGCATGAAAAAGCTGATGATGGAGCATATGCTGTAAGATTGATAAAAAAGGCGGCTGCCTGTGGTAGCCGCCTTTTTTGTGTTTACATGGCGGTAGGGCCCCCGATGTTGGAGATGATAGGCGGGAAAAAGGCGGGGCGACAGATAGAAACTGCTTCTATCTGTCGCCCTGTTTTAATGTATACAATTGTTACGAAATTGTAAATTTGGCCTATTTTAGGCAAGTCGATCGCCTTTTTTGCAGTGGCGGCTATTTTGGCCGCTCTTACAGGGAGAGGTGATCCCCATCGTGATGGCGCCGTGGGGGCAGGCGCGAGTACAGGCGCCGCAGCGGATACAGTCGGGGCTGCCGGGGTGGCGGAAGATATCGATATCCAGTTTGCAGGCCTTTTGGCAGGCACCACACTGGGTGCAGGCGGCCGGATCCAGCCGGATGCGGTACAGGGAGATAGGATTAAACAGCCCGTAGATACCGCCCAGCGGGCAGAGATAGCGGCAAAACGGCCGGTAGACCAGGAGCGAGAGGACGATGACCGCGATGAGGATGGCATTTTTCCAGGCAAAGAGCCAACCCACCGCCGCCTGCAGGCCGGAGTTGGCAGCCACCAGCGGCAGACCGCCCTCCAGCGTGCCGGCCGGACAGACATACTTACAAAACCAGGGGCTGCCCTGACCCAAAAAGTCGACGGCGTAGAGTGGCAGCAGGATGACCAGCACCACCAGCATGACATATTTTAAGTATTTTAAAAAGCGGTCGCCGGGGAGCTTGCGCAGCTTTTTGAAAAAAGGGATCTTAAAGAGCAGATCTTGAATGAGCCCAAAGGGACACAGCCAGCCGCAGACAAAACGCCCGCCCAGCGCGCCTACTACCGTTAAAAAGCCCAGCACATAAAAGGCGAACTGATAGCTGCGGTGGCCCAACACCGCCTGCAGCGAGCCGATGGGGCAGGCGCCGATGGCACCGGGACAGGAGTAGCAGTTGAGCCCCGGCAGGCAGACCGCCTTGCTGCGCCCCTTAAAGATGTTGCCCCGGGCAAAGCCTACCAGATAGCCGTTGGAGAGTGCCGCGCTGGCCGCCTGCACCCACAGCCGCAGCCGCCCGCCCCGGGCTTTTTTGCTAGCCAATGCCGATACACTCCAGACAGATATTGACGGCTTTTTGCAGCACCACGGCTACCTCGCCCCGCCAGACGCCTACGGCCATCATGATAAGGCCCAGAAAAATAAGGAGCGGTGCGGCCAGCCGGCGGACGGTGAGACCGGTGCGCCTATCCATTTTGGGCCACCTTTTGCAGCGCGGCGTCGAGCTCGTTGCGCAGCTGGGCCTGGGTGCGCATGCCGGTGATGATCTTTACCGCTTTGCCGGTCTTGTCGACCAGCACAGTTTCGGGGGTGCCGGTAACGTACTGCAGCTTGGACTGTATGAGGCTTTTAGAGGGGATAAGGTGCGGGAACCCGTCGGCCCCGGTCTCTTTGACGATTTTTTTGGCGGCGTCGAGCTCGTCTTCGAGCACGTTGGCATCGACATCGGTGGTGTCGATGACGATACCGATGATGCCCACCTTTTGGTCGGCGTACTGCTGGGATACAGCTACCATATCGGGCATCTCGCGGATGCAGGGAGAGCAGAAGGTGCCCCAGATCTGCACGATGGTGAGATCGTACTGGGCAAAATAGTCCTGCGAGTAGGTCTTGCCGTCCAGACCCTCGGCGGTAAACGAGGTGAGCGTATTGGTGGCGCTGCTGTCGGCGGCGCCGGAGGAGGCAGTCGAGGAACTGCCGTCTGAGGAACTGCCGCCTGAGGTGCTGTCACCGCAGCCGGCCAGCAGAAAGAGACCGACTAAGGCCAGAGCTGGCAGTGTGCGCGCAAGATGATTTTTAAAGATCGCCATACAAATACCTCCTTGGGGGGCCTGCCTGCTTGGGCCGGCGGGGATGGATGTGCTATACTGTATACTGGGAGAGTTGGCAGCCACGCCGGGCGGCGCTGCCGGACCAGTGCCGAGACCACCTCGATATGGCGGTCTTTGCAAATAGTATAGCACACAAATAGACAAATTTAGTCGATATTGGAAAAATTCACGGAACGTTAAAAAATGTGTGAATGTAGGGCCTCTGCTCCCGGCTTTTTGATTATGGTAGTATAGCCCTAGAAAGTGGTACCGGTGACCGCCGGGCACCGGCGAGAATACGCGGCGCCTGTTAGAGTGGGTAAAAACGTGTGTGTGCGCAGGCCGGTGCTGTGCGGGAACGACGGCGGGCAGGTTTTTGGCGGGGTGGCTGCGCATATACAGACTGGTACCGGCGGCCGCTGTTGCTTGGCGGGAATATGTGGTGCCTGTTAGAGCGGGTAAAAAACGTGTGTACGTACGGGCTGGCGCTGTGTGAGAAAGACGGCGGGCAGGCAGGTCTTTGATGGGGCCGGCTGCGCACATACAGACTGGTACCGGCGGCCGCTGTTGCTTGGCGGGAATATGTGGCGCCTGTTAGAGCGGGTAAAAAACGCGTGTGCGCACGGGCTGGTGCCGCCCGGGAAAGACGGCGGACAGGCAGAGCGGTACCGGCGACTGCCAGTGCCCGTTAGGAATACGCGGCGCCTGTTAGAGCGGGTAAAAAATGTGTGTGCGTACGGTTTGGTACTGTGTGAGAAAGACGGAGTACAGGCAGGTTTTTGGTGGGGTAGCTGCGCATATACAGACCGGTGAATGGCGGTGGACCCAGTAGTCAGGGGGGAAAACGGCCCTCAACAGCTGGCGACAATAGCACGGTAGTGATGACAGCTCGCTGCCCGGAGAATAGACCTGCCTATACCGGGAAAGGCAGGCCGTCTACTGCGTGCCGGTTGCTGGTATGTTGGTGTACCTGTATGCCGACCTGCGCGGGAGCCGGAATGTATGGGTGCGGTGCTGCGCAGTGGACGAGGTAGCGGGGCGGCCCGACCGGATGCGGATAAGAGAGCGGCTGCCTATTATATGAGATACATGATATAGAAAGAGGCGGATAGATACGGCGGCCGACTGCGTGGAAAACCGGCGCCTGCGGGGACGGAACTACTCGTTATTGGGCAGCGCGGTCGCGGCGATCCCCAAAGAACGGCAGCGATGCACCGAGAGCGGAGGTGCGCCAGCCGCGCGGGGTCGAATCCGTACGGCGCATAGGGGGCGGAAAATGTCGGGACCGCGCACGGCGAAAGCAGAGCGTGGGCGGTGGTGGGGACTGTGATCGACTAGGGGCATACTGGGGTGTGCGGGGAGCAGCTGGTGGAGGGTGATGGCCCTGAAAAACTGCTGGCAGGAACGGTATGAAGTGGGGAGCAGCAGGGCCGAGGCAGCTTTAGCGGCACAGAACTGGGTAGTGGTGGGAGATCATTTGTTTTATAGCTTCTGTTAGGCGATCCGCGATGTATTTTGCTGTTGCCCTGCGCCTGTTGCCCGAACAGGTAGGTGCAAAAGCCGGTATCGGGCGGTGCGGGCAATATGGAGCTGGGGATACCGGCCAATAGAATGTGACCCGTGCGGCTGTTCAGAAGTGCAGGTATACTGGTGTGCTGGTGCACTGGTGAACCGGTTTGCCGGTGGACCGGTACTGGCAGAGCTTTGCTTTTGAGTGGGGACACCTTGAGGAGAGGACCATTTTGTGACTGGGGAGAACGGCTGTTTGGTCCGGTTTGTGCCGCGGAGAGAGCCGGTGTGGACACCTTGCCCCCATATACCGCTGTGCGCGGGGTGAGGGAGGAAAAGAAAGGCGAAAAGAGAGCGGCCCAACGGACATCTTTTTGGAGAATAGGCAAAAACGGGCGATGATGTTGGGCTGGTTTTGGGTTGGAGTTGGGCTGGTGTTGGGCTGGTCTCGGATCGGCGTTGGGTCAGTGCTGGTCTGCTTGTGGGTTGCTGGTGAGCCGCCGGTGAGCTGCTGGCGCCGCACACGGTTTTAAACGCCCGCTCTCTCTGCACTATGTATGAAACAGGCCCGCCTGCCGACGGCTTGCCCGGCAGAGAGCATACGGCCATAGGGCAAGACACAGGCAGCGGTATTGGAACTGAGAGATGAGGAATGAAGAGTGGGGGAACGCGTCCGCCTTTTGGCTTTTGCCGGCGAAAAGCAGGGTGCCGGACGGGACACTGCCGGAGCAGGGACAGAGCTGCCCGGCGGTGCAGGCTGCCTGAGATGCAGAGAGTGGCCGGAAGAAAGTGGGATGTGCGCCGCCTACCGCCGGTCTTGCGCGGTGGCGGAACATGGGCCGCGGGACGGCAGAGAACTGGCCGTTAGAGAGGATGACCGGGACGGCGCGGAACGCGCCCCATGCGCGCGGTAGGTGCGCCGGGGAGACCGGTCTTGTTGTGATCATACTTACTGACAGGAGGACCTATGCTTTACGATACGCTACTGCTGGATGCCGATGGCACACTGCTGGACTTTGACGCCTGTGAGGAGGTGGCACTGCACTATACTTTTGCACAGAACGGGCTGCCCTATGACCGGGAGATAAAGCGGGTGTACCGGCGGTATAACGATGCGCTGTGGGAGCAGTTTGAGCGCGGAGAAGTAAGCAAGGAGCAGCTGCAACAGCTGCGTTTTGCCCGCACGCTGCAGCACCTGCAGCTGCCCGGTGACCCAAAGACGCTAAACCGGCTGTTTATGCAGAAGCTGGGACAGGGTGGCTTTACCATACCGGGGGCCGGAGAAGTGCTGTCGGCGCTGTACGGCAAGGTGCGCATGGTGGTGGTGACCAACGGGATCACCGCCACCCAGCACAGCCGCATGCAGCGCTCGGGCCTGCTGCCCTATATCGACCGAACGTTTGTGTCGGATGAGACCGGGTCGCAGAAGCCACACCGGCAGTTTTTTGACTATGTGTTTGAGCATCTGCCGCAGTTGGACCCTGCCCGCACGCTGATGGTGGGGGACACGCTGCACGCGGACATGCTGGGCGGCCAGCAGGCCGGGCTGGACACCTGCTGGTACGAGCCCACCGGACGCAAGTCGGATAAGGGGTTAAAGATCACCTATAGAATAGCGAATTTATGCGATTTATTGGCAATTGTTCTTGGTGAAGAGCACGCCCACAAAATTGATTGACCGCACTTTTTACCTCACTTTTGGTTTTTTAGGCCTGTTTTCGCTCTTTCAGCGGGTGGGACCCATAGTGCTTAGGGGGGTGTCTATTTTGGACATACCCACAAACGCGGCGGGGGGTAGCAAAATGCGACCCCCTAGGTTTTGGGGGTCTCCATTTTAGGGATACCCATAAGTGCGAGGGGGTCACTGAATTGGTGACCCCTTATGTACAAGAGGTTTGGGGTAGGTTATGGACAAAAATGTCCTCCGTTACAATAGGTAGGCGTTTCACCTGTCCACACATTCAGCGGGTACGATTGCTGCCATCGTTGCCCATGGGGTACTCATTCGTTACCCCATCTGACGGACCACAGGACCGGACAGCGCTATTTTTTCAAAGGTCGCGTTTTCCTATCTTTTGTAAAAAATAACGTATAATATAATAAAAGACAAATCTGATGTTTGCGAGGGTAATAGATATGTCGTGTAAGTTGTTATTAGTTAAGCCATCTAAACAATACGCAGAACAAGTTATGTCATACAAAGAAGAATTGGCGCAAAATGGAGATAGTTTTGACGGGTGTGCAGGGCTTGAAGATGTTCAATCCTTTCAAGAATGGATTGATTTTGAAACAAGACTAAAAGCAAAATATAAAGGCGAATATGTTCCATCAGAGATCTTTTTAGCTATACGGCAAAAAGATAATCGTGTTGTCGGTATGATTGATTTTCGCCACCCATTATCTGACTTCCTTTTTAATTTCGGCGGCAATATCGGGTATAGTGTTCGTCCATCAGAACGGCAGAAGGGCTATGCGTCAGAAATGCTTAGATTGATCTTACCTATTTGCCATGAGTTTGGAGAAAATAGAGTTTTATTAACCTGCGATAAAAATAATAAAGCGTCACAGAAAACGATTTTAAAAAATGGCGGTGTGTTGGAAAAAGAAATCATTGACACAGTAGGGTTAAGTGAAAGTGGTGTTATTCAACGATATTGGATTTCTATAATATGAACAAAAATCAGATAATTAAATACCATGGCTTCATTTGCTGTTATGCTAAATAGTTAAGTTTTGTTAAGTGCTCGGGAAGTCTAGTTTTGACAAGTTTCATAGGGGGGTGGCGAAACACCACCCCCCTGCACTGCCTTTTCAGCGGGTGAAAATAGCCGTTTTTTGTAGACTTTTTTTCGACCTTTTGTAACAACTACCAGAAAGAGCGAAAAAGCCTGCTACTACGCCAATAATTGGGGCTGATGGCTTTGTAAAAAACAAGCGAGATTTTGGCGAGGTAAAAAGGGTGCTACATTGCGCCATGGGCCACCAATTGCCACCACACCCCTTTTCTCTTTTATGGGGGCAGAGTTGGAAAGGGTTCCCCACACCGGCCCCCGCGTATGCCCTTAAATCGAGCCATACAGGGGGGGAATAAAAGCACCCGCTGCAAGGAGGTATAACGCTTTGTTATAGCCCTTACAGCGGGTGTACTGCCTATATGTTCTCTTGTGTTCGTGCGGCGTTCAAGCCATCCTGAAAGCCCTCTTCATATGCCGCTGATGTACCGTTTACAAAAAGCAAAAAGAGGTCTTTTAGATTACCTTTCGGTTCTTTGCCATACTGTCTTGTGTAGTCTGCTAGTATCTCTTCTGCGCTCTTCCCCACGTTCTCTCTATAGCTCATTTCACTTGTCCTCCCTGTGCGGTTATTGTATTGTGTGCGGCGTTCATGCCGTCTGTGAAACCCTCGCTATACGCTTGTGCTGCCCAGCGCGAGCAGGATAGGAACAGCTGTTTGTTTATGTCTGATGGCTCTTCCCCGTATTCCCGCCGGTACTCATCCAGCAGTATGTCTACAAAACGCTTGCTAATTTCTATATAGGACATTTTGTTTTACCCCCTTGCGCCCGGCTTGCGGGTGCAGTACAATATGTATATCTCTATTTCCATTTGCTGCCTTACGACGTTGCCGCGTCGTAGGCAGCTTTTTTCTTTGCCCACAGATCATAAGGGCAAGCCCTATACAGGCCAGCGGCAGCCACCCGGCCCCGCCTCCGTCGCTGTATGCTGCCGCCAGAAACAGGAGCAGCCAGCCAATTCCTATTACCATTTGCCGCCCCCTATGCGATGGAAAACCGGCGGCTCTCGGTCTGCTTCGTGTACTGTCCGTACAAGTCGGCGTGGTCGGCTTTAAAGGCTCTGCTGTCAAATCTGGTCGCTTTGACCGTGGTGTACCGCACCTTGAAAGCCCCGGCTATAATCTTCTCTGTACCTTTCGCCTCCATTTCTCTTTTTATTTCGTCCTTGGCCGCCTCGATCTCTGCGGCCAGCTCGTCGGCCATGACTTGCAGCTCCTTGATAGCCTGTACCTTGCTTGCAAATTCGTTCGTGCTCATGGTGCCTACTCCTTTTGTTAACGTTGTTTTGTTTTTATTTTGCTTTCGCTAAATATATATTAGCATACGCTGATTTGTTCGTCAATAGCTTTTGCAAATATTTTCTTAATCTTTACTAATTTTATTTAGTTGACATTTATTTTTTATTAGTGTATACTAATTTATAGAAAGAGGTGAGAGCATATGAGCATTCGATATTATAAACTCTTTGATTTGCTACAACGGAGAGGGCTAAAAAAAACAGATTTACTTGGCCTTGCCGGTATTTCTTCGCCCACTCTTGCCAAACTGTCTAAAGGCGATACTGTGACAACGGAAGTAATAGAAAAAATCTGCAATTCCCTTGATTGCCAGCCTGCCGATATTATGGAGAACATCAAGGAGGGCGAGCAATGACGGTCACCCAACGCCCCGAAGGTATGCCCGTTATTCAAAGCTTTTAGCTGAAAACGAATCACACTGCCCACACCAAAAGCACCCGCTGCATGGCCTGTTTTGGACCGTACAGCGGGTGCTTTTTCCTGCCCTGCAAATGCTGCGAAAACATGTCTCCATTGTACTTGTGCAAGTACAATCATGTGCGTGTACTTATGCAAGTACAATTATACACTTGTGCAAGTACGGTTTATACACTTGCACAAGTGTATTGTATAGTATATAATAAACGTGGAGGTGAAACCATGGGTACCGCAAGAACAAAAGCCAATAATAGATGGAATGCCAAAGCATACGACCGTGTAAATTTAACCATGCCCCAAGGCCGCAAAGCTGAAATAAAGGCTCATGCAGAGGCGCGCGGAGAAAGCACCAACGGCTTTATAAATCGTTCTATTTCCGAAACTATAGAGCGAGATATTTCAGGCATTGCGCCTGTATCTTCTGCCCCTATTGGGGATATGCTGTGTGCCGAGGCATTAAAGGCGATACACAAGATCGTGCGAACGACAGGGGAAAGCGTGGCGGAATATGTGAACCGCGCTGTGCTTGTGCAGTCTAAGCGAGACGAGACAGGTATTTCCCTTGGTGTAAACCCCGTTACAGGCGAGGCATTCCCCAGCGATGAGGGTAAACGGTAATGGCTGTTCAGTATATCGCATGTGGCAATCTGCAAGGCCTGTTGAGCAGTGGAAACCCGCTGCTTATGCTGATATCCTTTGACGATGAGCGGGTCATACTGGGCGATTTAAGCAAGAGCATAGAGCACCATATTTTATAATCTCGGGTACGATCAGAAAAACATGTACTAATATCGATCCTACAATATAAAGTGATTAAGGATGCTTTTTTATGAAACGGGTCTTGGTAAAATCGGTTTTTGATGCGGTTGAATATGTTATGCAGCATTACTATCCTGCGGGTTTGAAGGAAATGGCAGAACTCCAAGACACATATGCTGTTATCTCCATTCAGGATACACATACAGATGGATTTGGATTTACCTTTACAGAAAATCAGTTCTGTAAAGGCGTTCTCACCCTTTATTTTGATGATATCGTACGCGAAGTAGAGGGCGCTGTTCTTTTTACAGACGAAATGGCAAAAAAAGCAATTTCATTTATTGAAGAATGCAAAAGAGTCGATACATTGCTGGTCCACTGCTATGCAGGCCAATCAAGATCATGTGCAGTCGGTGCGTTTGCAGTAAAGATGTTAGGCGGAGACAATACGGCATATTTTACTGCTGGAAGTCCAAACCAGTACGTATATGATGTATTGGAGACAGTATGGATACAAAAAATACTGCAAGGATCATAGTATTTTGGGCCTATCTTGAATTTTTAAGACTTAGATAACATATATGGTATTTTGAAATGGAGTTTTGATTGAAATCGAGCAAAACAAATGAGAGGGAGTACGCTATACTCCCTCTCATTTGTTTTATTACCTACGATTAGGTTGTGTCAGAACTTCATTTATCGGTTTCAGCAGTAAAGTAAACAAAGAATAGATTACCCTCATTCTTACTTTCAAAAGTCTCCTCATAAGAAATAGAAAAATCACAATTACCTTCAGGCACTTCAAATACCAAAAGTCCTACGACTGTCTCGTTTACAGCCAGTGTATAGGTTTCTGGCAATTGTTTCCCAGAGGATTCTTGATGATTTACTGTAATTGGAAAGCTATAGTCGTCTTCGCCATCTGAGTTCCACTGGCACTGGAAATCAGTATCGTACATTTCGATACTTTCGCGACTGGTATTCTTTACTGTGACCTCTGCTATCAAAAGTTCGTTTCCTTCTGCTGGAGTATAATCTTCGTAGGCAGTGTCCACATAGGCACTGTTAACTGTATAATCGAAAAAGTATGTGTGCATGATATCTCCCATGCGCCCCTCGCCAAAACCGTCCTTTGCAGTCACCTCATTTCCAGTAGGTGTTTGAGCGCTCGCAGAATTGCTGGCCTCAGGACCTTTGTTAGTAATCTTAGTGTCATTGGTGCAACCTACTAAGATCCCCAACAACATGACAGATAATATCAGAGCAACTACTTTTTTCATATTTCATATCCTCCATCTTTTGAAAATTGAATCGCAGCCGATAAGACATTTCTTTCGGTTACACATAGTTTCGTTTATTTTATCATAGCGTATATTTCAGAACAAGAGGACTTAAAAATGGCACCTAAATTTCTGGTTACAGACGTAATATTTACTTTTACGCTTGGTGTAAATAATATGGGAGTCCCAAATAAAACTGGTCAGTGAAATTCGCTAGTGAGGTAGTCTCTCTGCTCAAAATTTAGCAGTGATGTGTTGTACCTTTTTAGGGTGTCCGATAAACAGGACAGTCAAGCACCATCCGCCCACAAGCCTGACAGCCGTTCAACCGTCTTTTCAACCGATGATGCACCGCTTACCCTGTACGCACCCAACCCGCTGCCGCGCCATGGCTGGGTACTAATGATTTCGTTTTCGTACTTTTTCAGCCGGGACAGTCTCGGCCCGTACCGCATTTTGCGTAGCCCAGAGATTTTCAGTTGTCGCGCCCGCTCTATGGACAGCCCGCGCTGGGCTGCTATTTGCTGTAGCGTGTTGCCGTCGAAATAGACGGCCCGCAATGCGCTTGCCTCTGGATCGGGGATCTCATCAAGGCATTTTTCTAGGTCTGCCCGCAGTTGATCGCAAAATACCCGCTGCTCTGCCTCTTCCATTTCTGTGCCTTTATCGGGGATGGTATCGGCAACCGTTATATTTTCATCGTCACCGCCCGAAATCGGCGCGTCAAGGCTAGAACAGTTGCAAAGCGGGTCTTTTATTGTCCGCACCGTTCGCACGCCTAATAGGGCGTTTATGTGGTTTTGTAGCGGGTAGTGCAGATAGGTGGTAAACTTGTACCCGCTGGCCGGGCTATAGGCCTGCACCGCGTCGAGAAAAGCGAAGTAGCCCTCTTGCTTCATGTCCTCTTCTGCTACTCCTGCCCGGTCTGCTCGATCTTTGCGGTATTGGTACGCCCTACCGCATATCATGCAAACAAGCGTCTCTATCTGCTGCCACAGCAGATACAAGGCTCGTTTGTCTCCCTGCTGGGCCAGTATTGCCAGTTCTTCGTTGCTTCGCCCTTGCTTCGTCTCGGTCATGCCCAATGCCTCCCCCTTGATCTGTCCCGTTTTGTACGCATAAAAAAGCGCGCCGGATTGCTCCCGCGCGCGTGTCCCCCTTGCTTTACGTCATGCCATGGTGTAAAATAGGGGTGTCATTTTGCTTGCTGCTTACAGTGTTCCCGCGCTGTAGGCAGCTTTTTTGTTGTCTGTGTGGTCGATATATGCTCTATCATAGCCGCAAGGCAGCAGCCAATTTTTCTATCGCTGTTTCGTATTTGCTGCATGTTTTCCCACCGTATAGCTCGCTGATATCGGCTTTTATCCTCTCGTATTCCCGAAACCGCTCGCCCCTTGGTGCGTATCGTTTCTTTGTTGCATCTACAATCATTCGGTCAATCCGGTCTGTATCTATCAACATACCCACGCCTCCGTAAAGCGTTGAAACTCGCCCTTAAACCACATATCTATCACGCCTATATTCCCATACTTGTTTTTGTCCAGCATGATCTCGGCTGTCTTTGGGTCTGCTCCGTCTGTTTTGAGCAGCACATAGGGGCGATGCAGCATGAAGATATAGTCGCCGTCCTGCTCCAATGCGCCAGACTCTTTGAGATCGCTCATCCGGGGAGCCTCTTTACCTGCTCTGGATATCTGTGACAGTACCATGATATGGCAGTTGTACCGCTTAGCCATGCGTTTGAACTCGCCGCTTATGTAGTCGATCTCCTGCCGCCGCATAGAGAACCGCTGAACAGTGCGCACACACTGGATAAAGTCGACCAAAACCAGCTGTGGCTTGATCGAGGCTATAGCGTGTTCCATCTCTTCCACGGTGTAGATATCGTCCAGCACACGGATGTTGTCCCGCTCCACGATCTGGTTCAGAGCCTTGTACATGTCTGCCCGCTCTTTGTCAGACAGGTTTTTGCTGTTGATCTTGCCATAGTGTATATTCAGCCGGTCGGCCAGCAGCCTCTCGAACAATTGCCCGGTTGACATTTCCAGCGTGAAGAATACACAGCGGTTTTTGGTCGGTATCTGATTAGCCAATACATTGAGGGCGAATGCCGTCTTGCCTGTAGATGGTCTGGCACCCACATAAGACAGCGTCTTTTTTCTAAGCCCGCCAGTGGTCTGGTCTATTTTCGGGAAGCCTGTCCATATGCGTTCAGCGGGGTCTGGTGGACGGTTGATCTCTTCCAAGAACTTGACGGCCTCTACTGCCATTTGGTCTTTGTATTTGGCTCCGTTTGCCTTAGCTGCCTCTGTTTCTACAATCTTTCGCAATTTTGGGAGCAAATCGTAATCCTCTCCCATCGCCAGCTCAACTACCTGTTTTTTGATCTTGCGGCGGCTGCTATCCTGTGCGAGCGTTTCGACCATGCCCAGATAGTTGCTCTTGCTGATAACGCTCTCGCAACACCGATATGCGACTACTTTCTGTTCGCCGTTGAGGCGGGCCATTAACTCCGCTGCGTTTATATCGTGCTTGCCTCTCATGGCTTTACGGGCTGCCGCGAAGATCTCTGACAACAGCTCTTCCTCGAAGTCGTCCTCGTGCAGTCTGGCAAATACCTGGGCGCCAAATTCCTCGGGCCATAAGAGTAAACCGCCTATTACGTTGCACTCCAGATTGAGGCCATAGGCATTCATAGTCTTACCGCCCCTTTTCCGTACCCAAGGCACTCTACTTGCTGGTTAGCCTCCTGATTGTTTCTGCGTTCCCAATTGCGGATGGCTGCTTTCCAATCTTTCATTTGGCTTTTGCCGACTTTCCAACCATTTGACTCGTAGTAGTCCATAAAGCGTTCAGGCGATATAGCGTTGCCTCTCTCTCGGCAATATGCTTGTACTTCTTCTAGCGTTGGTTTTTGGAATTTTTGTGGTTGTGCGATGGGGGATTTTCCCCCAATAATATTATATTTTTTCTTTATTGCTTTATTATCTTTATTACATTGTTGCCCTTTGACTGCCCTCTGACTGCCCATTTGTGTGCCCACTTGACTGCCCGTTTGTGTGCCCTGTGTCTGGTATCTATCGTAATTTTTTACCGTAAATAAGCCATATTTTGAGGTTGCTGTGTGTGCCACCTCGCCTGTCCTTTTGAGGTGCCGTATGGATGCCCGAATTTGCTTAATTGAAAGTCCAGTTTCTTCAGCTAGTTTTCCATAGCTGGCAACCCGCTGACCACGGTCTATTGTAATGCCTTTCCAAGGCTTAGGCTCATAGTTTGCAGTGAGCAGTAGGTGTATAAATAAACGGGTTGTATTTATGTCCCCGTACCATTCCCAGTCTAAAATACTTCGGTGCAGCTGTACAAATCCATTTTCAAGCAAGGTCCGCACCCCCTACCATGGCCGCGCTCCGTCGGCACGTCTCGCGATAAATAGGCGCGGTTTGGGCTTATCGTGTACGGCTTGCCCACCCGGTGGGAATGCCTTATACACCTCGCTAGCGGGTACGCCACACATCCCCATGATCTGGTACGCCTCTTCTAGCGTAAATGTACCGTGTCCGCTAAATCGCTGCGAAACATAGGCGCGACTTCTGCCCAGCTGCCCCGCTATGTACTGCTGGTCTATGTCGTACTGGCGCAGTGCGCCCCTGATATAGCTATACGGTTTCATCACTTCACCTCCATGATCTCGGTCACATCTACCCCGAGCGCCCGGGCTAGCTTGCCAATGGTTTTTAGAGATATTTTTTCCCCTGGATGGCATTGCACACGGTGGACATTGCTAGGCCTGACTTCCGAGAGACCTCTTCAATGGTCATGCATGACCGTGCCACAATGGCCTTTACATTATTGCTGCTTTCCACAAATGCACCTCCTTAAAACTTGTTTAAATAGATTATACCAGCAATAATTGTAAAACGCAATAAGTGAGAGTATATATAAATAAATCTTGCAACCATACATCGAATATAGTAATATATAAGTGTGAATAGATACTGTAGAGGCGGTGGACAATGTGAAAGACGTTTCAATTACAGCAGCCCGTATTAAAAATTTGAGAGAACAGATGGATATGAACCAGCGGCAGTTCAGCGAATTTCTGGGGATAAAGCAGCAGACGTTGTCTAGCTATGAGCGTGGCAGCGTAAACGCCCCCGTTGATGGCCTAAAAAATATCGCCCAGAAATGCAAAGTTTCTATGGACTGGCTTTGTGGCCTTTCTGATAAGCAAACAAACAAAGTTGAGTACATCACATATGCGGACGTCTTAAGAGATTTAACAGAAATATCAAAAATATTTGAAATTAATCTTGATACATATAACTCGCCCGATTTAGGGGTATTTATACACGATAATAAAATTCAGGGTTTTCTACATGAATGGCGAAAGTTGTTAGCCCTTCGCAATGAGAAAACAATAGATGACGACCTGTATTCTTTATGGGTTGACAATAAATTAAATGACAATTTTTACCAAGAACCGTTCGTGTTAGATCTCTCCGACGATGATGATTTACCCTTCTAAAACAACCTGTGGTAGATATCCCACACCAATGCCAGATAGTAAACCAGATATTGTTATTGTGGGACTAGAGGACCTAAAACCCGCCACAACAACCATCACAAGGGGGTCAAACAATGCAGCAAATATACCGTCAAATAGCGGCAGCGGGTCGAAAATATGGTGCTGATCGCGTGGTACTCTTTGGCTCTCGGGTCCGTGGAGATCATCGGCAGGGCAGCGACATAGATATTGCGGTTTGGGGAATGCCACAGGAGTGCCAACCTGCTTTTTGGTCGCAGCTGGACGATCTGCCCACCCTGCTGAAAATCGATATTGTCCATGTTACCCAGCAGACAGACGCGGCACTGTTGCGCAATATAGAGAGGGACGGGGTTATTCTTATGGATAAAATGCAGGAGAAATACACCAAGCTGATAAGCGCAGTGGACAGGCTGAAAGAGGCGCTAAAAGACTATGAGAACAACCCGTTAGCCTCTATCCGTGATGGCGCTATACAGCGCTTTGAGTTTTGCACAGAGCTGACATGGAAAACTTTGCGTGAATATCTGATAGATCAAGGCTATACGGATGTAAATAGCCCCAAATCGGCCATACGGCAGGCGTTTGCAGATGGTGTGATACAAGATGAGGCACTATGGATAGGGCTACTAAATGACCGAAATTCCACGTCCCACATATACGACGAAGATACCGCCGCGACGATATTTGACCGTATTAAAAATCAGTATGTAGACCTGTTTGATGATGTTGTAGGGAAGCTGGGGGGCACAAAATAAAAAGCCCTGCCATGTGCCCGAGGGACACTACGGCAAGGCTTAGAGGATGGCAACGTGCCATGATCTGCCCCCTGACTATACCACAATGTGAAAGGGGCTGTAAACTATGGCAGTACGCAAAAATGAAGCCCGCTGGGTGGAAAAATCGACCCGCTGGCGCATTGATGTACAGAAAGACGGCGTTCGTCGGTCGTTCTACTCTGCTACCGCAGGTAAGAAAGGCAAGGCAGAGGCCGAGCGCAAGGCAGACAAGTGGCTAGAGACTGGCAGCAGCCGTGAAAACGTCCGTTTCGGGGCGCTGTGGGCCGAACATCTGGAAAGAGTAAAGAGCACCACCGGCACCAGCAACTATAAGCAAACAGAGTATTTCGGGCGCTGCTGGTTGCTCCCCGGACTGGAACACAAGCGGGTTGCGGCTTTAACTGAACAGGACTGGCAGAACTGCATTGATCGCGGTTTTAAGGGTGGGCTATCAAAAAAGACGCTTACTAGCATACGTACTACAATATCGGTGTTTTGCCGGTTCGCAAAGAAAAACGGTATACCCATGGAGCGCCCGGAAGATATCACGATACCACGCGGAGCACCAGTGGGCAAAAAGCGTATACTACAACCCGATGATTTAAAAACCCTGTTTTCTACCGATCTTGTAAAAACGCGCGGACAAGTACAGCCCTATTTCTATGTACCCGCTTTCCGTTTTCTTGTGCTGTTGGGCTTGCGTCCGGGCGAGTTGTGCGGGTTGCAGAATAGCGATCTTTCGGGCAACACGCTGACCGTTCAGCGCTCTATAAACAGTTATGGAGAGATCACCACCGGAAAAAATGAAAATGCTCAGCGGTCAATAATTCTAGGTCGACACCAGCTGGCCATATTGGAACAGCAACGGGAAAACCTGAAACGGCACCACATTATTTCAAAATGGCTGTTCCCTGATCGCCACGGAAACGCTATGTCAAGCGTCTGTCTTTATGGAAAATGGAAACTATATCGCAAGCAACACAACATTTCATGCAGCCTATATGAAATGCGGCATACCCTCATAAGCCTTGCGAAGTCCGATGTACCCGAGCAGCTTATAAAAATGGTAGTCGGCCACTCTGGCAGCATGGACACATTCGGCGTATACGGCCATGAGGTGGACGGCGAAAAGCAGCGGGCAGCGAATATGCTTGACGGTGTTTTCGACAGGGTGCTTTCGCAGTAAAATAGCAGCAGCGGGTACAGATGGCCCGCTGTTTTTTGACCGCATGTTTTACCGCACCTGTTTTTATTTTCCCAGTTACTCGGTGTATACTGCGCTGTATTCTATGCCCATTTGACTACTACAAATCACGCTGTATTCGCCCCAAAAACATGCGCTTATTGTACGAGCCCACCGGACACAAGTCGGATGAGGGGTTAAAGATCACCTACCGCATAGCCAGCTTACAGGAGCTGGTGCCGATCATATTGGAGGAAAAATGATGAGCGATATGCCACTGCCTACCAGATGGGACCGCGAACACTACCAACAGCTGATAAACTGGCTGCAGGGACAGGCCGACGACGGCTACCGCCAGTTTCACCAGAAGATACTGGCTGATGCCGATACCCCGCTTTTGGGGGTGCGGGCACCGGTGCTGCAGGCGGCGGCCAGGCAGATAGCCGCCGGTGACTGGCGCGGCTTTGTGGACTGCAGCGCCGACGGCACCCAGGAGGAGACGGTGCTGTGCGGCTTGGTGCTGGGGCGCGCCACCGCCAAAGAGCTGGACGACACCGCCCGGCAGTATATAGAGGCGTATATTCCCCGCATCCACAACTGGGCCCAGTGCGACAGCTTTTGCAGCCATTGTAAGGGCCTGAAAAAGGACCTGGACTATACGCTGGCGCTGTGTGCCCGGCTGGCTGACCAGCCGGACCCCTGGCAGGTGCGGGTGGCGGTGGTCCTGTGTATGACCTACTTGCTGGCGGACAGCCACCGCAGCCGGGCGCTGGCGCTGTGTGCGCAGATACACCGGGAGCACTACTATGTGCAGATGGCGCTGGCCTGGTTTTACGCCACTGCCTACCTCTATGACCCGGACTATGTGGTGGAGCTGCTGCAGGGCGGTGCGCTGGATGATCTCACCCACCAGAAGACCATCTCGAAGCTGTGCGACTCGTTTCGCGTAAGCAGTGACGACAAGCAGATGCTCAGGACCCTGCGGCGCAAAAAGAAGTAGTTTGCTGTCGGCGGTGATGGCGGCCTAAGAACAGAAGATCTGAATGAGATAAGGGGAGAACAGATGGTTTTAAGGAGATTTGCCGTACAGATGTCGGTCTGCAAGGTGCCGGACCTGTCGCAGGTGGACCTGGAGGATACATTTTGCTTTTTGGGCAAGACAGACGAGGAGCTATCGGTGGTGTGCAGGACCGAGCGCGCCCCCGCCAACGCCACCCAGCGCGACGACGGCTGGCGGATACTGCGCATCGAGGGGCAGTTAGACTTTTCGCTGATCGGGATCCTGGCGGAGATCGCGGATATTCTGGCCCAAAACGAGATCGGTATCTTTGCCGTATCGACCTACAACACCGACTATATCCTGACCAAACAGCAGCACTACCAAAAAGCGCTGTGCTGCCTGCGTGAGGCGGGGCACCAGATCGAGGGGTGAGCGCGGCACCAGCTACCTTTTATAAAAAGCCAGAGCAGCCGGGGAAACGAGTGATTTCCCGGCTGCTCTGGCTTTTTGATGTGCGGTCGGCGGCTGCTCTGCTCTATGCCGGACTGTGCTGGGTTGGACTGTGCTGGGTTGGGCCGGGTTGGGCCGGGGAGAATAAAGTCCCCCATGATGAAAAGTGCCGCTATTTGCCGATCATGATATTTAGGATCTCGACGTCGGTAGAGCGCATGCCTTCGCGGCCCATGCGGGTGACGGCATCGACGGTGCGGTCGGCGCTGTCCATCACCAGGCCTTCGCCGGCTCCGAAGGTGCGGCCTTTTTGGGTCATGTGGTGGGCCAGCAGCGCTGCGTCGACTGCCGAGGCGATCTTGGCGGCGCAGGAGCCTTTGGCCCCGTCGCAGACGATGCCCGACACGTTGGCCAGCGTGTTGGTGATGGTGGTGCAGACATCCTGATAGCTGCCGCCGCACAGCCAGGTGATGGCGGCGCCGGCGCTGCAGGCGGCCGAGACCGCCCCGCAATAGGCGCTGAGCTTGCCCAGACCCCGTTTTTGATAGGCGGCGATGAGGTTTGCGAGCACCAGCGCGCGGGTGGTCTTTTCGCGGTCGCAGTGCAGGTGCTCGGCGTAGGCCAGCACCGGCAGACACACGGTCATGCCCTGATTGCCGCTGCCGGAATTGGTGACTACCGGCAGCACGCAGCCGCCCATACGGGCGTCGCTGCCGGCGGCCGGCCAGGCCCGGGCCAAGTTTTCGACCCGGTCGCCGTACACCTCGAGCAGCGTCTTGCCCACGCTGGCGCCGTAGTTATTTTTGAGCCCTTCCTGGGCGATGGCGCGGTTATACTGCACCTGCCGGTCGATGGTGGGCTGCAGCTCGCTGATGTCGCCGGTGGTGGCAAAGGCGAAGATGTCGGGCAGATTGAGCGTGCTGTAATCGGCCCCTTCATGGCCGCTGCCGCTCTGCTGATCCCGCACATCCAGCAGTACCTGCCCGTTTTTCTCGATGCGCACGATGTTGGTGTGGGCGTAACACACCTCTACCAGCGCGCTGTCGCTATCGGCATACACCTCTAGAATGATCTGTAGATTCGAAACGCCTTCCAGCAGTTTTACCTGGCAGATGTTCTGCGAAAGCAGCTCGCGGCAGGTGGCCAGGTGGGCGGGGGTGATGGGGGTGAGCGTTTCCAGCCCCAGGCTGCTGTCGCCGCCCACGGCCCCCAGCACCGCGCTCACGTCGATGCCTTTCATGTCGCCGGTGGTGGGGACGATGACCCCCTTGACATTTTTGATGATGTTGCCGCTGCAGCTGGCGACGATGCGCTGGGGCATCTTCCCCAGTACCTCGCGGGCCTTGGCCGCCGCAAAGGCGATGGCGATGGGCTCAGTACAGCCCAGAGCGGGCACCAGTTCCTGCTGTAAGATCTGGATGTACTGTCTACAGACGCATTCCTCCATGTTCTCTTCCTCCTGATGATCATTTTGTTGCATGACGTACTAGACCTATTATAGCAGCCGCGCCGCCGGGGAACAATGGCCCCGCACATAGGAGTTGCGCTGCCTTTTTTGTGCGTTTTTTTGTGCACAAGCGAGGCGAATCGCGCCGCTGCCCCTTGGCAGGGGAGAGGTGCTTTGTTATAATAGATTAGATAGCCGCACTGCCGCCACTGCGCCCTGTTGGCGCCCGCTGCATACGGCCGGCGCCTGTGGCATGTTTTTTGGCCGCGGTGACCGGGGTAGTGCACGCTGAAGCTGAAAGAGTTTTGTAAGAAAGAGGGATGTGTGCCGTGCATAAGATTTTGCAGGAGCTCAGAGCACAGATGGAAAACAGCGAGGACAAGTGCCTGGCCGCCGGCGAGAGCGGAGAGCTGCTTTTTTCTTCGCAGAAGCAGGGCATCGCCCCGCTTTTAGATCTGTATCAGCAGTACCCCGGGGCGGCGCCGTATATCTGCGACCGGGTGTTTGGCAAAGCGGCGGTGTTCGTGGCCGCGCTGTGTGGCGCCAGAGAGATCTTCTCGTTCGTGGCCAGCCGCCCGGCCATCGACCTGGCGGCCCAGCTGGGGCTGGTGCTGCACTGTGGGCGGGAGGTGCCCATTATCACCAACCGCACCGGCAGCGGCCAGTGCCCCATCGAGAACTCGGTGATGGAAGTGACGACGCCCGAGCAGGCTATTCCCGCCATCAGGGCCCGGCTGGCGGCACTGGCTGACGGCAGCTACAAGATCTAGTGCCGGAAACCCATTTTGTGTTTTGATCGATTTCGCCGCGGCGCTGCAAATCCAGCGGCGCCGCGCAGACAAGAGGTGGCCCTTTTTCATGGAGAAAGACGCAGTCGTGCAGCCCCAGTACATATACATCATGTTTACCCACACCGGCACCTGGTTTTCTAAGGTGCTGCGGCTGATCACCCGCAACGAGTTCACCCACGTCTCGATATCGCTGGACAAGTCGCTGACTCAGCTGTACTCTTTTGGGCGCAACACCATCAAGGAGCGGCCCTGGGAGGCGGGATTCGTGCACGAGGACCCCCGCGGGGGCGTGTACAAGGAGCTGAGTGGCACCCATTGCGTGGTGTATCAGCTGGAGGTGAGCAGCGAGCAGTACCTGCGCGCCAAGCAGATTATCGAGTACTTTTTGCGCAACCAGTCAGAGTTTAAATACAACTTCCCCGGGCTGTTTTTTATGGCGATGGGCTGGCCCAAACGCTTTCGCCGGCGGTTCGTCTGCTCGCAGTTCGTGGCTTTTGTGCTGGAAAACAGCGGTACGCTGCACTTTGAGAAAGACTTTAGCCTGATACGGCCGCAGGACCTGGGCCGCCAGAGCTTTGGAGCGGTGCTGTACCGGGGAGAGCTGGCCAACTACGACACGGTAGCGGGCTGAGGCAGGTTGAGGCAGGCCAAGGTGGGCTGGAGCGGACCGGAGCGGACCGGAGTGGGTCAGGACGCCCGCCCTCTGGTGATTTTGTACAGTTTTTTTACACCCGACACCCCAGAACAGGGCGGCGGGTATTTTTGTGTCTGGACCCGGTGCGAGCAGGGTGCTGGGGCCGGTGGGAGTCCGGTGACCGGCACTGGCGCAAATTTGTGTAAATGGCGGGTAAAACGGTGTAGCTTTGCCAGTTTCAGGCCTGATAATTGTGATATATGCACATATGTTGCAACTGTTCATAGGTCATTTTGCATTTTCGTGACATTGTCAATAGGAAAACAGTGGAGAGTATGCTAAACTGTAATGGCCGGTGCGGCGCGGGTATCTGCCGCCGTTTTTCGGTGGGGAGATGTGTTTGGCGCGGGCGTGCGGCCCGGCGCCCACATCGACTTTTTAAAGTAGCGGCGCGGTGTTTTTGAGCGGCCACCCGGGGGTTGCGGCGGTGGCCGGCCGCCGGACAGAGAGTTTTATGAAGAGAGAGGGAAGATACTTGAAAAGAGGAATCGCGATCGAACGGGACCGGTACTTCTATGGGTCGGTGCTGTCGCTGGCAGTACCGCTGGCGCTGCAGTCGGCGCTGATGTACAGTGTCACCACGTTAAACAGCATTATGCTGGGCGCGCTGGGCGAGGTGCCCATGTCGGCGTCGGCCATTGCCGACCAGCCCTTTTTGATCGTCTCGGGCATACTGCGCGGGCTCACGCTGGGCGGTGCGGTGCTCATTGCCCAGTACTGGGGCAAGGGGGACACCGACGCCATCAAGCGGGTGCTGGCTATCGCCGTGCGCAGCTCGGTGCTGCTGGCGCTGATCACCGCCGTCGCGGTCATACTGCTCCCCACCCAGATCATGGGCATCTTCTCTACCGATAAAGAGGTCATAAACGCCGGTATCAACTACCTGCGCATCGTGGCGCTGACCTATGTGATGTTTGCGGTGAGCAACGCCTACATGCTGTCGGTGCGCGCCACCGAGAACGCCAAGACGCCGCTGATCATCAATCTGGTCACCTACTCGGTCAACATCTTTTTGAACTACGGTTTTATTTTCGGCAAGTTTGGCCTGCCCAAGATGGGCATTACCGGCGTGGCCATCGGCACGCTGATCGCCCGTATCATCGAGCTGAGCTGCGTGCTGGTGCACATGTTCTTTATAAACCCCCACGTGCGCATGAAGATCAGCGACTTTATGCACAAGGACAAGGTGCTGTTTAAAGACTTTTTGTCTTACGCGGCCCCGTCGATGCTCAGTGAGATGATCTTCACCATCGGCATGGCGGCCTACTCGGTGATCTTTGGTCGTCTGGGCACCACTACTATTGCCGCCAATACGATCGCCGAGGTGCTGCACCGCATCGGCTCCACCTTCCTGTCGGGCCTGTCGGGCGCCTCGTCGGTCATCATCGGCAAGACCATTGGCTCGGGCGATATTCAGCGCGCCAAGCTGCAGAAAAAGACCTTTAACGTGCTGGGCATGGGGCTGGGCATCTTCACCATGATCCTGGTGTTGTCGATCAAGAACCTGGTGTTGGGCTTTTACAACATCGCCCCCGCCACTCATGCTATGGCCGACCAGATGATCATCATCAACGGCCTGTGCATGATCGCCTTCGCCTACGAGTCGCTGTATGTGACCGGGCTGCAGGTGGGCAGCGGCGATACCACCAACATCCTCATCTACACCACCGTGATCATGTGGGGCATTATTATGCCGCTTGCCTTTGCCGGGGCATTCTGGTTTAAATTCTCCCCCATCGTGGTGTTCATCATCCTCAAGTGCGACTATGTCATCAAGGGCTTTTACGGCTACTTCCGCACCCGCGGGAGCAAGTGGATCAAGCAGGTCACCCGCGACAAAGAAGCGCTGCAGGAGCACTAATCGGCCGTTTGCCGGCAGGTGCGAAGACATAAAAAATTAGGCGGCGTCCCACCCGTTTGACGGTGGGGCGCCGCCTTTTTTGCGCGCTGGGGAAAAAGCTGCTGGCCCCCGGATAAAGCGGTGGGCAGCGGGGGAGGAGTGCGGTGACAGCGCGGGGATATGCGGGCCCGAGCTGACGCGGTGTGCCCCGCCGGCGAGCCGCCCGCGCCGGGATGGGCCGCAGAGCGGTACGGCGCAAAGAGAGAGACCCGCCAGCCGGCTGTTTTGCCGGTGCAGGCGGATCTCTCTTGAGTGGGCGACACCTGGGTGGGGTGAGGAATTTCAGGCGCCGTAGGGGGCGCTGTGGAAGGAGCGCAGCTCCTCTACAAAGATGTCGGTGAGGGTGGGGTCGAACTGGGTGCCGCGGCAGCGCAGCAGCTCGGCGATAGCCTCGTCGATGGTGCGGGCCTTTTTGTAGGGGCGTTTGGAGATGATGGCATCGAAGCTGTCGACCAGCGTGAGGATGCGCGCCAGGTAGGAGATCTCCTCCCCCTTGAGACCGTGGGGATAGCCGCTGCCGTCGTAGCGCTCGTGGTGGTGCTCGACCAGGTCGGCCACAAAACTGAGGCTGGGCAGGTTGCGGATGATGTAGGCCCCGTCGCTGGGGTGCTTTTTCATCTCGGCCCACTCCTCGTCGGTCAGGGCGATGGGCTTGAGCAGGATCTCTTTGGCGACGTTGATCTTGCCCACGTCGTGCACGTAGGCGCCGTAGAGCAGGGCGCGGCTGTCTGCGCGGCTGAGGTGCAGACGCTTGGCCATGAGACTGGCGTAGTACACCACCCGCTCGGTGTGGCCGAAGGTGTACAGGTCGCGGGAGTTGACCACCGAGATGAGCGCCCGGATGGAGGAGAGACTGTTTTCGAAATCGTCGGTGTCGCCGGCGGCGCGGAACTGGTCCAGCAGCGAGACGTACACCTCCACCCGGTTTTTGCGGAAGAACTTGGCCCGGTAGAGGGCGTCGTCGCACTCCTGCACGAACTGGTTGCAGGAGAGGTGGCGGCTGCTCAGCCCGCACACCCCGCAGGAGATGGTGAGGCTGCCGGCGGGGAGCAGCTCCTGCCCGTAAAAGGGGTGCTGGTCTATGGCATCGCGCATCTGCCGCGCCAGAACAGTGGCCTGCTGCTGGTCCATCCCCGGCAGAATACAGGCGAATTTGGCGCCGCTGTAGCGAAACAGCTGCCCCTTTTGCCCGGCGGTAGAGGCCAGCAGGTCGGCGGTCTCTTTTAGGGCCAAGTCGCCCTGCTGGTGGCCGTGACAGTCGTTATAGGTGGTGAAGTAGTCGATGTCGGCAAAGATGAGCGACAGGGGCGTACCCTCTTTTTGGGCGGTGTCGTAGCACAGCTGTACCGCGTCGTAGAAGTTGCGGTGGTTGAGCAGGCCGGTGAGGCCATCGGTATTGATCTGCCGCTCGAGACTGGCGATGTGTTCCTGGCGCATCTGGGCGTAAAAGCCCAGCGCCCAGGCAGTGACGATAAAGGCACCGCAGAGCAGCAGGTCATTTTGAAAATAGAGGTTGACCCCGCCTTTTACCGGCGCCCACACCAGGTCGATACCGACGATGGACAGCGAGGCGAACACCGCCAGGTACAGCCCGGCACGCATGCCGTACTCGAAGGTGTAGCTGATGATGAGGAATAAAAACAGGATCTTGTACTGGCTTTGGTACAGGCCGGTGACGGCGATGGCACACAGAAAGATGGCGCTCATCAGCACACATTCCAGCACCTTGAGCTGGCGGGCGTATCTGCCGGCGGCCCGGTAGACGTTGGAGATGCACAGAAAGACGGCGATACACACCCCACACACCGCCAGCGGCGCGTAGAGCAGGTAGAAGTAGGTGCCGTGGGCCTCGCCCGCCTGCTGGTAGATGAACTGGAAAAAGGCGATGGAGGCAAAAAACAGCGATAACAGGCGCACCGAGAACAAAAAGTCCCGCACGCTGGGCTTATAGGAGGTTTTGTGAGGGGCCATTTCTTCTCCTTTTCTATGGCGACGGGAAGGCCGGACAGAGTATGTTGGGGCCCCATCGCGCGAAAACTGCCGGGCGAGATAAGCGGGCCCAGGCGGTAGAGGTCACCGGACAGCAGGAGAGGGGGGCATACGTCGCCCCCCTCTTATACACCCTACTTGCGCAGGCTTTTCGGCTCTTCGGGCTGGTAGAAGAACCACAGGCAGGCCGAAGACGCCATCAGTGCGGCGGCCAGTGCCGCCACCGCGGCAAAAGCGGCGTATGCTCTCTTCTTCATCGCGTTCACCTCCTTTTATGGGGCGCTTTTGGTGGTGTGCACAAGGCCACAGGCCCTGCGCATATAGGAGCGCCGCCGGCGTTGGCCGGGGCGCGTGGTCAGTGAAAATGTGTGGCACGGCTACAAGCTGGGCGTACCGGGCCGCTGGACGACTACTTTTGCAGTGGAGGCTTACAGGCGGCCCAACAGCTTGCCGCCGAGACGGGTGAGCGTGAGGACCTGCCACAGCACTGCCAGCAGTACCGCCACCGTCACTGCCGGCAGCGGGCCGGGGCCGAATACGAGAGCGGCGGCGCCGGCGGCGGTATAGCACCCGACCACTGTCAGTGCGCCCCGCCGCAGCTTTTGGCAGCGCTCTTTACTGGGCAGCGGCTTGTTGGGGCTGTCGACCGGGGCGCGGGCCCCCACCACCGCCAGGCAGAGCGCACAGCTGGCCAGATATGCCGCCAGCAGCGGCGGCCGGGATACCGACCGCGCCAGCAGGGTGGCGGCCAGCGCGGCGGCGCCGCAGACCAGCAGGGTAATGAGCGCACAGCGGCCGGGCGTGCTGGCATGGGCGCCGCCGGCAAAGCGGCGCAGCAGCGAGCCGGCCAACACGGCGGCTAGGCAGGGCCAAAAGGCGCCGATCGCCCAGCCCAGCAGAGCGGTGCCGGCCAGCAGAAACGCCGTTTGCAACAATCCAAAAAAGCCGTAGGCCAGCACCTCGATCTGCTCGGGCGGGTAGTGCAGCGCCCCGCCCACCTTGTTGGCCAGCGCGCGGGATAGATGCTCCATGGGCAGGGCCTCGACTTTCTGTTACGGGGTGGGGGCGGTGTTTTTGCGCCGGCGGTACAGGCGGACGATAGCGATGGAAAGCGCCAAAAATACCAGTGCCGGCACCCCGGCGATGGACTTGTACACGGGGTCGCCAAAGATGGCCAGCACCTGGTCTTTAAACAGCAGCTGCAGCAACACCACGTTGATCCCCTCACCGAGGATGAGCAGCAGGGTGACCATCAGGCTGCTCTTGATGGCGCCCAGCACCTCGATCTTGCAGACGTTGACGGCCAGCAGGATGAGGATGATGACGTTTAGGATGACATAGACCCCGTTGGCCAGCGGCAGCATGCGCGAGCCGATGGTGGTGAGCACCAGTATGGCCCCGCAGATACAGTAATTTTTGGCGCTGACCCGCCGCCCGGCGAAGGTGTAGAGCCCCCACATGAGCAGCAGTACCTCGGGGATGTCGCGCAGCAGCTGGGCCAGCAGCTGGATGATATCGAATTTCATGAAATGCTCCTTTTGGGGGCGGGCGCCCCGCCGCCGATAGACAGCTGGTGGAAGTGGCGCAGCGTGCAGTACACCGCCAGAAAGCCCATGACCCGCACCAGAATATCGCCGATGCTGAGCACGCTGTAGCCAATGTCGATATAGTCGGTGAGCACCTTGAGCCTGGTGGCGCTGCCGCCGAGCACGTGCAGGCTGCCGCCCAGATCGAGATTGCGGGTGTTGACGTAGCCGGTGAGGTAGGAGAGCGTGGGGTATACCGGCATTTTGCCGCCGTTGGCGGCCATGGCCAGATTGTTTAAGATGCTGCCGGCGAACACGCAGCCGGCGCTGATCAGGCAGGCCCGGTACTGCTGATAGCAGATGAGCGGCAGGGCCAGCGCCACCATGTAGGTGGTTTTGATGATGGGGGCGTAGGGGATAAAGGTGTACACCCCGAAAAAGATGCTGGCCTGAAAGCCCAGCGTCACCACTTCGAACAGGTAGATGGGGTAGAGCAGCTTGGCCTGACGCAGGCCCCGCAGCGCATACCCCCGCTTGTGGGCCAGCAGCACGGCCAGCAGCAGCGTCTCGATCACAGATAACTCCTCTATTTATAAAGTGGACAAACTCTTATACAAAGCCATTATATAGCAATTCGACAGAGACAGTCAATATAAACATAATTTATCTACAAAAAAGCGGTCACAATACCAGGGATTACCAAACGAAACGCCAAAAAGACCCATAAAGTGTGACTTTATCCCACGATGTGATAGCGATCGAGAAAAGAGGTGTCGACCCAGTAGCGGCGGTAATCGCTGCGGTCGACGTACACCCGCACGGTGCTGCCGACCAGCGCGGTGGGATCGGCCCACAGCGAGTCGCTCTTAAACTGGTAGATGGTGCTGCTGCCGGGGTCTACATACTGGGCCCACACCACCCAGGGGCTGCGGCCATTTACATGAATGCAGGCATCGCGCTGCACGTCGGTGACCTGGGCGGTGATGGGGCGACCGTTTTGCAGCAGATACTGCCGTCGGCGGCGCTTGCGGCGCTGATAGTACAGCAGCCCGGAGCCGATGCAGGCAAATATCAGCCCCAGCAGCGCGAAGATAAAGCCCATTAGAAATTGGCGCACCGCCGGCTGGCCGGGGCGGTCGGGGTCGATATAGAGGGTGATGCGCTGCCCCACGTACATGGAGGAGCTGTAGTAGTTGAGCCGCACCCCGCTGTACGCCTGTCCGCCGGCGGTGTAGTCGACATAGGCGGTGCTGCTCTCGAGGGCGGTAATGGACCCCACTACCGGCTGGCGGCTGGCCAGGTCTTGCCGCTGCAGCAGGTAGAAGGTAAGCCCCAGCAGCAGGGCCAGCACGCCCACGGCGGTAAACACCGCGCCCAGCGTGCGGTAGGGGCTTTTTTGACGCTGATCTGTCATGGGCAGTCCTCCCGAAAAAGAGCGCCGATAGCTGCATCGGCGCTCTTTTTTACTTTTTTGTTGGAACGGGACTTAGAAGCCGCGCTCCTCTAGCAGTTTGATGCCCTCGAGCACCACACGGATGGCTTTCTCGGTGTCGTGGTCGAAGGGATTCTCCATGCCCAGCGCCTTGCGCTCCTGGTTCTGCACGCAGTGCATGACCGCACCGGCCTTGGCGCCGATGGCGGCACAGACGGTGAACAGGGCAGCCGATTCCATCTCGCTGCCCAGGGTGCCGGCGCGTTTCCAGGCCTCCCAGCGGTTGAGCAGCTCGTAGGATACGGGCATGCGCTCGGGGGAGTGCTGGCCGTAGTAGGAGTCTTTGCACTCCACCACGCCGGTGTGGTAGCGGTAGCCCAGGTTTTTGGCGCCGTCGCGCAGAGCCACGGCCATGTCGAGATCGGACACGGCGGGGAACTCGATGGGCAGGTACTCGCGGGAGGTGCCCTCGGCGCGGATGGCGCCGGTGACCACCACCACGTCGCCGCCCAGCACATCCAGGTGGATGCCGCCGCAGGTGCCGATGCGGATGAAGTTATCCACCCCCAGCATGTGCAGCTCCTCTACGGCGATAGAGGCGGAGGGGCCGCCGATACCGGTGGAGCAGACCACCACTTTGGCATCGCCCACGTAGCCGGTGTAGGTGACGTATTCGCGGTTGACGTTGATCTTTTCGGGCCTGTCGAGCAGGGCGGCGATCTTGGGCACGCGGCCAGGGTCGCCGGGCAGGATGGCGTATTTGGCGCCTTTGATATCGTTTTTAGAGATCTGCAGGTGCCAGATCTTCTCGTCGGGGGCTAAATCTACCTGTGGCATAGTCGTATTCCTCCTGTAATCGTGCGTAAAAAGTGGCGGGCGAGCGGACTTGCTTGGCGCCCGTGCGATATAGGAATATTGTACCACTGTCCACAGGGCAAAAACAATGGAGAAAACAGAGATATACCGGCCTGTTTTTTAGCGGTATTGAGGGGGATAGACCGCTGCCGGTCAGCTGGGCTCGGCCGCTGTTTTTTTGAGGAACTTGCCGTCGGCGGTGACGTCTTTGATCCATTTGCCGGAGTAAAAGCGAACCAGGCAGCACAGGGCCTTGATTAGGTAGTAGGATTTGGTGAGCAGAAATACCGCCCACATGGGCCAGTGGAGCACAAAACCGGCGATAAACACCAGCGGGATGCCGATACCCCACAGACAGAGGTTGGTAAAGATCATGTTGAAGGTGGCATCGCCGCCGCCGCGCAGCGTGCCGGCGGCGTACATGCCCTCCATGGCCACGATGGACAGCGTAAGGGCGGACAGTGTGAGGAAGTTGTCGGTGACGGCCATGGTCTCGGGAGTTATGGCGTAGAGGCCCAGCAGCCAGTTTTTGCCAAAGTAGAGAAAGGCGC
Organism: Neobittarella massiliensis (ex Bilen et al. 2018); assembly: GCF_014269355.1. NCBI lineage: Bacteria > Bacillati > Bacillota > Clostridia > Eubacteriales > Oscillospiraceae > Neobittarella (ex Bilen et al. 2018) > Neobittarella massiliensis (ex Bilen et al. 2018). The sequence continues at coordinate 400,450 of NZ_JACOGI010000002.1, forward strand.
CTGAGAGAAAGCCCACCGCCCAGCACATGAGGTGAAAGGCCTTGGATTGGGCCATCACCTTTTGCCGGTCGCCTTCGCCGACGGCTTTGCCGATGAGCACACAGGCGGCGCTGCACAGGGCAAAGGTGAGCGAGGTGCACAGCTGCTGCAGTGCGTAGGAGACCGAGTAGGCGGCCATAGCGCCGGTATCCAGCCGGCCGAATACCAGCGGGTACATGGTGCTGCCCACGCCGAAGAGTACCTCGGTGATGGTGATGGGCACCAGCAGCCTGAAAAAGCGGTGCTCGATACCCCGGTCGAAGCAGAAAAAGCTGCCCAGCGTGATGTGCACCGTTTTTTCGAAAAATTTGCAGTAGATGATGAGGGCCAGCAGCTCGATGATGCGGGCACACAGCGTGCCGATGGCCGCGCCGGTGATGCCCAGTGCCGGCAGCCCGAACTTGCCGAAGATGAGACAGTAGTTAAAGCCGATATTCAGCGAGTAGGAGAGCATGTTGATGAGCATGGGCACGCGCACGTTCTCGATGGCCCGCAGCGAGGTGATGAGCGTGATGGAGATAGCGTACAGCGCGTAGGAGAGCGAGTAGATGCGCAGGTACCCCGCCCCGGCGGCGATGACGGCCATATCGCTGGAAAAGATGCGCATGATGGCCACCGGCTGCAAAAACACCACCACAGACGCCGCCAGACAGATGAGGAAGGTGTAGCGCATGCAGGCGGCGATGACTTTGGGGATGGCGGCGAGATCCCTCTTGCCCCAGTACTGACTGAGCAGCGTGGCGGCGGCGCCGGTGGTGCCGTAGGTGACGCTGTTGACGATGGCGAACACCTGGTTGCCCAGCGACGAGGCGGCCATGGCCGTTTCGCCCAGCTGGCCCAGCATGACGCTGTCGACCATGCCCACGCTAAAATTGAAGATGTTTAGGAGCGCCACCGGCAGGGCGATAGCCAGTACCGACTTGTAAAACTGGCCGCTGCGCTCGATCTGTAGCCGCAATCTCAATGCGATACCCCCCTTATATAGGCCGCCCCCTCAGGGCGGCAGTCAGGCCCGGCTGCTTATCGGCTGCTCTTTTTTGGCGCTGGTAACGTCTTTGATCCACTTGCCGGAGTTAAAGCGCAGCTGGCAGCAGATGGCCTTGATGACAAAGTACAGCTTGGTGCACAGAAATACCGCCCACATGGGCCAGTGGAGCCAGAAACCGGCGACGAACACCAGCGGGATGCCGACCAGCCACAGGCAGATGTTGGTGGAGATCATGTTGAAGGTGGCGTCGCCGCCGCCGCGCAGGCTGCCGCCGGCGAACATGCCCTCCATCCCCACCGGCAGCATGGTGATGGCCGAGAGCACCAAGAACTGGTCGGTGATGTGCAGCGTGTCGGGGCCGATGGCGTAGAGGCCCAGCAGCAGGTCTTTGCACAAAAACAGCGCCAGTGCCGACACCAGCGAGATGGCCACGCACAGCCAGTTGAAGGTGCGCCCCTTACGCATGACCGCCTGGCGATCTCCCTCGCCGATGGCTTTGCCGGTGAGCACGCAGGAGGCGTTGACCAGCCCGAAGATGGCCGAGGTGAACAGCTGATTGGCGGCAAAAGCCACCGAGTAGGCGGCCATGGCACCGGTATCCAGCCGGCCGAACACCAGCGGGTACATGGTGCAGCCCACCCCGTAGAGCACCTGGGTGACGGTGGTGGGCAGCATCTGTTTGACGTAGGGCAGTTCCACCCGCCGGTCGAAGTGGAGCAGATCGTGAAGGCGCAGGGTTATGCGCCGCTCGGCAAAGGTGAAGTAGAGCAGGATGACGACCAGCTCTATCACCCGCGCCAGCAGCGTGCCCGCCGCTGCGCCGGTGACCCCCATCTGGGGAAAGCCCAGCTTGCCGAAGATGAGACAGTAGTTGAGGCAGATGTTCACCGAGTAGGAGAGCACGTTGATGAGCATGGGGAATTTGACGTTTTCGATGGCGCGCAGCGAGGTGATGAGCGTGATGGAGACGGCATACAGCACGAACGAGAGCGCATAGATGCGCAGGTAGGTGGTGCCGGCGGCGATGACCGCCGCGTCGCCGGAGAAGACGCCTATAATGGTTTGGGGGAACAAAAACACCACCGCTGCCGCGACCGCGCACACCGCCACCGTGTAGCGCAGACAGGTGGCGATGACCTTGGAGATGGAAGCGGTATCCTGTTTGCCCCAGTACTGGGAGATGAGCGTGACGGCGGCGATGGTGGTGCCGAAAGCCATGCTGGTGATGATGGAAAATACCTGATTGCCCAGTGAGGCGGCGGCCATGGCCGTCTCGCCCAGCTGGCCCAGCATGACGTTGTCTACGCAGCCCACCCCGAATGAAAACAGGTTGAGTACGGTGATAGGCAGGGCGATAGAGAAGACCGAGCGGTAAAAGCTGCGGTCGGCAAGCGGCTGTATGGCGTGTTTCATAAGAGAGATCTGCCTCCTCGCCATCGGCGGCGCAGGCGAGGACCGCCCGCCGCATCGACGGCTATTCTGCATTTTATGTTAGACCAAACCCGGCGCTTTGTCACCCTGTAAACCGGCGGCTGCCCACTTTTTCAGAGGGGCGCACAATTTGTACGGCCAGTTTTCGCCCACCGGTGCAGTTGCCACCATCTAAAAGAGCAGGCGTACAGAAATAACAGAAAAAGGGTCCCACCTCCGTCGTTTGGACGGAGGTGGGACCCGGGGCGTGGGAAGTTGCTTCAGCGGTGGACGAACCGCTGTAAAAAAGTGCGGGTATGGGGATTTTGGGGGTGCTCGAAGATCTGCTGGGGGGTGCCGTCCTCGGCGATGATGCCGTCTTGCATGAACAGCACCCGACTGGACACCTCGCGGGCAAACTGCATCTCGTGGGTGACCACCGCCATGGTCATGCCTTCGGCGGCCAGCTGGCGCATCACCGCCAGCACCTCGCCGACCATCTGCGGGTCGAGTGCGCTGGTGGGCTCGTCGAACAGCAGGATGTCGGGGTGCATGCAGAGCGCCCGGGCGATGGCTACCCGCTGTTTTTGCCCGCCCGAGAGCTGGTCGGGCCGGGCGTTTTGGTAGGCGGCCATGCCCACCTTTTTTAAGTATGTGAGCGCTTGAGCGCGGGCCTGCTCGCGGCTGGTGTGCAACACGTGCACCGGGCCGGCCATGCAGTTTTTGAGCACATTCATGTTGGCAAACAGGTTAAAGCTCTGAAAGACCATGCCGACCTTGGCGCGATAGCGGTCGACCTGAAAGTGCTCGCCGCCCACCGGCTGCCCGCGGTACAGAATACTGCCGGCGGTGGGGGGCTCGAGGTGATCGATACAGCGCAGCAGGGTGGACTTGCCTGAACCGGAGGCGCCGATGATACAGATGACGTCGCCCCGGCTGATGGAGAAGTCGATATCCCGCAGCACGATGTGGGCGCCGAAACGCTTGCTCAGGTGCCGCACCTGGAGGATATCGGCGGCGTCGGTGGAGGATAGGGGTAGTTCTGCGGCGGATAACGGCGCGATAGCCATGGTGAAAACACTCCTTTTGACCAGGTACTTAGCGGGTGGCGGTCATACGGTGCTAAGCGCCGGGGTCCTCTACCAGCGCATAGGCCCGGGGGCCGGCCAGCTTTTTTTCGATGAGACGCAAGAGCAGGGTAGCTGCGGTGGTGAGAGCCAGATAGATGAGACAGGTGATGAAGAACACCTCGAAATAGCGCAGATAGGTGCCGGCGGCGGAGCGGGCGAGGTAGAACAGCTCCCCCACGGTGATGACGCTGAGCACCGAGGTATCTTTGATGTTGCTGACCAGATAGTTGCCGATCTGGGGGATGATGGCCCGCAGCGCCTGCGGCAGGATGACCAGCCGCATGGCCTGAAAGTGGGACATGCCGATGGCCTGCGCCCCTTCGAGCTGGCCGGGGTCGACGGCCTGGATGCCGCCGCGGACCGTTTCGGCCATATAGGCGCCGGTGTTGACCGAGACGATGAACAGGCCGGCGGCCAAGGGGTCCAGATCCCAGCTAAAAACTGCCGAGGCCCCATAAAAGATGACCATGGCCTGGACCATCATGGGCGTGCCGCGAAAGATCCAGACGTAGAGGGCCACCAGGCCCCGCACCAGCCGCAGCAGTACCTTTTGCGGCAGCGGGGTATCGGCATCGATGGGGACGGCGGTACCCACCCCGGCCAGGAGGCCGATGAGCGTGCCCAGTGCGGTACCGGCAGCCGCCAGATAGACGGCGATACCGGCGCCTTTTAAAAAGATGAGACCGTACTGGTCCCAGAGCAGGGCGATCCAGCCGAAAAATGTCTGCGGTGTGTCCATGAGAGAGAAAGCGCCTCCTTAACGCGCGGCGACAGGTCTGCCAGTCAGCGGTTGAGCGGCTGATCGCGGCAGGCGTCGTCCATCATTTTTTGCACTTGATCCTGGGGTATCTGGGCGATGGCCTCGTTTAGCTGGCGGCGCAGCTGATCGCTACCGCGGGGCAGAGCGATGGCCACCGACACGTCTTGGTCGGAGGCGCCAAAGGGGTCTTCTTCGCGCAGGGGGGCGATGGTCAGGTCGGGGTTGGCGATGACCGAGGCTTGGGCGGTGGGGCGGTCCATCAGCAGGCAGTCTACCTTGCCCGACTGCAGCGCTACCAGCATGGCCGGTACGCTCTCGAGGGCGGGCTGCTTGTCGGCGCCGGGGATGGCGTCGATCTGCCGGTACCACAGCGTGTTGAGCATAGAGGTGACCCGGGCGCCCGACAGCGCCTCCAGCGAGGTGGCACCGGCGTAGGGGCCGCTTTTTTGGACCAGGACCACCGAGTCGGAGCGGTAGTAGGGGCTGGTGAAATCCATTGTTTTTTGCCGCTCGGCGGTGGGGGAGATCATGGAGATGGCACAGTCTACTTTGCCGGTAGAGACCGCCATCATCAGGCCGTCCCAGTCGTATTTATAGGCCTGCAGCTGATAGCCGGCTCTTTCGCAGACGGCTTTCATGTAGGCCACCTCAAAACCGCAGAGATACTGGTCGCTGCCGGTGATGGGCACGGCGCCGTGGTCGCCGCTGTCCTGGGTCCAGTTGGTGGGGACGGTCATCCCCTCGAAACCCACCCGCAGCACCTTTTGGTTGCCGGTATCTTTTTGACCGCCGCACCCGGCCAGCGCTCCGAGCAAAAACAGCCCGGCCAGCAGAGCGGACAGGATCTTCTTTTTCACGAAAAGTGCCTCCTTTAAAGCTGGCAGATAGGCCGGCCGAGCCGGGTGCCCGGCGGTGACCATCTGCTCGGGATTGCCTCTATTTTAGCGCCCCGTGGCAGTAAAACAAGGCTTTATGGCAAACCTTAACAGCGCTTTAATTGCCGGGGGCGCTTTCTTAACGGGGTTTTAAATGGAGGGCCGTCTCCGCGCGCCGCATGTGGCCGCAAAAAAAGAGAGGACCGCCCCACGGGGCAGCCCTCTCTTTTTTAAACGGGTGCGGCGGCCCGGTACCGGCGGTGCGCTACTGCTCGGCCAGCGCCTTTAAGGTGGCCAGGATCAGGTTCCAGGTGCGCTCGAAGCTGGCCAGGTCCAGCGATTCGTCGGGAGTGTGGGCGCCGTCGGCGGTGGGGCCGAAGGCAATGATATCCAAGTCGGGCATCTTGTCTTTTAAGATGCCGCACTCCAGCCCGCCGTGGGTAGCCACGGCGACCATCTCTTTGCCGGTCTGCTCTTTGTACAGCTTCATGAACAGCTGACGCAGGGGGGACTCGGCCTCGTACTTCCAGCCGGGCATGGGGTCGGCCGGGGCGATCTCGATATCCAGCAGCTGGGCCAGTGAGCGGATCTCGTCGTCGAGGTGGTCGCGGATGGTGGGGTCGGAGGAGCGGATAAAGTCGGTCAGCTGTACGCCGGTGTCGTCGGTGGTAGCCACGCCCAGGTTGGACGAGCAGACCACCAGGCCGGGCATCTCCATGCTCATGGTGTACACGCCGTTTTTGACCAGGAAGATGAACTCGATGATCTGGCGGCTGTCGGCCAGCGACATCTGGCGCTCGGTGGCACCGGCCTTTTCGCACTGCAGGTACAGCCCGCCGTCGCTGGCGGCCAGCTCGGCTTTGGCGGTGGCGGCGATGTGGCTGGCGATCTCGATGGCCTTATCGCCCTGACCGGCGGGCACGGTGATGACCGCGTCGGACTCGCGGGGGATGGCGTTCATCTTGCTGCCGCCGGAGAGGGAGACGATGTGTACCTCCATCTGTTTTTGAATGCCGTGCAGGATGCGGCCCATGACCTTGATGGAGTTGCCCATCTCGTGGTCGATCATCGCTGCCGAGTGGCCGCCCAGCAGGCCGCGCACCTGCAGCGACACGGTGTCGCCGCCGGCTTTTTCCCAGCGCACCTTTTTGCTGATATCCTGCAGCAGGCCGCCGGCGCAGGAGACAAATACCGTGCCTTCGGGGCCGCAGTCGACGTTGAGCATATACTTGCTGTGCAGGTCGGAGGTGTCGACCTGCAGGGCGCCCAGCAGACCGATCTCCTCCATGGAGGTGAACACGCATTCCAGCGGGGGATGGACCAGGTCGTTTCTGGCCAGCAGGGCCATCATGTAGGCCACTGCCTGGCCGTTGTCGGCGCCCAGGGTGGTGCCGCGGGCTTTGAGCAGACCATCTTCGATGTACAGGTCGAGCGGGTCTTTTTCGAAGTCGTGCGCGGTGCCGGCATTTTTTTCGCAGACCATGTCCAGGTGGCCCTGGATCATGACCGCCGGCTTGTCCTCACAGCCGGGGGAGGCGGGCTTTTTGACCACCACGTTCCAGTACGTGGTGTCGATGCGGGCCTCGAGACCCAGATCTTTGGCAAAGTCGTACACGTACTGGGCTACGGCCTGCTCGTTTTTCGAGCCGCGGGGGATGGCCGAGATCTCCTCGAAATAGCGCAGCGCGTCGGCGGGCTCATAGCCCTTGATCACATATTCCATAGTGGCACCGTCCTTTATCTATAAATGAATTTTGGGCGCCGCCCCGGTCGGGGGAGGCGGTCTGTGCTCCCATTGTACACGAAAAAGGTAGAAATTTCAACGCCCCGGCGGCAATTCTGTCTTACCGCTTTAAAGGGGCGTGTCGCGGTGCAGCTGTGCTGTGCGTTTTGCCAGATGGGCAGTTTTTGGCGGCTGCTTTTGGCGGGATTGCCGGTTTTTGCCGCCGGAGGTTGACATTTGCGGCCGGTCTTTTTATAGTAGGGTTATTGGAAGTGCTATTTTTTTTAGCCAGGTTGTAAAAACGTTTTTACAACCTGGCCGACCAAAAAGGAGAATTGCTATGGCTAAGACGAAAGTGCTGTTTGTGGGCGAGTCCTGGTTCATCACCACCATTGAGACCAAGGGCTTTGACCAGTTTACCATCGGCGGGTACGAGACCGAGATCCAGCGGGTCATCGACGCGCTGGGCGACGATTTTGAGGTGACGCATATGCCGGCGCACGAGGCGCTCAACAGCTTCCCCGAGACGCTGGAGGAGCTGCAGCAGTACGACGTGATCATGATCAGCGACGTGGGGGCCAATACCTTCCTGCTCAACCCCAAGACGTTCCAGCGGTCGCTGCGCACCGCCAACCGGCTGGACCTGATCGCCGAGTTCGTGCGGCAGGGCGGCGGCTTTGCCATGATCGGTGGCTACCTGACCTTTATGGGCATCGAGGGCAAAGGCAAATATAAAGGCACAGTCATCGAGGATATTTTACCGGTGGAGCTGCTGCCCGGCGACGACCGGCAGGAGCACCCGGAAGGCATTATGCTGCACTGCGACGCCGACAAGAGCGAGCTGCTCAGGGGCATGCCGGCCCAGTCGAGCTATCTGCTGGGCTACAACAAGCTGATCCCCAAACCGCAGGCGCAGGTGCTCATCGACTACCAGGGAGACCCCATGCTGGCCTGCTGGGAGTGCGGCGAGGGCCGGGTGTTCACCTGGGCCAGCGACTGTGCCCCCCACTGGATGCCGGTGGAGTTTTGCGAGTCGGACTTCAACAAGACCATGTGGCGCAACATGACCGCCTGGGCGGCGCACAAATAGGCCATATCAGGCTATAGAGGGGCAAAACAGCGCCGCTTGCGGCGGCGAGTGAGGAGGAGCATGCCAATGAGCCAGCTAGACACATTGCGCCAGACCTTGGCGGCGCACAGAGAGGAATACCTGGATATTTTAAAGCAGCTGGTGCGCTGCGACACGCAGTGCATCGGCCACGGTATACTGGGCGGCAAGGAGAGAGCAGGCCTGGAGGTGTACGAGCAGGTGGTGCGCGGCATGGGCGCCCAGGTGCAGCTGGAGCCGCTGGACGAGGACAGCGTACAGAGAGCCATTTGCACCTATAACGACGGCAACGCCGGCCACAACTACGACGACCGCTACAACGTGTATGCCACTTTTGGCAAAAGTGAGCCGGGCAAGCGCTCCATCGCCTTTAATGCGCACATGGACGTGATGCCGGTGGGCGAGCTTTCGTTTTGGGAGAGCGACCCGTTCGACCCGGTGGTGAGGGACGGCAAGCTGTACGGCCGCGGCTCGGGCGACGACAAGGGCGGAATCGCGGCGGCGGTGGCGGCAGTGAAGCTGCTGCAGGACAGCGGTATCGAGATCCCCGGGCAGGTGCAGCTGCACTGTGTCAGCGACGAGGAGGGTGGCGGTAACGGCAGTATCAACGCCGCCATCAAGGGGCACCGGGCCGACGCCTGCGTGATCTGTGAGGCCACCGGCAACAACGCGATCTGGGCGCATATGGGCTTTGTGTTCTTTAAGGTTGAAGTGACCGGCAAGAGCCTGCACTCGGCCCAGAAATGGCTGGGGGTCAACGCCATTGAAAAAGCGTGGAAGCTGGTAGAGGCGCTGCACGAGCTGGAGAACGACTGGCTCATGCGCTACCGCCACCCGCACCTGCCTTCGCCCAGCCTGAATATCGGCGTGATCGAGGGCGGAACGGCCGGTTCGACGGTGCCCGATTACTGCTCCTTTAGCCTCTGTCTGCACTACATTCCCGGCATGATGACCCACGCCGAGGTCATCCGCCAGGTAGAGCAGTGCATCGCCACCCGTGCCCAGGGGGACAGCTGGCTGCGCGAGCACCAGCCCAAAGTCACCGTGTACCAGCAGGGACAGGGTTTTGAGCAGGATGTGTGCGAGCCGTTCCCCCAGGCGGTAAAGACGGCGATGGAGCAGGTGCTGCCCGGCTACGGTGGGCAGTTCATCGTCAGCAGCTCCGGCTGCGACGCCCGGATATACAAAAACATCTTGGGCATGCCCACCCTGATCGTGGGACCGGGCGACGACTCGGTGGCCCACTGCCCCAACGAGTACGTGCCGCTGGACGAGTGGTACGACGCGATCTTGCTGTACGCGCAGATCATCTTGGGCTGGTGCAGCTAGCATAAAAAGACAGGAGGGAGGAGCCGATGGCGGCCCCTCCCTTTTTTGTGTGCGGCGGGTGATGGGGCAGGCCCTCAGACCCGCCGGCGGGGCCCGGTACGGCGGGCACCCGAACGGGCCCCGGCCACCGCCCCGCCGAGCATCAGCACCGCGCCCAGCAGCTGGCGGGCAGAAAGGCGCTCCTGCAGAAACAGGGCGGCGAACACCAGTGCCGACAGCGGCTCGACATAGCCGCAGATGGCTACCGAGGCCGCCGGCAGCAGCTGGACAGCGGAAAAGTACAGGTAGCAGCCCAGGCCGGTGTGCACCACCCCCAACAGCAGTACCGGGACGAGGTCGGCCGCCAGCGCCGGCAGCGACAGCGGCGGGCCCGCCCCCAGAAAGAGGGCGGTAGTGAGCGCGCCGGCGACCAGCTGTACAGCGGTGCCCGGCAGACCGGTGATGCTGGCGGCCTTTTTGTCAAAGACCACCATGACGGCGTACAGTACCGCGGCACCGGCGCCACAGAACAGACCGGCGGCGCCCAGGCGCCCCGGTGCGCCAGTACCGGTACACACCAGGCCCGCCAGCACCACCAGCAGCCCGCCCACCTTGGCCCGGGTGAGGCGCTCGCCAAACAGCAGCGGCGAAAGCGCCATGACCAGCACGGGGCCGCAGTAGTAGAGCAGGGTGGCCATGCTCACCCCGACTTGCGCATAGGCGGTAAAGAGCAGCACCCAGCTGCCGCCCATAGCCGCCCCCGACACCGCCAGATAGAGCAGGTGCCTTTTGTCGGGGCGATGCAGCCGAGCGCCGGAACAGCCCCACACAGCCAGCAGAAATACGCTGCCGATCAGGGTGCGCAGCAGTGCGATCTGGGTGCCGGGGAGGTCGATAGAGCTGGCTACCACTCCGTTGAGACCGAACAGCAGCAGCGCTGAAAAATACTTTAGATAGGCTTTGACCACGGTGTGTGCTCCTCTCTTGTTGCAGATGTGTTGCAAATGGGATACAGATACCGTATCATATAAGAAGAGCATACAAAAGCGAATGTTTCTCATACATAATATGAGGAAAACAGATGGAGAATCGCGATGGACACCAATTTGCAGAAATACCGCGCCTTTATCGGGGCGGTGGAATGCGGCAGTTTTACCAGCGCTGCCCAGCGGCTGCACTACTCCCAGTCGGGCATCAGCCGCATGATCGGCGATCTGGAAAGAGAGTGGGGCATGGCGCTGTTACAGCGGGGGCACGCCGGGGTGCAGCTGACTGCACAGGGGGCCCGGCTGCTGCCCTACGCGCGCGAGGTGTGCCGCGCGCACCAGCAGCTGCAGAGCCAGATAGAGGAGATAAACGGTCTGCAGACCGGGCTCATCCGCATCGGCACGTTTTCCAGCGTGGCCACCCATTGGCTGCCGGGCATCATCAGCCGCTTTCAGCAGGATTACCCGGCTATCGACTACGAGCTGCTGCTGGGCGACTACACCGAGATCGAGGGCTGGATAGCCGAGGGGCGGGTGGACTGCGGCTTTTTGCGGCTGCCCACCCGCCCGGAGTTTGAGACCGTGCCGCTGCAGCGAGACGAGCTGTTGGCGGTGCTGCCGGAGGATCATCCCCTGGCCGGGTGCGACTGCTTTCCGATGAGGGCTCTGTGCGACAGCCCATTTATGCTGCTGGAAAAAGGGGGCAGAGCGGAGATCGCCGGCATATTTGAGCGCTGTCACCTGACGCCCAACATCCACTTTACCACCTGGGATGACTACGCGATCATGTCGATGGTGGAGAGCGGGCTGGGCATCAGCATTTTGCCCCGGCTGATCTTACAGCGAGTGCCTTACCACATCGCGATCAAGCGTTTGCAGGTGCCGGCTTACCGCGAGATCGGACTGGCGCTGCGCAGCCGTAAGACGGCCCCGCTGGCGGTGCGGCGTTTTTTAGAGTACCTGCAGTACCGGCCCGATATCCGGTAGAGCCGGACCTTTGAGCGGGCGTGCTGCCGATATAAGATATTTGCACCCGGCGGCGTTACCGTCTATAATAGGACCTGACGACTGCCGGCCGCGAGGCGGGCAATACAGAGGGGCCGGGGCCCCGGCAGGAGCGCAGTATGAAAGAGCAGATCACCATCAAAGACATCTCGCAAAAGGCGGGAGTGGCTATCTCCACCGTGTCGCGGGTGCTCAACGGCAAGGACCGGGTGAGCCAGAAGACGCGGGAAAAGGTGCAGAAGATCATCGACGAATACGGCTATGTGCCCAGCGCGGCGGCGGTGTCGGTAGTGCGCAAAAAGACCAATATGGTGGGGGTCATCATCCCCGAGATACGAAACCCATTTTACTCGGCTATCATCCACGGGGTGGACATGGTCTGCCGCCAGAAGGGCTATAACGTGTGCATGTTTTCGACCGGCGACGAGGCGGCCACCGAGGAAGAGCTGGTAAAGACGGTGGTCAGCCCGCTGGTGGACGGCATCATCGCCGTGACCGCCACCGACGGTGCGGTGTACAGCGACCGCCGCAAGCCGGTGGTGTTTGTGGACCGGCAGATAGACAGCAGCCGCTTTGACAACGTGATCATCGACAACCGGGGCGGCATGTACGCAGCCTGCCGGCACCTGATAGAGAGGGGGCACCGGCGTATCGCCTACATCTCGGGCCCTATGAAGTACTGCAACGGCTATGGGCGCATGGAGGGCTTTACCAGCTGTATGCGCGCGCATGAACTGCCGGTAGATGAGCGGCTGGTGCTGCACGGCGACTGGTTTGAGCAAAACGGCGAGCGCGCCGCCCGTCAGCTGCTGCAGGAGCGGGAGCAGACCGGGGTGACGGCGATCTTGTGCAGCAACAACCTCATCTGTAAGGGCTGCTATACGGCCCTGGCCGAGGCCGGGGTGCAGGTGGGGGAGGAGCTGTCGCTGGTGGGATTTGACGAGCACGACTTCATGCATTTTGCCACCCCCAAGATCACCTATGTGGCCCGCCCCACCTACGAGATGGGGCAGTTGGCCGGCGAGCTGCTGATACAGAAGATGGAGAGCGGCCAGCAGTATTTGGGCGAGGAGCGGGTGCTGCCGGTGGAGCTGGTGGAGCAGCAGTCGGTAAAAGAGCTGCGGTAGCGCCTGAGGGCGGCCGACATGGTCGGCAGAAGATGTGAACAAATTGTAAAAACAGCGGATAAAATAGAAAAAAAACGCCTTTGACGAGCAGTCAAAGGCGTCTTTTTTATGCTATGAGTGGGGAAAAAACGGTGACAAATGAATGATATATCGCACGAAAGAGATGGTATATAAAAATGTGTACCGGCGTGCTGACGCGGTGGCGGCAGGCGGCATGATCGGGGATATGAGGGGCCGACTCGTTACCGCATATGTGGGCGGCCTATTTGTCGCAACTGGAGATACGGCAGGGGCACGGTACGAAAAGAATATCGCGACCGGTGACGTTACTAAGAGATGAGATCTATGGGATCGCCGGGAGCGTAATCGCGCGGGGCGGGCGCGCTGATGAAGGCGGCAGCCAAAAGAGGCGAGAGACCGCCGCCGGCAGCTACGCAGAGGTCATCGGCGGTGACGGTTTGGCCGGCGGCAATGGGCCGGGCGGCGGCCAGACCGGTATAGGTGCGGCTGCGCTCGATCAGGTCTTGCTCGATCAGGTCGCGCCGGCCGGTGCCCAGCGCACCGCCCAGCCGACGGATGGCGGCGGCCAGACCGGCGAACTCCTCCATCGACAGCGTGTGGGGGAGCGGGCTGTCGAGGTGGACCGGCTTTTGCACCACCTCGGCCCCGATGGCCACGGCGGCGATGGCGGCTTCGATGCTGCGGGTGTGATCGGCGTAGCCCACCGAGCACTGCAGAGAGCCCTTTAAAAGGACCATAGCCCGCAGGTTGGCACGGTCGGCCGGCACTTCGCCCTGACTGCCCGACTGCAACACGGTGAGCGGGCCGGCCTGCAGCTGCTTGAGGTAGCTGGCGGCAGCCTTGAGCTCGGGCATGGTGCACAGGCCGGCCATGGCGATGATGGGCCGGCCGGTGGCGGCGGCCAGCTCAAGGGCCTGGGGATCGGCCAGCAGATGGCCGGGCAGGTGCAGGAGCGGTACTGACAGCTGGCAGAGCTGCGAGAGAGCGGTGAGATCCCACGGGGTGGGGAGCAACAGCACCCCGGCGCGCTCGGCCTCTTCGCCAAGGGCGGCGATGTGCGGCGCACCGATGGGGCTGGGTGCCTGTTGCTGCGTGCAGAACCGCAGGCTGGCGGCAGTGGCCCCGCACCGGGCGGCCAGACGGATAAATTCCTGCGCCTGCGCGGCGCTGTGATAGCGGTCTTGCAGATCGGCGATGAGTACAGTGGACTTCATGGGGAGGACCTCCTTTGTGGTGGGCGGGGATCGAAATGAGATGCGGCACGGGATATACGGGTTTTCTAAGTGTATAAATCAATATGAAATATACATATTGTATATATCGGAAATGGCTGTGGAGAGAGCGAGTGAGAGAAATACTGGGTTTGAGGATGGAACTGGAGATGTGGATAGGAATGGGAATGAGGATGAGGAGGAAGATCACTGCCTGCGGCGCCGGTCGCCCGGTCAGCCGCAGATACTATCTGTTCTATGCCGCAACGATGGCCGAGCCGGACAGCAGGGTGGACACCGCAAAGAGGTGCGCGTTGCAGAAATTTATTAAAAGCCATCTGGCGGCAGGCGGTGAGCGGAGCAGTGCAGAGTATGGTTTTAGAGTGGAGCAGCAGACAAGATTTGGTTACAGCGAAGACGGGGACTGAGCAGAAAGATATGTATAGAAATAAAGATAATATACAAATAGTATTACATAGTAATGCCGGCGCTGACGGGGAGAGCCGAAGGTACAAACAGATGATGTGTAAGTGAGTGTTGTGTAATGGGAGAGCCGGTGCATGCACAGACAGCGGGGAGATGATCTTGGCAGATCCGCTGGATGCACGGGGCCCAGGAAGAGCGGGGGATCTGGAGACAACAGCTGTTTTAGCGCGGGGAATAGGAAGGTATGGGTTTGCACAGGGGGATGCTGATCGCCCGACGGCGGCCCCCATTTAAAAGGAGAGCTGGCGAGTGTTGGTGTGTTGCCGTGATACATTCATGTAAAAAGCGGGCCCGTGTATGGTGGAGACCGCAGTATATGGCGCAGGTAGTCGCACAGTGCGGCGATATAGTGGTATCTGCCGGGCCGTGTGGCGCCTGCAGACGGAGGGAAGAGCGCTGTTTGCCGGCGGCGATCGGACCGGTAACACTGCCTGGTGGGGCGCGGTGCGGGCGGCGCAGACCGGGGGATAGTGTGGCATCGGGCTGTTTTTTGTTGGGCGGAAAAACTGCCGGCAGGGCGGGGAGCGGCCACCACTGCGGCGGGTACGGTTGGACAGATAGGCGGCAGGACAGCTGGGCGGTGGGGCAGTGGGACGGCAGGAAAGCGTATCTGTACCATTCGTTGCCCTGGAGCGCATGAGGTGGCTTTTTATGAGTGAGGGGCCGTGCTAGGCACTGCTGGTTGGAGCTTGGTGGTGCGAGCGGGTTTAGACTGCGGGGCATTGTTGCTGGCGAAGAAGATGAGGTGGGCTGGGGTGACAGCTAGGGCTGGACGATCTTGGAATCCATATTGAAGAGCAGCTTAAAGCTGTCGCCGTGGCGGCCCCAGACGGATGCCACATGAAAAGTGCCGGCCAGGTCCCGGTCGCGGCTGTCCGCCACCTCGGTCTGGAGGACGTAGTGCAGCATGACCTGGTCGGGGCGGGCGTAGATGACCTCCATGTGGGTGATGGTGTAGCTGCTGATAAAAAAGTCGGCAATGATACCGGCGTATTCGCTGCCCAGACAGCGGCAGCCGCCGCAGATCATGACCGCAGACGGAAAGACGAGTTCCTGAAAAGCAGCTGTGTTCTGGTGCAGAACTGCCTCCCACAGAGCGTGTTCCAGCGAAATGACTTGCTCTTCCATATTTCTCCTGACTGGGTTTTTAACCCTTGGCGGCGCTGAGGCGCTGCTTTTTTATATAGTCTAACGTGGGCGGGGGAGAGTTGTCAAACAGGACTACTTAGGCAGTACCCGGACTGTGGGTGCCGCTGGGTGGCTGGCCGCTGTGCTGGATGGCGGACTTACCGCGCAGCTGCAAATGAAGCGGAAGAAAGGCCCGGCATTTGAGGTAAGGAGTAGGGGCACCTGATGGGGGATGGAAAACGACAGAGCGCAGGCGGGTGATGGGAACCTGGCTGTAGCGGATATTACAAAAAACAGGCGGAGGTGAGCGCCACGAGCGAACGATCTGCCGGGGCGGGACCTCTTGGGGCGCGTGCCGCGTGTAGAAAAACAGTACCCCGATACATGTGAGATGTGGCGATCGTGATGAGGTGAGACCGGCTTATTTAAAAACGGACGGAGCCTATTTGCAGCTGGCGATATGTTTGCTGCTGCCGGCCTGTATCTGCTACACGGGCAAGTATTTTACACAAAAATGAAAATGGCGCAAAAGCCGGCACCACCGCAAAACGAACACCAACATCAGCACCTACATCTACACCAATACCAACATCAGCACCAGCACATATCCAGACCTTGGCTGTACTGCTGTGCTGTTGTGTTGTTGTGCTGTTTTACTATTATTGGCGACTGTGTTTTGGACGGGCACCTGCCATGGATGCCTATTCTGCGCCGGACACAGATGAGACAGCTGTCTCCTGCTCGTTATAGAGCAGGCGGCGGACCTGACCTATCCACGTTTGATAGTTCCCCTTTTTGAAGGTACCGCTGTCAAATGGGTATTTGATCTCGGCACCAAAGCAGAGCTGTGTCAGGTGCTTTAGGGTCCAATTGATACCCGACATCCCGTAAGTGGCAAATGGTATCACCGTTTTACCTTCTAAATTGCACTGCGAAATGAATGCAGCTACAAATCCCGGTAGATCCTGTGCCCATACCGGATACCCCAATAAAACTACATCACAGTTCTGCAAATTGGGAATGGGCGTTTGAAAAGCCGGTGCAACACGTGCTTTTCTTTCTTTGGTGACCCGCAGGCAAGAAGTGATATAATTTCCATATGCTTTTTCTGGAATGATCTTCAAAGCTTCACATTGCAGATCCTTTTGAGCCTGTAATGCGATCTTTTCTGTGTTTCCGGAGCGGGAGTAATAGATGATCATTGCTTTCATGCGGTGACGTCCCTTCGCAAAAATTGTTTTTTGTTTACAGAAAATTTGTGACTGATCATACGGCATACAACGATGTGTTGTATGATAAGCATAGTAGCTTACAGATCACTTATCAACCGACAATCTTTGCCCTCAGTGTTGGGCCCTAAGGAGAAGAAGCAGCGTGAATAAGCAACCCGAGATCACTGCCAAGACAAGAGAGGCGTCTGCCACTTCTTTTTGTACTTTATATGCGCAAAAATCTATCGATAAAATTACGGTGAAAGAGATCACGGCTCTTGCCGGCTATAATAGAAGTACTTTTTATCAGTATTTTGATGATATCTATGATCTGCTAGATTATGTGGAAGATAGCTTGTTGACCCTAATGAAAAAGTCGTGGGAAGTGGAAAGCGGTGCGCTGTTTACCCCCGACCTGGATCTATTGCGCGCGTTTTTTGCAGACAACGAGATATTTTTAAGAGCTGTATTGGGCGATTACGGGAGTGTGCATTTTATTGCTCGCCTCCAAGAGGAGCTGCCCCTTTCCGGATTGCAAAATACTTTTCCCGCGGCCGAACATCTGATGCCTTACCTGATCGAGTTTCACCTCTCCACCTCTCTGGCTCTTTTTCGTGTTTGGCTACGTCGCGGAAAGGACCTACCGGCAGATAAATTGCTTACTTTGATACATGCGTGCTATGCAGGGGGCAGCGCTGCCTTTTTAAGATCGTGCAGATGAAGACCGTGTGGGTGGTGTAGACAGGATAGAGGGAAAAATGTGTCGGCGGTACAGCAGCGCAAGCGCGGTCTCTACTGGCGAAAAGATATGTTGACGGGCGACATAAAAAGGCCCGCCACACGGTGTGGCGGGCCTTTTGGCCGGGGGGGGGTTAAGGCTGGATATCGGTGTCGGCAAAGAGCTCTTTGACCGAGGTGGCCAGACCGGCCAGCGACTGGATCTCGGAGGGGATGATGATCTTGGTGGCGCGGCCATCGGCGGCTTTGGCAAAGGCCTCCAGCCCCTTGAGGGCCACCACCTTTTCGTTGGGATCGGCCTCGTTGAGCAGCTTGAGGCTGTCGGCGTAGGCCTTTTGCACCATGACGATGGCCTCCGCCTCGCCCTGCGCCTCGCGGATCTTCTGCTCTTTGACGGCTTCGGCGCGCAGGATGGCCGACTCTTTTTCGCCTTCGGCCACCAGGATCTGGCTGCGTTTTTCGCCTTCGGCCTTTAAGATGGACTCGCGGCGCAGGCGCTCGGCTTTCATCTGGCGCTCCATAGCGTCCTGGATCTCTTTGGGGGGGACGATGTTTTTGACCTCCACCCGGTTGACCTTGATGCCCCATTTGTCGGTGGCCTCGTCGAGGATGGCGGTGATGCGGTTGTTGATGACGTCGCGGGAGGTGAGCGTATTATCCAGCTCTAAGTCGCCGATGATGTTGCGCAGGGTGGTGGCGGTGAGGAACTCGATGGCGGACAGGGGATTGTTGACCCCGTAGGTGAAGAGTTTGGGATCGGTGATCTGGAAAAAGACCACCGTGTCGATCTGCATGGTGACGTTGTCTTTGGTGATGACTGCCTGGGGGGCAAAGTCGACCACCGTCTCTTTGAGGGAGACTTTTTTGGCCACCCGGTCGATGAAGGGGATCTTGAAGTGCAGACCGGTCTGCCAGGTCTGGTAGTAGGTGCCGATGCGCTCCACCACGTAGCTGTGGGCTTGCGGCACCACCCGGATGTTGGCGACGAGCACGATGAGCACCAGCGCGATGAGCGCCAGCAGGATGTATAACCACAACATAGGCATAGAGACGACCTCCTCGATCGTATTATGATGGCGGGCGCTAGCGCCCGGTGGGTGCGAAAATAGGCGCGGCCGGCGCCGGAGGATAGAGGATACCTTATTACAAATTACAAGTTACTGGCTGTAGGGGCGGGCTTAGCAGTGGGCTATTTTTGGACAGGGGATACCAGCAGCTTGACCCCCTCGATATGATCGACCCGCACCAGCGTGCTTTTGGGGATGTCGCTGCCGTCGAGGCTGCGGGCGGCCCAGCTCTGCCCCGAGAGGTAGACCCGGCCGGCCGCTTTGACGTTGGAGATATCCTCGGTCACGGTGGCGGTTTGGCCGATGAGCATGTCGGCGTTGGTGGGCTGGCTGCGGCCCTTCATATACCTGCGGCACAGCGGGCGGGTGGCGGCCAGCAGGATGCCGCTGAGCGCAAAGAACACCAGCAGCTGGACCCAGAACAGACTGCTGAACAGGGAGGTGAGCAGCGCGCCCACCGCCCCGGCGGCAAACCAGATAGAGACCAGCGCGGGAGAGGCGGCCTCGAGCAGGGCGAAGACCACGATGGCGGCCAGCCAACCGATAGCGTAATAGTTCATCTTGAAGACCCTCTTTCTCGCGGGCTGACAGACTGCGGCAGCAGTATGTCCCAACTCGGCGGCGGCCGGCTGTGGGCCGCTGCCTGTTTACACCTACAATGTAGCATAGCGGCATATAAAATGCAACGAAAATCCCCGCTGTTTGGCGCGTGGCTGTGTGTCCTGCCAAAAGAGCAGGGAAAAATACGGCCCAATACTGTGCGGATATGCTGATTGATGGCGGATTTGTGCACAAATCCACTGCTGGGGTGTAATTGTGGTGGATAATAGCGGTTTTACCGCCATTTTTTCGGCACAAAATCGATTGCGCCGGCGGTATCGGCTGTGTTAGAATATGGGCATACGAGCAAATGCCCACCCAAACTAAGGAGGTTCTTATTTATGATCACTCAGATCTACTCTCTGAAAACTGTTGACGAGGCTCTGGCCTGCATCGAGGTCGGCGCCACCAATATCGGTGTGAACCCCACCGCCAAGAATTCCGGCAAAACTTTTGACGAGGCTCTGGCCGAGAGCAAAGCTATTTTTGACGCAGTCGGCGACAAGGCCACCAAAGTGGCCCTGACCATCGACGACACCGAGGAAGAGCGCACCAAGATCATCGAGACGCTGCACCCGGACATTCTGCACATCTCGGGTGCTGAGGACGACGCCACCCCCGAGCTGGTAGCGGAGCTGAAAGCCAAATACCCCGGCATGAAGATCATGCAGGCAGTGCCCATGACCGGCCCGGAGGCCATCGACAAGGCGATCGCCTTCTCGAAATTCTGCGACCTGCTGATCCTCGACTCGGTGCTGACCGGTGTGATCGGTACCGGCGCGGCCGGTGTGACCCACGACTGGGCCTGGGACAAGGCGATCGTGGACGGGGCCAGCTGCCCGGTCATCATTGCCGGCGGCTTAGGGCCGGACAACGTGGCCGACGCCATCAAGGCCGTTCGCCCCTACGGTGTGGACTCGCTGACCAAGACCAATAAAAACGGCACCAACCTGGGCGAGAAAGACATCGAGAAGGTGCGCCTGTTCTGCGAGCGGGCACACGCCACCGCCAAAGAGCTGGGCATTTAACAGCAGACAGACCTTTTATGAGAGCGGGCCATGCGGCCCGCTCTTTTTTTGTGCGGCGGCGCCGGGTGCTGGCGGCTATAGGGAGAATGTGCTAAAATAAGAGAAAATATACCCTGCACGCGGGGCTTTGCGGCTCAAAAAACAGGCTGGGCCATTAGCCGCGGATCACAGACAGGGAGAGTGGGGAGATGAGCGGCGTGACCGACAGGAGCGCGCGCCCGGCGGATGACCGGGGCGATAGGCAGGCAGATACCGTGTTTTTTGGCGGTGTGGTGAGGACGATGGAGCCGCCGGCAGCCCCCGGGCGGCGGGAGCGCGCGCTGCCCACGGCGGTGGCGGTAAAGGACGGGGTGATCGTGCGGGTGGGCAGCGACCGGGAGATATGCGCGCTGGCCGGGCCGCACACCCGCAGTGTGGACCTGGCCGGCCGGCTGCTGCTGCCGGGCTTTCACGACAGCCACCTGCACCTGCTCAGCTACGGGTTGAGCCTGGAAAAGGTGTACCTGGACGGGGCGACGAGCATCGATGAGATCGTGCGGCGGGGCAGGGACTTTTTGCGGCAGAGCGGCGGCCCGCGGGGCGGCTGGATACAGGGGCGGGGCTGGAACAACGAGCTGTGGCCGGGCCGCCGCTTTCCCAACCGCTACGACCTGGACCGCATCAGCACCGATCACCCGGTGACCTACACCCACACCTGCGGGCACATCATCGCCGTCAACTCGAAGGCGCTGGAGGTGATGGGGGTGACGCGGGACACCCCCCAACTGCCCGGCGGGCAGATAGATGTCGACGAGCGCGGCGAGCCGCTGGGCATTTTTAGAGAGGAGGCCCGGGTGCTGGTGTACGAGGCCATCCCCCAGCTGGAGGTGGCCGACATCAAGCGGTTGCTGGTGCTGGGGGCCCAGCGGGCACTGCGCTGCGGGCTGACGGCGCTGCAGACAGATGACTTTGAGGCGGTGCCGGAGGAGGATTTCCCCCGGGTCATCGAGGCCTATACCCAGCTGGCCCAGGAGGGGGCGCTGCCGGTGCGCGTATTTGAGCAGTGCCTGCTGCCGCGGCCGGAGCAGCTGCGCCGGTTTTTAGAGATGGGCTACACCACCGGCTACCAGGTGGGGCGCTTTAAGATCGGGCCGCTGAAATTGCTGGCCGACGGCTCGCTGGGTGGGCGCACCGCCTTTTTAGATCGGCCCTACGCCGACTGCCCCAGCACCTGCGGTATCGGCGTGTTCAGCCAGCAGCAGCTCGACGAGCTGGTGGAGACCGCCCACCGGGCGGGCATGCCGGCGGCCATCCACTGTATCGGCAACGCCACCATGCAGATGGCGCTTGACAGCATCGAGCGCGCCCAGCTGCGCTGGCCCCGGGCGGACATGCGCCACAGCATCATCCACTGCCAGATCACCGACCAGCCGCTGCTTCAGCGCTTTCGCGCGCTGGGGGTGATCGCCCACATCCAACCGGTATTCGTGGCCGGGGACTGGCATATCGCCGCCGACCGGGTGGGCGAGGAGCTGGCCGCCACCAGCTATAACTGGCAGACGATGGCGCAGCTGGGCATCCCCATAGCCTGCGGGTCGGACTGCCCGGTAGAGCGTTTTGACGTGATGGAAAATATCTACTGCGCTGTGACCCGGCAGGACTTTAACGGCCAGCCGGCCGGCGGCTGGTACCCCCAGCAGCGGCTGACGGTGGAGCAGGCGGTGTACGGCCACACGATGGGTGCGGCCTACGCCTCGTACGACGAGCGGGTGAGCGGCAGCTTATCGGTGGGCAAGCGGGCGGACATGGCGGTGGTGGACCGGGACATCTTTACCATACCGCCCGCACAGATCAAAGAGGCCCGGGTAGTGATGACGGTACTGGACGGAGAGATCGTATATGAGCGAGAAGAGAGGTAGAGACCAGTGGAGATGAAGAGACTGACCGAGCGGGTGTACATGACCGGTCACGACCACGCCACTGACCGGCCGGCGCTGGGCGCGATCGTGGGGGAGCGGGCGACGCTGATCGTGGACAGCGGCAACTCGGCCGCCCACGCCCGCCTGTTTTTAGAGCAGCTGGCGGCGGTGCCGGGGGCCGAGCCCCGCTACCTGGCGCTGACCCATTGGCACTGGGACCACGTGTTTGGGGCCGCCGAGATGGACCTGACCACCATCGCCCACCCGCTGACCCAGCAAAAGCTGCGCCAGATGCAGAGCTACCGCTGGGACGACGCCGCGCTGCAGGAGCGGGTACAGACCGGCGAGGAGATCGCTTTTTGCGCCGAGAACATCATCAAAGAGCACCCCGGTGCGCTGCGGGAGAGCATTGCCATACGGCCGGCAGATATTTTGTATGACGGCCGCCTGACGGTAGACCTGGGCGGGGTGACCTGCGAGATCTTTTCACTGGGCGGTGAACACAGCGCCGACAGCACCGCCGTGTACTGCCCTCAGGAGCAGGTGCTGTTTTTGGGAGACGGCATGTGCCAGGAGATGTTTGAGGGCCCCTGGAGCTACGACCTGCCGGACTACGAGGCGCGGCTGCAGAAGATCGAGGGGCTGCCCTGTAAGTGGTATGTAAACGCCCACTGGGACCCCCAAAACGCCGATGACTTTGCCCGCGCGGCGGCGCAGATGCGCGCGCTGGGCAAGCTGGTGGGAGCCGAGACCGACAGCGTGCGGGTGTATGCCCAGTACCGGCGGCAGTACGGCGCAGAGCCCGATGAGGCGGCCCGGGAGATACTGGATTCGTACCTGTGGGGCAACCGCAAGCGGGGCC
This sequence comes from Neobittarella massiliensis (ex Bilen et al. 2018), assembly GCF_014269355.1. Taxonomy (NCBI): domain Bacteria; kingdom Bacillati; phylum Bacillota; class Clostridia; order Eubacteriales; family Oscillospiraceae; genus Neobittarella (ex Bilen et al. 2018); species Neobittarella massiliensis (ex Bilen et al. 2018). The sequence continues at coordinate 423,159 of NZ_JACOGI010000002.1, forward strand.
GGCAGCCGTTGCGGTGACCGGTGAAATGTGTTACACTGAGTAAAATACTGCGGGGAGGTGAGACGAGATGCACGTGGAGGAGTCTAAGGAGAACTATCTGGAGACGATACTGCTGCTCAAGCGCAAAAAGGCGTATGTGCGCTCGGTGGATGTGGCCGAGGCGATGGGCTTTTCTAAGCCCAGTATCAGCCGGGCCATGGGGATACTCAAAGAGGTCGGGTATGTGACCATCGAGCCCGACGGCAACATCCAGCTCACCGAGTCGGGCCGCCAGCGGGCCGAGTCTGTGTACGAGCGCCATCGGCTCATCACCGATTTTTTGGTAGAGACGGTGGGGGCCGACCCCGCCATCGCCGAGCAGGACGCCTGCAAGATCGAGCACATCATCAGCCCGGAAGTGTTTGCCGGCATCAAGGCCTACCTGCGCAAGTAGGCGCTGACTGAAAACAGTAAAAAAGAGAGAGGTCCGCTTTTCCGGTGGGGAAGGCGGGACCTCTCTTTTTTTGCGGCGCGAATGTGCTGCGGGCGGCAGTAGTGCTGTAGCGCGCAGTGTACAGCTTATAGTGTGCGGTTCGTTTATGGGGTCTGCACGGCATAGCGGTGCAGGGTGCAGCGGCGAAAGGCGGCGTAGGACTCGGCCCGCTGCGCGAGCTGGCGCTCACCGGCGGAGGAGAGCGGCTCCCACAGCGCGGCGGTGAGCTCGATCTTGTCGGCGCGGGTCTTGGCTTTCCAGGTGCCGATGATACGGCCACCCTGCAGCACGGCGCCGGGGCTGGCCACCGTTTTCCACACGGTGCGCTGCCGCGCTTTGTCGGGCAGCAGCAGCGCGCGGTCGCGCAGGTCGAGATAGGGGTCGTGAGCGCCCAGCAGGAGCAGGCGCTGCGGGTCGCTGTCGGCGCGGTGCAGGGCGGGGATATCGGCAGCCAACAGATAGCGGGTCCGGCCGTCGACGGTCACCGGCTCCAGCTCGTCGGCCACGGTCTGCCACAGGCGGGCCGCCTGCCGGGGACTGCAGCCCAGCCAGTCGGTGAGATCGCGGGTGGTGGCGGGGCCGTGGCAGTGTAGAAATTTGCGCACCAGGTCGCGTCCGGCGTGGGGGGCGGGAGAGGGGCGGTAACCCAGCCAGTTTTCAAAAGAGGTAAAGGTGGGACTGCCTGCCTGCCGCCGGCCGAACACCACCTGGCGATAAAAGGAGCAGGGCCGCAGCAGAAAAGACACGGCGGCCCCGCCGACGGTCTGCCGGTCCGGCGCGCCGTGCATGGAGGGGGCGTTCCAGCGGGCGAGCTTATCCGGCGGCAGCTGCGCCGCCACCTGCTGGGCCAGCAGGCGGTCCAGCGCCTCTTTGCTGTGGACCGTTTGCTGCTGTAGAATCTGGGCGGCGCTGCGCACCAGCGGCAACAGCTCGTCGAAGGACATGTCCAGGTGCTCCAGGGCGGCGGTGATGCCGCGGGTGTACACCCAGGGCTGCTCGCCCGGCTGGGCGATGAGCGAGGTGAGAAAGGTGCCGGACTCACCGGTGGGGAATACGGCGGGGACGCCGCGAAAGCTCCAGGCCTGCAGCAGTGTTTTGTCGCTGTACAGCGCCTGGTGGAGCTGCTCGAGCGCACAGCCGGGCAGGCGGCAGAACAGCGCTGTCTCCCAGGCGCCGGGGGGCGAATTTTGCAGCCCGCAGGCGCCGGCGGCGGGCAGCAGCAGAGAGGCGGGATAGTCGCGGTCGAGGTGGTGGGCGCGCAGGCGAAAGCTGCGCAGTTGGTGGGAGGAAAAGCACATAGTTATTGTACTCCTTTGCTAAATCGCAGTAGATGAAGAATACGTATCATTTTACTAATAAAAATATTTTTTGAAGATTTACATTTAAACGTCTTAACGTCTTTATATAGATGTAGGGCAAATCAGAATGGCGCCATCTGAAAAAGTTCTGCAGAAAAAGAAGTTTTAGAAAAAGGAGTGTTTTTACTATGGCACAAAAACTGATCCAGCCTTTAAACAACGCTGGCATTACGGCTTCGTACAAATGGGGGACCAAGTATGAGAGCTCTTACGGCTTTACCCACTATGGTCAGGATCTAGTGGGGCTATTTCAGACAGATCCGGATGCGGTATATGCACAGGGATCCGGTATCGTGGCATTTGCCGGCTGGGATAACGTCTGTGGAAATGTGGTAGGCATTATCTACGATGAGGCGGTAAATCATTTTGATGGTGGGTCTTATAAAGTAGTCGGGAGATATTTTCATATGGCGAGTATCAAGGTCTCTCAGGGACAGCGAGTGACAAAGGATACGCAAATTGGCGTTGTGGGTGCAACTGGTCAGTATGTTGACGGCAAACATCTTCATGTGGAAATGGACAAAGATATTAATTACCCCAATTATACACCTACTCTATCTGGTGACTCGAACATACTTAAGGCAGGATATAGGGGATCTTCGGATACCAGTATCGACCCGATGCGTATGATGCATTGTAAAGAATCTCACCCTGATTATCAGTATATCAAGGTAATGAATGGCAGCGATTGGGTAGATCCCCGCGATGCGCAAATCCCCCACATCTAAAAAAAGGGCCCATATGGGCCCTTTTTTTGTGAGTAAAGAAGATAGGTATGGTGCACGCTCCCCGTTTTTAAAAATACAGCTGTTTGTATCAACTTATAGTATGACATGCAATATACTGAAAGGAATCGGTACCTGATAATGCGATGGTTAATGCTTTAGTGCCTACTTTTACATCGTCGGCTTCTTTGAAGTAATCCACAGTTATCTCAATAGTGTCACCATGTACTTTGTAATCGCTAACATTGGTGTAATATCTTTCTCCGCTTACACTGTTGACCATGATGGCATAGGACTGTTTATCGGGGACATAACAATAGGATTTTTGTACTTGCTGTGCAGATAATCCAAAATAGGTCTTGGCAAAAGTTTCTACATCACTTTGACTAAATAGATATCCATAGGGTTTTTGATCATAGGACTCACCATATTTAGGTACACCTGGGTCTTTATCTTCGTACTTGGCATAAAAATAACTCCATCCCAAGACTTTATTGACATCCAATTCGTCGGCCGTAGACCAGTCCTCTTGTAATCCTATGAGCATACCATAAGGCTTGACGTACAAATTATGAACTTCTTCATTACGGAGTTTGATAGAAGAGCTCTCTGAAGAGGTGGAGACAGATGAGGACGAATGGGTATCGGTATTTGCTTTTTTGCATCCAGTGCCGATAAAGCCCAAAATACAGAATACGATGACCATATATATACCGAGTTTTTTCACAAGATCCCCTCTTTCTATTTAATACAGAAAAAATGAATACTACATCTTACATATAATTATATAGAAAAATATTGAACTTGTGAATAATATAGTTTACCTAAATAAATGATTTCAGATTGTTTATTATGTCGTTTAAAAAGAATATATTGTTGATAATTACCATATTTAATTAATAATATACATGTTTTTAAGATTACTAAGAGCTTTGTTATGAATAAGTCTAATATTTTGTCGGGTGTAACCCATTAAGATTGCAATCTTTTATATGGAGAAACCATACCAATATCTTAGATATATGACCGTTTTTTGCTTTTGCTCTAATAGAGCGATACAACTTCTAAGCTCAATGCCTGATATATCCTTCTCTGCGTCTTTATCTAAAACATTTTGGTCATCGATATCCAAACTGAGGCGTGGCCTTTTGCGATGAAGATAGTATACATGATGCACAATGAACTGGTGCATGTACTTTATCACTTGTGCATTGAGGCTTGGGCCTTTAAAATTTTGAAGCGGCATTTTGTAAATAAGTTCTAGGAGAAATAGCTGGATATCACTTTTCCATCATCACCTAGACGATAAGCGTATTTTTCGATCAGAGGGGTAAAATCTGTAATAATTTTTAGTACAGCCTCATCAATTCCATTTTTTGCATGTTGAACCGTGATAAATATCGAATCGCCCCATTTGTCCATAGAAATAGCTTCCAAGCAATAGTTTTAAAAATAGCACAAACTATAAGATTGTTATATTAAAATTAGAACAAACAAATAGAACAAGTTTTACTGTGCTGGTCATGTACAGATAGCTTCATAATTTTACAGTTTATTTATAGATATATGTAAAAAACTGGATAAAATGGAAAAAGTGGGGCGGTGGGGAAAATCCTTGATGTTAGCCATTGACAAATTCGGTTAGCGGTGGTAAACTCTAGCTGTAGTTAGAGATAGGCAACTTTTGATAGCGGTTGCAAACACCCCGTTTGGGGAGAGCGGAAAGGAGACGGTGATGATGCCCCTGACCTTTGCAGAGGTAGGTAAACAGACCACCATCAAACAGATACGCGGTCGAGATGACACCCAGAAGTTTTTGGGCAATCTGGGCTTTGTGGTGGGCGGCGCGGTCACCGTGGTGGCCGAGACCGGCGGCAACGTGATCGTAAACGTAAAGGATACCCGGCTGGCCATCAGTAAAGCCATGGCGGGTCGCATCATCGTATAGCCGGGGCTGCCGCCGGGGGCGGGAGGACCGCTCTCTGGGCGGCAGCCCTTTTATACATATATAAAGAGAGGAGCAAGTGAGATGAAGACACTGCGGGAAGTGGAGTGCGGCAAGACCGCCACAGTACACCGGCTCACCGGCGAGGGCCCCCTGAAGCGCCGCATCATGGATATGGGCATTACCAAAGGGACTCAGATCTATGTGCGCAAGGTGGCGCCGCTGGGCGATCCCATCGAGGTGACGGTGCGCGGGTATGAGCTGTCGATCCGCAAGTCGGAGGCGGAAAATATCCAGGTATCGCTGTAGGGCGGTGTGCGCGGCGTGCGGGCCGCGTCTTTTAAGGCCCTGTAGTTAGTCGATGCTAATCAAGAGGAGAGGAGAAACGCTATGAAGTCGTGTATCGCGCTTGCCGGCAACCCCAACTGCGGCAAGACCACCATGTTTAACGATCTCACCGGCTCGACCCAGTATGTGGGCAACTGGCCGGGAGTCACGGTAGAGAAAAAGGAGGGCAAGCTCAAGGGCGACAAGGAGGTGACCATCACCGACCTGCCGGGCATCTACTCGCTCTCTCCGTATACGCTGGAGGAGGTGGTGAGCCGGAACTATCTGATCCAGGATCACCCCGACGGGATCTTGAACCTGATCGACGGCACCAACATCGAGCGCAACCTGTATCTGACCACCCAGCTGTTGGAGATCGGTCTGCCCATGGTGGTGGCGCTCAACATGATGGACCTGGTGAAGAAAAACGGCGACGTCATCGACGCGGGCAAGCTCGCCGATGCGCTGGGTTGCCCGGTGGTCGAGACCTCGGCCCTGAAAGGACAGGGCTCGGTGGAGGCGGCCAAGCGGGCGGTGGCGGAGGCCGCCGCCGGGCACCGGCCACAGAAGCGGCAGTTTTACACCGAAGAGGTGGAGGGGGCCATTGCCGAGATCGAGGGCGTCATCGCCGGCAAGGTGCCGGCAGAGAACATCCGCTGGTACGCGGTGAAGCTGTTTGAGCGCGACGAGAAGGTGCTGGATGTGCTGGCGCTGGACGGCGCGGCAGCGCAGAAGGTCGAGGAGATCACCGCCCGCTGTGAGGAGTGGCTGGACGACGACAGCGAGAGCATCATCACCAACCAGCGCTATACCTTTATCGCCGCGGTGGTGAAAAAATGTGTGCGCAAGCGCCGTACCGGTATGACCACCTCTGACAAGATCGACCGCATCGTCACCAACCGCTGGCTGGCGCTGCCCATCTTTGCGGCGGTGATGTTCGTGGTGTACTTCGTGTCGGTCAGCTGGCTGGGGACCATCGTCACCGACTGGACCAACGACACGCTGTTCGGCGGACTTATCTCTAACTGGGCCACCGGCGCGCTGACGGCGGTGGGGGCGGCCGACTGGCTGGTGGGCCTCATCGTGGACGGCATCATCGGCGGTGTGGGCGCTGTGCTGGGCTTTGTGCCGCAGATGCTCATCCTATTCTTCTTCCTATCGATCCTGGAGGACTGCGGCTACATGGCCCGCGTGGCGTTCATCATGGACCGCATCTTCCGCAAATTCGGGCTGTCGGGCAAGAGCTTTATCCCCATGCTCATCAGCTCCGGCTGCGGCGTGCCGGGCATTATGGCCACCAAGACCATTGAGAACGAAAAAGACCGCCGCATGACCATCATGACCACCACCTTTATCCCCTGTGGGGCCAAGTTGCCGGTCATCGCGCTCATCGGCGGGGCCATGTTCCCCAGCATTCCCTGGATGGCACCGGCCATGTACTTTATGGGCATCGCTGCGGTCATCGTATCGGGCATCATCCTCAAAAAGACCCGCGGCTTTGCCGGCGACCCGGCCCCGTTTGTCATGGAGCTTCCCCAGTACCACGTGCCGGCCCCCAAAGGCGTGCTCATCCACATGTGGGAGCGCGGAAAGGCGTTTATCATCAAAGCCGGTACCGTTATCTTTGTGGCCTGCGGCCTCATCTGGTTCTTGAGCAACTTCGGCTTTGCCGGCGGCAGCTTCGGCATGGTCGCCGAGGAGGAGAGCCTGTTGGCAGTGGTGGGCAAGTTTATCGCCCCCATCTTTGCCCCGCTGGGCTTTGACAACTGGAAAGCCGCAGTGGCCACGGTATCGGGCCTGGTGGCCAAAGAGAACGTGGTGGGCACCTTTGGCGTGCTGTTTGGCCTGGGCGCCGACATCGCCGAGGACGACCCGGGTCTGCTCGTTCAGATCCAGACCATGTTCCCCTACGCGGCGGCGGCACTGTCGTTTTTGGTGTTCAATCTGCTGTGCGCACCCTGCTTTGCCGCTATCGGCGCCATCAAGCGCGAGATGGCCAGCGCCAAGTGGACCTTGGCGGCCATCGGCTACCAGACCGTTTTGGCCTACGCTGTATCGATGATGGTATACCAGTTTGGTATCGTGCTCTTTAGCGGAGCCGCCTTTGGGATAGGTACTGCGGCGGCACTGGTGGTGCTCATCGCCGGGCTGTGGCTGCTGCTGCGCCCCACCCCCAAGAATAAGCGGCGTGAGATGGCCCGTGCGGCCACTGCTGCCCGCTAGATAAACTGTATGTGCGCCCCTTTGTTCGGGCGGGAGAGGAGAGACCCCTATGCTCGCATTTTTGGCTGATAATCTGGCCACGATCCTCATCTCGGCGGTGCTGCTGGCCCTGTTCGTGCTGGCGGTGCGGCATCTGCGCCGCAAATCTGCCGGCGGCGGGTGCGGGTGCGGCTGTTCTGGCTGCCCCCACGCCGGGGGCTGCCCCTCCGCTAAGGGGAAGGGATGAGCGCGCCCATGTCGACCGCCCGCCTGCGCTACCTGCTCACCATCTATCAGCTGGGGCAGGGCGGACCGGTGCGCTCGGTGCAGATCGCCGACCGGCTGGATGTGACCAGAGCCAGCGTAAACCGCATGCTGGCAGTGCTGACCCGAGAGCAGGTGGTACAAAAAGAGCACTACGGCCGGGTGCAGCTGACTGCACAGGGATTAGAGCTGGCCAGCCGCTGCTGGCGGCAGTACAGCGACCTGTGCCAGGTACTTGAGAGCCGGCTGGACCTGCCGGCCGAGCAGCTCAGTTCGCAGGCCATCGCGGTGGTGGCCGACCTGGGACCCGACGGGGTCCAGGGTATTCTTGACAGTGTGGGGCGGCCGGCGTAGAGCGGCGCAGTGCCCACCGATACACCTCCTACTTTGCTATATATTTCGCCATGGGGCGCCGCCGGCAGCTAAAACTGCCGGCGGCGCCTTTTTGCAGAGCGGCAGACTGTAAGACAGCATGAAAAAGTGCTGGCGGCAGCTAAATTTTGTGCTATACTGGGAAAAAGAACACCATGTGACAGAATTTGCCCAAAGAGGAGGGGGACCTATGCCCAAAGTGACCCTGGGGACCACCGGTATCACGGTGGAGAAAAACGCCTTTGGCGCGCTGCCGGTGCAGCGGGTGAGCAAAGAGCAGGCGGCGGTGCTGCTGCAGAAGGCCTATGACGGCGGCATGCGCTTTTTTGATACGGCCCGCGCCTATTCTGACAGTGAGGAAAAGATCGGTCTGGCTCTGCGTGCAGTGCGGGAAGATATCTACATCTCATCGAAGACGATGGCCCTGACGGTGGAGGATTTTTGGCGCGACCTGCACACCAGCTTAGAGCTTTTGCGCACCGATTACCTGGATATCCTGCAATTTCACAACCCGCCGTTTTGCCCCAAGCCCGGCGACGGCAGCGGCCTATACGAGACTATGTGCGAAGCCAAGGAGCAGGGGCTCATCCGCCACATCGGCATTACCAACCACCGGTTGGCAGTGGCGCGCGAAGCGGTGGAGTCGGGCCTCTACGAGACGCTGCAGTTCCCCTTTTGCTACCTGGCTACGGAAAAGGATATCGAACTGGTGGAGCTCTGCCGACAGCACGAAGTGGGCTTTATCGCCATGAAGGCGCTGTCGGGCGGGCTGATCACTAACTCGGCCGCGGCGTACGCCTATCTGGCACAGTACGACAATGTGCTGCCTATCTGGGGCATACAGCGAGAGAGTGAGCTGGCGGAGTTTTTGTCGTATATCGATACGCCGCCGTCTATGACTGCTGAGCTGGCGGCGGTGATCGAGCGCGACCGGGGACAGCTGTTGGGCGAGTTCTGCCGCGGCTGCGGCTACTGCCAGCCCTGCCCGGCGGGCATCGAGATACAAAACAGCGCCCGCATGTCGCTGCTGTTGCGGCGCTCGCCGCCAGAGCCCTATCTCACCCCTGAGTGGCAGGAGAAGATGGCGCGTATCGACAACTGTATCCACTGCGGGCACTGCATGGAGCACTGCCCCTATGGGCTGAATACCCCGGAGCTGCTGCGCCAGAACTACGAGGACTACAAGACTTTTTTGTAAGCCTGCGGGCAGTACTGGCCGCAGGTGATAAGACTGTGAGAGAGCGCGACAAATTTTTTAAAAAAATTTGAAATTAGGGGTTGCCAAATAAAGAGCAATCGTATATAATAACTCTTGCAGTCGCGGATATGGCGGAATAGGCAGACGCGCTAGATTCAGGTTCTAGTCGGGGCAACTCGGTGGAGGTTCAAGTCCTCTTATCCGCACCATATGAAAGCTACATTTTGAGAGATCAAAATGTAGCTTTTTTATTTGGCGAGGATGCTTACATACTGTTCTCTGACGGGTGGAAACCCGCAACTTTTGCCATATACAGCTAAAGAACAAAACAGGTGATGTTTAAAACGAACAGATGATACGGCAGCTCACAATTTTCTGGCCTTGTTTTTAACTGTACCTGGCCGTAATAAATACGGCATGCATTCCTTACATACTTGGTGGGAGGCAAAAGCAGTACCACCGTAAATGAGAAAGGCATTGAAATCTTCCCGGCTATTGAGTATCAATGGTTTTTGTCGACCCAGTTTTTCTAATATGATCAGGCAGGATTCGGGAATAATCGGCCGCAGAGCATAGAGCTCCTCTTTTCCGTCTATACCCGCCCACTGCATTTTGCCCCGCAATGGGAAAGGTTCATCTTTCGGAGAAACTCGATCCAGTAATAGTCGGTTTCCTCGCGTATATGATTGTTTTGTACATTGCGATAAAATATATTTTTTGTCCGATAAAGCTCTAAAAATGATGCCTCGGCATTGTCGAAAAGTCCAAGCAGATAGTCTGTAGAGAGATCAAATATAGAGGCCAATTGAATGAGGCTATGTGTGCCAGGCGTGGACTGATCATTTTCATATCGGACGACAGATCTCTCTGAAACACCGATAAAATAGGTGAGTTGTTTGGTGGTGAGGCGACAGTGTTTTCTAGCGTGCCGTATACGTTCACTTGTTTTTGACATTTTTATCCCCCCTGCGGCTATCTTAGTGGTTTTCCTTCTAAGAACAACAGGACAATTTTGTCACCTATAGACCAAATAAAATTGCGCAAATGATGGTGCGCAATAGATATAACGGCAGTAGAAAAGCGCGCCATATGGACAGGGCTTGCTGTAGAGCGGTGTTGGCGCATGCTATGTATGCGCCAACACAAAAGCCCCTATTTATGAAGTAGTGTGCGGCTATCCCTAAAATATAGAGAGCAGCGCCGCTTTTTAAGGCGGCGCCTTTGTGCTATAGTAGGTGTGTAGAAATGCGCATTTTTAGACAGGGGGACCTTATGGAGTTCAGGACATATCCGTTTGGCGAGGTGGGGCAGTATTTTTCAGCCGATATCATGGCTGTATACAAAGGCCGGTGGCTGTTTTGTATGCACCGGGAGCGGGAGACTTGGGAGCACCCCAGCGGCTATATCGAGGTCGGGGAGACACCGCTGGAGGCGGCCAAGAGAGAGCTGCATGAGGAGACCGGAGCGATAGATTTTGAGATAGAGCCGCTGTGCGATTACTACATAGACGGCGACCTGAACGGCACCCATTTTCGGGGTGGCGGGCAGGTCTATTTGGCGGTGGTGCACAAATTGGGGGCGCTGCCGCGCGGTAGCGAGATGCGCAAGGTGGGCCTGTTTGACCACCTGCCAGAAAAGCTGACCTACCCCATCCTGCGCGAGTATTTCCCGATCGCCCAGGAGAAGTGGCGGTCGCACACAACCGGCTGAGAGTTCGCTCCTGCCCAGCCCGGGGAAAGTATTTTGAGGACACTGCACGGGGCGGTGTCGGCCCACACCGCTATCGCAGACTCATGAGTTTTCGGCCGCTACCGGAAGCCCCCGCCACGACCCATACCGGCTCGATGGCGGGAGCCCTTGACCGGTTGGTGTGAAGGATGACGGTGCGCACAGATACTGATGTGCGCAGGCTGGGGCTGTAAAAATAGGTAAAAAGGAGGGGGAGCGTTGCACGATATACTGTTGGCGCGCGAAAAACAGTTTTTTGTGCGCGTCTATACCTCCGACCGCAGCTGGCTAGAAACGGTACTGCACCGCGATTTTTTGGAGTGTGGCAGTTCAGGGCGCCTATTTGGCCGCGAAGATACCATCCAGTCGCTGCTCGCTCTCACCGGGGACCGGGATATCACCATCTACAACTACCGCTGCAGTGCGCTGGGGCCGGGCTGCTGGCTGGTCAACTATATGACCGGGATGGGCGAAGACTGGTATTACCGGACTTCGATATGGGTGGGGCAAGCTGCACCGCAGCTGCGCTTTCACCAGGCGTCGCGGCTGGTGAAACGGGGAATGCCGACCACCTATTGAGCGGATCTTTGGCGGGTATGACCGGATAGTAGCCAGCGGTCAGTGGTCGGTAAAGAGGCCCGTCCGCCGCCAGATGGGATGAGAGACGGTGGCTCGAGTCTTAGCGGCCCATCACTGGTTAGACGGTAAAGAGAAAGAGCGCTCCCGCCCCGCCTGGATAGGCAGGGATGGGAGCGCTCCTTTTTATTAAATAGCGACGACCGGAGACGTGTACTAGTGGCTGTAGGTAAGCACCTGGATGTCGTCGCCGACTCTTTTTTTGATGGCATAGATCATCTGCTCGGCGTTGGGGCATGGAAATGCCAGCGGCGAGCCTTTGGTGATACAGGAGGATAACACGATGGTATCACACCCGCATTTGACCATATTTTCGGCCCGTGTTACCGCCTTTTTGCCGGGACAGCCGCCACAGGTGCTGATATTTACCAGCTCTACCTCATCTGCGCCCTGAAAGGCGCCGTGCTTATTCTTGATGGCCTTGAGACAGACCGTAGCGCCGCAGATATCCTCGGTCTGCATACATCTGATCAGTCCAACTTTCATGGTGTTCCCCCCGTATTTGCTGTTTTTTATCTATACTATAACACGTGCGCAAAAAGGGGTAAAGAGCAGAAACTTAGGGAAAACGGAAAAGATGCTACAGGCCGAACAAATTTTAAAGGGGTTATAGCAGGAATTGAAACTTCCCTATAGAGTGCACCGGCGGCAAGACAGGGGCGGGGCCGCTGTGCAAATAGCGAATACAAGTAAAATGAGCGGCGGATAGCGAATAAAGGGGATCTGGTACGCCGGTGTATCGGAGAAGAGAGCACAGGATGTGGGCGGTCAAAAGACGGCTACTACCCGCGCTACGGCTTTACATAGGCCCAGCCCTCTTCTTGGCGGTCCACCAGCTCGGCGATGCCGGCGGGGACTGTGTGCACAAAACCCGGCAGCGCCTGGGTGCTGATCCCGTTTGACCGCAGCGCGTTTTGGCAGGCGATGAATACCACCCCGCGCACGGCCAGCGATTGCATGCGGGCGATCTGGCTGCCGGGCGCGGTATAGGCCTGCACCGCCGGGCCGTTGGCCACGATCTCTACCTGGTAGTGGCAGCCGCCCGGGGGCGGGGCCGCCTGCAGCAGATTTTCGATATTGCCCAGAGCCAGCGGCCATTTTGGGAGTTCGTCTATGTGGATGAGTACCTTTGACAGAGCGATCGCCTTCTTTTCTTGTTATCATATGTCCAGTGTACTGCGGCTGAGGTGATCTGACAACTGCCGGCTGGTGGCCAAATTGTAAACATTTTGTGCCGGGTCTTGACCTGGAGCGGGCTCCAGGTGCTAGGCTTTGAGTGGATGAGCGATGGCTGCCAGGCGACACAGCATGTAAAAATTCGACAGGCTTTCATAGTAATAATGCGAATTGCCGCTAAAAAGGAGATAGAGTATACTGGTGAAAACGCGATCTCGGTGTGGAAATACGGGGGAAATGCAGATGAAAAGGCAGGAATTGAGCGGCGCCAGACAGGTGCTGCGGCAGGTGGAGACGGTCATTCAGGGCAAGCGGGAAGTGGTGCGCAAGGTGTTTTTGGCCATGCTGGCCGGCGGCCATATTTTAATAGAGGATGTGCCCGGTACCGGCAAGACGACGTTGGCGCTGGCCTTTTCGCGGGCGCTGTCGCTGGAGTTTGGCCGCATCCAGTTCACCCCGGATGTGCTGCCCTCAGATGTGACCGGCTTTACCATGTACCAGCAGCAGACCGGGAAGTTTGTCTTTAAGCGGGGCGCGGCTTTTTGCAATCTGCTACTGGCCGACGAGATCAACCGCGCCAGCCCCAAGACCCAGTCGGCGCTGCTGGAGGTGATGGAAGAGGGGCAGATCACCGTTGACGGGGTGAGCCACCCGCTGCCACAGCCCCACATCGTTATCGCCACCCAAAACCCGGCCGGCTCGGGGGGGACCCACCCGCTGCCCGAGAGCCAGATGGACCGGTTTTTGATGCGCATCTCCATCGGTTACCCGGATATGGACAGCGAGATCGAGATGCTGCGCCAGCGCCGCACTGCCGCGCCGCTGGAAGTGGTGGAACCGGTGCTCGATGCCGGCGGGCTGTTGGCGCTGCGCCAGGCGGTGACCCAGGTCGAGATCCACCCCAGCATTTACCGCTACACCGTAAAGCTGGCGGCAGCCACCCGCGATCACCCGGATATCGCCGTGGGGGTGAGCCCCCGCGGTACCTTGGCCCTGACCAGGGTGGCCCAGGCGGTGGCGATGGCCGCGGGGCGGAGCTTTGTGCTGCCCGACGACGTAGACCTGTGCTTTTTAGATGTGTGCGCCCACCGCGTGTCGCTGCAGCCGCGGTCGGCCGCCCAGGGCAAAACGGCAGAACAGGTGTTGCAGGGCGTGCTGCAGGAGGTACCCACCCCGGCGGTGGCCGCCGCCCAATGAGGGGGCAAAAGCCGGGCAGTGGATTGGGCGCGCGGCTGTTTTACGCACTGCTCTTGGTGGCGGCACTGGGCTTTTTTGCCCTGTACCGGTGGTACTTCTCGTTTTGGTGCCTGCTGGTGCTGTTGGCGCTGCCGCCGGTTTTGCTATTGGGCCAGTTTCTAAGTGCCCGGCAGCTGCAGCTGCGGCTGCCGGCCGAGCGGCAGCTGCTCACTGTGGGCGGCACCTATGCGCTGCCTGTTGTGGTGTCGTGCGGGCTTTTGGCGCCGGCCCAGTGCTTTTTGCAGCTGGCTTACGAGAGCGTACACACCGGTCACCGCCAGGTGTTTTGGGCGCGGCTGCCGGTACGGCGGGGCCGGCAGCAGATCGAGCTGCCGCTGGAAGCAGACCACGCCGGCCACTACCGGGTGTGGCTGCGGCGCTGCCGGGTGCGGGACGTGTTTGGCCTGACTGGCTGGCGGGTGGCCGTACAGGGCAGCTGCGACCTGTTGGTGCTGCCGCCGGACGACTTGGAGCCGCTGCCGCTCGACCTCGACATGCGGGGAGAAAACGGCGCGATAGACGGCGAGCGGGAGGGGGATGAGCTGCTCAACCCCCTGTATATCCGCGAGTACCGGCCGGGTGAGGACCTGCGCGCGGTACACTGGAAGTTGACGGCTGCCCGGCAACAGCTGCTGGTGCGCCAGCCAGGCGACCAGATACAGCGCCGGACTCTGCTGTGCCCACTGCTGCCGGCGAAGGCGCTGACTTTTGCCCAGCAGGACTGGCTGTGCGCGACTACCTACCGGTTGGCCCGGGCGCTGGCCCTCGAGAGCTGCCCGGCGGCGCTGGCTTTTGCCGACGCCAGCGGCAGCTGGCACTACCGCGAGCTGGAACTGGGGGCGGTGGATGTGGCGATCGCGGACTGGCTACAGCTGATGGTGCAACCCGAGTCGCTGCCGACGGCGCTGAGCCAGCTGCCAACTGCGCAGACGGGGGCCCTGCTGTTGCCGTCGCTGCTGCCGGCCGAGGAGGTGCGGGCGGGGCTGCCGCTGCGCCTGCGCCGGTGGAGCACGCTGTACCGCCCCGACGCCCAGTACGCGCAGGTGCTGCCCCAGCCGGTGGGCGAGCCACCGGCACCGGTGCGGCCGCCGCAGCAGTAGAGACGCAGAGTTGAAACACCACCGAGAGGAGGCCCGACCGTGGCTGCAAAGACCACCCCTTTACGGGGAAAAGAGCCCCCGTTTATCAGGCAGGGGGCGGCAGTGGTACCGCCGCCCAACCGGCGCTGGATCGACCTGCTGCCGGCTGGCCTGTTGGGGCTGGCGGTGGCGGTGCTGGTGGCATTTTGTGCCGGCAACATGTACGACCAGCCTGCCAATACCTGCCTGGGCGCGGCACTGCTGGGCGGGCTGCTGGGGCTGGCGGTATGCCTGCCCCGCGGGCGGCGTTGGCCGCGGGTACTGCTCTCGGTGTTGGGGTGGGGCGCGTATTTTTGGCTGCGCCGACAACAGCTGGCCCAAGGTGTGACCCAGCTCACCGGACTGGCCCTGCAAGAGGTCGGCGGCGCTGCTGTGGCGGCCCCAGGGGCGGTACAGAGCGGCGAGCAGGTAGTGGCGCTGAGCATGCTGTTTGGCCTGGTCGGCTTTTGGCTGACGCTGTACACCTGCTGGCGGCCATCGGTTTGGCCGGCGGTGCTATATACTGCAGCGGTGCTGGGGCCGGGGCTGTTTTTTAGCTATGGGGCCCCGTCGGCGGCGCTGGCACTGCTGTTTTGTGCGCTGGGGGGCCTGGTGGCGCTGTCCGCCAGTCGCCGGCGCGCCAAAAAGTCGGGTGTGGGGGCCGGTCGGGCGCCACTGCTCGGCCTGCGGGCGCTGGCGCTTTTGCTGCTGTGTACCGGGCTGGTGGCGGCGCTGGCGCCGGAGCGGGTATACCAGTCGCCCCGGGTGCTCTCTCTGCGCGACGGGGTGAAGGCCCGGCTAGAGTCGCTGCTGCTCGTAGAGGAAGAAGAGCGCGCGGGCAACCAAGCCGTGAGTCAGGGAAGGCTGGGGCGGCTGGACCAGCTCAAGGCCAGCGGCCGGGTAGATATGACGGTCCATTTGCCGGTGAGCAGGTACCCGCTGTATCTGCGCGCCTACACCGGCAGCGTGTACACCGGCGACAGCTGGGAGGCGCTGTCGTCCAGCCAGACCCGCGCCGCCCGCCGGCAGCTGGAGGAGGCATTTGGCAGCGACCACCCTCAGGACCTGCCGCAAAAGCTGGTGACACTGCGTTACCGGTTGGGCCAGCCGCTGCCGGGCAGCGCGCTGATGGGGGCCACGGTGACCAACCTGCGGGCCGACCCCGGCTACGCCTACCTGCCGTATTACACCCAGTTTCCCCAAAGAGACCCGGCGGGGAAAAAGGCCGAGTTTGACCTGGACAGCTCGCTCGTCATCCGACAAGAAAACTGGGATACCCCCTATACGCTGTACTACGCGACGGCGCCGGACATCTTGTCGCAGGAGCAGCCGGAGGCACCGCTGGTGGCCGTGCAGGGCCAAAATAGCGAGGTGGACCGGTTTTTAGAGCAGGAGCAGGCCTACCGCAGGTTTGTGTACCAGACCTATACCCAGCTGCCCAAAGAGGGCACCGAGCAGATACGCACAGACTTTACCCCCGCCTGGGCGCAGCAGTTTGAGACCCGGGACGAACTGGTCGAGGCGGTGTGCAGCTACCTGCGCATGAGCTACAGCTACACCCGTTCGCCCGGCCGCATGCCGGCCGGCAGCGATTTTGTCTCCTGGTTTTTGTACGAAAATCAGCGGGGCTACTGCGCCCATTTCGCCAGTGCAGCCGCGGTGATCTTTCGCGCCTGCGGGGTGCCGGCGCGCTATGTGAGCGGCTATGTGGTGCCCGCCAGCCGGCAGGAGACCGGCAGCGACCCCGACCACACCGAACAGGCCCAGGAGATCTTTGACTGCACCAGCGGGGAGATACAGAAGGTGCGCAGCACCCAGCAGCAGGTGCTGGACAGCAGTGCCCACGCCTGGTGCGAGATCTATGTAGACGGTTTTGGCTGGGTGCCGGTAGACGCCACGCCCGGCTACTCGACCTGGCGGCAGGGGGGATTTTCGCGCCTGCCGGAGGCGCTGGCCGGAGAGGCGCTGATCCAGCGGCTGCCGCAGGAAATGATCCCCGAAAAGCTGCAGTTGCAACCGCCGTCTGAAAATAACTCGGCGTCGTCGGACGATCGGCCAGACCAGCAGCAGAGCCAACCGGACGGCGCTACCGCTGCTGCCGGCAACAGCGGGCACAGCAGCTGGGTACTGCCGGGCTGGCTGCGCGCGGTGCTGACGGCGGTGGGCGGCCTGCTGGCACTGGCGGCGCTGTATGGCGCGTGCCGCTGGGCAGTGCTGTTTTGGCGGCTGGGGCCGACTTGCCGCGGGCCGGAAGCCGGGCGGGTGCGGGCGGTGTACGAACTGTTGCTGCCGGCCCTGACTGCGGCCGGGCTCTACAGCGGCCCCCACTTTGACTACCAGCAGTACGGCCGGCAGCTGGGCGAGGTCTTTGGCGAGATCGAGCCCGATGTGTGGGATGCGTTTTGGCAGGTGGTGTTGGCGGCGGGCTTTTCACAGGCGGCCGTGAGCCGGGCAGATCGCGTGCAGGTTATGGCCACTGCCGACCGGCTGTTGGGGCTGTGTTTGGCGCGGATGGGCCGCGCACGCCGGTTTTGGTACCGCTTTATGCAGTGCCGGCCGGCCAGATTGCGCCGCGACCACTGCCGGGCACGCGGGCGTTAGCGGCGGATGTTCGGCCCGCTCGCTGCTCTATAGCTGGCCCTGATCCGCCGCCTAAAAGATGCAGGAGCTGGCGGCGGCCGGCCTGGGCGGCGCGGTGTGTCTTTTTACATATATCCATTGGCCGCGACACAGCAGTTTTCCACCGTTGGCGGATGGATGGTGGAAAACTGGGCAGTCTGCCCGAAAATATCGGTGCGGCCAAAAAGAGCCGGTCCACGAGCGCTCGTGGACCGGCTCTTTTTATGAAATACTGCTCGGGGCCCAACAGCCCTCAAAGCTGGCAGTGGCGGTAACGGTATCGATGAGCAGCGAGCGGCCGTTATAAAAGCGGACCCGAGCCCGACAGCAGGCCCCTTCGCGGATCGTGCGGGCCATTTTTCCACCCTGAGGCGCCAGCAGCGGCTGACTGTCGCCGCCCAGGTGCTCGATGGCCAGCCACCACCGCCCCTGGCTAAGCAGCAGGCCATCGTCGCCTACATAGAGCGGCCGGCCCCCCAGATAGCTGGCCAGCCGGTACTCGTCCCCGCCGGTGCGGATGCTGGCGATACAGCCGGTAAACTGGCCGGGACCCAGCGGCACCGAGGCCACCGAGACCATGACGCTGGCCCCCGGCAACAGACACTGTGCCCAGACATAGCGCTGGGGAAAGGCGCCGCCGCGGTCGCCCTCGATATAGCCGACGCCGCGGTCAAAGCAGTAGCGCTGGCTGCCGATCTGCAGCCAGCCCTCTACCCGGTGAGCCAAACTGATGACCCGGTGGCGGCACTGCATGCCCGGCAGATGGGTAAAGGGACCCATGATGTCGTACCCCGGCGGGGTGAGCGGACCGTAGCGCAACCGGCCCAACACCGGCACCCCCGCGGCCCGACAGTAGATGTTGGCCCCGCCCGGTCCCAGGCGATTTTGCCCCAGGTGGATTTGACCGTGCTGCTCGTCGACCGCAAAAGCGGTGGCCGGGTAGGGAATAAAGGCGCTATAGCCGGGGGCGATGACCTGCAGCGAGGCCCAGTCGCGTCCGCCGTCGCGGTGAAAGGCGGGGATGAGCGCCACCACCGCTCCGCCTTTTTGCTGTTTAAAATACCAGCCCTCAAAGTAATTTGGCCGCCGACCCGGCCCGTAGAATAGTTGCATGGCGTGCTCCTCTCGGTGTACTGTGTACTGTGTACCGCCTTTTATCACAGAGTATGGGCCGCCGCGGGCTTCAATAAGCGCCGCCGACCGAGTGACTGTGCCACCAGTAAGAGGCAGTGGCGGCACGCGGGGCCTGACGGGGAAAAGATAAAGCGGGACGACGAGCCGACAGCGGCGCTTTTTTATGCCCTCGATGGGGCAAAATAGTGGTGACACAGCTGCACTGTGGCGCGGGAAAAAGTGCAAAAAGAGCAGTTTGCAGCTTGCAGGTCGGGCCTGCCCATCCTGCAGCGATAAAACAGCCCCAAAAGGGCTGTGAACAAAAAATAGCCCGCTATTTTGCAAGGCAGAAAAGTAAAATTTGCACAAATAAAATGAGTAAATTTTGTTGATTTTGCGGCATATTGTGCTATAATAGCCAATGGCAGAGACGGGTGGCCGACGGGCGGCCCAAACACGGTTTTGATGGAGACCGGGCGGTGGTCGTCCGGTACAGGGGGGCACAGACAGATGAATAAAAAGCTGCGGGACTTTTTGCTGCTGAACCTGGGTGTTTTGCTGGTTTCGGTAGGGGTGTACTTTTTCAAGTTCCCCAACCATTTTTCCACCGGCGGGGTGAGCGGCCTTTCGATCTTGCTGGCCAAGCTGCTGCCGGCGGTATCGCCGGGAACGCTGGTACTGGTATTCAACTGCCTGTTTCTGGTGCTGGGGTTCGTGCTTTTAAACCGCAGTTTTGGCCTGAAAACCGTGTATTGCAGCCTGCTGTTCTCGGGGCTGACCAAGGGGTTTGAGGTGCTGTTTCCGCTGGCGGCGCCGCTGACCGGCGAGCGCATGCTGGAGCTGGTGTTTGCTATGGCTCTGCCGGCGGTGGGCTCGGCCATTTTGTTTAACCTCGATGCCTCGACCGGCGGTACCGACATTTTGGCGATGATCCTCAAAAAATTTACCCGGCTGGATATCGGCAAGGCGCTGATGGCCAGCGACGCGCTGATCGCATGCAGCACGTTTTTCCTCTTTGACGTGCAGACCGGCCTGTTTTCGGTGCTGGGACTGCTGATGAAATCGCTGCTGGTGGACTCGGTCATCGAGAACATCAACTTGAAAAAACAGTTTCTCATCATCACTACCGCCCCCAGAGAGGTGTGTGGCTATATCAATAAAAACATGCACCGGGGCGCTACCGTGTGGCAGGCCCACGGCGCCTATACCGACGGCGAGCGCTGGGTGATCTTGGCGGCCATGAACCGCACCCAGGCCAATATGGTGCGCAAATTCGTCAAGACAGTCGACAGCCATGCGTTCGTGCTGATCTCCAACACCAGCGACATCATCGGCAAAGGTTTTCGCGGGATGTAGAAAACTGCTGTTACAGATAAAAAAGAAGCGAGACGGCCTGCGGGCTGTCTCGCTTCTTTCTATTTAGTCTGTCGGTAGTAGGGGGGCATCCCTTATTTTATATAGGGGTGGCTACATGTGCGGCGTACTGCTGTACCCAGCAGTGCCGGACCGTCCCTGCTGGTCTGCCCATTGCGATAAGGATAGCGGCAACATCAATAAACAGGCCAAGTGACGGCGTCCCAAGAGCAGCTTTGGCACTTTTTGCGCTGCCTGGTGGGGAGTAGAGACGGCCGGTATGTGTAGTAACTGGACCGACCTATTGCGCAAAAAAGAGGAAATGAGCGCCCCCCAGACCGTAAGAAATGCGGTGCCGCCAAAGGCGGCCGAGGGGCAATGCCCCGAAGAGCAGTTCTTACACTTTTTGCGCTGCCCGGTGGGGAGTAGAGACGGCCGGTATGTAATAACTGGACTGACCTATTTGTGCAAAAAAGAGGAAATGAGCGCCCCCAGACCGTAAGAAATGCGGTGCCGCCAAAGGCGGCCGAGGGGCAATACCCCGAAGAGCAGTTCTTACACTTTTTGCGCCGCTTGGTGGGGAGTAGAGACGACCGGTATGTAGCAGCTGGACTGACCTATTTGCGCAAAAAAGAGGAAATGAGCGCCCCCCAGACCGTAAGAAATGCGGTGCCGCCAAAGGCGGCCGAGGGGCAGTGCCCCGAAGAGCAATTCTCACACTTTTTGCACTACCCGGTGGGGAGTAGAGACGACCGGTATGTAGTAGCTGGACTGACCTATTGCGCAAAAAAGAGGAAATGAGCACCCCCAGACCGTAAGAAATGCGGTGCCGCCAAAAGCGGCCGAGGGGCAGTGCCCCGAAGAGCAGTTCTTACACTTTTTGCGCCGCCCGGTGGGGAGTAGAGACGACCGGTATGTAATAACTGGACTGACCTATTGCGCAAAAAAGAGGAAATGAGCGCCCCCCAGACCGTAAGAAATGCGGTGCCGCCAAAAGCGGCCGAGGGGCAGTGCCCCGAGAGCAGTTCTTACACTTTTTGCGCCGCTTGGTGGGGTGTATGGATCTGTGTGCGCTGAGATGGGGAGGACCTATTGCGCAAAAAGCTCTATTTGCAGAAATTGTCCATCCACAGCTCCTGCAGCGGGGGGATATCGTCTTTCATGCCGGGTGCCAACATGCTCCACAGCACACCGCCGGTGGGCTTGGGGAACTCGTTGCGGGTGCGGATGACCTGGGTGGGGGTGACGATGTAGTCGATAGCGGTGTCGTAGGGGCGCACATCCACCTCTACATCCACTACCTGGCAGTCGTGGCCCACAGCAACTACCGGGGTATTTACGTCGACGACGCCTTTGGTATAGAACATGGCCCACTCCAGATCAAAGTAGCCGTGGCCCTTACCAAAGCGGATGCCGCTGGGGGTGATGGCCGAGGCACCGGTGACCAGCAGGTCGATATGGCCGATCTCCTCGGCGATCTGCTTGAGCGACCGGTACTGCCAGAAGCGCTGGATGCCGTCGAGGGTGGAGGCCAGTTCTTCTTTGCCCTCGGGCACCCATTCGGGCCGCAGCAGAAACACGCCGCGGCGGATGCCGTAGGTGGTGATGAGCATGATCTTTTTGTCGCGGATGACCTGTTCGCGCAGCACTTCCAGATTGTTGTCGGGGGTGATGAACACGACTTCGGCGTTTTTGTAGATATCCTCTTTACAGAGGTTCTCGGCGCATTTATCGCTGCCCTCGTAATCGGTGATGAACTCGGCAAAATCCCAGCTGAAGCGGGAGTCGGGGCGGGCCACCTTGCGCAGTTGTTCCCAGATCATTACCCGGGCGGTCTTGGCATCCATTTTCGACATGTTCTCTGTCTCCTTTTTTAAACTTTTCCGGCGCATGAGCTGCCGGAGCGCAAAATAAGGGCGCTCTAACCAGATCAGTCGAGCACCCCGCTTTAGACCAAAGCAAATAGTGGCGGCAGCCCCACAACCTGGGACCGCCCCCGCAAAGGTGCCCATAGCGCAGGTGATTTGCGGTCACCGCGTAGAGACTTCTGCGCCCTATTCGCAGACTTATATGGGCCATATGAATCTTACACGCCCATCATAGCACAGCCCGCCGCAGCCGCACAATGGGACAGTATACTAAAAAAGCGACGCGGTACGACAAAAAATATGGCGCAGTTGTAAAAGTGGCCGCACAGTAAAAACCGCCGCCG
This sequence comes from Neobittarella massiliensis (ex Bilen et al. 2018), assembly GCF_014269355.1. Taxonomy (NCBI): domain Bacteria; kingdom Bacillati; phylum Bacillota; class Clostridia; order Eubacteriales; family Oscillospiraceae; genus Neobittarella (ex Bilen et al. 2018); species Neobittarella massiliensis (ex Bilen et al. 2018). The sequence goes on from NZ_JACOGI010000002.1 coordinate 445,213, forward strand.
GCCCGGTGGGGGCCAGCGGCGGCAAAGGCGCGGCAGTGAGGGCTCAGCTGTCGAGCCCGATGAACTGCGACTGCCACAGCCGGGCGTACAGACCGCCGGCGGCCACCAGCTGGCGGTGACTGCCGGTCTCGGCGATGCCCTGCGGGGTGAGCACCACGATGCTGTCGGCGTTTTTGATGGTGGAGAGCCGGTGGGCCACCACCAGCGTGGTGCGGCCGTGGGAGAGATCGTTTAGGGCCTCCTGGATCAGGCGCTCGGTCTCGTTATCCAAAGCCGAGGTAGCCTCGTCCAGAATGAGGATCGGCGGATCTTTTAAGAATACCCGGGCGATGGATATGCGCTGTTTTTGCCCGCCCGAGAGGCGCGCGCCCCGCTCGCCGATATAGGTGTCGTAGCCGTCGTCCAGCCCCATGATAAAGTCGTGGATGTTGGCCCGGCGGGCCGCCTGGTAGATCTCCTCGTCGGTGGCGTCGGGTTTGGCATAGGCGATGTTGTCGCGGATGGTGCCGGTGAAGAGAAATACATCCTGCTGCACGATGCCGATATTTTGCCGCAACGAGTGCAGCGTGTAGCTGCGGATATCCTGACAGTCTATCTCGATGGTGCCTTCGGTGGGGTCGTAAAAGCGGGGCAGCAGGTGGCACAGAGTCGTTTTGCCACCGCCGGAGGGGCCCACCAGCGCCACCGTCTGGCCGGCGCCGATGTGCAGATCAAGGCCCGAGAGCACCTCGGTATCGTCGTCGTAGGTAAAGCCCACACCGCGAAAGTCGATCTGGCCCTGGGCGCTCTGCAGCGGCTTGGCGCCGGGGCTATCCTGCTCGATGGGCTCCTCCATGATCTCGACAAAGCGCTTAAAGCCGGTCGCCCCCTGCTGGAACTGCTCTACAAACGAGATCAGCCGCTTGATGGGGTTTAAAAACATCGAGACGTACAGCAGATAAGCCACAAAGTCGCCGGTGGTTATTTTGCCGGCAAAGAGGAAGCAGGCGGCGGCGATGAGCACTACCACGTTGAGCACGTCGGTGAAAAAGCCGGTGCTGGCTGAAAATTGGCCCATCACGCGAAATGCCTCTGAACGGGCGGTGACGAACTCGCGGTTGCGGCGCTCAAATTTGCGCCTTTCGTTCTTTTCGCCGGTAAAGGCCTTGGCTACCCGAATGCCGGAGATGCTGTTTTCCAGCTCGGCGTTTACCTCGCCGGTCTTGATGCGGGTCTCGCGGAAGGCGGCGTTCATCCGCCGCCGCAGCTTGGCCACGATGTACACCGCCACCGGCAGCAGGGCAAAGGCGATAACGGTGAGCGGCACGTTGATGGTGCAGAGGATGGCAAACGAGCCGATGAGCATGATCAGCGAGATGAACAGGTCTTCCGGCCCGTGGTGGGCGAGCTCGGTGACGTCCATCAGGTCGTTGACGATGCGCGACATGACCACGCCGGTCTTGTTCTGATCGAAGTAGGAAAAAGGCAGCTTTTGCAGGTGGTCAAACACCTCGCGGCGCATATCGGCCTGCATGCGCACGCCCATCACGTGGCCGTAGTACTGGATGATGTAGTTGAGCAGCGCCTTGAGTATGTACAGGCCAAGCAGCACCAGCACCCACACGATCATCAGCCGCAGCTGGCGATTTGGCACGTAGTCCTGAATGATGTTGCGGGTGATCATGGGGTAAAACAGGTCGCACACCGCCACGATCAGGGCGCAAAACATATCAAAATAAAAAAGTTTGCGGTGGGGTTTGTAATAGCCGATAAATCTCTTGATCATTCATCCATCCTCCGGGTCTGCACGATTCGTCAAAATACAGCACACATATGACCACCATTATAGGCGCTCTGGCAGTAAAAAGCAACGCCTGCGACCGGCAGAGGAAAAAGAACATGCGCCCCACTTGCCGGCACTGATGGCAAACGGAGCGCATGCTCTTTGGAAGTATATGAAAAAGTGTGGCGATGAAAAGAGATACTCTTTATCGCTGTCTATATACTAAAGGGGCTGTGTGAAAGCTGGGTGAAGAAACCGTGAAAAATCCGTGTTTTTTTGTCGGCGCCGGCCCACGGGGCGTATTGGCGGGGCCGCTGGCCGGTTTTACCGCCACCGACATAAAAGGGCCCCGTCTGCCACACAGTGGCAGACGGGGCACGGGGGTGCTGTTTTTAGCTGGCGATGGATGTGCCGGGCGGGTAGAGGGTGGCCCCAGACACGCCCATCGAGCGGTCGAGCGCGCGCTCAAAACCGGTGTGCTTTTTGACCGGGCGCAAAAGCAGCACCAGTTCGGTGCGGCCACCATAGACGACCCGGCTCTCGACGCGGTGCCAGCGGCTAAAGCGCCGCACCAGATCCAGTACGGCACACTCGGCGTCGGGGGTGTCGAGCTCCAGCACCAGCGTGTGGGGGGCACGGGGATAAGGGAACATACGGGTAAGAGTCATGGTGAAAGCCTCCTTTAAAAAGTGTGCTGCCGCAGCTTTGGTGTTTGACTTGACTACAGATTATAGCGTACTGCCGGCAGGTGACAGTTTTTTGAACGGCGAGAGAAGACTTTGTGAGCGCGCTGTTTTTTATAGGTAGTGGGCTGTACAGCGCCGCCGCCACCTGCTATACTGGTAAAAACTGCGGCGGGGCTGCCTGCTGCCGCCGCACAGCGTGCCGGCACAGTACCGGCGGGCAGGAGGAGAGGCCAATGAAAGAACACAGTGGACGGATACTTTTGAGTGTGGCGACACTGCTTTTTAGCGTGCTGTCGGCGGCGCTGGGCTTTGGGCTGCTAGGCAGCATGACCGGCAGTCGCTGGTTTGAGATACTGTGCGGCTTTTGCTTTATTGCCGCCCCACTGCTGGTCATCCAGCTGGTGCTGGAGCTGTTTAAAAAAGAGCGGTGAGAGCCCCGCGTTTTAAAGAGGAGGAGAGGATATGACCCATCTGGGCACCGTGACGATCTATACCGACCGGCTCTGTCTGCGCCGGTTTACCGCTGCCGACAGTGGCGCCATGTATAAAAATTGGGCCAGCGACGAGCGGGTAACCCGCTTTCTGACCTGGCCAGCCCATGCCAGCAGCCAGGTGACAGCGCAGGTAGTGGCCGGGTGGCTGCCCAGTTATGACCGGGCGGATTTTTACCAGTGGGCCATTTGTCTGCGGGATGGCGGCGAGCCCATCGGCAGCATTTCGGCGGTAGACCAGCAGCCGGTGGTGTGCGGGGTGGAGATCGGCTACTGCCTGGGACACCGCTGGTGGGGTCAGGGGCTGATGACCGAGGCGCTGGCGGCGATCATCGACTTCTTTTTTACCCGGGTGGGCTTTTTGCGCATTGCCGCCGGCCACGACCTGCAAAACCCGGCCTCGGGGCGGGTGATGGTAAAGTGCGGCATGCAGCGTGAGGGAACGCTGCGGCAGGCGGGGCGCAACAACACCGGTATCGTAGATATGGCGGTATACAGCATATTGGCAGCAGAGCACCAAAAACACAACGGCCAAAGCGGCGCCGATACGGCAGAGTAAGCTGTCGCTGTGGCCGCCTGGGCAGAAATAGAATGAGAGATAGACAGCGCGCCCAGCAGATGCTGGGCGCGCTGTCTATCTTATAGAAGGAGGACGACAAAGACACCGACCGGCGCCTACAGCCGCTTAAGTGAAAACCAGAAGCAGCTGCCCAGCCCGGGCTCGCTCTTGACCCCGTACGGGGTGTGGTGCAGTTCAAGACAGCCCTTGACGATAGAGAGCCCCAGGCCGGTACCGGCGGTGGGCCGCTTGTGGGCGCTCTCCCCTTTGTAGTAGCGCTCCCAGATGTGGGGCAGCATCTGCGGCTCTATTCCCTCACCGGTGTCGAGCACCTCGATGGTGACCATGTCCCCCTGCACCCGCTGGCGCACCAGCACCTGCTTGTCCGCGCCGGTGTAGGTGACGGCGTTGCCCACCAGGTTATACACCACCTGGTAGATCTTGTTCTCGTCGGCCTCTACCCACTGGCCCTCATCGCTGCCGCCCCGATCAAACTGCAGCTGATAGCCCTGCTCTTTGAGCATGGCTCCGTAGCGGGTGACCACGTTTTGCACCAGCTGGGTGAGATCGAAAGGCGAGGTGCTCAGCGTCTGCACCCCGGCCTGCAGCTGTGAGAGGTCCAGCGTGTCGGTGACCAGACTGCTCAGGCGGCGGGCCTCGTCGATGATGACCTGCAGGTTCTCCGGCGTGTTCTCGCCGGGCAGGTCGCGCATCACCTCGCCGTAACCGGTGATCAGGGTCAGCGGGGTGCGCAGATCGTGGGAGATGTTGGCGATGAGCTCCCGCCGCAGCCGCTCGATCTTCTGCAGCTCGCTGGCGGTGTGCTCCAGCGTTTGGCTGAGCTCGGCGATCTCGCGGTAGCCGGTCTGGTAAAACGAGGCCGAGTAGTCGGCGGCGGCCAGCTTTTTGGCCGCACTGTTGAGCAAGACGATGGGGGAAGTGATCTTTTTCGAGAGCAGCCAGGCCAGCAGGATCGAGAGCGCCACCAGCACCAAGCTGATGTACACCAGTTCGGTCTGGATGGCCTCACGAGTGCTGCTGACCGGGGTGATGACCGCGCTGGCCAGCAGCATATAGCTTTTATTCTGCTGTTGTACGGTGCCGCCCCACAGCATGGTCTGTACCCCGCCTTTGCCCGAGAGGCTGTCTTGCTGGGTGGGGCCGACGACGCGCTCCTGCAGCTGGGGCAGACCGCCGTCTTCGCCCAGCTGCTCCTCCAGCCTGGGGGTGAGGTCCTGTACCGGCTGGTGCTCTTTTTGCCAGCTCTTGCCCGCCGCCGACCACATGGCCCACTCGTCGGTGAGGTCTACCAGCGGGTCCTCTGCCGAGAGCACTTTATGCCGCAGTGCCTGGGCACTTTGGGCACTGAGCTTGCCCAGGCTGTTTTGGGGCCCGGTGCCGGCGCAGCTGATGAGCACCCCGTCGGCGTTATACAGCGCAAAGCTCACCCCTTCCTGGGCGGCGATCTTCTCGAGCGTGTCGTCGATGTCGCTGCTGTCCTGTATCTGGCTGATGGCGCTGAGCGCGCCCGCGCGCAGGTGTTTTTCTTTGATAGAGCGGTAAAAGCTCTCTAAAAACACCACCTGAAACAGCCACAGCAGCGCTAGCGATACCACCACGAACCCCAAAAGATACAGCGACAGCTTGGCCCGAATACTGATCTGGCGCCTGGGTCTACTGGTCTTCAAAGCGATACCCCACTCCCCGCAGTGTAGTGATGAGCCCGGCGTGCTCCCGCAGCCGCTTGCGCAGCAGCTTGATATGGGTGTCCAGCGTGCGCTCGTCGCCGTAGAAGTCGTACCCCCACACGGCGGTGATGAGCTTTTCGCGGGTCAGGGCGATACCGCGGTTGCGCACCATGTAAAACAGCAGGTCGTACTCCTTGGGGGACATGTCCACCACCTCGCCGTCCACCTTGACCATGCGGGCGGTGAAGTCGACTACCAGGCCGGTGGTGGTGTAGATCTCTTTGCCGTCCTCCATGCCGGGCACAGCGCCGGCGGCCCGCTTGATGATGGCCGCCACCCGCATCATCAGCTCTTTGGGCGAAAACGGCTTGGTGACGTAGTCGTCCACCCCCAGCTCAAAACCGTGGATGCGGTCGAACTCCTCGCCCCTGGCCGAGAGCATGAGCACCGGAGTGGCGCAGAATTTGCGCAGCTCGCGGCAGGTGGAGAACCCGTCGAGCTGGGGCATCATGATGTCTAAGATGATGAGATCGAAGTGCTGGTCGCGGCAGAGCTCGATTGCTTCCAGCCCGTCGCCGGCCTCGGCCACCTCGTACCCCTCGAAGACCGCGTATTTGGCGATCAGCTGGCGGATCTTGGCCTCGTCGTCTACGATCAACAGCCGCATGAAAAATGCGCCTCCTCACACTGCCCGCCGCCGACAACGTGGCCGGCGGCAGCGCTTTTTTTGCTTATTGTACCACAGCATACAGTGCCTTTGTGAACAGTGGATGAAAAACAGCCGCTCGCGCCCGTATTTTGCCCGCGGCAAAGCCCCCCGCGGGGAGCCGTGGCCGACCCGAGACCACAGAACTGCCGCATGCCCGTCACCGCGCCCAAAATTTTCTTTTTCCCCGCTGTGTTGACATTTGTCGCAGATGGGCATATACTAGCTACCAGAAAGTAGTGACGCGCAGCGGCACTTCAAATTTGGCCCGGTAAGGCCAACTTCGAGGAACTCCGAAGAGAAACACGACCAACACCTTGTTGGTCGTCTTTTTTTGTGAGGGGTCCGCTGCGCTGGCAAAGGAGGATTAAAATTTATGTCTGAAAACAAAAAGGTCTCGGCGCCCGCCGCCGAACAACAGCAGAAAAACAAGATGGGCCATGCGCCCATGATGAAGCTCATCGTCAGCATGAGTTTGCCGGCCATTTTTTCCATGCTCATCCAGGCGCTGTACAACATCGTCGACAGCATGTATGTGGCCCAGATCGGCGAGAAGGCGCTGACGGCGGTATCGCTGGCTTTCCCGGTGCAGCAGCTGCTCATCGCCGTGGGTGTAGGTACCGGCGTGGGCCTCAACTCGCTGATCTCGCGCCGGCTGGGCGAGAAGCGCTTTGACGAGGCCGACAAGGCCGCCAGCCACGGCATGTTTCTGGGGCTGGCCAGCGGTATCGTGTTCGCCATTTTGGGGGCGCTGTTCATAAAGCCCTTTTTTGGGGCTTTTACCGGCGACGCCGAGGTTATTAAGATGGGTTGCGACTACGGGTACGTGGTGACCATCCTGTCGTTTGGCTCTTTCGTGCAGATCAGCTGCGAGAAGATACTGCAGGCTACCGGCAACATGATCTGGCCCATGATGTTCCAGCTCACCGGCGCCATCACCAATATCATCCTAGACCCCATCTTCATCTTCGGCTGGTTCGGCATGCCCAAAATGGGCGTGCTGGGGGCGGCGATCGCCACCGTGGCCGGCCAGATACTGGGCATGCTGCTGGGCATCTTCGTGCTGTTTAAAAAGGAGCACGAAGTGAAGGTGCACTTTAAGGGCTTTCGACCCGACGGCAAGATCCTCAAAGACATCTACCGGGTGGGCTTTCCCTCCATCATCATGCAGTCTATCGGCTCGTTTATGACCATGGGCCTCAACGCCATCCTCATCGGCTTCTCGCAGGCGGCGGTGGCGGTGATGGGCGTGTACAACAAGCTGCAGTCGTTCGTATTCATGCCGGTGTTCGGTCTCACCCAGGGCCTCATGCCCATCATGGGGTACAACTTCGGCGCCAAGAACAAAAAGCGGCTCATCAGCGCCATCAAGATCGGCGAGTGTATCGCCGTGGGCATCATGGTGCTGGGCACGCTGCTGTTTAACCTCTTCCCCCGGCAGCTGCTGCAGATGTTCAACGCCTCGGCAGATATGATGTCTACCGGTATCCCGGCCATGCACATCCTCAGCGCCTGTTTTATCACCGCCGCGGTGAGCATCGTGTTCTCTACCTCGTTTCAGGCCACCGGCCACGGCACGGCCAGCCTGTTCACCTCCATCCTGCGGCAGCTGGTGGTGATCCTGCCGGTCGCCTTCCTGCTCAGCCGCACCGGTCTGGGCGCCACCGGCGTGTGGCTGGCGTTCCCCATCGCCGAGCTGGTGTGTATCGTCTTCTCGGTGGGGCTGTTCCGCCGCATCTACGACCAGGAGATCCGCTACCTGGGGGATGTGGACTAGCCTGCCATCGGCGCGCTGTCTGTCAGCTGCGATCAACCGGTCATCTAGTCGTGTGATCGTGATATAGAGAAGAGAGCCGGCCGAACGCTATAGGTGTTCGGCCGGCTCTCTTTATATTTTGGCGGGGCGACAGGCGCATGACAGCGGTTAACGCGCACACCCGTCAATAATAAAAGCGGTATATCAGCGAGAAACAGCGCGTGGGCGCTCGGCCGGGGGCAGCACCAACAGCCCGCCTCGGTAGCACAGCCGCCCCTCGGCCACCAGCTCTTTTATAGTGCGGTTGAGGCTGCGCAGGCTGGTGCCCAACTGTTCGGCCAGCAGCTGCTTTTCAAAGCGCAGCACCCCGTCGGCCCCGCACTGCTCCTGCACCAGGCAGTACAGCCGGTCCCGCAGCGGCAGGGTCACCTGGGTCACTGCATTCTCGGTGAAGTAGCCCAGTTTTTGCGCCAAGCTGCCCACCAGATATTTGGCGAACTCAAAGTCCAGCTGCATCCACGAAAAAAAGGTATCGCGGTCCATGACCAGCAGCTCGCAGTCGCCCAGCGCGGTGATATCGCACAGGGCCGGCGTGTCGTCCACCACCTCCGCCTCCCCAATCAGGTCCCAGGGGCGGTAGATGGTGACCGCCATCAGCGAGCCGGAGGGCCCCACTGCCGACACCTTGCACATGCCCTGCAGCAGCACGTATACCGGGCCGCCAGTCTGGCCCATGTGCACCAACTTTTTGCCGTGGCGCAGCCGGATGCGGGTAAACTTCTCCTGTACGCTGGCCGGGGCGCCGGCGAGCAGCGCCTCCATCGATCTTCGCGCCAATTTGTCACCCCCTGATATGTGCGGGCCGGACCGCTGCCCGGTCTTGTGCTGCGCCTGTCGCTGCTGCGCAGATGTACTTTACCGCTTTAAGAGCGGCGGCCGCATGCGGTCCCTGGTCTTCTAAAAAAATGGTAGCACAGCCCACCCAAAAAAGCAACCGGACGGCGCGCCGTAAAAGTTGGGGACATCCGTCCTACCGGCGCCGGCAAAAAGGCTGGTATGATAGAGACAACGACCGGCGCCGGGGCATCCCCGGCGCGCCCAGACATAAGGAGGCAGAAAAGTGGCAAAGTACATTATCGACACCGATACCGCCAGCGACGACGCCGTAGCGCTGGCCATGGCCCTGAAAGACCCCAGCTGCAAGGTGGCCGCCATTACCGTGGTGGCCGGCAACGTGCCGCTGCAAACGGCGGTGCGCAACGCGCTGATCACCCTGGATATGGTGGGCGGCGACGACCTGCCGCCGGTGTACGTGGGCGCCGAAAAACCGCTCATCGGCCAGCGGCTCGACGCCTCGCACATCCACGGCCAAGACGGCCTGGGCGATATCGGATACCCCGACCCGGTGCACCAGCCCGAAAAAGAAGGTGCGGTACAGGCCATGTTGCGCATCATCGATACCTGCGACGAGGATATCGAGCTCATCACCCTGGGGCCGCTGACCAACGTGGCCATCGCCATCACCCTGGAGCCGGCCATCATGAAAAAGCTGCGCCGCATCACCGTGATGGGCGGCAGCCAGCTGGGTTACGGCAGCCCCCGCGGTGTGTCGGAGTTTAACATCCTCTCCGACCCGGAGGCGGCGCAGATCGTCTGCCGCTTTGGCGTGCCCATCACCATGGTGCCGCTGGAGGTGTGTAAGCGCGCCGCCAGCCCCGATGACGACTGCCGCCTGAGCGCCGCCGAAATGGCCGCCATCAAAGATATCGGCACCGACCTGGCGCGCTTTTGCATCGACTGCAACAAAACGCTTATCGACTACAACAAAAAAGCCTATAAAAACGAGGTCCTGGGCCTGGCCGACCCCACCGCCGTGGCCGCTGCCCTGCGCCCGGGCCTTATAAAAGAGAGCTTTGCCTGCAACATCCAGGTGGATACTTCCGGCAGCCACACCCACGGCCAGACCAACGCGACCCGCTTAAAAAAGACCATTATGGAGGGCATGGCCGAGCACCTGACCCACACGGTGGTCAAGACCATGGACGGGCCGGGCTTTAAGACCTACCTCTACGACATGCTCAAACGGTAAGGCCGCATAGCCGGCAGAGACTTTGCAGAAAGGCTGAGTGCAATGAGAAGATTTATCATCGATACCGATACAGCCAGCGACGACGCTGTCGCGCTGGTCATGGCGCTGCGCGCCCAGAATATCCACGTGGAGGCCATCACCTGCGTGCACGGCAACGTGCCGCTGCAGGTGGCCTCCCGCAACGCCCGCATCTCGGTGCAAAAGGCGGCCACCTACCAGCCGCCGGTCTATCAGGGCCTGGCGATACCGCTGCTGCGGGTGCTGGAGCACCGGGCGGAGAGCGCCCACGGCGCCGACGGTCTGGGCAACATGAACTACCCCGAGCCGAATGTGCCGCTGGCCGACGGCAATGCGGTGCAGAAGATCGTGGACATCGTGGCCGCCGACGACAGCGGCGAGCTGGAGCTGTGCGCCATCGGCCCCATGACCAACATCGCCGCCGCCATCCTGCTGGCGCCCCAGGTGATGAAAAAGGTGAAAAACCTCACGGTGATGGGCGGCCAGTGGCGGATGATCGACGCCTTTACCCCCAACGCCGAGTTCAATATCGCCCTCGACGCCGAGGCGGTGAAGATCGTGCTGGAGAGCGGCATGCACACCACCTTCGTGCCCATCGATGTGTGCTACGGCCACACCGAGATCGACGCCGCCGACCGGGCGGTGCTGCGCAGCTACCACACCGAGGTGGGGGACTTCTTTATCGACTCCAACCGCTGCCTGCTGGAGATGAACCGTAACGCCTACGGCAAAGATATCATCTCCATGCCCGACCCCACCGCCATCGCGGTGCTCATCGACCCCTCCATCATCACCGGCTCTTTCGAGGCACGGGCCGATATCGAGCTGCGCAGCCCCGACGGCTACGGCCAGCTGCTCTACGACCTGGAGGCGGATGACAAAAACTGCACCGTCATCACCGAGATCGACGCGGCGAAGTTCAAAGACCTGGTATTCGCCACCGCCAAGTACTAGTGTTTCGCCCGGCGGCACCGACCGCCGTTTACATCCCTCGTCTTATGCGCCTGTGCGCAAAAAGAGACCGGCCCCCACTGTGGGGGCCGGTCCCTTTTTTAGCTGTCGCCCGGGTCTTGCTGCTGTCAGCGGGTAAATTAGCGACGGCGGCGCTTGCCGGCGGTGATGCCGACAGCCACCAGCGATACGGTGGCCAGCGCCAGCAGCGGCAGCGTGTGCTCGCCGGTATCAGCCGCCTCGTCTGTCGGCGTCTGCCCGGCCGGCGGCTGAGTATCGTCTTTGTCGGGCTGCTCAGGGGCCGGGTCTTTTTCGTCGGGCTTTTGGTCTGGCTGCTCGGGCTCGGTGGCCGGGGCGGTGACCACAACGGCACAGCTGGCCGAGAGCTCGCCCACGGTGGCGGTAATGGTGGTCTCACCGGTACCGGTGGCGGTGATCAGACCGTCTTTTACCGTGGCGACCTGCTCGTTCGAGCTCGACCAGCAGAGCGGCAGCGTGGTGTTCGCGGGCTCTACCACAGCGCCGAGCCGGGCGGTGGCGCCCATCTCTAATTTCAGTTCGGTCAGGTCCAGCTTTACCTCCAGCGCCCGGATCTCTACGATCTGGGGCTCATCGCTGGTGGCGGTAAATTTGTAGGTGATGTTGTCCTCCACCACCGTGATGGCCGCCTCGTCGCCGGCGGCATAGGTGTTGTCCACTCCTTTTAGCACCACATCGTCAGCGGCTACCTGGGCGCCGCCCAGCGCGTACACGCCCACGCTGCCGTGCGACCACTCGTTGTCGGCCTCATAAACGAGCTCCGAGATGGCTGTATTTTGTATCTGGGCACTGCCTTGGCGCACCACGATGCCGTTTTGGGCGATGATGCCCTGCTTGCCGGCCCCGCGGATCTCGCAGCCGGATACCGTGAGATGGCCGCTGGTGTTTACGTCGATAGCCTGTTTTTGGAAGTCGGTGATGGCGGTATCCAGCACCGTCACGTCGCCGCTGCCCGCGGCCAATATGGCTTTGCCGCACTGTACGCCGCAGATCTTTTGGCCGTCTCCCTCACAGCGGATATCGGTGATAGCCACATCCTCGATGTGCAGATCGCCGCGGCCATACACCCCGTCGATGCCGCCGTGTTGGGCTGCGGGTCCGGTCACCGTCAGGTGGCACAGGGTCAGGTCACCGGCGCCGTACACCACCGGGTTGACGGTGCTGCTGCCGTAATTCTGGGGATTTCTGGCCTGCTCGTCAAAGAGCAGGATGGTCCCATTGCGGGAGGAGCCCACCACCGTCAGGTCGCCTGCCGCCGACAGGTTGGCGCAGTAGGTGCCGTCAGCCAGTTCCAGGCGGGTGCCGTCGGGCAGGCGGCTGACTACCTGCTGCTGCAGGTCGGCCACGCTGTCATCTACCTTGACGGTAAGACCGCCCCGCACCGCGAAACAGCTGTTTTGCGAGATGGGGCCATAGCCGCTGGCGGCGTACTCGTCGAGGCCGGTAAAATCGACGGTGACCCCGTCGAGGGCGATCGTGCCGCCGGCTACCGTGTCGCTGCGGGCGCTGATCCAGGAATGCAGCGACACGTTCTGCAGCACGGCGCTGCCCACGCTCCGGGCGTCGTTTTGCGGGTTAAAGTAGATCGAGCCGCTGTTGCCATCGCTGGTAGGCAGCAGCTCCAGGTCGCGCAGCGACACGTCTTGCCCCAGTACCTCAATGGCCTTGTTTACCTCCTGCTTGCTGTGCAGGTCGAGCCCCTGCAGGGTGACTCCGTCACCTTCCACCGTAATAAAGTTTTGGGTGGCCCAGGCGCCGTTGGCAGTCTGGTAGCTGCTGGTGAGCACGGTATCGCCGCTGCCGGTCACGGTGAGATCGTCGGCGGTGATGGGGAAGTAAAAGCCCCCCTGCCCACCGATCTGAATATCGGCGTACTGCGCCATCAGCTCCTGGCTGAGGTCGTATTCGCCGCTGGCCAGTACCCAGTGCTGGCCGTCTTGCTGCTGGCTGATCGCCTGTGCCAGTTCCTCGGCGGTGCCGATGTACTTGGTGCCGCTGTCGGCGGCGGCCGCGGTGGCGGCGGTACTGCACAGCAGTGCGCCGGCCAACAGCAGAGCCATCGTCTTTTTCATTTTTTCCTCTCCTTCTCTCTTGTGCTGTCTTGTGCTGTCCTGTGCTGTCTTGTGCTGCTTTGTGTTGTCCTGTGTTGTGGGGCCGGGCGACAGCCCCCCACAGCAGAACGGCCTCATCGGCCCAAAAAGACCGATAAGGTGTGATTTTGCGTTCGCCGCAAAAAATAGGCATATACCGCCGTTTTTATGGCAGGTCAGTTTTTTACTGGCCTGCTTTTTCTATTTTCTCCCTTTTTTTAAAAGAACGAAAAAGTACAGTATATGCTTGCAACCATTATAGGCCGCCTTTATGTATAAGTCAATATTTTCCATAAAACCTGTGGCTTTTTGGCCTTTTCGGACGCTCTAAAAAGTGCTCGGTCGCCCGCTCGCTGCCGGTCGCCTTTTCGATTGACTTTTCCGGTAAAAAGAGAAATAATAGAACCAGAGTACACCGCCGCCGGTATCTGCCGGCAGCAGACAGATAGGGAGGGCTTACCGCCGTGCAAACACTGCTCTACATCACCGCCAGCCACCGCCCCGACGATGTGTCGGTCTCCCGGCGCATCGCCGGGGCTTTCGTACAGATGGTACAGGGTGCCTGCCCCGGCCTGTGTGTGCAGCAGCTGCACCTCGACGGCGCCAAGCTGCCCTATACCAGCCCGGCCATCCTGCAAAACTGGGGCCGTATCGGCAGCGGCGATGCGCTCTCTGATCTGGCGCCGGCCGACCGCGAGAACATCCGCCAGATGGAGCGCTTAACGGCTCAGTTTGCCGCCGCCGACCGGTATGTTTTTGCCGTGCCCCACTACAACCAGCTGGTCCCCTACGAGCTGGTGCAGTACTTCACCGCCGTGGTGCGGGCCGAGACCACCATGCATTTTAATGAGACCGGCTGCCATGGGCTGCTGCGGGGCAAAAAGGCGCTGGCGGTGTATGCCAGCGGCGGCCCCATGGCGGTAGACGGCCAGGCGGTAACGCTGGGGGACCAGTGGCTGCGCATGGTGCTGGCGGCAAACGGCGTCACCGACACCCGGGTGGTGGTGGCTGAAAACGCCGACTTTGTCGGCTACGGTGCCGGGCAGGACCGGCTGGTTGCCCAAAAGATCGAGCAGTGCCGTGCCGAGCTGGAGGATTTTTGCCGCGACTGAGCGCGGGGCGGCGACACACAGCGTATACGCGGCGGGCGGCAGCGCCCGCATCACTATAAAACGACAACGCGGGAGGACAGATCATGACCAGACAACAGATCCTGGCAAAGGTAGACCACACCTTATTAAAACCCGAGGCCACCTGGGCGCAGATAAAGACGCTGTGCGATGAAGCCGTGCAGGAGCACACCGCCTCTATCTGCATTAACCCGGTATATGTAAAGCGGGCGGCCGACTACCTCTGCGGGCGGGTGCCGGTGTGCACCGTCATCGGCTTTCCTCTGGGGGCCACCAGCACCGCCGCCAAGGTGGCCGAGGCCGAACAGGCTCTGGCCGACGGCGCCAGCGAGTTCGATATGGTCATCCACATCGGGGCCCTCAAGGCCGGTGAGTACGAACAGGTAGAGAGTGATATCCGCGCGGTAAAACAGGCGGTAGGGGATAAGGTCCTCAAAGTCATCATCGAGACCTGCCTGCTCACCGATGCCGAGAAAGAGAAGATGTGCGACATCGTCTGTAGCGCCGGGGCCGACTTTATCAAGACCTCTACCGGCTTTTCCACCGGTGGCGCCACCTTCGACGATATCGCCCTGTTCGCCCGCTGTGTAAAGGGCCGCTGCAAGATCAAGGCGGCCGGCGGCATCCGCTCGGTAGCGGATATGGAGAAGTTTATCGAGCTGGGGGCCGACCGGCTGGGCACCAGCTCGGCCATCAAGATCTTTAACCAGCAAGAGAGCGGCGGGGCGTACTAGTGGCGGGCAAAAAGCGCATCGCTGTCCCGGCGCTGCCGCCGGCCGCTGCGGCACTGCGCCGCTCCGGTGCGCTGTGCCCGGTGCGGGCCGACGAGAGCTGTGCCGAACAGATAGCCTGGATGATCGGCGTGTCGTTTGCCGCCCAGGCCAAAGAGCTGGGCCTCGACCGTCAAAGCTGCCCCGACTATGTGGCCTTCGAGACCGCCGCCGATGTGCGGCGCGACCTGGCTGGCGGCACCCGCGCCTACCTGTTTTACCTAGATGGGGTGCCGGTGGCCACCGTGCGCCTGCACATAGGCCCCGACGGCCGCACCGGTTCCATCGATCGGCTGGCGGTGCTGCCCCAGTACCGCGGCCGCGATCTGGGCGCCCGGTGCGTGTATTTTGCCGAGGGGGCACTGCGGGCACTGGGGGCCAAAAAGGTGCGGCTGAGCATCGTGGCCAGCTTTGCCAAGCTAGAGAGCTTTTACCACCGGCTGGGCTACGCCACCAAAGAGGATAAGACCTATCCCGGCCTGCCCTTTACGGTGCGCTATCTGCAAAAAAAGCTGCCCCGTTAAAAAAGGAACACGCCTACTGCGCCCCCCGGGACCGGATACTGCCCGGCCCGGGGGCTGCTGTGTGCCTATTTACAGCGCAGTAGGCACAATAGCCGTAGTGGCATCAATATCACAACAGCACAACAGCAAACGAGAGAAAGAGGAGGGCTGCCCGATGAACGCCGAGGGCAAGATGCGGGTACTGGTGGCTGACGACAGCCCCGAGATCTGCGATATCGTCGAGATACTGCTGCTGGGCGAGGGCTGCGAGGTGCTCAAGGCCGCCGATGGCCTGCAGGCCCTGCAGCTGGCCGACGACACCGTAGATCTGTACATTTTAGATGTGGTCATGCCGGGGCTCACCGGCATCCAGGTGTGTACCCACCTGCGGCAAAAGACCACCGCCCCCATCCTGTTTTTGACCGCCAAGACCCAGGAACAGGACAAGACCATGGGCTTTTCGGCCGGCGGTGACGACTACCTGGCCAAACCCTTTTCGTACGGCGAACTCATCAGCAGGGTAAAGAGTCTGCTGCGCCGCTACTACGTGTATAAAGGCAAAGAGGAGAGCCGCCGCCACCTGTTTACCGCCGGCGACCTAACGGTGGATACCGACTGCCACCAGGTGATGGTGGACGGCCGCCGGGTAGAGCTCACCGAGATCGAGTTTAAAATGCTGCTGCTGATGGTGCAGAACCGGGGGCGAGTGTACTCGGCCCAAACGCTGTACGAGCAGATCTGGGGCGAACCCTATTTTTACACCGCCAACAACACGGTGATGGTGCACATCCGCAACCTGCGCAAAAAGCTGGAGCGCGACCCCCAGTCGCCCCAGTACATCCAGACGGCGTGGGGAAAAGGTTACTACGTTGGCTGAGCGCCGGCGTGCGCGCCGCCGCAACCGCACCAAGCTGGAAGTCACCGCCATCGGCGCGCTGGTGGTGTCGCTGCTGCTGGCCGCCGCCATCGGCTTTGCCGTCTACTTTGCGCTGCACCTCATCCCCGACAGCCCCCGCGGCGACAGCGCCGGCAAGCGCGAGGAACTGGTGTACCTGATGAAAGACCTGCAGGAGTACGTGACCGACGAGGGGCTGACCTCCCAGAGCAAGCAGGCCATCGTCCGCTGGAACCGGCAGAACTGGTACGTGTTCATGCGCATCTATAAGGGCGGCGAGGTGGTGTACGACAGTCTCAGCTTTCAAAACGATCTCACCGGCACCGAGCACGCCTCCCAGCCGCTGCTGCCCTATCAGCACGTGTACGACCTGCAGTTTGCCGACGGCAGCGCCAAGGTGGTGGTGACCGCCTTTTTCCGCACCCGGTACGAGGTGTTGCTGCGCTCGGGCTGCTATGCGCTGGTGTTCTTTTTGTTTTTGGTGTTCTTCACCAGCTGGTTCAAAAAGAAGATCCGCTACCTGGGGCGCATCGAGCAGGGCATCGGCATTATGGAGAGCGGCTCGCTGGAGTACCGCATTCCGGTACAGGGGCGCGACGAGCTGGCCTCGCTGGCCCACAGCATCAACGATATGGCGCAGGCGGTGCGCGAGCGCGGCGAGCAGCAGGCGGCGCTGGAGCGCGAGAACCGCGAGATCATCGCCTCGGTGTCCCACGATATCCGCACCCCGCTGACCTCGGTCATCTTCTATTTGGATTACATCGCCGACGGCCGCTGTAAAGATACCGCCGAGCTGCGGCAGTTTGCCAGCCGGGCCTCAGGCCAGGCCCACCGCCTCAAAGATATGACCGACGACCTGTTCGAGCACACGCTGGTGCAAAACGAGAATATCCCGTTTCGCTTTCAGCTGCTGGACGGCCAGCTCATCGAGCAGTGTGTGCAGGAGTGTCTGTGCGCGCTGGGCGACCGGGGCTTTACGGTACAGCTGCAAGACGAGACCGACCGGGCCTATACGCTGTGGGCCGACCCGGGCCGGGTGCGGCGGGTGTTTGACAATCTGGCCCAGAACATCGTCAAGTACGCCGATGAGACCCAGCCCATCACCGTGCAGGTGCTGCTGGACCGGCGGCGGGTGGCGGTGCGCCAGCGCAATGCGATAAAGCCCGGCAGCGATACCGGCGGCACCGGCCTGGGCCTGCGCACCTGCCGCCGTATCCTGCAGCGCCACGGCGGCAAGCTGCTGTACAGCCAAGAAAACGGCTGCTTTTCGGCACTGGCCGTGCTGCCGGTAGACCGAAGCACTCCGCCTAAAGGGGCGGGCAGCGTATTTTTGCCAGAGCGCACATGATCGCCACCGCCCGCAGCGGCTAAAAGCACAGCGCCCCCTGACATCTGTCAGGGGGCGCTGTGCTTTTAGGAGAGATAGAGAGCTCGGCGCCCCGCCGCCGGGGAACCGGGGCGCGCCGAGCGCAGGCGGTCAGCTACTGCGGGGCGGCGCGGTCTGCCAACCGGCAAAACAGCCGCACCTGTTCCAGGTCTTTGGCGCGGTCGCCGTCGGGGCGGGGGCAGTTGGTCTTGGTCATCGAATCCACCCCCCAGGGGCGCACCTTGCGAATAGCCTGCTGCACGTTGTCGCAGCCCAGCCCGCCGGCCAATACCACCGGCACGCCGCAGGAGTTGACGATCTGCCGGCTGATGTTCCAGTCGTGGGTACGGCCCGAGGCGCCAATTCCCTTATCAGAGCTACTGCCGGTATCGAGGATGAGGTAGTCGACAAAGAGGCCAAATGTCTTGGCCTGCTCGATGGCGGTGGTGTCGACCACCTGCACGGCCTGCATGATCTTCATAAAGGGCAGCTCCCGCTTGCAGGTGGCCACCAGCTCGCGGTCGGCGCAAAATCTGTCGCCGCTGATGTGCAGGATATCCGGTCTTAAAAGGCGCGCTTTTTCCAAAATGACCTGCGGGTCGTTTTCCAGGGCGATGACGACTACTTTACAGCGGTCTTTGACGCCGGCGATGATCTGCTGTGCGCGCGCATAGCTGATCTCGCCTACCGAGCCCCGGGGGCGTGCGACCGGGTTGAGGCCCAGCACGGTGACCCCGGCTTCGATACAGGCGTTGGCCTCTGGCAGCGACACGATGGGGTAGATCTGTTTGATCATGATTGTCCTCCCTGAAATTCTAAGATC
The DNA here is from genome assembly GCF_014269355.1 of Neobittarella massiliensis (ex Bilen et al. 2018). Lineage (NCBI taxonomy): Bacteria > Bacillati > Bacillota > Clostridia > Eubacteriales > Oscillospiraceae > Neobittarella (ex Bilen et al. 2018) > Neobittarella massiliensis (ex Bilen et al. 2018). Next base: position 463,535 of record NZ_JACOGI010000002.1, read on the forward strand.
TTCTCGGCGCAGAGAGCCGGGTTGATGGCGCTGTCACACTGCAGCGTCAGCGCGGCGGCGCTCTGCGCATAGGCCACGGTATGCGTCAGCGAGAACTGGTTGAGCGCCCCGTAGATGATAGCGGCGCTAAAGGCGTCGCCGGCGCCGTCGGTGCTGGCGATATGTGCTACGCTGGGGGCGGGCATGCGCACCTTCTGCCCCTTTTGGTTCTGGGCGTAGGCGCCGCGCTCGCCCAGCGTGATGAACACCTGCTGTACCCCGTGCTCCAGCACCCAGCGGGCGCTCTTTTCCAGGTCTTTCTCGCCGCGCAGTTCAATGCCGGTCAGCGCCTGTATCTCAAACTCGTTGGCCTTTAGGGTGTGCAGCCGCCCCAGCAGCGGCTGCACCTTGGGCACGTACTCAGAGGACACCACGTCCACAAAACAGGGCACGCCCTCGATGTGCAGCAGGTAGTCGAGGCTCTCCTTTGGCAGACAAGGTGAGAGCACCAAAAAACGGGCTCCCTCGATCACCGGCCGCTTAGACTGAAAATACGCGCGGGTGAGCAGCTGCGACAGGTGCATATCGGTCACTCCCAGGGCCAGATCTCCGTTTGGCTGGTGCAGCGAGATGTAGGTGCAGCTGGCCGCGCCTTTTACCACCTGCACGTGGTCCATGTCGATGCCCGCCTGCCGGCTGGCCTTGATGAGAAAGCGGCCGTTGCCGTCGCTGCCCACGTTGGTGAGCATCTTGGTGTTGATCCCCTGCCGGGACAGGTTCTCGCAGATGTTGCGGGCCACGCCGCCGGCACTCATCTTGACCACTGCGTTGGGGTTTTTGTTGTGCATGGCCAGCGGCGCCGAGGCAAAGGCGGATACATCCACGTTAGAGGTGCCGGCGCAGACCACATAGTCGCGGTTAAAGATGTAGCCGCGGCCGGCGATATACCCCTTGCTCTGCAGGTTGCTGATATGCGCCGAGATGGTAGAGCGGGCCACGCAAAAAGCCTGGGCGATCTCGTCCTGGGTGGCCATAGGATGTGCTTTTAAATAGTTGAGGATCTCAAATTCTCGTTTGGTCATGGTGGTCCCTCCTTATAATAGGCCGGCGTCGGCGGCGATGCGGGCGGCGCGCTGCTGTACCTGCCGCGCCACTGCGGGGTAGTCAAAGGTGCGGATCTGTCGCTCGTACATCAGCCACTTGCCGGCGACCATAGTGCTCTGGACGTTTTTGCCCGACAGGCTGTACAGCAGATGAGCGGTCTCCTGTGCCGCGGTGGCGTGGTGGGGCACGGCGTTGGCAAAGGCGTCGTCAAACACCACCAGGTCGGCCTGGTAGCCGGGCATCAGGCGGCCCAGGCAGTGCGCCATGCCAATAATGTCCGCCGCCTCGGCGGTGAGCATGGCAAGCCCCTGCTCGGCGGGCATCAGCGCGGCATCCCGGTGCATCGTCTTTTGCAGCAGCAGGCCGATCTTTGCGTCTTGCAGCAGGTCTAGTGCGTTGTTGCTCTCGGCCCCGTCGGTGCCGAAAGCGGTGGGGATACCGGCCTTTATAAAAGGGGCGATGTCGGGGATACCGCTGGCCAGCTTCAGGTTGCTCACCGGGCAAAATACAGCCCCCACCTGGTGCTTGGCAAAGATGTCGATATCCTGTGGGCTCAGGTAGATGTTGTGGGCGGCGATGACCCGGTTTTCAAACAGCCCGGTCTCTTCCAGCAGTTGGGTGCTGGTGGTGCCGTATTTTTCCCGTATGCAGTCGACTTCGCCGCGGGTCTCGCCGATGTGGGTGTGCACCATCACTCCCATCTCGGCGGCCAATGCGGCAATGCGGCGGTAGGTGCGGGGCGACTCGGTGTACGGGGCGTGAGGCCCAAAACAGGGGGTGATCCGCTCGTCATGGCGGTATTTTTCAATAAAATCCACCGCCGTCTGCAGCGTGTCTTTGCTCTCGGGCGAGGGGTGGTCAAACACGGTGGCGCCGATCACCGCCCGCATGCCGCTGCGCTTTACCGCCCGGGCATTGCAGTCGGCGTAATAGTACTGGTCCACGGTGGTGGTGATGCCGTTTTGTATCTGCTCGGCACAGCTCAGCAGGGCAGCGCAGTAGGCGTCCTCCCCGGTCATATGGGCCTGGGCCGGCCACATCGCCTGCTGCAGCCAGTCCATAAGCGGCAGATCGCTGCCCAGATCGCGGTAGAGCACACTGGGCAGGTGGTGGTGGCAGTTGATGAGCCCCGGTGCCACCAGTTTCCCGCGCAGCGAGATCTGCTCGCCTTCTGCCGGACAGATCTCCGCCGGGCCGATCTTTTTGATGATGCCGTCCTTTATGACGATGTTGGCCGCCGGGTAGTAGGGGCACTGCTCGTCGCCGGTGATGACGCGGCAGCCGCTGAGCGTATAGGTCATGGGGAATACCTCCTTTTGAGTAAAGCATAAGGGAGGCGGCCAGAGATTACAATAAAAAGGCCTGAAAATAGTCATTTGACTATTTTCAGGCCTTTTTATTTGCTATGGTGGGATGTGATGCCGGCCAAAACCCAACAAAATGTCGGCCCCCAAAAGCGTCGCCGCCGGGTACCCGCCGCCCATACGGATGCGCTGCTTTATCTGTTTTGGCGGGCCATGTTTTCGTTCTGCGGCGCGCAAACAAAAGACGCCCCACGTCCATAAGATATGCGCTCCTCCAGTGAAGTGGAGTGCAAAGTATATAGAACAGACGACCCAGGCAAAAAAGCGGTGCTTTTGGCGACAGAGTCGGCAAAAGAGGCGGCCGAGCTTGGGCCGCCAGCATTTTTGCACTTTTGGTGCAACCAGGCGGGGAGCGGTATCCCGCTATACACACAAGCCCTATCTGACCTCTCGCGCCACCTGAGCGGAGCAGACAGCAATAGTTGGTGGCAAAAAAGCGGTGCTTTTGGCGACAGAGTCGGCAAAAGAGGCGGCCGGGCTTGGGCCGCCAGCGTTTTTGCACTTTTGGCGCAACCGGGCGGGGAGCGGTATCCCGCCAGATACACAAGCCCTATTTGACCTCTCGCGCCACCTGAGCGGAGCAGACAGCAATAGTTGGTGGCAAAAAAGCGGTGCTTTTGGCGACAGAGTCGGCAAAAGAGGCGGCCGAGCTTGGGCAGCCAACGTTTTTGCGCTTTTAGCGCAACCAGGCGGGGAGCGGTATCTCATTAAATACACAAGCCCTATTTGACCTCTCTCGCTCCCTGAGCGTAGCAGACAGCAATAGTTGGTGGCAAAAAAGCGGTGCTTTTGGCGACAGAGTCGGCAAAAGAGGCGGCCGGGCTTGGGCCGCCAGCATTTTTGCGCTTTTGGCGCAACCAGGCGGGGAGCGGTATCTCATTAAATACACAAGCCCTATTTGACCTCTCTCGCCCCCTGAGCGTAGCAGACAGCAATAGTTGGTGGCAAAAAAGCGGTGCTTTTGGCGACAGAGTCGGCAAAAGAGGCGGCCGAGCTTGGGCCGCCAGCGTTTTTGCGCTTTTGGCGCAACCAGGCGGGGAGCGGTATCCCGCCAGATACACAAGCCCTATTTGACCTCTCGCGCCAAAAGCCGTTCAAGAATTTTGCAGTGAAATAATTAAGAATTCTTCAGATTTGATTAAGCCGGATTTTAGATTTGGGGCCTATACTAAAGACAGTCAAAAGAGAGTGGGCGTCTGGCACGCGCCCCAGCGATAATTTGGAAGTTTTGAAAAAGAGGAGGCGGGCGCTGTGAATGTACTGGTACTCACTGGCCGGTTCGGCATGGGTCATTTTTCAGCGGCAAAAACACTGGCAGAGGAGATATGCGCGCAGTTTGACGACGTAAACGTCACCGTGCAGGATATCTTCGACTACACCATCGGCACAGCTGCCGACAAGCTGTACAGCGCCTATGCGCTGCTGGCCGACAAAGGCGCGCCCATCTATAACCTCTACTATAAATTGGGCGAAAATCAGCGCGGTGCGGTGCGGCCGCCGTTTTACCACTATTTCGCCGCCAAGCTGGTGCAGCTGATGGACGCCGCCCAGCCCGACCTGATCGTCTCCACGCTGCCGTTTTGCTCGCAGCTGGTCAGCCGCTACAAAGAGCGGGAGCACAGCGATATTCCCCTCATCACCTGCATCACCGACGTGAGCTCGCACCGGGAGTGGATCAACCCCCACACCAACGTGTACCTGGTGGCCTGTGACTCTATCCGCCAAAGCCTGATCGAAAAAGGGGTGTCGCCCGAGCGCATCCTCATCAGCGGAATTCCGGTCAAGGAGCAGTTCCACTCGGCGCTGCGGGCCCCCCGTACCGGCAAGCGGCTGCTCATCATGGGCGGTGGCCTGGGCCTGCTGCCCAAGTCGCGCAGCTTTTACCAGGGCCTAAACGACCTCAAGGGGGTCACCACCACCATCATCACCGGCAACAACCACGAGCTGTACCAAAAGCTGCACGGCAAGTACCCCCATATCGAGGTGGTGGGCTACACCGACCAGGTGTACCGCTACATGCAGCAGGCCGATGTGGTCATCTCCAAGCCCGGCGGGATCACCCTGTTCGAGACGGTATTCTCCGAGCTGCCCATTCTGGTGTTCGCCCCGTTTTTGCAGCAGGAGGTAAAAAACGCCGGCTTTATCCAAAAGCAGCAGATCGGGCTGGTACTGCCCAAAAAACCCCAGCGCTGCGTGGCCGAGATCGGCCGCATCATGAGCGATGAGCGGCAGCTGCGCACCCTGCGTCAAAATGTGCGGCGGCTCAAACAGTCGGTAGACCCGCAGGCCATCGTCAAAACGGTGTCCCAGTACCGCACCGGCACCTACCGCCCCGGCCAGCCGGCAGCTGTCAGCTACCCGGCAGCGGCCCAGTGGGTGGCCCAGTAAAACAGCAACAACAGCACCCCAACTTTTTACTTTTATAGATCGCGCCGCACCGGCGGCCCCGCCCGGGCACAGACAGGAGAGAGACGACGACTATGGCAAAACACAGCTTATTGCTCACCGCACTGGGTGTCACCGCGGCCTGCGCCGCCGGCTACACGGTAGTGCCCACCATTTATAACAAGCGCATCCGCCGCGACATGGTGCGCACCATCCCCCAGCAAAACGCCGTCATGCTCACCTTTGACGACGGGCCCGACCCCCGCTACACCCCGGCGCTCTTAGACCTGCTCAAAAAAGAGGAGGTCCACGCCACCTTTTTCGTGGTGGCCGACAACGCCCGTGAAAACCCCGCGATCATAAAGCGCATGCAGGCAGAGGGCCACACCGTGGCGCTGCATGCGCTCTCGCACCGCTGCGCCTGGCTGAGCAGCGGCCGCTACACCCAGTACGAGTTCGCGCAGAGCGTGCAGATACTGGCCTCTATGGGGGTAACGCCCCGCTACTACCGGCCGCCGTGGGGCTACACCAACCCCCACACGCTGCCCACGGCCCGGCGCTACGGCATGCGCCCCATCCTGTGGAGCGTGATGGCTGAGGACTGGAGCGCCCGCTCCACCGCCGACGTCATCACCGACAAGCTGCTGGCGCGGGTCAAAGGCGGCTCGATCATCTGCCTGCACGATGCGGGCGAAAATTCCGGCGGCGCTCCCGGCGCCCCAACGCGCACCATCCAGGCGCTGGCGCGGGTGCTGCCCATCTTAAAGGGGCGGGGCTATCACTTTGTCACCCCGCAGCAGGTGCAGCTATGAGCGCTATCGTCGAGGACAAGAAAAAATATCTGGGCAGCCTTCTGTTTTTGGCCGCTCTGATCGGCGCCACCTTCTACGTGTTTTTAAAGGGCAACGACCTGGGCGCGCTGATGGCGACCGTGCGCGCGGTAAACCCGGTGTGGCTGTTGGCGGCAGTGGCCAGCATGTTCCTCTATATCGCCAGCGAGGCCACCAGCATCAAGATCGTGTTGGGCTCGCTGGGGCGCAAGCTGCCCTTTTTGCGCTGCTACAAATACAGCTTTATCGGCTTTTACTACAGCTCCATCACGCCGTCGGCTTCCGGCGGGCAGCCCATGCAGCTGTACCACATGAAAAAAGACGGCGTCAATCTCTCCCACTCCTCGCTGACCATCCTCATCCTCATCTCGGTGTACCAGGTGGTACAGCTGGGGTACGCGCTCGTCACCTTTTTGCTGCGCCCCCAATTCGTGGGGAAGAACGCCGGCGGCATCTGGGTGCTGCTGCTCTACGGGGTGGTCATCAACGTCATCCTGCTGGGGGTCATCCTCACCGCCGTGTTCTCGCAAAACCTGGCCCGCCGTATGGTGCGCTGGGGGGTGCGGGTACTGCACAAGCTGCACATCTTAAAAGACCCGCAAAAGCTGCTCGACAGTGTCGACGAGCAGATCAGCGAGTACCGCGACGGCGCCAAATATCTGCGCCAAAAACCCGGTATCCTGCTGGGGGTGTTGCTGGCTACCATCTTTCAGCTCAGCTTTACCTATCTGGTGCCCTACTTCGTGTACCGCGCCTTTGGCTTTACCCAGTTCGGCATGGTCGAAGTGTTGGCCATGCAGGCCATTTTGGCGCTGGCGGTGGGCTCGCTGCCGCTGCCCGGTGCGGTGGGCGCTTCCGAGGGCGGATTCATGACCCTGTTTAAGATCTTTTTCCCCACCGCCGCCCTGCTGCCGGCCATGATGCTCAGCCGCGGCATCAGCTTTTACCTCATGCTGCTCATCAGCGGCGGCGTGGCGATCTTTGCCCAGCTGGGCACCATACGCCGGGCAGTGGGCCCGGCGGCCAAACCTTCCTCCAGCCGTGACTGCTGCGGCCACTGACCGCAGTTTCACCTTTCACAATCACCTTATTATATCTCAAGATCCAAGCGCTGCGGGCCCGCACCTGTTCCCTCACAGGTGCGGGCTCGTGGCGTTCAGAGCAGATACTCAAGGTAACATATTGCAAAAATAAAATAGACATTTTGCGGGAAAGCTTGACATAATTATATAATTTGTTAAAATATAACTATACTTTTCCGTTCTAAAAAGTAAATATTATATAAATAGCGATTTATAGGGCGATCTGTGAAAAACAGATCGCCTTTTTTGTGCATATACCCCAATATTAAAAATGAATGAAAAAGTATGGTTATACCAGCAGCCCGATGTGCGCCGCCATAGGCGGCGCCTCTTTGGGTATTGGGCGGCTCTGCGGCTAGGCAGGCCCGCGAGCTCGCCCGGTACCCAATAAGAGGAGGAGATATACAGTGAAAAACAAGGTGCGGCGCCAAAAATTCCTGGCGCTGATACTCAGTGCAGCCCTGATGGCCGCGGCTCTGCCGGCGGCCGTTTTTGCCGAGCCCCAGTCCGTTTCCATCGGTGGCTTTCTGGTGACCGGCGGCGTGCAGGGGAGCGACTACCGGCTCGAGGGCGGTCTGCTCAAGGTCATGACCGACACCCCGCTGACCATAAAAAACCAGGACCCCACTTCCCCCAACGGCACCGGCATCCAGGTGTTGGCCGGGGTGCACGCCGATGTCACCCTGTCCGGGGTCAACATCGCGGCCAAGCAGCCGTTTGACATCGTCACCAATTCCATGGATACTGCTGGCGGCACCTTTGCCACCAGCGGCGACCAGGTGCAAAACAAGACCTCCTGCCACATCACTCTGGCCGACGGCACCGACAATATTTTAGATGCCTCCAAGTCGGCCGGCAAATCGGCCATGTACCCCGGCCTGCGCTGCGGCGAGGGCTCCATCCTCACCATCGACGACGGAGTGCGCAACATGGATGTAAACGGTGTGCCGGTGGTGCCCGAGCAGGGCAAAATAGGCGCCGACGTCACCCTCGTCGGCGGCCGCCAGCTGCACGCCGGCGACCCCATTGCCAGCCTGGACAGCAACGACCCCGGCACCCTGACAGTCAAGGGCGGCTACCGCTCTGCAGCCATCGGCAGCGGCCCCCGCGAGAGTTCCGGCCGCATGACCTTTAACGGCGGAGATATCACCGCTGTCGCCTATGGGCCCGGCGACAATGCTGCCGGCGCCGGCTGTGGCATCGGCGGCGGTATCGGCGGCAGCGGCACCGATACCAATTTCAACGCCGGCAAAATCGACGCCTACGGCTCCTACCACGGGGCGGGCATCGGCGGCGGCTGCACCATCTACGGCGGCATGAACGGCTTGGCTACCGATATCAAGATCCCCGACGCCATCTATAATGGTGGGGTCAACGGCGCCTCGGTGCAGTCGAGCACGCTGGCCGGCGACATGACCATCAACGGCGGCCTCATCAAGGCCAAGGGCTACACCCACGGCAACGCCATCGGTAAGGGCTGCGGCGGCACCAACACCGGCAAGACCATCAAAATAACTGGCGGCACCGTGCTGCCCGACTCCACTCTCGGCGACCCCAGCTACCACGCACTGGATATCGGCGGCACCAATGGCTATGTGGTGGTCACCGGCGGCTCGGTGCGGCTGTCCGGCCCCGGCAAGTTCGACAGCATTCCCGGCAACGGCGGCGCCTACGGCGATGATGACCACAGCCAACAGGTGTTTATGACCACCATCGACCTTTCCGGCGACGAGATGAAAAACTACGATATCGCCGGTTTCGATGTGAAGATCGCCGGCGCGCCCAACGACTACGGCTCGCCCTATGTGCTCGACGAAAATTCTAAGCTGTACCTGTGGCTGCCCAAAGACACCGCCGGCAAAGAGGTGGCGGTGGAGCTGTCGGTGCGCAAAGACAGCGTCAGCGAGCCACAAAAGCTCGATACCTTCTTTATCACCAACGTGGCCGATAACGGCACCTCTTTTTTAAAGCGCTATGTAGAGTTTGACCTGCCGGGCGACGGCTACCAGGGCCAAAAGGATTACGACGGTGTCGCCACCACACCGTTTGACTTTGCCAGCCACCCCATCACCACCGACGAGAGCATACCCAAAGTGCTCGACAAACCGTCCTATGTGCTGTACAAGTACCAGCCCTACGGCGAGGACGGCCAGCTGGCGGGCGAGGAATCGGCCGAGTCGGCCACCAGCCTGCCGGTGGACAGCGGCACCTACCGCCTCACCATGACCTCCACCCAGTACTCTATGGTAGCTCCCTTTAACAACAGCTACTGGGGGCACCGCGGTTACGGCACGGTGACCATCAACCCGGTGGCATCACACACGTCGGTGTCCGTCAGCCGCGACGCGTCGGTCACCGACGCGTCCGACCAGACGCTACACATCACCGCCGACTTTGTCAGCGGCGAGGATACCGCCAAGACCTGTGCGGCCCCCACCGGCGCCGCCCAGCTGTACATCGACGGCGAGCCGGTGGGCGACCCTATCCCCCTGGTGGATAGCGGCGAGCCCGACGGCCACGCCACTTTTGGTACCGCCACCGGCGCCGGCGGCCGCTATCACACGGTGTTCAGCTACGACTTTGTGCCCAGTGAGCACGACGACTGGGTGCCCAAAGCCACCGCCGACGGCAAGCACCAGGTCTCGGTCAAATACCTGCCCGATAAAAACTACCTCGAGAGCATCGGCACCCCGGCGGTCGAGATGGTCATCACTCCCATTGAGCCCAGTTTAGACGTGTACGACGACACCGACAGCGCGGCCCCGGTGCTGGTGCCCGACGGCGGCACCCTGCAAAAAGACTACGCCGATTTTGCCGGCGACGACGACTGGTTCCCCCTAAAGGTGGACAGCAACAACACCTCCGCCACCCAGTACGCCTCCAGCAATCCCAATGTGGCGGTAGTCGACGAGCAGGGCAAGGTACACATCAAGGGCAGCGGCACCACCACCATCACGGTGAAAAAGCCGGCCAACGGCGCCTTTACCGAGCGCGAGGAGACCTTTACCCTTGTGGTAGAGCCCGACGGCACCTTAAAGCCCGATGCCGAGCTCTCTAAAGGCGCTGTCAACAGCGATCACCCCGATGGCCCCACCCGCCCGGACGATCTTTTAGAGTACACCATCACCGCCAAAAACAAGCTGCCCGGCTCGCTGTGGAAAGAGGTCGTCATCCGCGACCAGCTGCCGGCCGGCGTGGAGCTTTTGACCGATACGCTGTACCTGCAGGGCCCGCGCGACGACCAGCCCCACCAGCTGACAGAGGCGGAGTACACCCTGCAAAACGGCCTGTTGTCTGTGCCGGTGGGCGACGTTCACGGCGGCGAGCAGTATATCCTCACTTTTAAAGTGCGGGTAAAGAGTGAGACCGGTGAGCCCGGCGCCGACGAGCAGTTTAAAGACATCACCAACATCGCCACCGGCTCGGGCAGTTACGGTCCCGGCGGCTCTGGCAGCGCCGACAGCGAGCTCACTGTGTCCTCCGACCCGACAACACCTGTCGGCGGCGGCCAGGTGCTGCCCCACGACCCGCAGCCCGAGATCCACAAGACTGGACAGAACCTGGACCGCAACGAGGGCCAGACCCACGTGGACGACCGCATCCGCTACGAGATCGAGGTGGAGAACCGCCGCCCCGGCTCGCTGTGGAAAGAGGTGGCCGTGCGGGATAAGCTGCCCGCCGGCCTGATACTGGTCCCCGGCAGCATGGTGCTGCAAAAACCCGACGGCACCCGCATCCTGGTATCCGACAGCGCCTACGATCCGGTGACCCGCATCATCTCTGTGTATGTGGGTGAGGTATACGGCGGCCAAAAATACATCTTCTCGTTCGAGGTGACCGTCGCCCCCGAGGCGGTGGGCAAAGACATCGGCAACACCGCCGAGGCCATCGGCTACAAGCCCGGTGGCGGCGGCTCGGGCGGCAGTGGCGGCTCGAGCTCCGGCGGTTCAGACGGCAGCGGCGGTTCCGGTGGCTCCGGTGGTTCGGGCGGCGGCTCCGGCGGCGGTACCGATTCCATCTCCTACAAGCCCGGCGACCCCTATTTCCCCGCCGGCGGCAGCTCCTGGCCTAACGGCGGTTCCGGTGGTTCCGATGGCAGCGGCGGTGGCGGCAGCGGTTCTGGCGGCGGCCTGATCTATATCGACACCCCCGACCCGGCCTACCCCATAGACGGCGATAAGCCCGACAGCAGCGACCCGGACGGCAGTGGTATCCTGCCCACCGACCCCGAGCCCGAACTGGAAAAAGAGGTGCAGAACCTGACTGACGGGGGGGATAGCCACTTGGACGACCTGCTCAGCTACGAGGTGAAGCTCTCCAATCCCAAACCCGGTTCGCTGTGGAAAAATGTGTTTATTTTCGACTACCTGCCCAGCGAATTGGCACTGGATCTGGACAGCATCCAGTTGATCTACCCCGACGGCTCGGCACATGCTGTGAGTGCCGCCCAGGTCTACGACCCGGCGGCCCACACCCTGACGGTGCCCATCGCCCGCCTGTACGGCGGCGAGACCTATACCCTGCGCTACCGGGTACAAATACAGATAGATGACCCGCCCCAAGAGCCGCCGAAAGAGATCGTCAACACGGCGGCCGCCGCCGGCGAGGACCTCGACGGCCAGATCACCGAGGCCAAAAACGGCCCCCAGGCCCAGGCGGCAGTCTCCTGGCCGGTAGACGCGGTGTACAGCGAAACAGCCAACACCGGCGACAACCTGGCCGGTCTGTCGGCGCTGGCGGTGCTGGTACTTTCGTTGGGGGCAGCGGCAGTGCTCAAAAAGCGCCGCGGCCAGCGCCACTAAGTTTACATTGGCAAAAACACCATAAAACATATCCATCCGTTTAAAAGCGCACACGGCCTGCGGGCTCGGGTGCGCTTTTTGGCGCCGTGTTTTCCACCATCCTCGTGTCGGCGGTGGAAAATGCAGCCTCTCTTTAAATGGGCCGGCAAAAATACCGCCGCCGGCTCCGGCCGGGCGCGGTCCGCCCTTTTTGTCTGCGCGGCAATTTGCCTGGCCGTCCCGGCAAGGCGGGCAGGGGAGGTTTGAGGGGGATCAGGATGGCTGGGGATGGCCGGGGATGATTTGAGGAATTTTGAGGGTATTTTGAGAGTGGTCTGAGGAGAGCCTGAGGGTGGTATGAGGATAGTTTGAGGACAGTTTGAGGAGGGCAGAAGGAGCAGCTTGCCTTTTCCGGCCATATCTGTTTTTGCGCCCGCATTTTTTATTGCGTCTAACGTTTTTTCTACACTACCACACCGCCGGTCTACTCCACCACCACACCGCAACACCGTCGGCCCGCGGTACCGAATACCGGCGCGCAGGCAGTTCGCATGGTCGGCGCCTGTACTTCTGCCCCCACCTCTTTCAGCGACGGGTAAGACCGACCTTGCTCGCCGGTAAAACGGGTGGTATCGGCAGCTTTTACCGCTGTCAAATACAGCTGTATCAGCTGCCGGAGTTAATAGAGCAGATAGCCTGCCCAACCTGTCCGACCTGTCCAATTTGATCGACCTGCCCAGCGCCGAATAACGCCCCCTAAAAATATAAAATGCACCGGTGCCGCCCGCTTGTCGTCCGTACCGCTCGTCCGCTGAAGATCTCTGCCCGGCCACCCGGCCACCAGATCACCAGACCACCAGACCACCGGGCTACCGCATTTTCCACCATCCAGCGCCCCGCGGTGGAAAATATGGCGGTATAGAGCTGCACCCACCGCTCCGTGCTGGCAGCCGGGCTGGCGGCGTGCCTTTACCGCCGCTCCTGCCGCAATCGGTCAGGGCAGCTGAAAAGGTGCGGGATGCCGGGCAAATGCGTCTCTTGCGGCGTCTCTACCGCCCCGCGCTGCCCGGCCATGCAGTCCCCTGTTCTGTACATAGTACATATAAAACGATCCGTAGTATCTGCATAAGATACTACGGATCGTTAAAAAGAGAAAAGAGGATGTAGATGTATGCAAACGGCCCGGGGCAAGGCACCCGGCGGGCCGGGATAGCTGGTCTTGGGGCGCGGTGCCCCGCGCTACAGCTCGCCGCTGCTGTCGATACCGCCGCTGCCACTGCTGCCGGTGTTCTGCTCGGTGAGCTGGTAGCTGATCTCGGCCGTCTGGCCGCTGCGGTAAATCGTCAGCTTTACAGTGTCGCCCACTTTGCTGCCCGACAACACCTTGTTTACCTCGCTGGCGGTGGCGACGTCGGTGCCGTTTACCTGTAAGATCAGGTCGCCGGCCTGTATACCGGCCCGCTGGGCGTTGGCGCCGGTCACCTGCTGCACGTACACGCCGGTCTGGCTCACCCGGTACTGCATGGCTGTCTGCGCGTCAGAAATATCTAATAGGGCCAGCCCGGTATCGATGCGGCCGCTCACGTGTCCGCTGTTTATCAGCTCCTCGATCACCGGCCGGGCGGTGTCGATGGGGATGGCAAAGCCCAGCCCCTCAATGCCGGTGCCGCTGGATTTGGCGTTGACGATGCCGATGAGCGAGCCGCTGCTGTCAAACAGGCCCCCGCCGGAGTTGCCGGGGTTGATGGCGGCGTTGGTCTGCAGCAGAGTCATGGTCTGGCCGTCTATCTCCACCTCGCGGTCTAAGGCGCTGATGATGCCGTCGGTCACAGTACCGCCCAACTCGCCCAGCGGGTTGCCGATCGCCAGAGCAAATTGGCCCACCTGCAGGTCGCCGGAGCTGCCCATCACCGCCGGTTTCAGATCTTTGGCGTCGATCTTGAGCACGGCCAGGTCTGTCTCGGCGTCGGTGCCCACCAGCGTGGCGGCGTACTCGGTGCCGTCTTTTAAGGTGACGGTGATCTTCTGCGCCCCGTCGATCACGTGGTTGTTGGTGACGATATAGCCGTCAGCCGAGATGATGACCCCGCTGCCGGCCCCCTGCGACACGTACTGCTGCAGCCGCTGTCCCATCTGCACCGACTCGGTGGTGATGCCCACCACCGAGTCCGATACCGTGGCGGCGATATCGGCGGTAGACCCCCCGCCGCTGTCGGCGCCGGTCTGCTTTACCGACTGGTACAAAACGCTCTTGCCACCGCTGTCGCCGCTGCCAAAGTGGTCCACCACCAGCGCCCCGCCGGCGCCGCAGCCAAACGACAAAAGCATCATGCCGGCCACCAGCAGGGCGGTCTTGCCGCCTTTGCGGCGGGCCTTTCTGGCCGGCGGTACCGGGCTGGGCCCACCTGCCTGCTGCGGCCCGATAAACAGCGGCTGGCCGGTCAGCGGGTCGTATCGCCGCTGGCTGCCAAATTGCTCGCCGCCCTGTGGCTGGCCGGCACCGCCGCTAAAGTCGTATCCGTGATATCCGTCATAAGGTCCCTGCATCTGTAAGTCCTCCCTGCCTTGTTTCTGTAGTCTCTATTTTGCCGGGTGGGTGTGACCGGGGCGTGAATAAAATTTGGCTATTCGGCAAAAAAAGACGACAGCTTTTGTAAACACGGCCTCTACAGATCTTCAGGTCTCCCTCTACACCGCCTAAAAACGGTGCCCGTCCGTCCCCAAAAGGTAGGCGCGGCGAACCGGGCGGGCCCGCCCGTCTCTCTGTCCGCACCCATTTCAGGGCGCAAAAAAGCCGCCGGTAGCGCCCCGTCGGGCGCCGCCAGCGGCTTTTGTTTTCGCTTTATCGCCCGCTCACTGCCTGCTTACTGCCCGCTCTCGCCCGAGACCGACAGCCGGTCGACGAGCACGGTGGGCGAGCCGAATTGCCCCGCCCCGCCGGGCAGTGAAAAGGTCAGGTCGTCGGCCAGCGCGGCGATGTCTAAAAGCAGCCGGTAGTAGTTTCCGGCCACCGTGATCTGGCTCACCGGCCGCACCTGCCGGCCATTTTGATACAGAAAGCCTTTGCTCTCCAGCGAAAAATCGCCGGTAGTGGGGTTGGCGCCGGCGTGCAGCCCCTTTACGTTGGTGATATACAGGAGCTCCTCACGGCTGGCCAGCAGCTCTTTTTGGGTGCAGTGGCCGGGGGCCAGGTACAGGTTGGTGGGGGCCACCGTCAGCGGCGACATGTACGAGCCCTTGTAGGCGTTGCCGGTGTTCTGGGCCCCCATCAGGGCGGCCGTCTTTTGGTTGTGCAGCAAAGTCGCCAGCACTCCGCCGGCGATCACCGCCGTCTTTTGGGTGGCAAAGCCCTGGTCGTCAAAAGCCCGGCGGCAGATGGCGCCGGGGTACAGCGGGTCGTCGATCAGGTCCACGCAGGCCGCCGCCACCGCGGTGCCCACCTTGTCCCCCAGCAGCGACAGCCCCTTGTAGGCCGCCAGCCCCGAGAACAGTCCGCAAAAGGTCTCCAGCAGGTCGTAAGATACCTTGGGCGACAGCGCCACCGCATAGCTGCCCGCCGCCACCGGCTGGCTGCCGATGAACGACAGCGTCGACTCCACCGCCCGGCGGGCGGTCGCCGCAGTATCCAGTGCCGCCGAGCTGTCGGCGTAGTCGATCTCGTATTCGTTATAGGTGTCGCCGCCCTGCCGCACCACCGGCCCCATCACCGCATAGGCGTAGTGGCTCTCGTCGCTCACATCCAGGCCCCGGCTGTTATATATGGCCCGCCGCGACCAGGCGGCAGCGGTGCCGGCGTCGGCCACGGCGCTCACCCGGCCGTCGCCCTCCAGACAGGCCGCCTCGCCGGCCAGCACCGCCTCTTTTAAAGCGGGGTAGGGGTCGCGCTCGGCCTGGCTGTCTGCTGCCGGGCGGCTCTCGCCGGGCAGTATCTCGTCGATATCGGCGTTTTCGGCCACCTTGGCCGAGTCGATGGCGTCCGCCACCAGCCGCTGGGCCTCCTGTTCGCTCAGCACCTGGGTACCGGCATAGCCCATGCGGCCGCCGCACAGCACCCGCAGGCACACCCCCAGCGTCTGGCTGCTCGAAAACTTTTCCACTGCGCCCCGGTAGGCCTCCAGCTCCATCGAGCCCGACTGGCGGCTGTATAGTTCAAAGCAGTCCACCCCGGCGGCTCTGGCCGCCCGGTCCACCGCCTGTTTAAATGCAGTCATATCCATGGCTTGTCGCTCCTTTTGCTCTTTACTGCTTGCCGCCTACGGTGATCTTTTGCAGCCGTATCAGCGGCTGTCCCACATTGGTGGGCACCGAGCCGCTGGCCGCGCCGCACATGCCTTGCCCGTGGTCCAGGTTCCTGCCCACCATGTCGATGTCAAACAGCACCTGCGAGCCCTTACCGATCAGGCTGGCCCCCCGCACCGGGTAGCGGATCTTGCCGTTTTCCACCAGGTAGCCCTCGCTCACGGCAAAGTTGAACTCGCCGGTGACCGGATTGACCGAGCCGCCGCCCATCTTTTTGCAGTAGAGCCCTCTCTCCATCGAGGCGATGATGTCCTCGTCCCGGTCTTTGCCCGGGGCGATGTAGGTGTTGCGCATGCGGGAGGTGGGCGCGTAGAGATACGACTCCCGCCGGCCGCTGCCGGTGGGGGCCAGCCCCATCTCCAGGCTGCCCAGGTAGTCGACCATGTAGCTCTTTAAAATGCCGTTTTCGATCAGCACCGTGCGCTGGGTGGGGCGGCCCTCGTCGTCGATGGCGGTAGAGCCCCAGGCCCCGGGAATGGTCCCGTCGTCGATGGCCGTCACCTTGCTGGAGGCGATCTTCTGCCCCAGCTTGCCGGCAAATTCCGAGTTTCCCTTACCGACCGCGGCCGATTCCAGCGAGTGGCCGCAGGCCTCGTGAAAGATCACGCCGCCAAAGCCGTTTTCAATGGCCACCGGCATCACCCCCGCCGGGCACTCGGTCGCGTGCAGCATGGTCACCGCCTGGCGGGCGGCGCTGCGGGCGGTATCGCACACGTCCAGCCGCTCAAACAGCTCATAGCCGCAGCTGGCGCCCGGCCCCTCGCTGCCGGTCTGGTTCTGGGTGCCGTCGGCGGCGATGGCGCTGATATAAAAGCGGGTGCGCACCCGCCGGTCCTCCACGTACAGTCCCTGGGTGTTGGCGATGAGCACGTCCTGGGTCTTGTCCATCAGCATGGCGCTCACCTGGGCGATTTCGGCCGAGTAGTCTCTCGCCGCCGCGTCGGCCCGGCGCAGCAGGTGGGCCTTTTTGGCGCTCTCCACGCCGGCCGGCTCTATTTTGGGCCACTGGCCGTCGGCCTTGAGCGCCGTCAGGGCGGCAAACTCCGCCGGCTGACCGCTGCAGCAGGCCACAGCGGCCTGTTTGGCGGCGGTGATGAGCGCCGCCGGCGACATGTCGCAGCTGCTCACGTACACGCTGTGCAGCCCCTTGATGGCGCGTATGCCCACCCCGCGGATGTGCCCGCGCACCGCGCTCTCCACTTTTCGGTCGATGAGGTTCAGCGAATGGCTCAGGCTGTCCTCGTAAAACAGCTCGGCAAAGTCCGCCCCGGTGGACATGGCGGCCTCCAGTATCTGTCGGGCGAGCTGCGGCCCGGGTCTTGCGTTCTCCAAAAGGTACGCCCCCTTTATTTAATAGGTCTATCTCTGCGGTCGCGGCAGCCGCCGTCCCGGCCGGCTGCCTGATTACTATTATAACCAGTTTTGTGGTAAAATACCAATATGCCGCCCATTTGTGCCCCGGCCCGCGCGCACTGGGCGCCGCTTCTGCCCCCGGCCGGTTTGTAACCAAACTTTAACTGCGCGCCGGGCTATTTTGTGTTAAAATAACGGTGACCGCGGCTTTCGGCCCACCCGGCCGGCGCCGCCCATCCTGTGCACGACCGATCTTATCTTATCCAGAGAGGGGGGACCGATATGGCCCACACACCGCGCGCCGTGCGCCTGCTGGCGCTGGCGCTCTGCTGCCTGCTGTCGCTCACCGGCTGCGGCAGCTTTGGCGCCTCGGTCGAGGACCTGCTCACCGCGCCCGCCCTGGACGACCAGCAGGCCGCCATCCTCGACACGGTGCGCAGCTACGCCGACACCGGCATCACCCTGGTCTATCCCAAGGGCGGCGCCTACCGCAACCCCATCACCCTGCAGGATATCGACGGCGACGATGAGCCCGAGGCCATCACCTTCTACACCAAAAAAGACGAGGTCAAGATCCACATCAACGTCGCCAAAAAGATGGAGGACTACCAAAACGGCGAGCGCTGGCAGGTGATCTACGACATCGAGGGCCTGGGCAACCAGGTGAGCTTTATCGATTTTGCCCACGTGGGGCTGCTGTTTTACCAGAACATCATCGTCGGCTACAGCGCCTTCAGCGAGGGGGGCAACACGCTGGTGGTCTACGGCTTTCAGAGCGGCGAGCTCTGCGAGACCATGATCCAAAACTACACCGAGGTGGCCTATGGCGACCTCGACGGCGACATGTTCGACGAGTTGGTGCTGTTTAACACCCCCGGCGACGGTGCCGCCGGCATCACCGCCGACCTGTACGAGCGGGTCGGCACCCCCGAGGCGCCCTACCTGGGCAAAACGGCACAGGCCACCCTCGATCCGTCGCTGGTGCGGCTGCGGCGGCTCTCGGTCGACAGCGAGGGCCAGTACCGGCTGGTGTATGCCGACGGCCTGAGCGGCGACAACCAGATGACCACCGAGGCGCTGTGCTACGACGGGGAGAAACTCTATACGCTGTCCCAGTACGAGCGCCAGCGCGGCAGCGAGACCGACTATCTCACCGCCCTCACCCGCCAGAACACCGAGCTCTACAGTCAGGACGTAGACGGCGACGGCCATATCGAGGTGCCCCGCCTGCAAAAACAGCAGAGCGACAGCCTCTACCAGCAGGGCGGCTATTTTGTCGACTGGTACAGCGGCTCCAGCGGCGGCTACACCTACAAGCGCACCACCTACGAGGACGACTCGTTCCACCTGCGGGTCACGCTGCTCTCGGGTTGGGTGGGCAGCGTCACCTTCCAGTCCGAAAACGACGGCAGCGCCCGCACCTGTCTCGATGCCGGCGGCGCCACCGTCTTCTCGGTGCTGCGCATCTCCCGCAGCGAGGATGCCGTCGCCTACACCTCCAGCGGCTTTAAAGAGCTGGGCACCTACGGCAGCTTTACCTATCTGTATAAGGCCGGTGACAGCACGCTGGTCCACGCGGCCAGCGAGACCGAGATGGCCGCCGCCATAGAGATCAAACAGTGACGCCCCGCGCGCACGATCAGCAAAAAGCAAGCTAGAAAGGCAGGACGCTTTTATGAAGAGGATACTGGTGGTAGAAGATGAGGAGAGCATTCGCGAGCTCATCTGTCTCAATTTAGAAAAGACCGGCTTTACCGTGCTGGGCGCCGGCACCGGCGAGGAGGCGGTGGAGATCTTCACCCGCGAGGGCTCCTCCATCGACGTCATCCTGCTCGATATCATGCTGCCGGGCATCTCCGGGCTGCAGGTGTGCAAGCAGGTGCGCCAGCTCTCGAGCACGGTGGGCATCATCATGCTCACCGCCAAGACCCAGGAGATGGACAAGATAAGCGGCCTCATGCTGGGGGCCGACGACTACGTCACCAAGCCCTTCAGCGTCTCCGAGCTGATGGCCCGGGTCGACGCCATCTACCGCCGGGTGGCCATGTCCGGCGGCGGCCAGACCAGCACCCTGCACTACGGCCCCTTCGAGATGAACTTAAAGAGCCGGGTGCTGCGAAAAAACGGCGACCCGGTCGAGCTCACCCAGGTCGAGTACCAGATCATGGAGCTGTTTTTAAAAAATCCCGATACGGTGCTCGACCGCATGGAGATCTTAAAGAGCATCTGGGGCGAGAACTACTACGGCGACGACAAGATCATCGACGTCAACATCCGCCGCCTGCGCATGAAGATCGAGGAGGAGCCCTCCCGCCCCCGGCACATCACCACCGTCTGGGGCGTGGGCTACCGCTTCAAGGCATAGCAGACGAGATCAGACTTTTATAAAACAAGGGGGGAGCAGGGCTTATGCAGAGCGTGACCAAACGCTGGATGCTCAACTTTTTGACCATCATCGTGGTCATCCTCTCGGCCATCATGCTCATCGTGGTGGTGGGGGTGCGCAGCTTTTACTATTCCAGCGCCGAGCAGACCATCACCAGCCGCTTAGAGGTGATGGCCAACGCCATCAAGAGCAGCCAGCAGTCGGCCACCGAACAGATGGTGGAGTCGATGGTCACCGGCTTTGAGGAAAAAGACAAGTACGAGGTGATGCTGCTCAACAAGTCCGGGGCGGTCACCCTCACTTCCAGCGGCTTTTCCCCCTCCGACGAGCTGGGCGACGGCGACTTCGAAAAGGCCAAGGCCTCCTCTGACGGCTTCGGCATGAAGGTGGGTTACACCCGCAGCGCCGGCAAAGTCATGTCGGTGTGCTACATCTCCAGCAGCCTGGGCGGCGAGGTGCAGGGCATCCGCATGGTCTGCTCGCTCAAGGCCGTCGACGGCGAGATCGTCAAGATCGCGGTGCTGTTTTTGCTGTTCTCGGCGGTGGTCATCCTGTTCGTGGTGCTCTCCAGCACCTACTTTATCAAGAGCATCGTCAACCCCATCGGCCAGGTGGGGGTCATCGCCACCAAAATAGCCTCCGGCGACTTCTCGGTGCGCATCAAGAGCCAGCACAACGACGAGATCGGCCAGCTGTGCAACATCATCAACTACATGGCCGACGAGCTGCAAAAGGCCGAGCAGGTCAAAAACGAGTTCATCTCCCAGGTCTCCCACGAGCTGCGCACCCCCCTGACAGCCATCAAGGGCTGGGGCGAGACGGTGCTCCAGTCCGACCCGGTCACCGACGGCGACACGGTGCGTATGGGCATGAACATCATGATCAGCGAGACCGAGCGCCTGTCGGATATGGTGGAGGAGCTGCTGGACTTCTCGCGCATGCAGAGCGGCAAGCTCACGCTGGTGCTCTCCAAGATCGACGTGCTCGCCGAGCTGGGCGAGGTGGTCATCATGTTCGGCGAGCGCGCCCGCCGTGAGGGCATCGAGCTCATCTACAACGACCCCGACATCGTCTCGCCGGTGTTCGGCGACAAAAACCGCATCCGCCAGGTGTTTATCAACATTTTAGACAACGCCCTCAAATACTGCGATAAGGGCGGTACCATCCGCGTCACCGCCAAAGAGGAAGACGGCTTCGTCATCGCCGAGATCGCCGATACCGGCGCCGGTATCAAAGCCGCCGACCTGCCCCGGGTCAAAGAGAAGTTCGTCAAGGGGCAAAACGCCCGCCGCGGCACCGGCATCGGCCTGGCGGTGGCCGACGAGATCATCACCCTGCACAAGGGCCGGCTGCAGATCGAGAGCGAAGAAGGGGTGGGCACCACGGTGCGCATCGCTGTGCCGGTCATGGATAAAAAGGTCGATTCCACCACCATGCAGATCGCCAAGATAGACGAAGAGGAGATACGCAGATACCATGAGTCAAAACAGCAGTCAGACAGCTAAGCCCCACAAGACCCGCATCGGCGGGCAGGCCCTCATCGAGGGCATCATGATGCGGGGCGTCGACAAATACGCCTTAGCCGTGCGCAAAAAAGACGGCACCATCCACCTGGAGGAGCGGCCGGATAAGGCCCTCACCAGCTGGTACAACAAGGTCCCCCTCATTCGCGGGGTGTGTAATTTCATCGCCACCCTGGTGCTGGGCTACCGCTGCATGATGGAGTCGGCCGAGATATCCGGCGCCTTCGACGACGAGGACGAAAAGCCCATGTCCGGGGCCGCCACCACCGCCTTTTCGGCGCTGGCGGGGGTGCTGGCGGTGTTTTTGTGCCTCATTTTGTTCATGGTCATCCCCACCGCCGCCACCGGCCTTATCGACAGGTTCCTGCCGCTGGGCGGCTGGCGGGTGGTGGTCGAGAGCGCCATCAAGATCGCCGTCTTTCTGGCTTATATGGCGCTGGTGTCGCTGATGAGCGACATCAAGCGGGTGTTTCGCTACCACGGGGCCGAGCACAAGACCATCGCCTGCTACGAGCACCGCCAGCCGCTCACGGTCGAGAACGTCCGCCGCCACAGCCCCTACCACCCCCGCTGCGGCACCAGCTTTCTGCTCATCGTCATTTTGGTCAGCATTTTGGTCAACGCCTTCGTCTCCTGGCGCAGCGTGTGGCTGCGGGCGCTCATCAAGGTGCTGCTCCTGCCGCTGGTCATGGGCATCAGCTACGAGATCATCCGCTACGCCGGCGGCCACGACAACCCCGTCTCCCGGGCCATCTCGAAACCCGGCCTGTGGCTGCAGCGGCTCACCGTCAAAAACCCCGACGACAGCATGATCGAGGTGGCCATCGCCGCCATGCAGGCGGTGCTGCCCAAAGAGGGGCAGGACGACCGTTGGTAGTCGCCGAGCTGCAGCGCCGCGGCGCCGAGCTGCTGCGCCGGGCCGGGCTGGAGGACGCGGCTTTTGACGCCCGGCAGCTGCTGGCGCACGTCTTACATATCGGCAGCGCCCAGCTGCCGCTTTGGGGCGACCAGCCGGTCACAGAGGGGCAACAGGCCCGCTACCTGCAGTTCATAGGCCGCCGGGCCCGGCGCTACCCGCTGCAGTACCTGCTGGGCAGCTGGCCGTTTTACGACGGCGAGTACCTGGTGGGGGAGGGGGTGCTCATCCCCCGCCCAGATACCGAGCGGCTCTGCGAGATAGCCATCGAGCTGGCCCCCGGCCTGCCCGGCTACAGCGCCGGCCCGGCGATCTGCGACCTGTGCAGCGGCAGCGGCTGCATCGCCGTCACCCTGCAAAAGCACATCCCCGGCAGCCATGTCACGGCGGTGGAAAAATCGCCCGCCGCCTTTCGCTACTTACAAAAAAACATCGCCCTAAACGGCGCCGACGTGCAGCCGGTGCTGGCCGATGTGCTGGGCTACGAGCACCGCTGCCCGCCCTGCTCGCTCATCACCGCCAACCCCCCCTACATCACCGCCGCCGAGATGGCCGCCCTGCAGCCGGAGGTCTGCTACGAGCCGGCCATGGCGCTGGCGGCCGGGGCCGATGGGCTGGGCTTTTACCGGGCCATCGCCCGGCGCTATCTGCCCTGCCTGCTGCCCGGCGGCGCGCTGATTCTGGAAATTGGCGCCAGCCAGGGCCCGGCGGTGACCGAGATACTCAAAAACTGCGGCTACAGCGGCGTTTTTATTGCCAGGGACTACGCTCAAAACGCCCGGGTAGCGGTGGCTCGACGCCCGGCTGCCGGTTGATTTTTGACCGCCGATACAGTATACTATCACTTAGAAATGAAAACGTTTGTTTTGGAGGAAGACGAATATGGCGGAGAAACAGCAAAAGGCCCCCGATAAACAGCAGGCGCTCGAGACGGCGCTGGCCCAGATCGAGAAACAGTTCGGCAAAGGCGCGGTCATGCGCCTGGGCCAGCACTCCACCCTCAATGTAGAGGCCATCTCCACTGGCAGCCTGTCGCTGGATCTGGCGCTGGGCATCGGCGGCGTGCCCCGCGGCCGCGTGGTCGAGATCTACGGCCCCGAGAGCTCGGGCAAGACCACGGTGGCGCTGCACATCGCCGCCCAGGCCCAAAAAGAGGGGGGCACCGCCGCCTTTATCGACGTCGAGCACGCCCTCGACCCGGTGTACGCCGCCGCCCTGGGGGTGGATATCGATGCGCTGCTGGTCTCTCAGCCCGATACTGGCGAGCAGGCGCTCGAGATCTGCGAGGCGCTGGTGCGCTCCGGCGCCATCGACGTCATCGTCATCGACTCGGTGGCCGCCATGGTCCCCCGCGCCGAGATCGAGGGCCTCATGGGCGACAGCCACGTGGGCCTGCAGGCCCGTCTCATGAGCCAGGCGCTGCGCAAACTCACCGGCATCATCGGCAAAACAAAATGTGTGGCGGTATTCATCAATCAGCTGCGCGAAAAGGTGGGCATCGTCTACGGCAACCCCGAGGTCACCCCCGGCGGCCGCGCCCTCAAATACTACTCCTCGGTGCGCATCGACGTGCGCCGGTCCGAGGCACTCAAGTCCGGCGGCGACTTCATCGGCAACCGCACCAAGGCCAAAGTGGTCAAAAACAAGGTGGCCCCGCCGTTTAAGGTGGCCGAGTTCGATATCATGTACGGCGAAGGCATCTCCAAAGAGGGCGAGATCCTGGATATCGGCGTCGATCTCGACATCGTCAAAAAGTCGGGCGCCTGGTTCAGCTACAACGGCGAGCGGCTGGGTCAGGGCCGCGACAACGTCAAAAAGTTCTTCCGCGAGCACCCCGAGGTCACCCGGGAGATCGAGGACGCCATCCGCGCCCAGAGCGACAAGGTGGGCATAAAGCCCATCGCCGCCGCCGGCAAAGACGACACCCCGCTGGCCGCCCCCGCCGCGCCCGCTCCCGCGGCCAAAGCCACCGGCAAAGCATCGGCCAAAGCGCCGGCCAAGGCCGAGGTGGAGATCGATATCGAAGTAGAGGACGAATAACATGCGCGAGACCGGCGCCGGCGTGGTCACCGGCTTAGAGAAGACCAAGCGGGGCCGCTACAGCGTGTTTGTCGACGGCGAGTTTTTGTGGTCCATCGACGGCGAAACACTGGTCAAAAATCCCGATATCCGCCCGGGAAAGACCGTCTCCTACGCCTATTTGGAAGAGGTCAAGTACCAGTCCGATATCCAAAAGTGTAAGGACAAGGCGCTGGACTATCTGGGCCGCCGCCCCTACGCCCAAAAAGAGCTCACCGACAAGCTCAGCCGCACCTACCCCCGCGACATCGCGCGCCAGGTGGCCGAGCTCGTCGGCTCCGCCGGTCTGCTCGACGATCTCGACTACGGCTACAAGCTGGCCGCCGAGCTGTTTTCCCAAAAGCACTACTCGGTGCGCTTTATCGGCATGGAGCTGCAAAAGCGCGGTCTTACCCGCGAGCAGGTCGAGCAGATACTGGCCGACAGCGGCTTTGACGACGGCGAGAGCATCCGCTACCTGCTGGCGCGCAGCTATAGCCGCGACCTGTCTAGCCCCAAGGGGCGCGACCGCGCGCTGGCCGCTCTGGCCCGCCGCGGCTTTTCTTACAGCGACTGCCGGCAGATGATCGCCGCACAACAGAGCGGAGAAGACGACTACGAGGAATACTAGGAGAGTTTACATATGCCAATACAAGTTGGAATGGTGTCTTTAGGGTGCCCCAAAAATCAGGTCGACGGCGAGATCTTGCTGGGCCTTGTCCAGCAGGACCCCGAGTTCGAGCTGCAGGCCGACCCGTCGCTGTGCGACGTGGTGCTCATCAACACCTGTGGCTTTATCGACGACGCCAAGCAGGAGTCTATCGACACCATCTTGGAGTTCTGCCAGCTAAAAGAAGAGGGGCAGCTCAAGTGCGTGCTGGTCACCGGCTGTCTGGCCCAGCGCTATAAGGACGAGATCCTCGCCGAGATACCGGAGGTCGACGGCGTGGTGGGCATAGGTTCCAACAGCCAGATCGCCCAGATCATCAAAGATGCGCTGGCCGGCAGCCACCCCCAGCTGTTTGCCAGCGCCTACGACCTGCCGCTGGCCGGCAGCCGCATCCTCACCACCCCGTCGCACTACGCCTACTTAAAAATATCCGAGGGCTGCTCCAACCGCTGCACCTTCTGCGCCATCCCCTACATCCGGGGCGATTTTCGCTCCCGCACCATCGAGGATATCGTGGCCGAGGCCAAAGAGCTGGCCGCGGCGGGTATCAAAGAGCTCATCGTGGTGGCGCAGGATACCACCCGTTACGGCGAGGACCTGTACGGCGAACCCCGCTTGGCCGACCTGCTCGAGGAGCTGTGCAAAATAGACGGCTTTGTCTGGATACGTCTGATGTACTGCTATCCCGACCGCATCACCGACCGGCTGCTGGATATCATCGCCCGCGAGGAAAAGATCGTCAAGTACATCGATATCCCGCTGCAGCACACCAGTAAAGAGGTGCTGCGCCGCATGGGCCGCAAAGGCGACGACGCCTGGGTGCGCCAGGTCATCGCCCTCATCCGCGACCGGGTGCCCGACGTGTTCATCCGCACCACCGTCATCGCCGGCTTCCCCGGCGAGAGCGAGCAGCAGTACGAGCAGCTGTGCCGGTTCGTCGACGACATGCGCTTTCAGCGCCTGGGCTGCTTTGCCTACTCGCAGGAGGAAGGCACCCCCGCCGCGAAACTCGACGGCCAGCTCGACGAGGAGACAAAGCGCCACCGCGCCCAGCACATCATGGACAAGCAGGCCCTCATCATGGGCGACTACAACCGCCAGATGATCGGCAAAACGGTGCAGGTGATGGTGGACTACTTCGACAGCGAAGACATGGCCTACGTGGGCCGCACCCAGCACGACGCCCCCGAGATAGACGGTACCGTGCGCTTTGCCGCCGAATGCGACCTGCAAAACGGCGACCTGGTAGCCATCACCGTCGACGAGGCCGACGATTTTGACCTGTACGGCCATCTGGCCGCAGACGACGCATAGGGGAGGAACCGACATGAACACACCCAACAAACTCACCGTGCTGCGCATGGTACTGGTGCCGTTTTTTGTGGCGGCGCTGCTCATCAGCGATATACCGGCCAGCTATCTCATCGCCCTGGTCATCTTCACCGTCGCCTCGCTGACCGACATGCTCGACGGCCAGCTGGCCCGCAAGCATAACCAGGTCACCACCTTTGGCAAGTTTTTAGACCCGCTGGCCGATAAGATGCTGGTCACCTCGGCCATGATCTGCTTTATCGAGATGGGCCTCTCCTCCAGCGTGGCGGTTCTCATCGTCATCGGCCGCGAATTTATGGTCAGCGCCATCCGCCTGGTGGCGGTGGGCGAGGGCAACGTCATCGCCGCCAATATTTGGGGCAAGGTAAAAACGGTCATCCAGCTCATCGTCATCATCGGCGTGCTGCTGCTGCTGGCGCTGCAGGATTTTGGCATCGCCCAGTCGCTGGATGTGCCGCTCATCTCGAACGTCGGCATGTGGGTCATCGCCGCGGTCACCGCCATCTCCGGCGGCAAGTACCTGGTCGACAACCTGCAGTACATAAACACCATCAAATAGTGAAAAAGGCGCTGCTCTGCGGCGCCTTTTTGCCGTGTCGGGGCCAAGATGCCGCCCGCTTTTACCGGCGCTGGGCGCGCGGGCGATCAAGTGCCCAGCGGCTGCCGGCCCCCTTATAAAAAGGAGCAGATGCCCGATGAGAGAGTTCCTGTACCCCGCCGTGCAGCCGCCGGCTCGCAGCGGCGCCGAGCCGCTCAGAGACAGCAGGGGCGGGGAGGTGGCGCGCCTGGCCGACTTTTGGCGCTGGGCCCACTCTGACCTGCTGACCAATACCGAGCGGGGCATACTGGCAGAGTATATCGTCGCCTGTGCACTGGGCGTACACGGCGGCACGCGCATCGCGTGGGACCGGTACGACCTGGTCACCAAAGAGGGCTTTTTACCATAAAGGTAAAAACTTCGGGCTATCTGCAGTCTTGGGGGCAAAAGGCGGCCTCCAAACTGGTGTTTGGCATCCGCCCCACTCTGGGGTGGGACAGCACTACCAACGTGTACGGTACGACCAGAGCGCGGCAGGCGGATATCTACGTATTTTGTGTCTACAAGCACCGGGAACAAGAGACAGCCGACCCACTGGATCTGCGGCAGTGGGACTTTTATCTGCTGCCGACCCGCATCCTAAACGAAAAGGCGGGTATGCAAAAGAGTATATCGCTTTCCTCATTGCTAAAAATAGGAGCGACCTACAGTACGTATACAGAGATGCATGGGAAACTTCTGGCCTGCATGCACGGGCTGTAAGGATCATAGAACACGACAGAAAAGTGGAAGAGGTGGTTTCATGACCCGCAAAAAGAGAGTGGTGTTCATCGCCGCGGCGGCGCTGTTGCTGGCGGCGGTGGCGCTGTTTTTGCTGCTGGCGGCCAAAAAGCCGGTGTTTACCTACGGGGGGCACACCGGCACCAGCGTCAGCGAGACCGTATCCTGGCAGCAGCGCGGCAGCTTTGTACCCAAAAAGATCACCGCCAAAGACGGCCTGGGCCGCGACCTGACCGGCGCCATCACCGGCGACGAGAGCGCCGCCCCCAGCGCGCCCGGCGACCACAAGATCGTCTACCGGGTAAAAAATCTGCTGGGGATAAGTGGCCGCTTTACCCTCACTGTACACTATGTCGACGATCTGGCGCCCCAGTTTTCTGGCCCCGACACGATAGCCTACACCGGCCCCGAGATGGATCTGTCCGCCGCGGCCATCGGCCTCACCGCCAGCGATGACGTAGACGGCGACCTCAGCGCCGGCATCACCTACAGCGGTCAGGTGGATGCCGCCACCCCTGGCGACTACCCGGTGGTCTACACCGCCACCGACTCCGCCGGCAACCGTGCCACCCACACCGTCACCTTCACAGTCGCGGCCGCACCCGCCGTCCCCACCGGCGGCAGCGACGCTGGCAGCGGCGGCGGTACCGCCGGCCCCATCACCTACGAAAACGGCATCGTCGAGCCCACCAGCATCACCCCCACCGTCATCTCCGACCCCGATTCGGTCACCGCGGTGGTCAACAAATACCGCGCGCTGCCCGACGGGTGGGAGCCGAATGACCTGGTGTCTATTACCACCAACGGCGCCGGTGCCGGCTATCTGCGCGCCCCGGCAGCCGCCGCCTGGGAACAGATGCAGCAGGCCGCCAAAGAGCAGGGCCTTACGCTTATCGGCTTTTCGGCCTACCGCTCCCAGGCCACCCAAAACAGGCTCTACTTTAACTACCGCGCCAGCGACGTGCAAAACGCCGCCATGTACAGCGCCTACCCCCGCCGCTCCGAACACGAGCTGGGCCTGGCTATCGACATCGGCTACAACATGACCTGTGCCGACGACTTTGCCGAGAGCGCCCAGGGCCGGTGGCTGGCGCAAAACGCCCACCGCTACGGCTTCGTGTTGCGCTACCTGCCCGATAAGGTGCTCGTCACCCAGTACGCCTACGAGCCCTGGCACTACCGCTATGTGGGCCCCGATCTGGCTGCCGCCCTGTGGCAGAGCGGCCAAACGCTCGAGGAGTATTTCGGCCTGCAGTGACCGCTTTTGACGGTTGCCTTTTTGCGCACTTTGTGCTATCCTAAAATACACACTAAATAGCTCTGCTTTTAGAGCGACGAACTGCCAAAACGCGGGAAGAGTAACCCGACCGCCGCACAGTACAGAGAGGGGCCGCCACCGGCTGCGAGCGCCCCCTGTGCGGCCCGGGCCAAGTGCCCCCGCCAGCAGGCCCGCCCAACGCCGCCTTCCGGTGGTCAGTATGCGGGTCCGGCCCCGGCCCGTTACCGCCGATTTTATAGAGAGATAAACCGAAGTGGAACCGCGGTAGTACCCTGTCGCCTTCGTGCAGCCAGCCAGAGCTGCATGGGGGCGTTTTTTATCCTGTCCGCGTAAAGTTACAGCGCTCCGGGCCGCCCGCCCGGTATGCGAAAGGAGTTTTTTCTGTGAAGATATTCAACACGCTCACCCGCCAAAAAGAGGAACTGGTGCCCATCGAGCCCGGCAAAGTCAAGATCTACGCCTGCGGCCCCACCGTGTACAACTACATCCACATCGGCAACGCCCGGCCCATCTGCGTGTTCGATACGCTGCGCCGCTACCTGGAGTACGCCGGCTACCAGGTCACCTTTGTGCAAAACTTCACCGATATCGACGACAAGATCATCAAAAAAGCAGGCGAAGAGGGCAAGACCTTCGCCGAGATATCCGAGCGGTACATCGCCGAGTACAAGACCGATGCCACCGGCCTCAATGTGCGCGAGGCGACCTATCACCCCAAAGCCACCGAGAATATCCAGAACATCATCGATCTGGTCTCGGCGCTCATCGAAAAGGGCTACGCCTACGTGGCCTCTAACGGCGACGTCTACTTCCGGGCGCAGAAATTTGCCGAGTACGGCAAGCTCTCCCACCAGCCGCTGGAGGACCTGGAGGCCGGCGCCCGCATCTCGGTGGGCGAGATCAAAGAGGACCCCGTGGATTTTGCCCTCTGGAAGGCGGCCAAAGAAGGGGAGCCCTACTGGGAGTCCCCCTTTAGCAACGGCCGCCCCGGCTGGCATATCGAGTGCTCGGCCATGGCTAAAAACTACCTGGGCGACACCATCGACATCCACTGCGGCGGGCAGGACCTCATCTTCCCCCACCACGAAAACGAGATCGCCCAGTCCGAGTGCGCCAACGGCTGCGATTTCGCCCACTACTGGATGCACAACGGCTACATCAACATCGACAACCGCAAAATGTCCAAGTCGCTGGGCAACTTTTTCACCGTGCGCGAGATCGCCGAGGTCTACGGCTACGAGCCCATCCGCTTTATGATGATCGCCGCCCATTACCGCAGCCCTATCAACTACTCGCAGGAGGTCATCCAGCAGTCGGTGAGTGCCCTGCAGCGGCTTTATAACTGCCGTGACGAGCTGGATTTCGCCCTGCAGACAGCCGCCGACAGCGGCGACGAGAGTCTCACCCAGTCGGCTGCCGCCGCCAAAGAAAAATTCGATGCCGCCATGGCCGACGACCTCAACACCGCCGACGCCATCGGCGCCATCTTCGAGCTGGTCAAAGATATCAACATGGCTGTAAACGGCGCGCAAAAACCCAGCCGGCCGTCGCTCGAGCGGGCGGCTGAAACCTTCGATGTGCTCACCGACGTGCTGGGCCTGTGCTACAACCGCCAAAAAAACGAGGTGGATGACGACATCGAGGCGCTGGTCGAAAAGCGGCAGCAGGCCCGCAAAGACCGCGACTTCGCCACCGCCGACGCCATACGCGATCAGCTGGCGGCCATGGGCATCACTTTAAAAGATACCGCCGACGGGGTACAGATCATCCGAAAATAGCCCGTTTTTACAATTTGTTTACAATTTAAAAGCAGCTGCCGCCGCCCGATCCGGTGGTGCGCAGCTGTGCGCCGATGAGCCGCAGGGGCCAGTTTGCCCCTGCGGCTCGCGCCGTCAAAAACCCAAAAAAGGAGGATGACGATGGGCTTTATACGCACCACCCCGCGCCTGATTCTGCGCCCCCTGACCCAGAACGACTGGGAGGACCTGGCCCAAATACTGCAGGATGACCAGGTGATGTACGCCTACGGTCACCACTTTCAAGATGCCGATGTGCAGCAGTGGCTCGACCGGCAGCAGCAACGCTACCGCCAGCACGGCTTTGGCCTGTGGGCAGCGGTAGAAAAACAGAGCGGCCACGTGGTGGGCCAGGTCGGCCTCACCCTACAGCCCTGTCTGGGCCGGCAGGTGCTGGAGGTGGGCTATCTGCTCAAAAAGCGGTACTGGCACCGGGGCTATGCCCGCGAGGCGGCCGCCAGCTGCGTGCAGTACGCCTTTTGCCAGCTGGGGGCCACACGGGTGCACGCCATCATCAAGTGCGACAACCAGCCCTCGCTGCGGGTGGCCCAGGCGCTGGGCATGACCTGCCGCCAGACCTTTACCACCCGCTACTATGCCGGCGATATGCGCCACTACCTGTACGCCATCGACGCGCCGCCGCAGTAGCGAGCGTTTTTGAGGGCGCTGTCGCCCGGCCCGGTGTTGCTGTTTTTGGCCGCCGCGCTATATTTGTGCTATACTGGTAAAAACCATTTTGTCCGGTCTCTGTTATGCCGGCTCAACACCAGAGGAGGGATCACCGTGCTGAAACCTGTCCCCGCCGACCACCCGCTGTTCTCCACCGCCGCCTATCAAAAAGACAAAGTTTCTTTTAGCCTGATGGAGGTCATCCGCCAGCAGCCGCTGTATCTGGCGAGCGACGGCCGCTGGGCGGTGGTGGGCATGTCCAGTCCCCACTACCCGGCCTGGGTGTGGACCGACGACGCCATCCCCCAGAGCGCCGTCCCGGCCGTCATCGACTGTTGCAGCGGTTTATTTGACGGGCAAAACAGGGCTCAATTCGTGGCCAAGCCAGCAATTGCCGCCGCGCTCTCCGCGCGCTTTGGCGGTCAAAAAGGGGCGGTGGCCAGCACAGTGCAGATGCAGAGCTTTCACTGCCCGCAGCCGGTGCCGCCCAAAAACCGCGACCTGCCCATCACCCAGCCGGTCCCCGGCGACGAGTCCCAGCTGGCCGACTACCTGCGCAACTTCGATATCGACTGTTTCGGCGAGCTGCGCCACACTGGCGACCTCAAGCAGGCCGCCGCCCGCTGCATCGAGAGCGGCCGCTTTTACATCATCCGCCGCCCCAGCGGGCTTATCGCTGCCGTGGCCGAGCGCAAGCGCGACACCGACCAGTTCGTGGCTATCGGCGGGGTGTATACCATGCCCGCCTATCGGGGCGGGGGCTTTGCCGCGGCGCTGGTGTACCACATCGCCCAAAATATCTTGGCCGATGGCAAGATCCCTTGCCTGTATACCGATCTGGCCAATCCGTCCTCCAACAGGGCCTACCAAAATGTGGGGTTTGCCCCCTGCGGCCGGGTGGACGAGCTCACCCTCACCTGGTGAGCGGGCCGCCCCGGCAGCACCGTTTCTATACAGTACAGAAAAAGGGCCGCGGCGCGCACAGTGCGCGCTGCGGCTCCTCCTTTAAAAGCTATTTTTCGGCTCGCTGTCGCCACAGGGCTGTCTGGGTCCCAGTCGCGCGTACACCGCAGCGATAAACGCCGCCTTGCCCGCCGTGTACTGCACCCGGTCGTCTGGCCAGCGCTGCGCCAATTCCCGCTTTAGTTTCTCGTACTGCACCGCCGTGTCGGGGTGGGCGTTGAGATAGTCCCGAAATCCCACCAGCTGAAAAAATTCCTCTTCCCGCCGGTCGTAACAGTGAATGTGCCGCAGCGAGCGGCCGTCGCCGCCCCGCAAAACGAACAGGTGGTAGCTGTCGCGGCCAAACTGGGGGCCGCAGTGCTCGTATCCGCGTACCGTCAAAGCCGCGATATCCATGGCCTCTATGTCGGCCAGTCTTACGGCTACATCCAGTATGGGCTTGGCGCAGATACTGCTGATCGCCGTGCTGCCCACATGCTGGATATCCAGTACCGCCGGTCCCCACGCCGCCTCGATTTCCGCCTTTACCTGCGCAAACTCTTCGTCCCAGGCAGTGCTGTGCGCCAGCAACCGCACCTTACCTCTCCCAACACCTTCCACTTATTGCCCTCCCTCTGCCGCGGTGGCGACCACACATTTTTTTCAGTTTACTACAGACGGCGGCAAAATGAAATACCTGCCTCGGCTACTGGTACCGGGCTGTATTGCGCTCCATACAGGTCTTATTGGGGCAAAAATTCCCAAAAAAGAGCCGCCCAGCAGTGCTAAAGCGCTGCTGGGCGGCTGGCTAGATGTTGGCAGGGGGCTCTTTTAGCCGCTTTACGGCTCGTCGCCACCCATCAGGGCGGTCATCTCGTCCACCTTTTCCAGCGGAAAAGGCGGCAGCACCACCGGCCGCATGGCAATAGACATCAGCTTGGCCGGGTTATCGTCGGCGGCGATGCGGTTCGAGTGCAGCGCGCCACAGCGGCGGCAGCGGTGGATGATGGCCCACTCGCCGCTCCTGCGCACCCATACCGCCACTGGCTCCATAATACCGCCGCAGTCGGCGGCCCGGTCGCCGGGCTGGTCGTCCAGGTGCAAACTGCTCAGGCAGTTGGGGCAGTGGTTGCGGTGCTCGCTGCCGGCGTCGGCCGGCACCACCAGCCGCCCGCACACCTTACAGGTAAACGTCTCGCAGCAGCGGTGTGTCTTATAATATCCTCTGTCAAATGATTTTCTTTTATTTTCCCGATTCATGGGATGCGCCTCCTAAAGGTGAAATATCAATCCTTTGGGGGAGGCCTTGCCCGCTGTCAGGGCGCTGACCTCCCGGTCAGCGCACAATATCCAGCATATTGTAATACTGCAAAAGCACAGCTCCTTTTTATCTTTATAAGTATATTTAGTCGATCAGCGCGTCGCAAAAAGCTGCCACGTCGTCTCCGGTCACTTCCAAAACCGTGCGGCCCGCCGCCGCCCCCTCCCAAAACAGTTGGACGATCTCTGCCAGCAGGTCTATACTGGCGTTCGGTTCGACCGGGCCCGCTTTGAAAATGTATTTTTGTATCTCGCGATACACCAGCTGGTAGTCCTCTGGCAGCGCTTTTACCCGGGCCATGTGCGCCCGCCAGGCTCTCTTTTCCTCTATGATCTGTTTTAGGTGCATACGGCCCTCCTTATCGGCCCAATTTTTTGGCTACGTTGCGGCTAAGCTGCCTCCGCCACTTGTCGCGGGCGGTGTGGGCGCCTTCTTCACCGGCCAGTGCCGCACAAAAGCCCTCTATGTCGCCGCCCAACACCTCCCGGGCGCTCTGTCCGTCGGCTGCCGCCTCTTCCAGCAGGCCCAGGGCACCGTTAAAGAGTGGCATCAGGTTGCGGCCAGTCAGGTCGGCGTGGTGCCACAGCTGCAGGCGTATCTCCTCCCACGCCGCGCGCAGGTCAGCCGGCAATGCCTGGGCACGCCCCTCAAACAGCGCCATCTCCCGGGTCATATCGGCGCCGGTTATCTTATCCCAAAAATTCATACATCTCTCTTTCTGAGCTGGTCGAGCCGTGCGGCGACGAACGCCCACCTTTGCCAAAACCGCTCCAGCTCCCTGTGTCCGGCATCGTTGAGGGTAAAAAACTTGCGTGGCGGTCCCTTGGCCGACGGCTTTTTCACCACCTCGACAAGCGCATTTTTTTCCAGACGTAGCAGGATGGTGTACACCGTCCCCGCCACGACTTCGGTAAAGCCCAGCTGGACGAGTTCCTGGGTGATCGCGTAGCCGTAAGTCTGTCCGTGGCTGATGATCTCGAGCACACAGCCCTCCAGTACACCTTTGAGCATTTCGGTCAGGTTTTCCAATCGGCACAGTCCCTCTCTATTCTGTATAACAAGTATGCAGTAGTACTTACTACTGCTCCACTGTAACACGTGCCCGCCCAGCCGTCAAGAGTAAAAAAATGTAAGGATACCCGTCTATGGCAGTGTACAGCGCCGCGCTGCACAGCCGCACAGAAATATTTGTGCAGATCGCGGCCGGGCGTGTCACTGTGAATGGCGGCATGGGGTATCTGGTAAAAGAATAGGGGAGATCCGCCCGCGGCATCCCCTGTTTGTGCCGCCCGTGTAGTGCAAAACAAAAAACGGAGCATGGCTGCGACCACGCTCCGTTATTTCGGCATAAAAAATGCCGCCCCCGCTATTGCAGGAACAGCACCCCTGGTGGACAATAAGGGACTTGAACCCCTGACTTCCTGCACGTCAAGCAGACACTCTACCAGCTGAGTTAATTGTCCATATCAAATAAAAAAGAACAAATCTGTTTTTGTGACAAACCACACTTGCTCTGTGACTAAGATTATAGTACAGGCCCATTTAAAATGCAAGTCCTTTTTTCGGTTTTTTTCAATTTTTTTGACCGACAGCGGCCGGCCCGGCAATAAGAGCTCCGCCGCCGCGGTAAGACCGTGTATCGATGGCGGTGGACAGGATGGGGGTGCAGCAGCGCTTTGCCGCCGGTCGCCAGCCGCGCCGGCACCGGTCCGCACATGCGCCGCCTACCTGCCCCGGCCCGGTAAACGACCGCTATAAAGCAGCGGTAGACACCCGCGTTTGGCACGTATACCGGCGGCTGCAACTACCGCGACCGGCTGCGGCAAACGGTTGTTTGCAGGGGCCAGTTGTGGTATAATAACTTCGCTTACGTCTTAAGATATGTGGCTCGGTGGCGGCAGTTGGCCGCCGGAGGAGTAGCTGCGGCAAAGAAGGGGGAGGTCGGCGCGTGAAAATACTGGGTATCGACCCGGGCTACGCCATTGTAGGCTACGGCGTGATCGACTTTACCGCCAACCGCTTTACCACGCTGGACTACGGCGCCATCACCACTCCCGCCCACACCGAGTTCTGCTCGCGCCTGGGGCAGATCTACACAGATATGCAGCAGCTCCTCGACCTGCACCACCCCCAAGCTATGGCGGTGGAAAAACTGTTTTTTACCAATAATAAGACCACTGGTATCGCCGTGGCCCAGGCCAGGGGCGTCATTTTGCTGGCCGCCACCCAGGCGGGGGTACCGGTGTACGAGTATAACCCCATGCAGGTAAAACAGGCGGTGGTGGGCTACGGCAAAGCCGTCAAGAGCCAGGTGCAAGAGATGACCCGCTCACTTTTAAATCTGCGCGCCGTCCCCAAGCCGGACGACACCGCCGACGCGCTGGCTATTGCCATCTGCCACGCCCACACCGCCGGTTCGCTGCTGGCCGACCGCTATTTCAGCCAGCGCCTGTGACCTTTATCAAATAGAAACGAGGCCGCCATCATGTTATACAGCCTTAACGGCATTTTGCAGTACAAAGACCAGAAGATCGCCGTCATCGACTGCGGCGGGGTGGGCTTTCGCTGCCTGTGTACCCTAAATACCATCGCCGGCCTGCCGGCTACCGGGCAAAAGGTGCTGCTCTACACCTTTTTAGATGTAAAAGAAGACGCCCTGGACCTCTACGGCTTCTCTACGCTGCAGGAGCTGGAGTGCTTTAAGCTGCTCACCTCGGTATCGGGGGTGGGGCCCAAGTTTGGGCTCTCTATGCTCTCCTCTTACACCCCCGACCGCATTGCGCTGTGCATTGCCAGCGGCGACACCAAGACCCTCACCACCTGCCCCCATATCGGCCCCAAGATCGCCGGCCGTATCGTCAACGAGCTCAAAGACAAGGTGCAAAAGCTGGATCTGGGCCAAGCCGGCGGGGCCGAGCTTTCGGCGGTGGGGCAGGCGGCTGCTGCCAGCACCGGGGCTATGGGCGACGCGATCGACGCACTGCTGGCCCTGGGCTACACCCAGTCAGAGGCGGCGGTGGCGCTGGCTAAGCTCGACCCGGAAGCCGACGTGGAGGAGCTCATCAAGGGGGCGCTAAAAGCCCTGGCGGGGAGGTAGACCGATGCTCGAGCGCTTTGATATGGATATGGACTTTGAAAACCGCATGGTCACCCCCGACTACACCGCCGAGGACGCCGAGGTGGAGACCGGTCTGCGCCCCCGCACACTGGAGGAGTATATCGGTCAGTCCAAAGCCAAGGAGAACCTCTCCATCTTTATAGAGGCCGCCAAAAAGCGGGGCGAACCGCTGGATCACCTGCTGCTCTACGGCCCGCCGGGTCTGGGAAAGACCACGCTGGCCTGTATCGTCGCCAACGAGATGCACGTCAACATCCGCATCACCTCCGGCCCGGCTATCGAAAAGCCCGGCGATCTGGCGGCGCTGCTGACCAACCTCACCGCGCAGGACATCCTCTTTATCGACGAGATCCACCGCCTCAACCGCAGCGTGGAGGAGGTGCTCTACCCGGCCATGGAGGACTACGCGCTGGATATCATCGTCGGCAAGGGGCCCTCGGCCCGCTCCATCCGCATCGACTTGCCCCCCTTTACGCTCATCGGCGCCACCACCCGGGCCGGGCAGCTGTCGGCCCCGCTGCGCGACCGCTTTGGCGTGGTGTCGCGGCTGGAGATGTACACCGATAAAGAGCTGGCCAAGATCGTCAGCCGCTCGGCCGGCATTATGGAGATCCCCTGCGACCCCGAAGGCGCCCTGGAGCTGGCCCGCCGCTCCCGCGGCACCCCCCGTATCGCCAACCGGCTGCTCAAGCGGGTGCGCGATTTTGCCCAGGTAATGGGCGATGGGGTCATCACCCTCGACATCGCCCGCGAGGCGCTGGACCGGCTGGAGATCGACGAGCTGGGCCTCGATCAAAACGACAAAAAGGTGCTCGAGGTCATCATCCAAAATTACGGCGGCGGCCCGGTGGGGCTCGAGACCATCGCCGCCGCCATGGGCGAGGAGTCGGTCACCATCGAGGATGTCTGCGAGCCGTTTCTCATCCAGCTGGGCTTTTTGAACCGCACTCCCCGCGGCCGCTGCGCCACCCCCAAGGCCTATGCCCATATGGGCTATCCGCTGCCGCAGGAGATGGTCGCCCCGCCGCCGGGCCAGCAGTCGTTTGATCTCTAAGTAAAACTCGGCGCCCGCCGCTAAAGCGCCCGGGCGTGCCATATACTGTACCAGATGTGCTGGGCCTGTGCTCGGCGCTCGGCCACACCGCGGGCAAGGTACCGGCCGCTGCCGGTCCTCGCCGCACAAATCTGCATTTTGGAAGGATCTGAAACAAATGGGTAAATACTTTGGGACCGACGGCGCCCGCGGCGTCGCCAACGAGGACCTGGGCTGCGAGCTGGCCATGGCCATTGGCCGCGCCGCCGCCACTGTGCTCACCGAGCACACCCACAAAAAGGCCAAGATCATCATCGGCAAAGACACCCGCATCTCCGGCGACATGCTGGAGGGAGCTCTCTGCGCCGGGCTCTGCTCGGTGGGGGCCGACGTGCACCTGCTGGGTGTGGTGCCCACCCCGGCGGTGGCCTATCTGGTCAGCCTCTACGGGGCCGATGCCGGCATCATGATCTCGGCCTCCCACAACCCGGTACAGTTTAACGGCATAAAGATCTTCGACAGCCACGGTTTTAAACTGCCCGACGCCATCGAGGAGGAGATCGAGCACCACATCGACCACCCCGAGGAAATCGCCCTCAAGACCGGCACCCAGCTGGGACAGGTCCACCGGGCCGAGACGGCGGCAGAAGATTACATCGCCCACATCCTCGACACGGTAAACTGCGACGCCTCGGGCCTAAAGGTGGCCTTCGACTGCGCCAACGGCAGCGCCAGCGCCACCGCCCGCCAGCTGTTTGGCCGGCTGGGGGCGACCTGCCTGTTTATGGCCGACAGCCCCGACGGCACCAACATCAACGACCAGTGCGGCTCCACCCACATCCAGGGGCTGTGCGACTTTGTGGTCGAAAACGGCTGTGACCTGGGCCTGGCTTTCGACGGCGACGCCGACCGCTGCCTGGCGGTAGATGAAAACGGCCAGCTCATCGACGGCGACAAGATGATCGCCATCTTTGCCGCCCACTTAAAAGAGTGCGGTGCGCTCAAGCGGGATACCGCCGTCATCACCGTCATGACCAATATGGGCTTTTTCGAGTTTGCCAAAAACAGCGGTATCGCCACCGCCGTCACCACCGTGGGCGACCGCTATGTGTTGGAGGAGATGCGCGACAAGGGCTATAACATCGGCGGTGAGCAGTCGGGTCACATCATCTTTTTAGACCACGCCACCACCGGCGACGGCCAGCTCTCCGGCGCTCAACTCATCCAGGTGCTGGCGAGCTCGGGCAAAAAAGCCTCGCAGTTGGCGTCGATCATGAATGTATACCCCCAAGTGCTCAAAAACCTCACAGTTCCCAACGACAAAAAAACAGTGCTGCAAGACAGCGCCGTGCTGGCCGAGATCGCCCGCCACGAGGTGGCACT
Organism: Neobittarella massiliensis (ex Bilen et al. 2018); assembly: GCF_014269355.1. Taxonomy (NCBI): domain Bacteria; kingdom Bacillati; phylum Bacillota; class Clostridia; order Eubacteriales; family Oscillospiraceae; genus Neobittarella (ex Bilen et al. 2018); species Neobittarella massiliensis (ex Bilen et al. 2018). Next base: position 502,456 of record NZ_JACOGI010000002.1, read on the forward strand.
GGGAGACAGCGGCCGTATCCTGGTGCGTGCTTCGGGCACCGAACCGCTGGTGCGGGTGATGCTCGAGGGCAAGGATCAGGCACAGATCGAGGGCATCGCCCAGCAGATCGCCGACAAGATAGAGGAGCGTTTATAGACCCATGAGATTGGCACAGCACTGGCAGGACTACCAGATACTCGACACCTCGGCCGGCGAAAAGCTGGAGCGCTGGGGCGACCGCATCCTGGTGCGGCCCGACCCGCAGATCATCTGGAATACCCAAAAAGACACCTCGCTCTGGGGCCGGGCCGAGGCCAGGTATCACCGCTCAAAGTCGGGGGGCGGCAGCTGGGAGAAGTTTAAAAAGTTCCCCGACAGCTGGCGGATACGCTATCGCGACCTGACCTTTAAAATATCTCCCACCGGCTTTAAACACACCGGCTTATTTCCCGAGCAGGCGGTCAACTGGGACCTGTACGCCCAGCTCATCGAGCGGGCCGGCCGCCCCATCCGGGTGCTCAACTTGTTTGCCTATACCGGCGGAGCCACGCTGGCCTGCGCCGCTGCCGGCGCCAGCGTCTGCCACGTAGATGCCTCCAAAGGAATGGTGGCCTGGTCACGGGAGAACGCGGACCTATCTGGCCTGCAGGAGCGGCCCATCCGCTGGATCGTCGACGACTGTGAGAAGTTTGTCGCCCGCGAGATACGGCGCCAGAGCTTTTACGACGCCGTCATCATGGACCCACCTTCCTATGGGCGCGGCCCCGGCGGCGAGGTGTGGAAGCTGGAGGACTCGATCTACGATCTGGTGTTGCTGTGTGCCGGGGTGCTGTCTAAAGAGCCGCTGTTTTTCGCCATCAATTCCTACACTACCGGGCTGTCCCCCTCGGTGATGGCGCATATTTTGGGGGTTACTGTAAAGCCGCGCTTCGGCGGACAGATAAGCGCTGACGAGATCGGCCTGCCGGTGCAGCACACCGGGCTGGCCCTGCCCTGCGGCAACACCGCGATCTGGCTGGGAGGTGAGTAGCCGCGTGAAAGAGCCGATCATACAGGTAAAAGACCTGGTGTTTTCCTACCAGTCCAGCGACGAGTCGCTGCCACCCCACCGGGCGCTGCGCGGGGTCAGCTTAGAGGTGCCCGAGGGCCAATTTTTGGCTGTGCTGGGGCACAACGGCTGTGGCAAATCCACGCTGGCCAAGCACCTCAACGGCATCCTGGTGCCCGAGTCGGGGCAGGTGCTCATCGACGGCATCGACACCCGCGACGACGACCGCATCTTCGATATCCGCCAGATCGTAGGGATGGTATTTCAAAACCCAGACAACCAGATCGTGGCCACCATCGTCGAGGAGGATGTGGCTTTCGCCCCCGAGAACATGGGCGTTCCCCCCGCCGAGATACGCCGCCGGGTCGACTGGGCGCTCGAGACCGTCAATATGCAAAAATATCGCCAGCAGGCTACCTATCAGCTGTCGGGCGGGCAAAAACAGCGGGTGGCCATCGCCGGTATCTTGGCCATGCAGCCGCGCTGCATCGTGCTCGACGAGCCCACCGCCATGCTCGACCCCCACGGCCGCCGGCGCATACTGGCCACCATCCGCACCCTCAACCGCGAGCTGGGCATGACGGTGGTGCTCATTACCCACTACATGGACGAAGCCGCCCAGGCCGACCGGGTGCTGGTGATGGACGACGGGGCCGTGGTCATGGACGATATCCCCCAGCGGGTGTTCTCCCGCGTCACCGAACTGCAGGCGATCGGGCTGGATGTGCCCCAGCCGTCCGAGCTGGCTTTTCAGCTGCGGCGGCAGGGGGTAGAGCTGCCCTACGATATCCTTACGGTAGACGACTGCGTCACCGCACTGGCCCACCTGTTGGAGGCATAGAATTTGGCTATCATCAAAACAACAGATCTCACCTATATCTACAACGCCGGCCTGCCCACCCAGACCACCGCCATCAAAGACATCAATATCGAGATCGAGGAGGGCGCGTTCGTCGGGGTCATCGGCCATACCGGCAGCGGCAAATCCACCCTTATCCAGCACTTAAACGGCCTGCTGCGCCCCACCTCGGGCAAGGTGTATATCGACGGCCGCGATATCTGGGCACATAAAGAGCAGATACGCCAGGTGCGCTTTGACGTGGGCCTGGTGTTCCAGTACCCCGAATACCAGCTCTTCGAGGAGACGGTATACAAGGATATCGCCTTTGGCCCGGGCAACATGGACCTTTCAGACAGCGAGATCGACAGTCGCGTCAAGCAGGCCGCCGAGGCGGTGGAGCTCTCGCCGGCCGACCTGCAAAAGTCCCCCTTCGAGCTGTCGGGCGGGCAAAAGCGGCGGGCGGCCATTGCCGGCGTGCTGGCCATGGAGCCCAAGATCCTCATTTTGGACGAGCCCACCGCCGGGCTTGATCCCCGGGGCCGCGACACCATCTTAAAGCTCATCACCCGCTATCACCAAGAGAAGAAAAACACCATCCTGCTGGTCTCACACAGCATGGAAGACGTGGCAAAATTCGCCTCTAAAGTGCTGGTGATGAGTGATACCGGCGTGCTCATGTACGACACGGTACAGGCGGTGTTCTCCCATGCCCAGCAGATCCGGCAGATCGGCCTGTCCATCCCGCAGATCACCCAGATCTTTATCCAGCTGGCCGACCGGGGCTATCCGGTGCCCCGCAATGTCTACAGTGTAGAGCAGGGCATGCGCGAGATCCAAAAACTGCTGCAGGGCAGAGAGGGGGGGAAGCCGTGATCCGCGATATCACCATCGGCCAGTACTTTACCGGCCACTCGGCGCTGCACCGCATGGACCCCCGCACCAAACTGGTGCTCACCATCGCCTACATCGTGGTCCTCTTTTTGACCGACAGCCTGCCCGGCTATCTGCTGGCCATCGGGCTGCTGGTGCTCTGCTACAAACTGGCGCACATCGGGCTCAAGGTCATTTTGCGCAGCCTAAAACCAGTCATTCCGCTGGTACTGTTCACCGGTATACTCAACATGTTTTTCATCAGCGGCGACGTGCTGTGGCACTGGTGGATCTTCCGCATCACCCAGCAGGGGCTGTACTTTGCCGCCATCATGAGCGTGCGTATCATCTGCCTCATCGCCGGCACCTCGCTGCTGACCTATACCACCTCGCCCATAGCCCTTACCGACGGGCTGGAGCGGCTGCTGGCGCCGCTGGCCAAGCTGCACTTTCCGGTACACGAGCTGGCCATGATGATGACCATCACCCTGCGCTTTATCCCCACCCTGGTAGAGGAGACCGACAAGATCATGTCGGCCCAAAAATCCCGCGGCGCCGATATGGAGACCGGCGGGCTCATCAAGCGGGTCAAGGCGCTGGTGCCCATTCTCATCCCGCTTTTCGTCTCCTCTTTCCGCCGCGCCGACGAGCTGGCTCTGGCTATGGAGTGCCGCTGCTACCGGGGCGGTGAGGGACGCACCCGCATGCGACAGCTGCATATGGGCGGGGTAGACCTGGCGGCCACAGCGGTCATGGCACTCATCTGTGCCGGCATCATCCTGTGCAATTATCTGCCGCTGTAAAAGTGAAACATCAAAAAACATGTTTTTTCGGCAAAAAGGAGTCGTGTTCGACCCACTTTGTGTATATTTTTAAATAAATATACCTTTTGTATAGTCAGATCCGGCAAAGGAGCACCCATGCGCAATATCCTGCTCACGCTCAGCTATAAAGGCACCCGCTACCACGGTTCCCAGGTGCAAAAAAATGCGCTCTCGGTCACCCAGGTGGTACAGGATGCCATTCAGGCTGTCTACCACCAGCGGTACGACATCAAGGGCTGCTCCCGCACCGATGCGGGGGTACATGCCAACATGTACTGTCTCAACTTCCGCACCGAGTCGCCCATGCCTGTCCGCAAGATCCCGCTGGCGCTCAACGCCCACCTGCCGGGCGATATCTCGGTCTATCGGGCACAGCAGGTGCCCGACGACTTTCACGCCCGCTACAGCTGCAGCGAAAAAGAGTATGTCTACAAATTGCTCGACACCCGCTTTGGCAGTCCGTTTTACGAGGAGCTCAGCTATGTGCGCGGGTTTGGCCTAAATGCCGACGACCTGCACCGGCAGGCCCAGCAGCTGGTGGGCACCCACGACTTTCGCGCCTTCTGCTCGCAGAAGACCGACCAGCAAAACACCACCCGCACCGTCAGCCATTTTTCGGTACAGCGCTGTGGCGACCTGGTCACCTTCACGGTGCGGGCCGACGGCTTTTTGTACAACATGGTGCGCATCATGGTGGGTACGCTCATCGGTCTGGGCACCGGTACCGTCCATCACCGTATCGATACCATTTTAAATAGTGGCGACCGGTCGCTGGCCGGCCATACCGCTCCCGCCCGGGGCCTCTACCTCAATCGGGTGTTTTATCCCGATATCCGGCCCTAGCACCGCACCCGACAACACTCTGACCCATAAAGGGGGACCAGCATGGCAACGCTCTCTGATATCGAGGTGGCCCGCCGCCGCAAACACCGCAAAAAACAGCTGCGCAAAATGGGCGCTCTGGCCCTGCTGCTGATCCTGGTGGCGGTGCTCTATTTTAATCGCCAGCATCTCACCGTCGAAAATATCTCCACCACCTGGCAAAATTTCACCGCCAGCTGGCAATCGGGCCCCGGTTTTCCGCTGGAGCTCGACGGCGGTGTGCCGCGCGATATCGCCGCCGGCAGCGGCTCGCTCAACCTGATCACCGACACCGATATCATCACCTATAACCGCTCGGGCAAACAGGTGAAAAACACGCCCCACAACCTGGATGACTGCGCTATCCAGACCAGCGGCAGCAACTCGCTGCTATTTGGCCGTGGCGGCAAGACCTTTGCCCTCTACTCCAAGACCGCCCAGATCTATCAAAAAACGCTGGAACAGACCATTATCGACGGCGATGTAGACAGTAATGGCAACGTGGCGCTGGCCACCAGTTCCGGGCGCTACCTGGGCGAAGTGGTGGTATATGACCGCAGTAAACAGCAAATATACAAATGGTCATCGTCTGATTCTTATATACTGTCTGTAGATTTTGGGGCGAGCGGCTACCTGGCAGTGAACACGGTCAACGCCCAAAACGGGCAGATGAACACCACCGTCTACGTGCTCAACATCAAAAAAGACAAAGAGATCTCCAAGACCACTTTTGAAAATACAATGGCTCTGCGGGTACAGTTTTACGGCAGCAAAGTCGTAGTGGTGGGCGACCGCCAGATCACCACCCTGCGCCGTGACGGCAAAAAGCTGGGCAGCTACGAGTACGAAGGCAGTGTTCTCAGTCTGCCCGACCTGAGCCAGAGCGATTTTTGCGTGGCTTTTGGCGACAACAGCCAGACCCATATCAATCAGGTGCTGCTGTTTGACGATACCTGCAAAGTGACCGGTAAGATCGACTATCAGGAGGACATCTTGGGGGTATACGCCCATTCTGGCCGGGTGGCGATACTCAGCAAGCAGGCGCTGCGCGTGTTTGATAAAGAGGGCAAAATGGTCAAGGAGGAGCAGATCAAAAAGCTCTGTCTGGATATGAGCGCCGAGGGGAACACCGTATTTGTGCAGACCAGCGACGGTCTGGAAAAATTCTCTCTATAATCTTTTCGCGCGAAGGGTCAGATAAAACAGATGAATGCACAGAAATGTCTCCCTGCCCAGCAGCGCAAAAAGTGTGAGAAACGCTCTTCGGAGCGCAGTTCCTCACCACCGCATAACAGCGGCGGCGCATCTCTTATACCCCGGGATCGCTTGATCTATTTACGGCCGCAAACGACCAAATGCGTATGGTATAAACTGCGCTCTTGGCGATTGCACGACAGAACACCGGGCAGCACCGCCCTGCCCGGTGCTGCCATATCGGCATAACTTCAGCTCTTACCGCGGCGGTCGGGGACCGGTGAGGTAGACCACGAGGGCATACCTGCTCAACAGCAGATGAGACATGGGCTGCATGGCCAGGGGCATGTTTGTCCTCTATCGTCGCCATATCCATGTCTTTCGGGCGGCAATGACCGCTACCGGGGTTTTGGCATACCAGCTGCACAGCCGTTGGGTTCAGCCGGCGTGCGTTGCCCGCCGCGCCTGTGTTCGCGTTTCGGCCCAAAGTTGCGGCAATATTTTCACCCTATATCTGCTACCATCATCCCATAAAAAGGGGGCATCTCATGGGCTTTGTTTTTGATATCATCACCGTTACGATCATCATCGTTCTGGCGGTCATCTGTGCCAAACAGGGTTTTGTGCGCAGTCTCATCACCCTGTGCGGCTGTGTGCTGGCACTGCTCTTTACCTATATCGTCAGCGTACCGGCTGCCAATTTTCTCTATAAAAATGTGGCGCAAAAGCCGGTACAGTCGGCTATATCTAAAAATATGGAGGGCTTTGCCGCCGACACTGCCGACACCGCCGCCGCGATCGAGCGCGGGCTAGACGGCCTTATCGGCCCCATCAAGGCTCTGCTGCCCGAGCAGGGGCAAGACACGGTAGACAAATTGGCGGCAGACCTGCAGGGGGGCACCCAGCAGTTTGCCAGCGCACTGGAAGAGAACGTGGTGGCGCCGGTAGTCACCTCGCTTTTGCACGTGCTCTGTTTCGTCGTCATTTTTGCTTTGGCCCTTATCCTGGTGCGGCTGGTGGCCCGTGTGGGGCAGGTGGTCAATTACATCCCGGTGGTGGGCGGCCTCAACCGGGTATTGGGTGCCGCGCTGGGGGTGCTGCAGGGGGCCTTTTGGGTGTATCTGCTGGCTATTTTGGTGTGGGTGCTGCTGGCTCTCTCTCAAAATGCCTGGCCGGTGCTCAACGGGCAGACTGTCGAGAGCAGCTGGCTGTTCAGCTGGTTTTACCACCACCAGCCATTTTATCTGTGATCTGGCGGCAGTATTCGGGTTCAGCTACCCATGTGTAGCCAGTGCTGTCCCCATAAAAAGATGGCCGGCCGGCAGTTCATTGCCGGTCGGCCATCCTCTCTGTTTTGCCTACTTGGGGCAGATGTAGCGCGGCAGCCCCACGCTGTGTTTTCCGTACTCGATGGCGGCGCTCGGGCAGCGGCAGATACAGGCCATGCAGTGGGTGCAGTCTCCGCCCCACACCGGTCGGCCCCTCTCCAAGCGGATGTTGCGCAGCGGGCACACCTGGGCGCATTTTCCGCAAGAGATGCAGCTGTCCTTTACATAAAACTTTTTCGCATGGACGCACATCGGGTAAAACAGGTCGTTTACGATCCCGCTATTGAGCCGGTCGGTCACGGTGACGGGTCGCGGCGGGAATGTCCCGCCGGCTGCTATCAGGGCGGCCGCCTGATCGATAGCGGCCTCCGCCCGGTCAATGACCGCCAGCGCCTCCTCTCTGTCAGGGGTGGTGAACATGGCGATATAGTTTTCCGGCATAACGATGGGAAAGCACCCGCAGTACGCCATCTTTTTAGACGCACACAATCTCTGCAGGTATTTTCCGGCGTTGCCGGCGCTGCCCCCACAGGTCATTACAAAGTACAGCTTGCGGCTGCCGCTCAGGTCCGTCTCTTTCAGCCACTCCTGTAAAATGCGGGGGATCCTCCAGGCATAGGTGGGCGCCACCACCACCCAATGGTCATCGGCGTGTATCGGCGTAAAGTCGCGGTCCCTGATCTTCTCGAACAGGTCTACCACCGGTTCCCCGGTCACCCGGCCGATCCGCTCTGCCACATAGGCGCTGTTTCCCGTCCCCGAAAAATATAAGATCATACTTCTCCTCCTCTGCTGGGTGTGGGCGGCTGTGTGCTGATATGCCGAACGCTCTCGTAGATCAGCTCTACCAAAGTGGCGAGATCTCTCCACCGCGTTTGGTCTGCACTCAAGTAATAGTAATTTTTAGTCCCCTCCCGGCGCATAGACACGATGCCTGCCCCCTTTAAGATCTGCAGGTGGTGCGACACAGACGGCCGAGTCAGATGTATTTTCTGGGCGATCTCTCCCACGCGAACGCCCGATAGATCGCTCTCGAGCAGCACCAGCAAGATCAGTTGTCTGGTCTCGTCGCCCAAGGCGGTAAACGCATTTCGGCATTTTTGAAAGCCGCCTGCGATCGCTCTCTGTCTCTCTGCACAGTCCATCATGTTCCACCCCTATCCTATAGCTTGCCCGCTGCCTTTTCGCGAGACACCGAGCGCAAAAGTTTTATCTGTGCGGGTAGCCCGGTATCAGGTCTACGCGTTTTACAGGGAGATGTGCAGCGCTCGCCGCCCGTCTGGTCTTGGGGGAGGTATTGGCAGCTGCGGTGAAAAATGCTGAATAAGATCGCCGATCCAACCGGGCATGGGCCGCTTTGTCTCCATACGATCCGCGACCGATGCGCAGTTCGGCGCAGAAAAGATCCGATATCTGCCCATACCTGCACAGTGCCTTTCGTTAACTTTCTTTATCCATCATACAAAATCTGCGCGGCGGTTACAACATCGGTAAAGAGATCTGTTACCAATCAACCCTTTCTTCCTAATAAGTCTGAGGGCCACCGCTGCATCACCGGCATGCTGTGATCTTTCAACCTTTATGTACTGTAAAACGCCAATAAAAATAGAAAAAGAGTTTTTATTTCAAATTTGACTGAAAAAGTAAACAAAAAATTCATACACACACTGGTGACACAGTGTTATAATAGGGATTACCGAGCCGGTACGTCAAGTGCCGGCCGGGTACACCGCAATAAAGCTGTGCGGCTGTCCACCGCGGTAGCCGGCAGATAGTACTGATAAATTGGGAGATATGTAAATGCTTTGTTCACGCTGTAAAAAGAGGATGGCTGTCGTCTTCATGACCCGCATGGAGGGGGATAAGACCATCAACGAGGGGCTGTGTCTCACCTGCGCCAAAGAACTGGGGGTCAAACCGGTCAACGATCTGCTCGACAAAATGGGCATCGGCGACGACGATATCGAGGCCATGAGCGAGCAGCTCATGGAGCTCTCGGGCATGCAGGAGGGGGAGGACGGCGATTTTGAGCCCGGCGGCAGCGCCACTTTCCCGTTTTTAAATATGTTCCAGCAGGGGCAAAAAGAGGACGGCGAGATCGCCGAGCAGGCCCCCGCGAAAAAGGAGGGTGGAGCCCGCGCGGCAAAGCGCGACAAGCAGGAGGCCCCCAAGCACAAATACCTCGACGCCTACTGCGAAAACCTCACCGAAAAGGCTCGCGGCGGCAAGCTCGATAACATCATCGGCCGCAGCCGCGAGATCTACCGGGTGGTGCAGATCCTCTCCCGCCGTCAAAAAAACAATCCCTGTCTCATCGGCGAGCCTGGTGTGGGCAAAACGGCCATTGCCGAGGGGATCGCCCAGCGCATCGTGTCCGGGCAGGTGCCCGCCCGCCTGGCCGATAAAGAGGTCTATCTGCTCGATCTCACCGCCCTGGTGGCCGGCACCCAGTTCCGCGGCCAGTTCGAGAGCCGCATCAAGGGCCTGGTCAGCGAGGTCAAAAAGCTGGGCAACGTCATCCTGTTTATCGACGAGGTGCACAACCTGGTGGGTACCGGCGACGCCGAGGGCTCAATGAGCGCCGCCAATATCCTAAAGCCCGCCCTCTCCCGGGGGGAGATCCAGGTCATCGGCGCCACCACCTTTGCCGAGTACCGCAAGTATATCGAGAAAGATTCCGCCCTGGAGCGGCGCTTCCAGCCGGTCAAGGTGGAGGAGCCCTCTATCGACGACACCATCGAGGTGCTCAAAGGCGTTAAAAAGTACTACGAGGCCTACCACAAGGTCAAGGTCAGCGACAACATCGTGGTCGCCGCCACCGAGATGAGCGAGCGCTACATCACCGATCGCTTTTTGCCCGACAAGGCCATCGACCTCATCGACGAGGGCTGTGCCTGTGCCGCCCTCGAGAGCCCCGAGCTGGCCCAGTACGAGCTCAAGAGCAAGGAATACGATCAGCTGCGCCAGGAACAAAACGAGCTCGAGAGCGCCGAGACCATCGATTACGAGCGGCTGGCGGTAGTCAAGTCACACGTGCTGCAGCTCAAAGAGGAGCTGCTGGCTCTGGAGCCGGCAGCCACTAGCGTGGCGGTGACCGAGGACAATCTGGCTACCGTCATCCAGCTGTGGACCGGTATCCCCGCCGCCAAGATCAAGGAGAGCGAGCTGCAAAAAGTCGCCCACCTCAAAGAGAAGATCGAGGCCCGCATCATCGGCCAGGACGAGGCGGTCGACCAGCTCTGCAAAGCTATCCAGCGCCACCGGGTGCAGCTCTCGGGCAAGCGCCGCCCCGCATCGTTTATCTTTGTGGGCCCCACCGGCGTGGGCAAGACCGAGCTGGTCAAGGTCATGAGCGAGACGCTGTTCGACTCGGTCGACCCGCTCATTCGGCTGGATATGTCCGAGTACATGGAGAAGCACTCGGTCTCTAAAATCATCGGCTCGCCCCCGGGCTATGTGGGCTACGACGAGGCCGGCCAGCTCACCGAAAAGGTGCGCCAAAAGCCCTACTCGGTCATTTTGCTCGACGAGATCGAGAAGGCCCACCCCGACGTGCTCAACATCCTGCTGCAGATCCTCGACGAGGGCCACATCACCGACGCCCACGGCCGCAAGGTCAGCTTTGAGCGCACCACCATCGTCATGACCTCCAACGCCGGCAGCGACCGCAACCAAAATCCGCTGGGCTTTGGCCGCACCGTGGCCGACGTGTCCCGCGAGAACGCCCACAAGGCGCTGGCCGAATTTTTGCGGCCCGAATTTTTGGGCCGTATCGACGAGATCATCGTCTTTAAAAACCTCACTGAGGAGCAGTATCAAAAGATCGCCGCCCTGCAGATGCAGCAGCTGATCGAGGGGATCGCCAAGCGGGGCATCACGCTCACCTATGGCGACGACACGCTGGCTTACATCGCCAAAGAGGCGTACGCCGAGCACGCTGGTGCCCGCACTATCGCCAAAGTCATTCGCCGCCAGATCGAGGACCCGGTCAGCGAGATCGTGGTGCAGCACTACGCCGATCCGCCCAAGATCATCACCGTCACTGCCGGCGAGAGCGGCCTGCAGGTGACCCCCGTCTAAATGATCATCTTGTTGGCGACACAGCGATAAACTCCCCCCAATTTGGGCAAAATATATTGACATGCGGCGGATAGTATGGTAACATATTAAACGTCGCAAACGTGCGGGTGTAGTTCAATGGTAGAATCCCAGCCTTCCAAGCTGGTTGTGTGGGTTCGATTCCCATCACCCGCTCCAGGACGTGCCTGGCCCTGTTTTGCAGGCAGCCGTTTGCCGCGTATGCGCCTGTAGCTCAGCCGGATAGAGCAACTGCCTTCTAAGCAGTGGGTCAGGAGTTCGAGTCTCTTCAGGCGCGCCATATGGTGGGTATAGCTCAGTAGGCTAGAGCGCCAGATTGTGGCTCTGGAGGCCGTGGGTTCGAGACCCACTATCCACCCCACCTAAGGCTGTGTAATCATTACGCAGCCTTTTCTATTGGGCCGTCGCCAAGGGGTAAGGCAACGGACTTTGACTCCGTCATTCCGCTGGTTCGAATCCAGCCGGCCCAGCCAAAAGCCGCTCGACAGGTATTGTCGAGCGGCTTTTTACATGTTTATATAGCTGCATATGCAAATACGCAAGAGGGCAGCGTTTATGTGTGTCATCTTGGCTCATCTTTGGGCCCCGAATAAGCAAAAAGAGGCGATGGGCCAGAGCCTCTCGCTTTTGTCAATAGGCATCTGGACCAAACTCAGTCATATCAAATAGAGGGTGCAGCCGACCCGGGTCAGCGGGCCTTTTGACAGCGTTATGGTCGGTCGTAGTGCTTGATAAGGTATCCACTGCCGCCCAGCACGGCGATCAGCAGAACAAGCAGCCCCAAAAAGTCCCATTGACAGCTGGACAGGATAAAAAGAACGACGCCCAAGGCGAGAATGAGCGTATAGAAAATAAAATCAGATAATCTCATCGAGCTGTTCCTCCTGTTTCTCCATCTGTCGAACGCGCATGAACGTATAGAGTAGGGCGGTCAGGGCCAAGCCGAGAAGGAGCCAATGAATGAGACAGCGGGAGGGGCTGCCGTGTCGCCAACCGCTGGATGTGCTGTCGCCGGTATTTGGATGCCCACTTCCATCAGAGATATTGCCGCTGTCCTGTAGATCTGACTCTACTTCTCTCAATACCAATTTGTACTGTAAAAATAGCGTTGTGCGGTTGCCGGCCGAATCCTCCAGGGTATAGGTAATGAGATAATCGCCGGGTCGTGTGGTGTCAATAGCTTCGACCGCCTTGCCATCTTGCGTGATTACAAATCGAATTTCTTCAAGGGCCCCATCCGGTTGGGTGGAAGTGAACTGATACCGGTTTTGAAGGAAGGCGCGCAATTCACCGCCATCCAGCGAGCCATCAGACAGGGGAGGATCAGAGATAGCCTGTATCAGTTTATCCTTTACAGTGGCGTACTTGGTGCCGTTTTGCCAGTCCTCTATGATCTCGGGGCTGGCCAGTACACTGCCCGGTTCCACAGTCTCATCGCCGGGGTTGTAATCGATGGCTGGCGGCGTGTTCTTACCTATCAGATTATAGGTGAGGTAGACGGTGGTCTGGTTCCCCTGACTGTCGGTCACCGTTTGGCTGATGATACAACTGCCGGGCACAGTGGTGTTCAGGCTGCTCTCTCCGCCGTCCACCGTAATGGTGACAGGTCCGTAGTTGAGCACCCCATCTCCCTGAGCAGTGCCAAACTGGTAGCGGCCAGCGAGGATCTGTTTGGCCACCGCTGCAGTAAGTTTGCCACTGTAAGCGCCCGGTTCTTTTACTTGCTCTGTTACAGTGTCATAGATGTAAGCGTGCTTTTTGCCAGTTTCCGCGTCCTCTTTGACAACAGGTCTGGGGGTAGGCTTGAGGGGGTCAAAAGAAGGTCCTACTGGCGGGTTGGGGTCCGCCCCCCAGTCCACTACCGGTGGTGCTGAGCGGTCGATGAGCATGTCGGTTAGAATGACGGTGGTGGTGTTGCCGTCCGCGTCAGTGACCACACAGGTGACGGTGAAAGAACCGGCCTGGGTGGCGTTTACCCCTTCACCAGTGACATCTTTGCCGCTTTGGGCGATCGTGTAGTGATAGACCAGTCCATCATCTCTGGCCACATTGGAGGAAAAACCATAGCGGGCGTCAAACAGGTCTTTGGCATCCTCCAGCGTGAAACAGCCACCATAGAGAGGAGACTGTCTGTCGAGGTACTCTTGCATGCTATCCGTGATCACTGCATGGGTGAGTCCGTTCTCGTCGGTGCTCTGCTCGGGGTCCGGCAGAGAGGCATTGGGGTCGGAGGGGGTAACGGCAGGCGGGTCGTTGACCGTCACCGCTTGGGCGATGGAGGCGTTTCCCGCCGCGTCTACCACCCGATATTTACCGTTCTGGGCGGCCGTATGGTTCTGGCTGGCCGCTCCGTTTCCCTCAGTCAAAGCGTATTCCTGCGCAGTGACCCAGCTCTTGCTGGCCGCGTCGTAACGCTCCAGCTTCCAAACGCCGGCCAAACCGTCCGTCAAGGTCAGCGCCCCACTCGCCCCGGCAGTGAGGGCAGGGGCGGTCTTGTCTATCTTGACGGTATCATCTTTTAGAGTAGACATCTCTCCGGTGGTGGGGTTGTGGGCCTGCAGGCCCAGCTCCTTCCCAGCCTGTTCGTCGGTAAAGGCCTTGTGCGTGTTGTCCGGTGTCAGGTAATGTACATCCGTTACATTCTTGTTGTCCACAATGTGAAACTCGCTGAAATCACCCGGGAAAAAGACGATGGACACGTCGGCGTTGTTCCAGCCGTTTTCATTGGCCGGGGTGCGAGTGTAGTGGTAGTCCTTGCCGGCCTCGCCCTGCTCCTCTATCGGCTTGTCGGGGTCCAGAGGCACCAGTTCGATGGGGGGGATCAACGTATCGCCAGAATGGCGCTTGGACTGGAAGAAGTCGTCCAGCATCATCTGCCCCACGGTGACGGCAGCGCCATCGGGATTGTCCACCACCGCCCTGTAGGTAATGACCGTCTCGGTGGGGGAGCAGTCAAAAGGAATACCTTCACCGGTGATGTTCACGTCTGAAACGGTCACCCCGTCGATGGTCACTGTCTGCTCGGCCGTAGCTGGGAATGAGAGACCGGCAGTGGGGTAGTCCTTGTTGTCGGAGAGCTGTAGGTGGCACTGGACGGTGCCGCCATTTTCATAGCCGTTTTTCACCTTGGCCTGAATGGTGACCGCGGTGCCGTCTTGGATGACCGTCCCCTCAGGGAAAGGATCGCCGTTTTCATCCAATAGGGTGGTCTCCACAAAGACAGGTATGTAGTCGGTATAGGCCGCACGGCTAAATACCGCCGAGATTTGACCTTTGGTGGGCGCAGTTGTAGAGCCACTATTATCCATTGAGCCCGATAACCTTACGTACAGCTTTTCATCCGTATATGGATTTCGGTAGATGAGAGACTTATCGCTATATTGCAGAGTAAAGGTATTGGTCGTTTTATCGTAAGAGAGATTGTAGAGTTTATCTTTTCCAAAATCAGTATCGGCCAAGTCTTTTTCGGTTTTATAATCATCACCAGGAGTGGTAAGTACGGTCAAGCGCTTGGTTCCACCAACTTTACCTGCGGCAAAGCACAAAAAACTCGTTTGATTGTTTGACAGTTGTATATTGCCGTAGTTACAGTGACTGCCGTCAGCATCCTCAATGGTAAAGGAAACATCAAATGACCAACTGGCTTTCATGGATATTTGGCCCTTACCCGCAAAAGATGTCCCACAACTACCCCTGCCCGACGAACTCCAGTGTGCGTAGTCAGCTAAATAGATACTGTTGCCGTCAATCACACCTACTTCGTTGGTAGTGGAAATCATTTCAAATATTTCATTTAGATCCTCGCACTGCACCACCTCGTTATCAGCCGGTTTTTCCTCTCCCCCCTCCTCAGCCAGAACGGGAAAGGCAGAAAAAGTCAAGACCCCCGCCAAAAGCAGTGCCGCTGTCCTTCGCCAAACTTGCCTTTGTACATGATGTCGCATCTAAAAACACATCCTTTTTTCATTTTCAATTCGCGAAATAATTTTCCCCTTCATTTACAAATGTACGAAGAACGATATATGGCCGACAAAAGATGAAAGTTTCTATAAAATTTTTTCCATTGGCTCTCTTTCCTTGTTTTTGGTTATAAAATAGTGTACACTCATCGCTAAAATACGACAATATTTTGCGGGGTGGAAAATGCAGGAAGATCTGACATACCAGCAATTGGGCACCCTTCTGAAAAGGACGCGTGAAGGGGATAAAGAGGCATTCACCAAACTGTATCGCTCCACCGTATATGCGCAATTGGTACAGGCGGAGATACTGCTCAAGAACCAGACTCTGGCTGAGGAGGCCGTGCAGGAGAGCTACCTGACGCTCTACCGCAGGATAGATGAGATACATAACCCCCAGACGCTGGTAGCTTTTCTGAACCGCGCTACCTTTTTGTGCTGTCAAAACCTGCGCCGTGTAGAGAGTAGACGTGCCGGTCGGGGAGCGGAGGACTTGGAAGGACTGCCCGACAGTGATCTGTTGGTACAGCCGGAAGAGACTGCCCTGAAACGCGAGCGGGAAGCCGCCCTTCGTCAAGCAGTATCAGACCTGCCGGAAAGACAGCGTCAGGCGGTGGTGCTGAAGTACTATCAGGGCCTGCCTCTGCAGCAAGTGGCGCGGCAGATGGGGTGCTCTTTGAGTACGGCCAAACGGCAGTTGCAGCTGGCGAGAAAACAGTTAAAGCGGAAAATGAGAGACTTCCTGCCGGTATTTTTCCCCATGGGATGGGTGCTGTCCCGATCGGCAAAACAGTCGGGGTCTCTCTCGCCAAAACCATATCAGCAAATTCCGCTGCCTGTTGCCGCATTGGCGGGGACCGGTATCATCGGGATAGCTGCAGCTGTGGCATTCTTTCCCCACCCAGAGATCATAAAAGCAGACAGTACCCCGATTGGAGGCGGCGCACAGATTACCGTGCAGGCTCGTGGAGCCGAGCAATTGGCATTGCAGACTGCTCAGGGAGAGACGCTTTTTTTACAGGCGGAAAAAGGTCAGTTTGTACTTTCACCGGCGGCGCCCGGCCCGGGGACCATTATAGCCCGAGGAATGAACGGTCGGGTGAGCACCAAAGAAATATTAGTTGGTGACGGCGATCTGCAGGCGCCCCAGATCATGAAGAGCTGGGACGAGATCGGCGTAGCGGCGGTGCAGATCTCCGACTGCAGCGGTGTGGATTGGGCGACCCTATCCCTCATATCGGCAGAGGGACAGCATTATAGGGCAGATACCATCGATGAAAGCGCGGGGATCGCGTACTTCCAGATCCCAGACGGTCAGTATCATTTTTCAGTATGCGATATGCTCGGAAATCGCGCAGAAGGCCCTTTTCGGGTGTATACACCATCGGAATAAATGATAACTGAATGTGGGGGACAGAGTATGACCGTCAAAAATGATAGCCAACATTTTACGAAGAGCGCTGCATTTTGCTGTGAGAGAGCGACCTTGTATATATTTCGCCGCACCCGGTGCTGCGGGATCGTATCTCAAATTACACCGTCACTTTCCCAAGCGAAGCGATCATATCAGACAGCCATACGGTGATACCATACAAGCGAACGCCTGATAGAGGTAGTCTGTACGGCCGCTTATTTGGCCTTCTCGCCAAACCCTGCATAGCGCAGTCTGGCAAAGCGATCTCATATAGTGCTCCCTTTTTCACACAGAAAAACGAGGTATACCCAGCGGGTATACCTCGTTTTATAAACAGAAAACGAAATCTGCCTACATCGTCTCTTTCATGCTGGTCACTGTCACTTCCAATACGCGGCTCAGCCAGCTGAATTTTTCGTGCATCATATCGTAGTCGGCGCCTTCACTCAAAAATTTGGCGGTGCCCTCGATGCAGAACCCGGCGCCCAGCGAGCCCGAGAGCCCCTCTACCTGGCTGCTGCCCAGCGCCAGCACGATCTTGTTGTTGGCCGCGATGTTGCGCTCGGTCTCAGCCATACCGCCAGCGGGGATGAGCAGACGGCCGTCCTCGGTCACGTTTACGTAGTTGTGCCAGGTGTTTACCACGTGGGGGACGTTATCGCAGCAGGTGGCGATGGCCACGATACCGTCATGGGCCAAGATATCAAACAGTTTTTTATCCAGCATATTTTTTCCTCCTTGATCACTGTAGACCGGTTGTTTTACAAGCTCAGTATACGGTATAATTGGCTATATCAAAAGAGCCAGTTTCTATAAATTTATAGGACCCAGTTGAAAGGAGAGCACCGTGCTCATCTTGCTAAAAGAGGAAGATAAACAACCGCTTTACATGCAGATATACCGCCAGATACGCGACCAGATCACCGCCGGTCAGCTGCCGCCGGGGCAGCGGTTGCCCTCCACCCGATCACTGTCCGCCGAGCTGGCGGTGGGCCGCAATACCGTCGAGAGCGCTTACGCCCAGTTGGCAGTCGAGGGGTACGTGGCCAGCCGTCCCGGCAGCGGCCACATCGTACAAAAGATCCCGCAGCTCGCGCTTGCGCCCCGGCCCGGCACTGCCCCCAAAGCACGCCCGGTACCGCCGCCGCCACCCGCCGCTGACGGCCTGCTCTGCGACTTCCAGTACGGCCATCTCGACGCCCGCGATTTTCCTTTAAATCTGTGGCGGCGGCTCACTGCGCAGGCGCTGGCCGAACTGTCACCAGAGGATTTTTCTGTCTACGGCAGCGGAAAAGGCGACTACAGCCTGCGGTGGGAGATCTGCCAGTATTTGCGCCGCGCCCGCGGGGTGCAGTGTGCCCCCGATCAGGTCATGCTCTGCGCCGGCACCACCTGTGCGCTGGGCTTTTTGGGTCAGCTGCTGCTGCCGCTGCACCGTCACGTCGCGGTAGAAGACCCCGGCTACCCCAACGCCCGCGACACCTTTTCAAAATGTGGCTTTGCCGTTTTGCCCGTCCCGGTAGAAAAAGACGGGCTGGATGTAGCGGCACTGTACAGCAGCGGGGCACGGGTAGTATATACCACCCCGTCCCACCAGTTCCCCACCGGGGCAGTCATGTCTATCCAAAAAAGGCGGCGCCTGCTGCACTGGGCCCGGCAAACGGGTGGCCTTATCATCGAGGACGACTACGACAGCGAGTTCCGCTATCACACCCGGCCGGTCCCCTCCATCGCCAGCATCCAGCCTGACGCCCAGGTCATCTACATGGGTACCTTATCCAAGATCCTCTCGCCCGGTCTGCGGGCCAGTTATCTGGTACTGCCGCCGGCGCTGGCGGCGCGGTACGAGCAGCAGTTCGACGATCATCCCGCCTCGGTGCCGATCATCGAGCAAAAAGTGCTGCAGTTGTTTTTGGGCTCCGAGCAGTGGGAGGCCCACCTGCGCCGCGCCTGTACCGCCAACCGCAAAAAGCACGACCTGCTCATCCAGTGCCTTAAAGAAGCGCTGCCCCACTTTACCATCCACGGCGAAAATGCCGGCCTGCACATCCTGCTGCAGGCCCCGCCGCCACTGGGCGAAAATACGCTGATCAGCCGCGCGCGGGAACAAGGCGTGCGGGTGTACCCGGTCTCCCGCTACTGGATGAATAGGCAGCGCTACAGCGGCGATATGGTCCTGTTGGGCTTTGGCAGTCTCACCGAGCAGCAGATACGCCAAGGCGTCGCCCGGCTGGCCCAGGCGTGGGGCGGGCAGTAGCTCTGGCAGCATGCCGCCCGCCCGGGGGCCGGCGCGCACCGCCTATGCCCCCTGCGCATACAATGTAAGGACGACTCTGTTTCTATCGCCACTATACCGTAAAGGAGAGACCGTCCACTATGAACAATCTTATCATGAATTCCTGCTGGTGCCCCGGCCCCGGCGGCGGTCCGGCTTATTTCTCCGGCGCTGTAGCCACCTTCGACGATTTCTGTATCGACGATAACCGCACCTGCAGCATCACCCAAACGGCAGATATGCAGGGCTATGACCAGTACGACCCGCTGCTGCCGATCACCGGCGGCCGCCGCATTCGCTGGGGCTACATCCTGCGCAAGATAGAGGGTCCGCACATCTTGCTGCAGGCTCGGTTCTACAGCGCCTCCGGCGCCGTGCTCGACACCCAGCAAGAAGATATCGGCTGCAAAGTCACCGCCAAATTCCAGCGCCAAATGGCCACCTTCACCGCTCCCCGCGGCGCGGCCAAGGTCCAGCTGTCGCTGCACTTTGCCGGCAAGGTGACCGCCTGCACCTTCTATGCCCCCATGGCCTACTACTGCTGACCTGTGCTGCCCCCGGTTATATTGCCAGTATAATAGAGCGCCCGCTCATGGGCGCTCTATTTATCATACCAAAATTGCCGTCATTTTTATGGCCATTGATCTAAAATAAACGATCGCTTCTCGCCCACAGTGCCAAAGTAGCGCGCCGAAATTCCGCGATTTTTGTAACTTTTTGGCCTGACCCCATTGTATTTGTCACCGCAAAACAGTATCATAAATTTGTACGCGTGTGTAAAATTTGGGTAAAAGATCTGTAAAGTGCAGACATTGGGTGAACACAATGGGTTTAGACGATCTACTTCTTCTCCTGGGGGGCCTGGGCTCCTTTTTGTTCGGCATGAAATACATGGGCGATGGGCTCGAGGCCTCGGCCGGCCCCAAGATGAGCGCGCTGATGGAAAAGCTCACCCGCACCCCCATCCGCGGCTTTTTGCTGGGTATGCTGGTCACGGTGGCCATCCAGTCCTCGTCGGCCACCACCGTCATGGTCATGGGCTTTATCAATGCCGGCATCCTCACGCTGGCTCAGGGCACCGGCGTCATCATCGGCGCCAACATCGGCACCACCATCACCAGCGTGCTCATCGCACTGGATATCTCGGCCATCGCCCCGTTTTGCATCTTTGCCGGTGCCGTAGCCATGCTCTACTGCAAAAAAAATCTCCACAAGCACATCGGCCAGGTGGTGTTGGGCTTCGGCCTTTTGTTCCAGGGCCTGCACACCATGAGCGGAGCCATGGGCGGCCTCAAAGATGTGCCCGCCTTTCAGTCGTTCATCACCACCGCTAAAAATCCGGTGGTGGGTCTCCTGGTGGGCGTGGTGCTCTGTGCGGTCATCCAGTCCTCTTCGGCGGCAGTCGGCGTGCTGCAGGCATTGGCCTCACAGGGGCTCATGCCGCTGCACTTTGCTTCTTTTCTCATCTGCGGCATCAATATCGGCTCATCGGTACCGCCGTTTTTGTCGGCCATCAACGCCAAAAACAACGCCAAGCGCGCCGCCTGCGTCTACTTTATCTACAATGTAGTGGGCGCCATCATCTTCGTGCCCATCACCATTTTTACCCCCTTTACCCAAACGATCGAGTCCATCACCTCGGTGCCCATGGTACAGGTCTCGCTCTGTCACATCATCTTTAAGGTGGTCACTGCGGTGGTGCTGCTGCCCTTTACCAACACCATCGTCAAGCTCTCCTACATCTTCGTGCCCAAAAAGGTGCATGAGGACGAACGCCGCCTGCTGTATATCGACAAAAACCTCGCCACCTCGCCCAATGTCATGGCTGCTCAGGTGCAAAAAGAAGTAGAGCGCATGGGCCAGATCGCCCGTGCCAACTTCGTCCGCGCCGCCGAGGGGCTTCTCAAAAACGATGTCAGTCAGGCCAGCTTTATCCGCGACCAGGAGGATCTGATCGACTACCTCAAACACAGCATTACCGAGTTTTTGGTCCAGGCGACCCGACAGGAGCTGCCGGCGCCGGTCTCGCTGTATGTCAGCCGTATCTTTCACGTAGTCAGCGACATCGAGCGCATCGGCGACCACTCGCTCAACCTGCTCGAGCGCACCGAGATGTTCGTCGACCGGGGGCTGCTCTACTCGGCCAAAGCCATCGACGAGATCGAGGCCATCTACGAGACCGACCTCTACCTCTTCGACCGCTCTATCGGCGCCTTCCGCCGCCAGAGCCTTACCGACAGTGAGGAGGGCCAGCTGCACGATCTCGAGGAGACGGTGGACATGCTGGTGCTGCAGTCGCAAGATAACCACGTGGTGCGCCTGCGCCAGCACCAGTGCAGCACCGAGTCGGGGCTGGTATTCGACGAGGTGTTAAACGACCTCGAGCGCATCGGCGACCACTCCTTCAACATCGCTCAGGCCGCCAAGAGCGGCAAACCGGTGCGGGCCATCTAACTTTGCTTGCCACCGGCAGTTGACAAACTCTGGCAAATCGTGTACCATCAGCCTATAAACTGGTCTATTTGGGCCGGTGTTTACAAAAATTTAACAAAGTGGGGTCTGCTTGCGCCGCTGCGGCGAGAGCAGATAATAGGGAAACGGGTGTAAATCCCGTGCGGTCCCGCCGCTGTGAGAACCGAGCTGTCCGGAACATGCCACTGCCCCTGTCGGGGCGGGAAGGCCCGCCCAGCGCCCGAGGTTCGAGCCAGAAGACCTGCCCCATTTTTGTGCAGCACGCAGGATCTACGGTCGATAGGTCAGGTGTCACACGGCAGAGAGGGCCGCGCCTTGCCCCTCTCTCCGTCTTGATATGCCTGTCTTTTGCACCCGCAGAAGACAGGCTTTTTTGTCGGTCCCCCACCCGGGGCGCACCGGCTGTCGGGCTGCACCCACCTTGGCCGCACACCAGTGTCGCAGCCATCGGCAGGGGCAGCTTTTTTATCTGTGTGCCGCCATCGGCGGCCACCAACTAAAAAGCAGGAGGAAACTGTTATGACCAAACACGAGCGCCGCTTTCTCGGCGCCACCATCGCCATCAGTCTGGTGCTGAGCTTCTCGCTCCCCGCCAGCGCCATGCACATCATGGAGGGCTTTCTCTCCAAGGGCTACTGCATCTTCTGGGGTGCTGTCTGCCTGCCGTTTTTGGCCTGGGGGCTCATATCCATCCGCCGCACCGCCCGCGACCACCGCAAAACGCTGTTGGTGCTGGTCATGTCCGGCGCCTATGCTTTCGTGCTCAGCGCACTCAAGATCCCCAGCGTCACCGGTTCCAGCTCTCACGCCACCGGCACCGGCCTGGGGGCCATCCTCTTTGGGCCGGCAGCCATGGCGGTCATCGGCTTTATCGTGCTCCTATTCCAGGCATTACTGCTGGCCCACGGCGGGCTGTCCACGCTGGGCGCCAACACCTTTTCCATGGCTATCGCCGGCCCCTTTTTGGCCTTTGGTGTGTACAAGCTGTGCTTAAAGTGTAAGGTCAACCGCAAGGTAGCTATCTTTTTGGCGGCCTTTCTGGGCGATCTGTTCACCTATGTCATCACCAGCATCCAGCTCGGTCTCGACCACCCGGCCCAGTCTGGCGGCAGTGCCGCCTCTATCGGCACCTTCCTCGGCATCTTTGCCATCACCCAGATCCCGCTGGCCGTTATCGAGGGCATCCTGACGGTGATCGCCATCATCGGTCTCGAGAGTTACGCCAAGCCCGAGCTGCGCGAGCTGGGCTATCTGTCGGAGGTGTAGAACATGAAAAAAACAGGATTACTGGTCGTTGGACTGCTGCTGGCCGCGGTGCTCATCGCCGCGGTGCCGCTACTGACTATACACAACAGCGAGTTCGGCGGGGCGGACGGCGCCGCCGAAGACGCGATCACCCAGATCGACCCCGATTACACCCCCTGGATGGAGAGCGTCATCGCCCCTCCCGGCGGCGAGACCGAGAGCCTGCTGTTCTGTCTGCAGGCCGGCCTGGGCTCGGCGGTACTGGGCTTTGGCTTCGGCTACCTCATCGCCCGCAAAAAATACCAAAAGCAAACCGGTCAGGCAGGTACTGCGGCGCAGATACAAGCTTAACCGGGGCGTACTGTGCGGCGGGGCAGCTGTTTGCCCCGCCGCCTGTCCTTGACGCAAAAGGATGGTGAGAAAAATGCTCTCGATCGACTATTACGCTCAGCAGACCGGCCTCGGCCGCTGGTGCGGCGGCTATAAGCTGGCCATCACCGTGGGCACGCTGGCCCTGTGCATCGCCACCGACTCGGCCGCCTTCTCGCTCGCGGTGCTGCTGTGTATGGCTGTGCTGGCCCTCGGCCCCGGCCGCGCCCCGGTCAAGCTGTGGGCCAAACTCATGGCTGCCCCGCTGGTATTCGTCACCATCAGCTGTGCAGTGGTGGCCCTCAGCTTTCCCACCACCCGGCAGGGGCTGATCTCACTGCCTTTTTTCTCCCGCTTCATAGCCGTCACCGCCTCCAGTCTGCACACGGCCGGCCTGCTCTTTTGTCGGGCTATGGGCGCGGTGTGCTGCCTGTATGCGCTCACCCTGACTACCCCTTCCCATCAGGTCATCGGGGTGCTGCGGCGGCTGCATGTACCGGCCCTGCTCACCGAGCTCATGAGCCTCACCTACCACTTTATCTTCGTGCTGCTCGACACCCAGTCCCGCATGCACACCGCTGCTGTATCGCGGATGGGGCAAAATGGCTTTTACATCCATCTGCGCAGTACGGCCGCCATCTTCGCCAATCTGTTTCTGGCGGCCATGGCCAAGTCCTCCTCGGTGTATAGCGCTATGGAATCACGTCTCTATACCGGCTCTATCCAGTTTTTAGAAGAGCGCCCGCCGCTGCGCCCGGTGCAGGTCGCCGGCGCTGTCGCCTATTTTGTGGTGCTGCTGGTGCTGCGCCGAATATTTTTACTGGGGGGGTATTAGCCGTGCAGCCCATTTTACAGACAAGAGAACTCACCTTTACTTACGAGGGGCAGCCCACGCCGGCCCTCGACGGCGTCACCGTCGATATCTATCCGGGCCAGAAAGTGGCGCTGCTGGGGCAAAATGGGGCTGGTAAATCCACCTTCTTTTTGCAGCTCAACGGCGTGCTCAAGCCCGATCGGGGGCAGCTGCTGCTCGATGGACAACTGGTCACTTACGGCCAAAAATCGCTCTCTAATCTGCGCCAGCAGGTAGGGGTGGTGTTTCAGGACCCCGACGATATGCTCATCGCCCCCACCGTGCTGGGCGAGGTCTCGTTTGGTCCCATGAACTTAAAGCTGCCCAAAGAGGAGGTGTCTCGGCGGGCCCACCAGGCGCTCTCTTTTATGCAGCTGGAGCACTATGCCAGTCGCTGCCCCCACTATTTGAGCGGGGGGGAGAAGAAGCGGGTCAGCGTGGCTGACGTGCTGGCAATGGATGCCCGTGTCCTGCTGTTAGACGAGCCCACCGCCAGCCTGGACCCGCAAAACACTGTGCTTTTGCGCACCGCGCTCGATGCGCTGCACGCCGCTGGCAAAACACTGCTGCTCTCCACCCACGATATCGATTTTGCCTATCAGTGGGCCGACCGGGTACTGGTGTTTTCTTCCGGCCGCCTGATCGCCGATGCACCGCCGCGCGCGGTCTTCGGCGACAGCGAGCTGCTGCGGCTATCCGGTCTGGTCCCGCCGATCTGGTATGCTGCCGCCCACACGCTGCAAAAAGCCGGCCTGCTGCCGCCCGGCTGCTGGCCCACCAGCTCTACCGAGCTTCAGGCATCTCTGCTGGTGCCCCATCCCCCCACAGTCTAAAAAGCGCGCGCAGACAGGTCCATCCCGTCTGCGCGCTCTCTTTTTTGTCCCGCCTACAAAAATGGCGGTTGCCCGGTACCAGCCCCGCCAACAGCCGGCAGGCGTTTTTCACCCACATCACCTGTATGGCTGGCGACAGCAGATCCACACAAAAATGTGCCGATACAGATTTTGCGCCTATGTGCTCGTATCGCCTGTCCTGTCAATTGGCAAATTGCAGCCACCTCCGTCACCTTAAGCAGGACAATAAGGGCAGCCAGGCTGTCAAAAGCCGGTGCAAAGGTATCGGCAGATCTGCAGGTGTTCCCAGTGTACACCAACTGACCATGTGCTTTTCAGCCCTGCTGAAATATAGCCTTATGCAGCCAAACATCACCCCATAAATTTCTGTATCCCTCTTGCTTTTCCCCGGTATACCCGCTATGTTATAGGTGCAAGTAAATATGCGGGGCGCTGCAGTACAGGTGCGGCCCTGTCCGGCCCCGCCCAATATATGGAGGGGGATACCTATGGTGGCAGATAAATATCAGCAGAACATCACCGAAGGCGTCATCTGGAAACAGCTGCTCGCTTTTTTCTTTCCCATTTTGCTGGGTACTTTTTTCCAGCAGCTGTACAACACGGCCGATGCCATCGTGGTGGGGAATTTTGTGGGCAAACAGGCGCTGGCGGCGGTGGGCGGCTCCACCGGCGTGCTCATCAATCTATTCGTCAACCTGTTTGTGGGTATCTCGTCGGGGGCCACGGTAGTTATTGCCCAGTACTATGGTGCCGCCCGGCACGACGATGTGCACAAGGTAGTCCACTCATCCACGGCGCTGGCGATAGTCGCCGGCGGCTTCATGACAGTGGTAGGCGTGCTCATCGCCCCATTTGTTTTGCGGGCTATGGGCACCCCGGCCGATATTATGGACCACGCGCTCACCTACCTGCGGGTGTACTTTTTTGGCATGATCGCCTCGTTCATCTACAACATGGGCTCCGGCGTGTTGCGCGCGGTGGGCGATACCAGGCGCCCGCTATACTTCCTCATCGCCGCCTGTCTCACCAACATTGCGCTCGATTTGCTGTTCGTGGCCCTGCTGGGCATGGGGGTGCTGGGGGTGGCGCTGGCCACCGTACTGTCGCAGATCCTCAGCGCCGTGCTGGTGGTGCTCACGCTCTCCCGCAGCGAGGGCCAGCCTTATCAGCTCACGCTGTCCCAGGTGCGCTTTTCCAAAGGCGTGCTGGGCAGTGTTTTTAGGGTGGGTATTCCCGCCGGGCTGCAGTCCAACATGTACACCGTGTCCAATATCATCCTGCAGTCCTGCATCAACTCTTTTGGCACCAATACCGTCGCCGCCTGGACGGCTTTTGGCAAGATCGACGGCTTTTTCTGGATGATCATGGGCGCGTTCGGCGTGTCGATCACCACCTTTGTGGGGCAAAACTTCGGCGCACAGAAATACCACCGGGTGCGGCAGAGCGTCCGGGTCTGCCTGGGGCTCTCTTTTGGGGTGGCGCTGGTGGCCAGCAGTCTACTCTACTTTTTTTGCCAGCCGGTGTACCGTCTCTTTACCGCTGACGGGCAGGTCATCGACCTGGGGGTGCAGATCTTGCGCTCTATGGTGCCGTTTTATTTTACCTATATCTGTGTCGAGATACTGGCCGGCGCCATCCGCGGTACCGGCGACTCTATCGTCCCCATGCTCATCACCTGCGGCGGCGTCTGTGTGCTGCGGGTGTTGTGGGTGCTGATCGCGCTGCCGTTTAAAAACGAGCTGAGTACGGTGCTGGCCAGCTATCCCATCACCTGGACGGTCACCTCACTGCTCTTTATCATCTACTATCTGCGGGGCGGCTGGCTGCGTCGCCGCATCGCCGCCATGGGCTTTGCCCCCGAACAGCGCCGGCCACATTAGCTATTAGCAGCACACAGATACAAGATACACCAACTATAAAAAAGTCCTGCCACTTTTCAGAGGAGGCTACTGGTCTTGCAGATCATGATTTCCCCGGCCAAAAATATGTGCCGCCAGCCGCCGACAGCGCTGCCGCCTGGCTGGCAGTGCACGGTTCCCCACTTCTCCCGCCAGCCGCTCCAGCTGGCCCGGGCGCTGAAAAAATTAGATCCCTGGCAGCTCGAGCAGCTCATGCACATCAATCCGCAACTGGCCCTGCGGGCCTACGATGATTTTCAGCACTTTAGCGATGGCTGTCCACCGGTGCCGGCGCTGCTGTGCTATCAGGGCCTGCAGTACAAAAATATCGATCCCGCCACCCTCGATACCGCCGACATTCATTTTTTGCAGCAGCGCCTCTACATCGTCAGTGCGCTCTACGGCCTGCTGCGCCCCTGTGACGGGGTGCGCCCCTATCGCCTCGAGATGGGCCTCAGATGGCACCCCACCGGCGGTAAAGACCTCTATGCCTACTGGGGCGGCGCGCTGTGCCGCCAGCTGTTTTCACACCGGCAGCCGGTGCTCGACCTGGCCTCTAAAGAGTACAGCCGTGCGATAGTCCCATACCTGGCGGCCCGCCACCAGCTCATCAGCTGCGACTTTTTGGTCTCTCGGCCCGGCGGTCTCAAAACGGTGGCGACGATAGCCAAACAGGCCCGGGGACAGATGGTGCGCTTTATCGCCCGAAATCAGATAGACGACCCGCTGGCCCTCAGGGCTTTCAGCTGGCAGGGGTTTGCCTTCGCCCCGGCGCTCTCTACCCCCGACCGGCTCGTATTCGTCAGGCAGGCACCGTAATACACGGTCTGTACAGGTCCAGCCACAGGTGCCTTATTCAAAGTGCGGCGTTTTACCACGCTAAATTATAGAAACTGACGAAAATATATAAAACACTTGAAAATGTTGAATGATTACTATATACTAAAGACAAAGAAAGAGGTGATTCCAATGGGTCAAGAAGTAGAGGCGCACTGCCACACAGAAAGGCCCGGCAACCTGTAAAATAAGCGTGTATCTGGATTGGGTGCTATAAAGCCCCACCAAACAGACCCCGTTCATCAGGATCAAGACTTTACAGGGATCAAGTCCTTTCTGTATAGACCAACTAACAACTGAATAGCTTTTATACACAGAGGGTAAACAGTACAAATCGTATCTGTAAATGTCAGCCTAAAAGGCATTTCTTTCCACACAGTGTTTTAAAAGATCGTCAGATCTGAAAGATCTGTTGTAAAGACGGCAAACAGAACAAAAACTGTAAGACTCAAAGAAAAACTTGAAAGGTAGTTATTCCCATGCAGTCGTAAAAGGCCAAGTGTCAACTGTAAGCGGAGCATACGGGTTACGCGGTACAAACTGTACTGGCAAGCCAAAAATACCTTGAAAGGTGATTCATCCCATGCAGTAGTAAAAAGCCACCGGGCTTTCTGTAATTGGTCAGAGAACATGCAGACTCGATATCTGTATCTGTCCGAAGGGGTACGATTCCCATGCAGAGTAAAAGGAGTACCGGGTATTTCTAAACTGTGATCGGTAAATGTGTATAAAGCAAACATGTAAAGTGTTTCGGTCATCGGCGCAAAAGTTTCCCTGCTATTCTTTCTAGCAGTTAGAAGATCAGTAGAGCAGATGACAAGATCTCTATTACCAACAGATTAAATATCTGATGATATAGAGCGCAACAACACACAGTTTACAGATGATTAGCCAGCCGTGACCGATTTCCGGCTGGCTTTTTATGTGCGGTCTTTTCTCTCGGCCCGGCTGCTGTGCGGTGGCTGCCGCAGATAGGTCCCCGCCTTAGGGGGAGTATTCGGGTTTACAAAACTGCCCGGTAACGGTAAGATAGGTATATATCATGTGAGGAGGCTATCTGGATGGAAAAGACCCCTGTACTGTTTGACTGTGATCCCGGTGTCGACGACGCCTTTGCGCTCTCGCTGCTGGGCAGCTGCCCCCAGTTCGATCTCAGAGCGATAACGGCGGTGTTTGGAAACATGCCGCTTGCAAAAACGGCGGTCAACGCCCTGGGTCTGGCCCAGGCGCTGGATCTCTCCTGCCCGGTGGCTAAAGGCGCCGACAGACCGCTGTTTAAAGCTTACGATCGGGGCGATGACTATGTCAGCCCAGTCCATGGCTCCACCGGTATCGGCGATATCGTACTGCCCACCGGCGGCCGCGCCTTCGACGAGCGCGAGGCCTGTGATGTGATCTACGACGAGGCGGTCAAAGCAGGCGGAAAACTGGTGGTGTTTGCCATCGGCCCGCTCACCAACATTGCCCGCGCCGTCATGCGCTATCCAGACCTGCCGCAGCTCATCGCCGGCTTTTACATCATGGGCGGCGGTATCGGCATGGGCAATCAGAGCAAATACGCCGAGGCCAACATTTTTAAAGACCCCACTGCGGCCCGCATCTGCTTTGAAAAGCTGCACACCTACATGGTGGGCCTCAACGCCACCCATGCCGCCGCCCTCACCGCCGAGGACTTCGACGAGATGCTCGCTATCTGTGGCGATCGGCCCCGGGCGCAGCTGTTGCGCCAGCTGCTGCTCTTCTCCCGCCACAATGCCTTCGACTGCGGCAGCGACTCCAATATCATCCACGATGCGCTCACCATCGCCTGGGCCATAGACCCGGCCGTGTGTCAGGGCCACGAGTGGTATGTGTACACCGAGGACGGCGCCTACAGCGAAAACGACGGCGAAACGGTGGCCGACCCCGAGGGCAAGCTCGGTCGCGCCCCCAATACCACCGTGGCGATGGATACCGACAACCGCCGCTTTAAAGACATGATGGTACAGATGTGCCGCTACTACGCAGACCTGTAATAAATTTTACTATTGACAAAAAGCCCAAAAAGAGCCCGCCGGCATCAGAGAACCGGCGGGCTCTTTTTCTAAGTTTTTTGCCTGTATGCATCCGTTTACCGGCTACATGTCGGGCGCTGCCTGTTGGGGCGCAGTACAGCCGTCATATATGGTCTTTCCAAAAGTACGGGCGGCCTGCAAATGATCAGTGCGCTCTATCTGCGGCCTGCCGTTGGTGCTCCCGCAGCCGCCGGCCAACAGCACGCCCTGGTCGTGAAGACCAATATAGCGCACGATGGCAAAGCGGTAGTAAGAGACAGCCTGCTCAAAAGTCCAAAAATTGTTGTCGGCGGCGGTCATCAGCAGCGCACAATCCTTAGCCGGATACCTTTCATAGCGCCCCAGCGGCGGGTCGGGGTCCTGCTGGGCCAAACAGTAAAAGCGCTCGATAAAGGCTTTCAGCTTGGCCGAGATGGTCCAAAAATACAGGGGAGAAGCAAATGCGATCAGGTCGGCGGCCAGTATTTGGGGTACCAGCAGGTTAAAATCGTCTTTCTGTACGCAGGGGCGGCCAAACCGGCAGGCGTTGCAGCCGGTACAGCCCTGCACCAACACCGACTGCAGCGATATTTTTTCTGCCCGGTGGCCGGCCTCTTTGGCCCCCTCGATAAAGGCATCGGTCAGCTGGGCGGTGTTGCCCCTGGCACGGCCGCCCCCAACCACTACCAATATGTTTTTACTCTCCACAGCGGTACCTCCTGTCGGTGTCATCTTGGCGGAATAAACATCGTGATCTACCACATATCCCCTTTTTATTCTACCGTTTTTGGCCGGGTTTGGCCACCTTTTTAACGGGTCGGGCGCTCACTGGCGCAGCGCCGCCACATCCAGTACCCTGTCTGCCCAGGTACGGTAAAAGCGGGGTTCGTGGCACACCAGCAGCACTGCACCGTCAAAATTTTGCAGCGCGCGGCTCAAAGCCTGTGTCGCGTCTGCGTCCAGGTGGTTGGTAGGCTCGTCGAGCACCAGCAGGTTACAGGGCTTTAAGGTCAGCAGGCACAGTTTTACCTTGGCCTGCTCGCCGCCGCTGAGCGTGTTCACCCGCTGGCTGATATGGTCGTTGGTTATGCCGCATCGGGCCAGCTGGCGCCGCGCCTCTTTCTCTTTTAGGCAGGCAAAGCCGTCCTGCACCACCTGCAGCGGGGTCCTGTTCCCGTCGTCCCAGCCGATATCCTGGGCGTAATAGCCCCAAACGGCAGTGTCTGATAACCGGCAGCGGCCGTGCAGCGGCGGCAGCTGGCCGATCAGTGTTTTTAGCAGAGTCGACTTGCCAGCGCCATTAAAGCCGGTCACCACCACTTTCTGTCCTGCCGCCACCGCCAGTCTCAGGTGAGAAAATAGGGGAAATTGATACCCCACCGCCAAGTCGTTTGTCTGCAATAGCTGGTCGGCAGCCGGCAGCGGGCAAAAGTCAAATGCCGGCGGCGTCAAGCTGCCACTGGGAGGCGCCAGGACCTCGAGGTGCCCCAACTGGCGCCGGCGCCCCTTGGCGATCTTGCTGTTGTTGCCGGCAATATTTTTGCGGATAAAGGCCTCGGTCTTTTGAATGTGCTGCTGTTGGGCCTGGTAGCGGCGTACGTAGTCCTGGTGCAGGTGTTGTTTCTGGTTTAAAAAGGCGTGGTAACTGCCCACATATTTGCGCAGCGTGCCGCCGTCCACATCGCAGATACAACTGGTCACCCGCTGCAAAAAGGCGCTGTCGTGCGACACCACTATAAATGCCGCCTCTAGCCCCTGCAGGTAACCGGCTAACCAGTCGATGTGCTGCTCGTCTAAAAAGTTGGTGGGCTCATCCAACAGCAGTACGTCCGGCCGCGTCAACAGCAGTTTGCAAAGCAGCACCTTGGCCCGCTGACCACCGCTCAGCTGCGAAATAGGGGTGTTTAAGCCGATGGCCGTCAATCCCAACCCGGTGGCGGCTTTCTCCACCGCGGTATCGATGCCGTAAAAATCTGCTGCCTCTAGCCGCTGCTGACAGCGCTCGGCCTGCTCCCAGACGTCTTCGCCGATGGCAAAACGCGCGTAGATCTGTTGTAGCTTTTCTTCCAGCGCATAGAGCTCGGCAAAAGCGGCGTGTAAAAAGGCGTCAATGGTGGGGTCGCCGCCGATCTGGGCGTACTGGTCTAAGTAGCCCACTGCCGTGCCGCGGCGCCATACCACGCGCCCCTCGTCGGGGATGACCTGCCCCGTGCAGATCTTGATCAGGGTGGATTTACCGGCCCCGTTGGGGCCCACCACCCCCATGTGTTCGCCCCGGTGCAGCGACAGCTCGGCGTCCTTATACAGTACCTGGTCCCCGTAGGTGTGGGACAGGTGATAGATATCCAGTAAACTCATGGGTCTTTCCTCTCT
Source organism: Neobittarella massiliensis (ex Bilen et al. 2018) (assembly GCF_014269355.1). Taxonomy (NCBI): domain Bacteria; kingdom Bacillati; phylum Bacillota; class Clostridia; order Eubacteriales; family Oscillospiraceae; genus Neobittarella (ex Bilen et al. 2018); species Neobittarella massiliensis (ex Bilen et al. 2018). The sequence goes on from NZ_JACOGI010000002.1 coordinate 534,082, forward strand.
GAAATAAAAAGGAGCAAAAGATAGATGAGAGATGCTCATCTGCCTTTTGCTCCGGTAGTCAAAACGTGTTCGGGCGCTGGTCCCGCACAAAAACAAAAGGCTGTGGGCAACACCTGCCCACAGCCAAAATACATGCGATATACCGCGCGCCCAGAAGAGAGGTACACGCCAACAGACGTACGCGTCTCGTACGCCGGGGCGGACCTGTCTTCTGGCGAGTAAAAAAGCGGGGTACGCTCTATAAATTAGGCTCTGTACAGTGTCTCGCCAAATGCAGTTGTACAGAGCACAGCTTTCTTCTAAGCTGGTCGATCAGTAGTGTAGATGTCATGATCTCGGCCTCCTGCCTGGTATTATCTTAACAGCCGGCCCGCTCTGCTGTCAAGCCGGGGGCTGTTTCAACTGGGGGGATACCGGTATAAAAAGCAGCGTAGTGCGGTGTTTAAAGGCGCTGTGGAGTGTCAGGAGCGGCAGGATCGTGGGCGACGGTTCGTATCGGCAGGGGAGCGGGGAAGAAAATAGGGCGGATGAAGAAAGCCAAGAGAAACTTAAAGGTGCGTGGACCTTACCTGCGAGTGTTTTTCAGGGCTTTTTTAAAATGTGAACAAATTGTAAAAACGAGCCTTTGCAGCTGATTTTTGCCGCCGAAAACGGCGCAAAAGCCAAAATAGAGGTACAGCCGCCGCTGATGGTATATCATGCCCCAAGCGGACATACATTGTGAGCAAGAGGACGGACAAGCGGTGCCTGTCCGCCGGCAGATAGCGGCGAGATCATCCGCTTATCGCAAAAGGGGATGCCGCATCATCTGTCCCGCAGAATTGTGGCGCTAAAGTTGGCGAACGACCTGCTAAAAGACTATTTTGGCGCGTTTGTACCCCAGTCAGCGCGCTGAACAGGCGATACCTGCCCGGCGGATATTGCGCTCTGTGCTGCTGAGTGATATGTTGCCACCAGATGGCGGCATATCCGGTGCCTGTCCACGCCCGCAAATGCTCCCCCTACCATCAAAAAGATCATCGCGCTGCCCCACCGGGTGCTCCACCGGGGCGCTGCCGAAACTGCCCGAGATCGGTCGGGACCATCGTGTCCCAGCTGCGCTCCAAAAGGCGGCGGAGCAAAAAGATGCTGCGAGAGCGGATGGGGGCCGCACCAGCGGGTAAGTTGGTACGATTAGACGTACTGGTCAGCGGCTGCCTGCAGAGCGGGGCCGAATGGTCCGCCGCAGGGACCGCCGGGCGATAAGAGATTGGAGATGCACCGATTTATGCCGGCGGCACCGGGCGGTGCGGCAGCGGGTCTCTATCAGTTCTGTCAATAAAGAGGAGAACGGCAGCTGATATGTGTTTTGAGGGTATGCGCACATATTCGGGGCTGGCAGCTGTCCAGCGCCGGTACCGGTATATGAGAGAGTCAGGGCGTCTGCCGTCTGTGCAGAAAAAGTACTGCGCCCTGCGCTGAGTACGGGTGTGCCAGTCGGCTGCTGCCGGCCCCGAGACATGCCGGTAAGGTCGGCGGTATGGCTGCTGTTTGGAACAGATCGGGGCGGCGTATCCCCTGACGGCCCGCGGCGGTGCCCGGTGCATGATCGGGAGTCTGCCGGTGGAGAGAGCAGCTGTGCGGGCCGGTCAAGACCGCCTGCTGTTTTACAAAGACCAGGTACCGCACCGGCGGGGCGGTGACCGCGCCGCGCAAAACAGATCGGCAGCGGGGCGGACGAGCACCGGCCCGCCGCGGCCGGCAAGAAGAGAAAGGGACGTGTTTGCCATGAGAGCCAAGGAGTTGCCCGCCCGCACACTGCGGGACCTGAGACCGGGCCAGAGCGGCCGGGTGGGGGAGGTGGGCGGCAGCGGGCCGCTGCGCACCCGCCTGCTGGAGCTGGGCCTTACCCCCGGGGTGCGGGTGCTGGTAAAAAAAGTGGCCCCATTTGGCGACCCCATCGAGATCAGCCTGCGGGGGTACGTGCTGTCGCTGCGCAAGAGCCAGGCCCAAGAGATCACGCTGGCCGGCAGGTAAGGAGGTGCAAAATGGCTGTACAGGTACACACGGTAAAGAGGCCGGCCCCGCCGGAGGCGGGAAAAATGCGGTCGCCGCGCATCGCCCTGATCGGCAACCCCAATTGCGGCAAGACCACCCTGTTTAACGCCCTGACCGGCTCGAACCAATACGTGGGCAACTGGCCGGGGGTGACAGTTGAGAAAAAAGAGGGGCGGGCCAGTTTACAGGGGCAGCCCTACACACTAGTCGACCTGCCGGGCATCTACTCGCTGTCGCCGTACACCATGGAGGAGATCGTGGCCAGCGACTTTCTTATAAAAGAGCGGCCCGACGCGGTACTCGACATCGTCGATGGCACCAACCTCAGCCGCAACCTGTACCTGACCATGCAGCTGCTGGAGCTGGATATCCCGGTGGTGGTGGCCGTGAACATGATCGACGACGTGCAGGCCGCCGGCGGCAGCATCGATACGGCGGCCATGTCGCAGCTGTTGGGGGTGCCGGTGCTGCCCATCGCCGCCCGCCGCGGGCAGGGGGTAGAGGCGCTGATGGCTGCAGTGCTGCGCGCCGGCCGCCGCACCGGGCCGCCGATAGAACACGATAAGCGGGTGCAGCGGGCCCGCAGCGCGGTGGCGCAGCTGCTGCCGCCGGAGCTGCCCCACCGCGCCTATGTGGTGAGCCAGCTGCTGGCCGGCCGCCGGGAGGTGCTGCACGCCCACCACATCGCGCCCCGGCAGATAGCCGAGATCGGTGCCCAACTGGAGCGGGCCTACGGGAAAAAGAGCGATATCGAGAGCATTTTGGCCGCCGACCGGTACGACCAGATCGATCTGGTGGTCGCCGCCGCCTTTACCCCCGGCCCCAGAGCGGAAAAAGAGACAGTTACCGACCGCATTGACCGGGTGGTGACCCACCGCTACCTAGCGATCCCCATTTTTTTTGCGGTGATGGCGCTGATGTTCGCGGTCACCTTTGGCCCGGCGGGCGCCACCTTGTCGGGGCTGGTGGAGCGCTTTATCACCGATGTTTTGATGCCGGCGGTCACCGTGCTGCTGGCCGGGGCGGGCACCCCCGCCTGGGTGCAGGGGCTGCTGGTGGACGGGGTGATCACCGGGGTGGGGGGGATCCTCACCTTTTTGCCCCAGATCATGCTGCTGTTTTTGTTTCTCTCGGTGCTCGAGAGCAGCGGCTACATGGCCCGCGCCTCGTTCGTGATGGACGGGCTGCTGCGCAAGATGGGCCTTACCGGCAAGAGCTTTATCCCCATGCTGATGGGCTTTGGCTGCACCACCCCGGCGGTGATGGCCACCAAGACGCTGGAGAACGAGGACGACCGCCGGCTGACCATCATGGTCACGCCGTTCATGTCCTGCGGGGCCAAGCTGCCCATTTACGGCCTGTTTGCCGGGGCGCTGTTTCCCGCCCACGCCGGGCTCATCGTGTTCTCGATGTACCTGTTGGGGCTGGCGGTGGCCATCTGTTCGGGCATCCTGCTCAAAAAAACAGTGTTTCACCAAAACGCCTCCCCCTTTATTATGGAGCTGCCCCCCTACCGCCTGCCCAGTTTGCGCAATACCGGCCTGCTGATGTGGGAGAAGTGCCGCGGCTTTCTCGTCAAGGCGGGCACCATTATTCTGTCGATGAGCGTGCTCATCTGGTTTTTGCAGCATTTTGACCTGTCGCTGCGGCTGGTAGGCGATACCTCGGCCAGCATGTTGGCCGGGTTGGGCCGGTGCATCGCCCCGGTGCTGGCCCCGCTCGGTTTTGGCACCTGGCAGGCGGCGGTGGCGCTGCTGGCCGGGCTGGTGGCCAAAGAGGCGGTGGTCTCTACGCTGGCGGTGCTCTACGGGGTACAGGTGGGCTCGACGGCGCTGCTGCAGATCATCGGCGCCTCGTTCACCCCTGCCTCGGCCTACGCCTTTATGGTGTTTTGCCTGCTCTACGTGCCCTGCATGGCGGCTTTTGCCACCATCATCAAGGAGATGGGCAGCTTAAAATGGGCGCTGAAGGCGGCGCTGTTTCAGGTGGGCACCGCCTACCTGGTCTCGTATATGGCCTACCAGTTTGCCCGGCTGGCCATGATCCTGTGCTGACCGCCGGCCCCCGCCCGGTGCAGCTGTAAGGAGGTGTTTTTGTGCTGTACTGGCTGATCATGGCTGCAGTGGTGGCGCTGACCGGTTACGCCGTCTACACGGTGGCGGTGCACATCGCCCACCTTGTCACCGGTCGCGGCTGCCGCGACTGCGGCCACTGCACCGGCGGCTGTGCCGGCTGCGACCGAGGGCGCCGCTAAAGGCGCATACGGCCCCCGCTGCCCGCATGGCAAAATACCTGCGAAAAAACACCGCCGGCCCGCCCCGGCCCGACTTCAGCCTGTCCTCAGCTATCGCCTCCCAGCGGGTATTTTTTGAGTGCTTTCGGCGGCTGGCGGTTGCCCCCGGCGGGCAAAGTGGTATACTGGGTATAGTGTGTGCGCGCCCGGCCGGTACCGGCCGGGCGCGCACCGGGAGGGGAGAGAGTGCTTTGAGCCGCGAGAAGACGCGCTTGTTTTGGCGCAAGCTGGCCTGTCTGCTGCCGGCGGTACCGCTGATGGCGCTGGGCATCAGCTGCAACATCACCGCCGACCTGGGCAGCGACCCGTACACCAGCTTTCAGCAGGGCCTGGCCGGCCTGACCGGCCTGCGGGTGGGCACCGTGTCGGTGCTGGTGAACGTGGCCATCGTGCTGCTGTTTTTGCTGCTCGACCGCTCGCTCATCAACGTGGGGGCGGTGGTCTTTTCGCTGGGGTGCGGCCCGTTCGTCAACCTGTTTTTGCCGCTGCTGCAGGCGCTGCGGGGCGCGCACCCGGCCCTGTGGGTGCGTGCGCTCTTTTTGGCCGCCGGCATCGGCTGTATCGTGCTGGCGCTGAGCTACTACATCCCGGTAGGGCTGGGGGCCGAGCCCATCGATATGCTGGCCATCTACATCGGGCGGCTGGTGCGGCGCACCTACGGCATGGGCCTCAACATCTTGAACGCGCTGCTGTTCGTGGCGGCGGTGCTGATGGGCGCCCCGTTTGGGGTGGGCACCGTGGCCAACGTGCTGTGTATCGGCAAGTTTACCGACCTGCTCATGGCCCGGCTGGGCCCGCTGGTGCGCCGTCTCACCGGCGAGTCGGGGTCTGCCGACCGCCAAAATGCGGCCAAAAAAATTGTAGAAAAGGCGAAATAGTAAAGGCGCAGGCCTTGACAGGACGGCCGGCGCCCGATATAATACATGTAAAGGCGGCCCCTTTACAGGCCTGCCCGTATGGGGGCGGGCTTGTTTTTAGGCCGCTGTGCAGGGAGGGGGCGCCGGGCGTATGGCCAAAGATTTAAAGATGTCGCTGCTGTGCGATTTTTACGGCGACCTGCTCACCGACAAGCAGCGCGACTGCCTGGAGCTCTATTACGACCAGGACCTCTCGCTGGGGGAGATCGCCGAGAATACCGGCATCACCCGGCAGGGGGTGCGCGACTCCATCAAGCGCGGCGAAGCCACGCTGCTGGAGATGGAGGGGGCGCTGGGCCTGTGCGCCAAGGAGCGCCAGAACTACGGCCATCTGGCCCGCATCACTGAGCAGGCCAAAAACATTTTGCCCTACGGCGACGGCACCCCCTACGCGGCGGAGATCCGCCGCTGCGTGCAGGAGATACTGGATGCCGTAGAGGAGATGAGCCGCTGAGCCGAGCGGCAAAGCGAGTAGTTAGGTAGGAGGGCTGCCACATGGCGTTTGAGGGCCTGTCGGAAAAACTGTCGGCCGCGTTCAAGCGGCTCAAGCAAAAGGGCAAGCTTGACGAAAAAGACGTAAAGACCGCCATGCGGGAGGTGCGTCTGGCCCTGCTGGAAGCCGACGTCAACTACAAGGTGACCAAGCAGTTCGTCAGCGCCGTCACCGAGCGGGCGGTGGGCGCCGCCGTGTTCGAGAGCCTCACCCCCGCCCAGCAGGTCATCAAGATCGTGCACGAGGAGCTCATAAACCTCATGGGCAGCGAGGTCAGCCGGCTGCAGATCCCCTCCAAGGGGCAGTGCGTCATCATGATGTGCGGCCTGCAGGGCTCCGGCAAGACCACCCACTCGGGCAAGCTGGCCAAGCTGCTCAAAGGTCAGGGGCACCGGCCGCTGCTGGTGGCCTGCGACGTGTACCGCCCGGCAGCCATCAAACAGCTGCAGGTGGTGGGCGAGCAGGCCGGGGTGCCGGTATTCGAGATGGGCCAGATCGACCCGGTGGAGATCGCCAAAAAGGCGCTGGCCCACGCCCGGGACTACGGCAACGATATCGTCATCCTCGATACCGCCGGCCGCCTGCACATCGACGAGCAGCTGATGGGCGAGCTCGAGAACATCAAGTCCGCCGTCGATCCCAGCGAGATCTTGCTGGTCATCGACGCCATGACCGGACAGGACGCCGTCAACGTGGCCCAGAGCTTTAACGACCTGCTCGAGATCACCGGCGTGGTGCTCACCAAGCTCGACGGCGACACCCGCGGCGGCGCGGCGCTCTCGGTCAAGGCGGTCACCGGCAAGCCCATCAAGTTTTCCGGTACCGGCGAAAAGCTCGACGACCTGGAACCGTTTTACCCCGACCGCATGGCCTCGCGCATTTTGGGTATGGGCGACGTGCTCACCTTCATCGAAAAGGCGCAGGAGCAGTTCGACGAAAAGCAGCAGCAAAAGATGGAAGAAAAGCTGCGCCAGAACAAGTTCGACCTGCAGGATATGCTCGAGCAGCTGGAACAGATAAACAAGATGGGCTCGATGCAGCAGATCATGGGCATGATGCCCGGCGGCATGGGCGCCCAGATGAAGGACGCCGACATCGACGAGCGGCAGATCGACCGCACCCGGGCCATCATCCTCTCGATGACCCCGCAGGAGAGAGCCAAGCCCAAGCTGATAAACCCCGCCCGCAAGCGGCGCATCGCCGCCGGCAGCGGCACCAAGGTGGAGGACGTCAACCGGTTGCTCAAGCAGTTCGAGCAGATGAGCAAGCTCATCCGCCAGTTTACAAGGCCCGGCAAGCGCCGGCGCAGATTCATGCCTTTTTAGCGGGCAGTTTTAACGAGGTACGGACCGGCCGCCTGCGGCCGGTGGTATAGATACTAAATGTACAGGAGGTGACAGTGATGGCTGTTAAGATAAGACTTCGCCGCATGGGCGCCAAAAAGGCCCCCTTCTACCGCGTGGTAGTGGCGGATTCCAGATACCCCAGAGACGGCAGATTCATCGAGGAGCTGGGCTACTACGATCCCACCAAAGATCCCAAAGTGGTGAAGATCGACGTGGAGAAAGCGCAGAAATGGATCGCCAACGGCGCCCAGCCGACCGATACCGTGAAGGCGCTGCTGCAAAAGGCAAGCGAGGCCGAGTAATCTCGTCAGACCGCGCTGCCGCATTGGGCAGTGAGATGTTTTATGTCTGAGACATAAGGAGGTTTGGCCAGATGGAGGAACTCTTAGTTGCCATCGTCTCCGGCCTGGTGGAGGACCCCTCCGCCATCGAGGTGACCTGCGACGCCCCCAGCGAGGAAGGCGTGATCGTCTACCACGTGCACGTGGCGCAGCAGGACATGGGCCGCATCATCGGCAAACAGGGCAAGATCGCCAAGGCGATCCGCACTGTGATGCGCTCGGCGGCCAGCCGCCGGGGCGAAAAAGTTCTCGTCGAGATCGACTGACGACAGATATGGGGAAAGCCCGCGGGCTTTCCCTGTTTTTGTGTGGCGCCGCCTTTGGGGGCCGGTGCGCCGCGCCGCGTCAAAACACCCCATCCCGGGGCTGCAGCGGCCCGATGTGCCGCCCGCCCCGGCGCCAGCTACAGGAGGAAAAAGAGCGTGAAGAAGTTTTTAGAGGTGGGCAAGATCGTGGCCACGCAGGGCATCCGCGGCGAGGTGCGGGTGCAGCCCTGGTGCGACAGCCCGGCATTTTTACTGGACTTTGATACCCTGTACCGGCAGGACGGCACCGCCATGGAGGTGCAGCGCGCCCGGGTGCAGAAGAACATCGTCATCGTCAAATTCGCCGGTATCGAGCGCATCGAGGACGGCCAGCCCTACATCGGCACCGTGCTGTATATCGACCGCGACGACGCCCAGCTGCCCGAGGGCAGCTACTTTGTGCAGGACCTTTTGGGCCTGGAGGTGTACGACGCCGACACCGGCGCCCGCTACGGCGAGGTGGTGGAGGTGAGCCAGACCGGCGCCAACGACGTGTACCACGTAAAAGACGGCGACAAGCTGCGGCTGGTGCCGGCCATCAAAGAGGTGGTGCTGGACATCGACTTTGCCGGGGGCAGTATGCGCATCCGGCCGCTGGAGGGGCTGTTTGACGATGCGCATTGATATCGCTACCCTGTTTCCCGATATGGTGATGGCGGTGCTGGGCGAGAGCATCATCGGCCGCGCCGCGCAGGAGGGAAAAGTCGAGATACACGCCCACAACATCCGCGACTACACCGCCGACCGCCACCGCCGGGTGGACGACTACCCCTACGGCGGCGGCATGGGCATGGTGATGCAGCCCCAGCCCATCTACGACTGCCACCGCGCGGTGTGCGAAGAGCTGAGCGGCGGGCAGCGCCCCTGGACGGTGTACCTGTCGCCCCAGGGGCGGGTGATGGATCAGGCGCTGGTGCGCAGCTACCAGCAGCACCAAAATTTGTTTTTGCTCTGCGGCCACTACGAGGGGGTAGACCAGCGGGTGCTCGACGAGATCGTCGACGAGGAGGTGTCGCTGGGCGACTTTGTGCTCACCGGAGGCGAGATCGCGGCCATGGCCCTGGTCGACGCGGTGGTGCGGCTGCAGCCGGGAGTGCTGGCCGACGACAGCTGCTTTGAGGAGGAGAGCCACTGGAACGGCCTGCTGGAGTACCCCCAGTACACCCGCCCGCTGGTGTGGAACGGACGCGAGGTGCCGGCGGTGCTGCTCTCGGGCCACCACCAGAACATCGTCGATTTCAGGCGGCGGGGCGCGCTGCAAAACACCCTGAAAAAGCGGCCGGACATGCTGGACAGCGCCCCGCTGACCGACAGTGACCGGGCCCATTTGCGGCAGCTGGCAGAAGATGCGGGGGGAAAAGAGCGATGACCGGCACACTGATCAATGTGGGGGCTATCCTGCTGGGGACCGGCCTGGGCCTGCTGTTTAAAAAGGGGCTGCCCGCGCGGCTGCAGGACAGCCTGATGAAGACCATGGGCCTGGCCATCCTCTGCATCGGCCTCTCGGGCATGTTGGGCGCTATGGCCACCGTAAAAGACGGCGCTGTCAGCTTTGACGGCGGCCTGCTGCTGCTCGTCAGCCTGGTGGTGGGCGTCGTGGCCGGCGAGCTGCTGGATATCGACCGCCGCCTGGGCGGACTGGGCCAGCTCATCGAGAACAAGCTGAAGATCCAGGGCTTTGCCCGCGGGTTTGTGGCGGCGGCAGTCATCTTCTGCGTGGGGGCCATGTCCATCGTGGGGGCGCTGAATGAGGGCCTCACCGGCGACTACAGCCTGCTCATCATCAAGAGCACCCTCGACCTGGTCACCGGCATGGTGCTCACCACCACCCTGGGGGTGGGGGTCGGTTTTGCCGCGGCGGCGGTGCTCGTCTACCAGGGGGGCATCACGCTGGCGGCCGGGCTGGTGGCCCCCTACATGACCGACGCGCTGATGGGCCAGATCACGGTGGTGGGCAACGCCATCATCCTGTGTATAGGTATCAACTTTTTATTCGGCGAAAAGGTAAAGACCGCCAACTTGCTGCCGGCCCTGTTGGTACCAATCCTGTATAATCTGCTAACAGCGCTGGTGTAAATGTAGAAGTTTTACACAAATGCGGCCGAGCATGTTCCCGGCAAACTTATGGCAATAGCAGAAAATAGAGTGGCCCTGCTGACAAAGCTCGAAACTGTGGTATAATGGGTCTCGGTATAAGGTAGGACCCCGTCCTGCCACCTTAAAATTACGTGATCGAATATCTTTTATCTATATAAGGAGTATGGCAAGATGTTTGTGAAAGATGTAGTTGTGGAAAACCAGGTCGGTCTGCACGCGAGACCCGCGACTTTCTTTATCCAGAAAGCAAACGAATACAAATCCTCTATCTGGGTGGAGAAAGAGGAGCGCCGGGTAAACGCCAAGAGTCTGCTGGGCGTGCTCTCGCTGGGCATCATCGGCGGCACCCAGATCCGCATCATGGCCGACGGCGGCGACGAGGAGCAGGCAGTTGAGGGACTGGTCGCTCTGGTGGAGTCTGGCTTTAAAGAGTAACTGCTCTGTACCTGGCGTTGTCGCTTTTGCGCGGCAGCGCCTTTTTGCATTTTTGGGCCCTGCTCCTGTCGGGGCGGGGCCCCTCGGTGCAAGCGGTCGACCAAAGTGGCGGCCGCAGCGCTGCACATACCTTTATAAAGGGGGGCGACTGCCATGACCATACCCATGCTGGCCGAAAAGGCGGGCAAGCTGCCGCTGGAGCCGGGCGTGTACCTGATGAAGGACAAGACCGGCCAGATCATCTATATCGGCAAGGCAAAAAAGCTCAAGAACCGGGTATCCAGCTACTTCCACTCGGTGGACAAGCACCTGCCCAAGGTGTACCAGATGGTGATGCACGTCAGCGATTTCGACTTTATCGTGGCCGGCAGCGAGTTCGAGGCGCTGGTGCTGGAGTGCAGTCTCATCAAGCAGTACAGCCCCAAATACAACATCCTGCTCAAAGACGACAAGGGCTACCACTACGTGAAGATCACTCCCGGCCCCTGGCCGGACCTGCAGGCGGCCAAGCAGAAGATCGACGACGGCAGCACCTATATCGGCCCCTACACCAGCTCGTTCGTGGTCACCCAGAGCGTGGAGCTGGCCAAAAAGGTGTTCATGCTGCCCGGCTGTAAAAAGAAGTTCCCCCAGGATATCGGCAAGGAGCGGCCCTGCCTCAACTACCACATCAAGCAGTGCTGCGGGGTGTGCACCGGCAAGATCTCCTGCCAGGAGTATAACGACCGGGTGCAGCGGGCGGTGGACTACATCACCGTCGGCGCCGACAAGATCGTAAAGGACCTGGAGCGGGAGATGACCCGTCTGGCCGAGTCGATGGAATTCGAGAAGGCGGCCGCTATCCGCGACCAGCTGCAGTCGCTCAGGCGGCTGAACGAGCGGCAGAAGGTGGTGTTCGAGAGCAAGGTGGACATGGACGCCATCTCGGTGGCCAAGGGGGGCACCGCCGTGTGCGCGGTGGTGCTCAAGTTCCGCCGCGGCCGTCTCAGCGACAAGGACGAGTTTTTGCTCAAGGACGACGGCACCCCGGTGGAGATCCTCAACGAGTTCGTGGCCCGCTACTACACTACCCGCCAGGATATGCCCAAAGAGGTGCTGCTGGAGCTCGAGATCCCCGACGCCGCGCTGCTGGCGCAGCTGATGGGGGAGAAGCGGGGCAGCAAGGTGTCGGTGCTGGTGCCGCAGCGGGGCGAAAAGCGCCAGCTGGTGCAGATGGCCTACGACAACGCGGTCACCGGCATCTCCTACCGCAGCCGCCGCTCCTCCCGCGAGGTGGCCGGCTTAGACGAGCTGGCCAAGCTGCTGGGGCTGGGGGAGCCGCCGGCCTACATCGAGTCCTACGATATCTCCAACCTGGGCGAGAGCTACAAGGTCTGCGGCATGGTGGTGTTTCGCGACGGTAAGCCCTACCGCCGGGCCTACAAGCGCTTTAAGATCCAGACCGTCGACGGCCAGGACGACTACGCCTCCATGCGCGAGGTGCTCACCCGCCGCCTCACCCGCCTGAAAAACGGCGACAGCGACGAGGGTTTTGCCACCATCCCCGACCTGATCCTGCTCGACGGCGGCGAGGGCCACGTGGCGGCCATCCGCCCCATCGTGCAGCAGCTGGGGCTCTCTATCCCGGTGTTCGGCATGGTCAAAGACTCCAAGCACCGCACCCGGGCCATCGCCCTGGGCGGGCAGGAGGTGGCGCTGTCGTCGTACAAGGCGGCCTTTAAGCTGGTCACCACCATCCAGGACGAGGTGCACCGCTATGCCATCAGCTACCAGCGCAAGCTGCACAAGAACTCGGCCCTCAAGTCCGAGCTGACAAACATCCCCGGCGTGGGCGAAAAGCGGGCCAAGGCGCTGCTGACCGCCTTTCGCTCGCTGGAGGAGATATCGCTGGCCGACGTGCAGCAGCTCATGGACAGAGGAAAGCTGCCCAAAAAGGCGGCGCTGGCGGTGTACGACTACTTTAACGGCAAATAGAGAGCGCCCCGGTATTTTTTGCCGCGACTTGACAGCGCCGGGCGCAGTATACGATAATAGACAAAACAGGTGTCGCATCCTGTCGAGCGCGGGGCGCCGCCCCCGCCCGGCACCGGCGGCACCGCTCAAAGAGAGGTTTTTTACATGCGGGTCATCACAGGCAGTGCCAGAGGCACCAGACTGCAGACGCTGGAGGGGCTGTCGGTGCGCCCCACCACCGACCGGGTAAAGGAGGGGCTCTTCAGCTCCATCCACTTTTTACTGCCCGGCGCCCGGGTGCTCGACCTGTTCGCCGGCTCGGGCCAGCTGGGCATCGAGGCGCTCAGCCGCGGCGCCGCCAGCTGTGTGTTCGTCGATCAGGACCGCACCGCCCACCAGGTGGTGCGCGACAACCTGCGCGCGGCCAAGCTGGAAAAACAGGCCCGGGTCATCCAGAGCGAGGCGCTCACCTACCTGCACCGCTGCCGCGACAGCTACGATCTGGTATTCGTCGACCCACCCTATGCCTGCGGGCTCTACGGCGAGATACTGGCTGCGCTGGAGCCCTGCGTGGCCGCGGGCGGGCTGGTCACCGTCGAGAGCGACCGCGATGAGCCGCTGCCGCCCCAGGTGGGGCAGCTACAGCAGCAAAAGCGCCGCCGCTACGGCAAGATCACCATTACCACCTACCAGAAAGGGGAGCGGCTATGAGCACCGTCATCTGCCCCGGCAGTTTCGACCCCATCACCAAGGGCCATCTCGATATCATCGTCAGGGCCAGCAAGCTGTTTAGCCGGGTGATCGTGCTGGTGTCTAAAAACCCGCAGAAGACCACCTCGTTTTCCGAGCAGGAGCGGGTGGAGATGATCCGGGCGGTGACCGGCGACCTGCCCGGGGTAGAGGTCGACTGCTATCACGGCCTGCTGGCCGACTACGCCCGCCAGGTGGGGGCCATCGCGGTGGTGAAGGGGCTGCGCGCCGTCAGCGACTTCGAGTACGAGTTTCAGCAGTCGCTGGCCAACAAAAAATTAAACCCCGAGCTTGAGACCATCTTTTTAAACACCAATTCCAAATACATGTACCTGAGCTCCAGCATCGTAAAACAGATCGCTGCCTTCGGGGGCGACATCGCCGACTTCGTGCCCCCGGCCATCGTACAGCCCATCAAGACCCGGTTGAGTAAAGGAGAATAACTATGAATATCGATGAGATACTGGACCTGCTCGACGACGCGCTCGAAGACGCCTGGACGCTGCCCCTGTCCGGCGGGCGCCGGGTGGTGGACATCGAGAAGATCCGCGAGCTGACCGACGACATCCGCCTCAACCTGCCCACCGAGATCCGGCAGGCCAAAGCCATCGTCTCCGACCGGGCCGACATCGTGGCCACCGCCAAAAAAGAGGCGGCCGCCATCATCAAGCGGGCCGAGGACAAGGCGCGCAGCATCGTCGCCCAGGACGACCTGGTCAAGGCCGCCCAGAAAAAGGCCGGCGAGATCCTCAGCCAGGCGCAGATGCAGGCCCGAGAGATGAAACAGGCCTCCACCGAGTTTGCCGACAACGTGATGAAGAGCACCGAGCAGTTTTTGATCGCCCAGATGGACGAGGTGAAATCGGCCCGGGCCCGGCTGCACGGCCGCGAGGTCAAAAAGCGGTAGCCGGTGGGCGCCTTTCCCCCAAAAGAGCAATAGATGTGGAAAACGAGCGGTGGCTGCCGGTGGCAGCCGCCGCTTTTTGTGTGGAAAAAGTGGGCCGCGGTGGCATTTTGGTGGAAAATATTACCGGCAAAAAGAGGGGCAAAAACGGCCTTTTTGTGGGCGCTACCGCCCGAAAACGGTCAAATTTGGCAAAAATCAGAAAAGTGTGGTGAAAAGTGGGGCGAAAGCCCCGTTTTTTTGTGAAAAAACCTGCAAAAAACAATGTGGAATAAATGTGAACAATCGCCGCGCAGCGAATTTTTCACTTGATTTTTGATAGGGCTGCCCCTATAATGAAATAAAGTGGTGAAAAGTGGTTGAAAGTGCAACGAAGTACCACAAAGGTGGTGAGAAGATGTTAATGGGTGAATACAGCCACAATATCGACCCCAAGGGCCGCATGATCTTTCCCGCCAAGCTGCGGGAGGGCCTGGGGATGCGTTTTGTGGTCACCAAGGGGCTGGGCGAGCGTTGCCTGGCCGTCTATTCCTACGAGGAATGGGATCTTCTCGCCGCCAAGATCAAAAACTTGCCCATGTCTAAAGCCAGAGCGCTACAGCGGGTCTTGTTTGCCGGTGCCGTCGATGTGGAACCGGACAAGCAGGGCCGTATTTTGCTCCCCGCCGCGCTGCGGGAGTACGCCGGGCTGCAAAAAGACGTGGTGGTGGCCGGCGCTGCCAACCATGCCGAGATATGGGATAAAGACCAGTGGCTCGCCGAGTGCTCGAAGCTCGACGAGCAGGAGATCGCCGGCATCATGGAGGAGCTGGGGCTGTAGTCCCGCCGCCTTGGGCTGAGCAGAGAGGGGCGATGGGCGCTTTGGAATTTTCACATGTATCGGTACTTTTAAACGAGTGTATCCAGTCGCTCTGCATCCGCCCCGGCGGCACCTATCTCGACGGCACTGCCGGCGGTGCCGGCCACTCGCGGCAGATCGCCGCCCGTCTGGAGGGCGGCCACCTCTACGCCCTCGACAAAGACCCCACCGCCGTCGAGATCGCCACCCAGCGCCTTGCCGGGCTGCCGGCCAGCGTGCTGCAGGCCGACTTTAAAAATGCCCGCGCGGCGCTGGCGGCGGTGGGGGTCACCCAGCTGGATGGGGCGCTGCTCGACCTGGGGGTATCCTCCTACCAGCTCGACACCAAGGAGCGGGGCTTTTCCTACCGCTTCGACGCGCCGCTGGACATGCGCATGAGCCAGACGGGCCTCTCGGCCTACGACGTGGTCAACACCTACTCCCCGCAGGAGCTGGCGCGCATCTTATACACCTACGGCGAAGAGAAATTCTCCCGACAGATCGCCGCCAAGATCGCCGCCGCCCGCGAAAAGGCGCCCATCACCAGCACCTTTGAACTGGTGGAGATCATCAAGTCGGCGCTGCCGGCAGCGGTGCTGCGCAAGCAGAAAAACCCCGCCAAGCAGAGCTTTCAGGCCATTCGTATCGAGGTCAACGGCGAGCTCGACGCGCTGGCTCAGGGCCTGGCCGATATCTTCGATATGCTGGTCCCCGGCGGCCGGCTGTGCGTCATCACCTTCCACTCGTTGGAGGACCGGCTGGTGAAAAAACAGTTCGTGCAGTGGACGGTAGGCTGTACCTGCCCGCCGGATTTTCCTGTCTGCGTGTGCGGCGGCAAGCCAAAGGGCAAGCTGTGCCCCAAAAAGCCCATTTTGCCCAGCGAAGAGGAGCTGGCCCAAAACCGCCGCAGCCACAGCGCCAAGCTGCGGGTCATCGAAAAACTGTAAGCGGGGCAGAGGCCCCGGTATAGAATAGACACTCTCCACCCGGAGACACAGATAGAAACAGCACCCCAAATACCCCACACAGAGAGGATGAAACCAGATGAAAAATGCAGGCCAGGCCTACGACTTATCCCTGTTTGAAAACCGGGAGCCCAAAATGCGGGTCATCAAAAATGAAAAGCCCCAACCCAAGAAAAAAGGAGCCCCGGCCGGTAAGGTACTGCTGGCGGCCATTGCCATCTGCGTCACCGGGCTGATGATTTACAGCCGGGTGGTCCTCACCGAGCTGGGTGACCAGCTCAGCACCGCCAAAGACAATCTGGCTACCCTCACCTCCACCACCAAGCAGCTCGACATGCAGCTCGAGACCCGCATGAGCTTAAAAAATGTCGAGCAGTATGCCAGCACCCAGCTGGGCCTGGTGCGGGTCGACAGCAAGCAGGTGGAATACGTCGACCTCGAGCAGCAAAACAAGATCGAGGTGTCCGAGGAGAAGTCCCCGGTGGCCAGCTTTTTTGGTGGGCTGGCAGCCAAGATAAAGGAATACCTGGGCCTGTAGGGCCATACTCATATAACGTCACCAGCTGTCTGCGTACAGACGGCCGGTACGCCCGCAGCGGCAGTGGGCAGGGGCGGGCAGAGGTGTGCAGAGGGCTGCACCGCCGGGCCCCGCACCCGATACCGTGCACCCGAGATCTGGATGATTGGGCATAATGCAGAGGGTCAAGAACACAGATCTTGACCCTTTTTTTGGTAAAGGAGGCCATTTCACACCTATGAAACCGACCAAGAGGATGAGCACCCGCACCATCATCGTGCTGGCGCTGACAGTCGTCATCGGCTTTGGCACCGTCTTTGCCAATCTCATCAACGTGCAGATCGTCAAGGGCAAAAAGTACTCCGAGCTGGCTATGGAGCAGCAGCTGCGCGACACCCCCATCAGCTCGGTGCGGGGCGATATCACCGACTGCAACGGCAACATACTGGCCACCTCTTCCACCGTGTGGACGGTGTACATATCGCCGGCCGATATCAAAAACGACGAGCAGCGCGAGCTGATCGCCGAGAACCTGGCCTCTATTCTGGAACTGGACAAAGACGCCATTCTGGAAAAGACCAAAAAGAAAAACTACTACGAGATCATCAAGCGCCGGGTGGAAAAAGAGCCGGTGGACAAGGTACTGGCTTTTTCCAGCGAAAAAGAGATCGCCGCCATCCACGTGGAGGAGGACACCAAGCGCTATTACCCGCAGGGCAATTTCCTCTCGTCGGTTCTGGGCTTCGTCGGTAACGACAACCAGGGCCTGGAGGGGCTGGAGGCCTACTACGACAGCTATCTCAGCGGTACCCCCGGCCGGTCGGTGGCCATTAAAAACAGCTGGGGCCTCGACATGCCTTTCGACTACGAAAAAGAGTACGCCGCCAAAGACGGCGACACCTTGGTGCTCACCATCGACGAGGTGCTGCAGCACTACCTGGAAAAGTACCTGCAGGAGGCGGTAGACGAGCACAACGCCACCAAGCGCGGCGCCGGCATCGTCATGAACGTCAAGACCGGCGAAATACTGGCCATGGCCACCAAACCCGACTACGACCCCAATGAGCCCTTCGAGATCTACGACCCCGAGGCCAAGGCCCGCATCGAGGCGCTCAGCGGTGAGGAGAAAGAGAAAGCTGAGGCCGAGGAGCTCTCGCTGCAGCGGCGCAACAAGGTCATCTCCGACCTGTACTACCCCGGCTCGGTATTCAAACCCATCACCGTATCGGCGGCGCTGGAGGAAGGCGTGGTCAACGCCAACAGCGGCTTTTACTGCCCCGGTTACGAGATCGTAGACGGCCAGCGCATCAACTGTGCCTCGGTCGGTTCGGGCGGTCACGGCCAGCAGAACCTGATGGAGATCCTCAAGAACTCCTGCAACCCCGGCCTTATGCAGACCGCCGCTAAACTGGGCAAAGAGAAGTTCTACCAGTACTTCCAGGGCTTTGGCCTCACCGAAAAGACCGGCATCGACCTGCCCGGCGAGGCACAGAGCATCTATGCCGGTCTCGACAAACTCTACCCGGTGGGCCTGGCCACCTCTTCTTTCGGCCAGACCAACAAGATCACCCCGCTGCAGATGGCCACCGCCTTTAGCGCCGTGGTCAACGGCGGCTACCTCTACCAGCCCCACATCGTCAAAAAGATCGTCGACGCCGACGGCAACGTGGTCGAGAACTTCCAGCCCAAGCTGGTGCGTCAGGTCATCTCTGAAGAGACCTCCAAAGAAGTGGCCGAGTTCCTGGAGCACGTGGTGGCCGACCCCGACGGTCAGGCCAAGCGCGCCTACGTCAAGGGCTACCGCATCGGCGGCAAGTCGGGCACCTCGCAGAAGATCGACGAGGAGGGCGGCGAGACCAGGTACATCGCCTCTTTCTGCGCCTTTGCCCCGGTGGACGACCCGCAGATCGTCTGCCTGATGTTCTTAGACGAGGCCGACAGCTACAGCATCTACGGCTCTACCCTCATGGGCCCGGCAGTGGGCAAATTCATGGCCGACGCGCTGCCCTACCTGGGCATCGAGCCCACCTACGAAAAGGGCGACGAGGGGATCGAGCAGTCGGTCCCGGCCCTGGCCGGGCAGGAGATCGGCACCGCCGAGAGCACGCTCATGTCCAGCGGCTTTAAGGTCAACCGGGTCGGCAGCGGCACCACCGTCGTCTCCCAGTACCCCAACAGCGGGCAGAAGGTGCCCACCGGCTCCACCATCACCCTGTACACCGAGTCCGACACCTCGCAGCAGATGGTGCAGGTGCCGAACTTCATCGGCTACACCCCGTCGGTGGTGCAGCAGATGGCGGCGAGCGCCAACCTGAATATAAAAGAGACCGGTGGCGGCAGCGACGCCTCGGCGGCCGCAGCCAACAAGCAGAGCATCCAGCCCGGTGAGATGGTGCCCGCCGGCACCGTCATCACGGTGGAATTTTACGACAACACAGTTTCCGGCGACTAGCGCGGTGCGCCCCCGGTGGGGCGCGCGGCGCTGTCCGCCGCGAGGAGGCTTTTGATGGACTTACAGACATTGCTGCGCGGGGCCGCACTGGAGCCCGACGGCCTGCAGGACCTGCAGGTGACGGTGAGCATGGTCACCTCCAACTCGCGCAAGGTGACCGAGGGCGCTGTGTTTTTGTGCCTGGTGGGCCGCTCGTCCGACGGGCACGCATACGCCGCCCAGGCGCTGGAAAAAGGCGCGATCTGCGTCGTCGCCCAGCGCGATCTGGGCCTGGGCGCGCGCCAGCTGGTGGTAGGGGATACCCGCCTGGCCTACGGCCTTTTGTGCAGTGCCTTTTACGGCCACCCGTCTAAAAAACTCAAGCTAGTGGGGGTCACCGGCACCAACGGCAAGACCACCGTCACCACGCTGGCCAAGCAGGTGCTCGAGCAGGCCGGCCACAAGGTGGGCCTTATCGGCACCATCCAAAACCAGATCGATACCCTCAGCCTGCCGGCCAAGTTCACCACCCCCGAGCCGGAGGACCTGCACGCGCTGTTTGCCAGCATGGTAACTGCCGGTTGCGACTGCGCGGTGATGGAGGTCAGCTCCCAGGCGCTGGATCAGGGGCGGCTGTGCGGCGTCACCTTCGACGCGGCCATCTTTACCAACCTCACCCAGGACCACCTGGATTACCACGGCGATATGGAGCACTACTTCTCGGCCAAACGGCAGCTGTTTTTACAGGCCCGGTCGGCGGCGGTCAACGCCGACGACGCCTATGGCCGCCGGCTGCTGGCCGAGGCGGTCTGCCCCATGAGCGCCTACGGCACCGCCGCCGGCTGCGACTTTGCCGCCGCCGACATCCAGCAGCGGGTAGACGGGGTGTCGTTTACGCTGGTGCACGGTGAGCAGCGCATCCCGGTGCAGTTCGGCATGCCGGGCCTGTTCTCGGTATACAACATCTTGGCGGTCATCGCCGCCTGCCGGGCGCTGGGCTTAGAGCTGGACGCGATCTGTCGGGCGGTCGCCGGCTGCCACGGGGTATTTGGCCGGGCCGAGGTGCTCTACCGGGGGGCGTTCACCGTCATCTGCGACTTCGCCCACACCGCCGACGCGCTGGAAAACCTGCTCTCCACCCTGCGGCCCTTTGTGCCCGGCCGGCTGGTGGTGCTGTTTGGCTGCGCCGGTCAGCGCGACCGCACCAAGCGCCCCAAAATGGCCAGCACCGTGGCCCAGTACGCCGATGTGATGGTCATCTCGTCCGATAACCCCCGCAACGAGGACCCGTACGTGATCCTGGAAGATACCGTCTCCACCATCCGCGACCGGGGCGTGCCCTACCACCTGGAGGTGGACCGCTACTATGCCATCCGCTGGGCCATCGAACAGGCCCGGCCCAACGATGTGGTGGTGCTGTGCGGCAAGGGGCACGAAAACTACCAGGTCATCGACACCTGCACCGTGTACTTCGACGAGCACGAGATCGTGGCCGAGGCGGTAAAAGAGTGGGAGCGCGCCCACCAGAACTAGGCGCCGCCCCGTACAGAGAAGACGAAAGGAAAGGCGTGAGCGTGATGATGAGATCTTTGCCACTGGGCGATATCGCACGGGCCATCGGCGCCCAGCTGCCGGGCGGCTGCGACCCCGCCCAGCAGATAACCGAGATATCCAGCGACACCCGGACCATCGTGCCGGGCAGCCTGTTCGTGGCCATCGAGGGCGAGCGTTTCGACGGCCACGCCTACGTGCAGGCGGCTTTTGACAAAGGCGCCGCGGCGGCGGTGGTGGCTCGCCCGGTAGAGCGAGCCGGCGGCCCGCAGCTGGTGTGCCAAAACACCAAAAATGCCCTGATCGCCATGGGCGGTCTGTACCGCGACCTGTTCGAGAGCTGCCGTTTTGTGGCGGTCACCGGCAGCGTGGGCAAAACCACCACCAAAGAGATGATCTACGCCGCGCTGCGCCGCTTTGGTAAGACCCTCAAGACAGAGGGCAACCAGAATAACGAGATCGGCATGCCCGCCACCCTGTTTCGCCTGCAAGACGATACCCGGCTGGCGGTCATCGAGATGGGCATGAGCGGCTTTGGCGAGATAGCCCCCATGACCCGCGCGGTGCGCCCCGAGGTGGCGGTGGTCACCAACATCGGCGTCTCCCACCTCGAGGCCATGGGCACCCGCGAGAACATCTTGCACGAAAAGCTGGATATCGCCCTGGGCCTGCAGGGCCCCAAAACGCTGGTGCTGTGCAGCGACAACGACCTGCTCTCCACCGTGACACAGGTGCCGGGGGCAGATCACATCCTGCGCTATGCCATAGCGGACAAGTCGGCAGATTTTGTGGCCGGATCTATCCATTCCGACAGAGTCAGCACCTTTTTTACCGTACACTGTAAGGAGGGGGATTTCCCGGTGCAGATCCCCTGCCTGGGCCAGCACAACGTGCTCAACGCGCTGGCGGCCATCGCCGTCTCGGCGGCGCTGGGGCTCTCGGTGGCCACCGCCGCCTCCGGCTGCGCCGACTACCAGCCCGCCGGCATGCGCCAGCGGCTGGTGCAGTGCGGCGATATCACCTTTATCGAGGACTGCTACAACGCCAGCCCCGACTCGATGCGCGCCTCCATCACCCTGCTGGCACAAAACTTCCCCGGCCGCCGCAAAATAGCGGTGCTGGCAGATATGCTGGAGCTGGGGGAGCACAGCCAGCAGATGCACCGCGACGTGGGGCAGATGCTCTGTGACAACGGCATCGACTGCGCCTTTTTGTACGGCCCGCAGATGTTGCGCTGTGCCGAGACCGCCACCGCCGGTGGGGTAGATGTGCGGCACTTTGCCGACAAGCCGGCCCTCACCGCGGCGGTGATCGCGGCTTTGGCGCCCGGCGACTGCGTGCTCGTCAAGGGCAGCCGGGGCATGAAGTTAGAAGAAGTTCTCGAGGAGATCTACCATACAAACGGGGGGACGTGCAGATGAGTCAAATACCGGTGATCCTGGCAGCGGTGCTGTCTTTTGCCATCACGGCCGTGGGGGGGCTGTTCATCATCCCCTTTTTAAAGCGGCTGCACTACGGCCAGACCATTAAAGAGATCGGCCCCACCTGGCATAAGGGAAAACAGGGCACCCCCACCATGGGCGGGCTGATGTTCATCATCGGCATCCCGGTGGCTACCCTCATCGCCTATTTCGCTATGCAGGGGCTGGATAAAAACACCTTTGCCACCATATTGCCCAGCCACCGGGCGCGGCTGTTCTACGGCCTGCTCATGGCGCTGGCCTTTGGCTTTCTGGGCTTTTTAGACGACTATATCAAGGTGGTCAAAAAGCGCAATCTGGGCCTGCGCGCCCGCGAGAAGATGCTCGGCCAGTTGCTCATCGCCGCGGCCTACATCGCCGCCTGCTACCTGTCCGGCGACCGCTCCACCTCGGTGCAGGTCCCCTTTGCAGGCGATATCGAGCTGGGGCTGTGGTATTTTCCGCTGGCGCTGTTTGTCATTGTGGGCACCGTCAACGCCGTCAACCTCACCGATGGGCTCGACGGGCTCTCCAGCTCGGTCACTTTCTGCGCCAGCCTGGGCTTCATCGTCATTTCCGGCATGCTCGGCTTTGCCGGTATGAACATCCTCTCGGCGGCGCTGGCCGGCGGCTGTATCGGCTTTTTGCTCTATAATTTCTACCCGGCCAAGGTGTTCATGGGCGATACCGGCTCGCTGTTTTTGGGGGGGCTGGTCACCGCGCTGGCCTTCGGTATCGGGCTGCCGGTGGCGCTGGTGCTGCTGGGCATCATCTACGTCATCGAGACGGTATCCGATATCCTGCAGATCGGCTTTTTCAAGCTCACCCACAAGCGCATCTTTAAAATGGCCCCCATCCACCACCACTTTGAGATGTGCGGATGGAGCGAGGTGAAGATCGTCACCGTGTTCTCGGTCATCACCCTGATCGGCGCGGTGCTGACAATCATCTGGGTCAGCGCCCTGTAGACATCGATATAAACTGTATAAATGCGGCGGGGCCCGGCCCCGCACCAAAATTTTTCCTGGCCGGCGCCGGGAGAGCGAGAGACGAGGTGAGGACCTTTTGAACAGAAAGGCGAGAAAAGTACGGGCACAAAATGTCGGTGGTCAGTCGCAGGCCGCTGTGCAGAGCCGTCCGCCGCGCAAAAAAAGCAGGCCCTTCGACGCCACGTTTTTGATACTGGTGCTCATCCTGGTGGCTTTTGGGCTGGTCATGCTGTTTTCGGCCAGCTACGCCTACGCCTATTATAACGAGGGCAACAGCTTCCACTACATCACCCGCCAGGCCATCTTTGCGGTGGCCGGCATCGCGGCTATGCTCATCATCTCCAAGATCGACTACCACATCTACGAGCGGTTTTGCTATGTCATCTGGATCGTGGCCGTGGCGCTGCT
Source organism: Neobittarella massiliensis (ex Bilen et al. 2018) (assembly GCF_014269355.1). Lineage (NCBI taxonomy): Bacteria > Bacillati > Bacillota > Clostridia > Eubacteriales > Oscillospiraceae > Neobittarella (ex Bilen et al. 2018) > Neobittarella massiliensis (ex Bilen et al. 2018). The sequence goes on from NZ_JACOGI010000002.1 coordinate 557,112, forward strand.
GGTGGTGGTGCTGTTCATGCCGCCCATCAACTTTGCCCGCCGCTGGATCATCATCGGCGGCATGACCTTCCAGCCCTCCGAGATCGCCAAGTTCGCCGTCATCGTGGTGTTCGCCCACCTCATCGACCGCAACTACAAGCAGCTGAAGACCTTCCGCTACGGGGTGCTGCCGTTTATGGCGGTGCTCAGCATCACCATCGGCCTCATGGTGCTCGAGCCCCATCTGTCGGGAACCATCCTCATCGTCACCATCGGCTTTGCCATGATGTTCGTGGGCGGTACCGGCACCAAGTGGTTTCTCATCGGCGGTGGTCTCATCGCCGGCGCGCTGGTCTGCCTGCTGCTCTTCACCGATGTGCTCGAGCACGCCATCCCCCGCCTGCAGATGTGGAAAGACCCCTTCATCGACGCCAAAGGCGACGGCTGGCAAACGGTGCAGTCGCTGCTGGCCATCGGCTCGGGCGGGTTCTTCGGGCTGGGCCTGGGCAACTCGCGGCAAAAGCACCTCTACGTGCCCGAGCCCCACAACGACTTTATCTTCTCTATCCTCTGCGAAGAGCTGGGGCTGGTGGGGGCGCTCATCGTCATCATCCTGTTCATCCTGCTGGTGGTGCGCGGCTTTGCCATCGCCATGAAGGCCAAAGACCGCTTTGGCAGCATGCTGGCCATGGGCCTCACTTTCCAGGTGGGCCTGCAGGCGCTCTTAAACATCGCCGTGGTCACCAATACACTGCCCAACACCGGTATCTCGCTGCCGTTTTTCAGTTACGGCGGCACCTCCCTGCTCATGCTGCTGGGGCAGATGGGAGTGGTGCTCTCGGTCTCGCGCTTTAGCCGGCTCGAGAAAAAATAGCCCGGCCGGGCCCCAGCAGCCCGGCGGGTGAGCAGCGGCCCGCGCCGGGGACATGAGCCCCGGTGCGGCCCCTCTCCAGCCACTGCCGCCGGCAGTGGCTGTACGAGGTTTTATACAACACAGAAAGCGAGGACAGCGACATGCGTTTACTACTGGCAGGCGGCGGCACAGCGGGGCATATAAACCCCGCTCTGGCCATCGCCGAAGCGGTGAAACGGGCCCGACCCGACGCCCAGATCGCCTTTGTGGGCAACCAGAACTCCATGGAGGAGCGGCTGGTGGGCCGGGCCGGCTACCCCTTTTATACCATGCGGGTGCGCGGCTTCTACCGCAGTTTTTCCCCCTCGGCCATGGCCCATAACTTCGATGCAGTGCGCTGCCTGGTGGGCGCGCCGAGCCGGGCCAAAAAGATCCTGCGCGAGTTCTCTCCCGACATCGTGGTGGGCACCGGCGGCTACGTCAGCGGCCCCATCGTGCAGCAGGCAGCCAAGATGGGTATCAAGACCGCTATTCACGAGCAAAACGCCTTTCCCGGGGTCACCAACAAGCTGCTGGCCAAAGAGGTGGACAAGGTGCTTTTGGCGGTCCCCGCCGCCGAGCAGTACCTGCACCCCAAGGGCCGCTGCGTCATCACCGGCAATCCGGTGCGTCAAAGCGTGCTGGCCGCCTCTAAAAAAGAGGCCCGGCGCGCGCTGGGCCTGGGCGAGTGGGAGACCTGTATCCTCTCTTTCGGCGGCAGCTTGGGGGCCCGCCCCATAAACGAGGTGGTGGCCGACCTGATGGCCTACACCCAGAAAAACTGCCCCCAGGTGCGCCACATCCACGCCTACGGCGGCAGCGGACGGGCGGCGTTTATGGAGCGGCTGCGCCAAAACGGGGTAGACGCGCAAAATGAGCGGCTGGATATCCGCGAGTACATCGAGGACATGGACCGCTGTATGGCCGCCGCCGACCTGGTCATCTGCCGGGCCGGGGCCATCACCCTCAGCGAGCTCGAGGCCGCGGGCAAAGCGGCCATCCTCATCCCGTCCCCCTATGTGGCCGAAAACCACCAGTATCACAACGCCATGGTTTTGCAAAAAGCCGGTGGCGCCGCCGTTATCGAGGAAAAAGACCTCACCGGCGAGCTGCTCATCAAAAAGGTGGCGGCCCTCATCGCCGACCCCGGCGAGCTGGCCCGCTGGGGCCACGCCAGCTCCCGTATCGCCATCATCGACGCCGCCCAGCGCATCTGCCGCGAACTGCTGGCCATGGTGTGATCCAAAGCGCCCATTTTCAGCGCACCCATTGCGGCATAGGAAAAAAGCGGCCCCCATCCCCCAAGCACCTGCCGTCTACCCAGCGTTCTGCACAGCAGTTGCCGGGCAAGGCCCGGCAAAGCGGCCGTTCTTCTGAACGACCCTAGACAGCATGTATTCGACCCTATCTAAAAGGACCCCATACATAAGTAGGATCCTAGAGCGGGAGCAGAGACCGTAAAGAATGGCGGTGCCGCTTGCGGCTTGCAGGGCGGTGCCCTGCAAAGCGATTCTTTACCGCTTTTGCGTAACATCCCCAGAGCCACACGCGTAAAAATTCCCAAAACGTCAGTATTTTCTCACGCAAAAGCCCCTTCACGCAAAACCGCCCCCTTTCATACACTGGTGCATGACATGTATGAAAGGATGCGTTTTTATGGACAGCTATATCATAAGAGGGGGGCGGCCGCTGCGCGGTATCACCCGGGTGCAGGGCTCCAAAAACAGCTGCCTGCCCATCATGGCGGCGGCGCTGGCTACCGGCGCGCAGGTCGTGTTGCACAGCTGCCCCGACCTGACCGATGTGGCCTCGATGGCCCGTATACTGGTGTACCTGGGTTGCCGAGTAAAGCGTGAGGGCAGCACGCTCACCATCGATACCGCCCCCGCCGCCTACCGGCCGCTGCCAGAGGACCTGATGGGGGGCCTGCGCTCCTCCTCCATTTTTATGGGAGCCATGTTGGCCCGCTTTGGCCGGGTACAGCTCTGCTATCCCGGCGGGTGCGCGCTGGGCCGCCGCCCGCTCGACTACCACCTCAGCGGGTTCGAGGCGCTGGGCGCCGTCAGCGACTACGATCAAAAGCAGATCAGTCTGGAGGGCAGGCACCTGCAGGGGACCGATATCTTTTTGCCTTACCCCAGCGTGGGCGCCACCCAAAACCTGCTCATCGCCGCCGTCAGCGCCGACGGCCAAACCGTGCTGCACGGCGCTGCCCGCGAGCCGGAGGTAGTCGATCTCATCCAGTTCTTGACCGCCTGCGGGGCCGGCATCCAGGGTATGGGCACCGATACGGTCACCGTGTCCGGCGGTGGTGGGCTGCACGGCTGCGAGTACCGCATCATGCCCGACCGCATCGCCGCGGTCACCCTACTGTGTATGGGCCTCATCACCGGCGGTCAGGTCACGCTGCAGGGCATCACGCCCATGGGCCTCTACAACGTGCTACCAATGCTCAAAAAAATGGGCGCCCAACTCGATCTGCGCTACGACCGGGTGGGGGTATCCCCCTCCACCATACGGGGGCCGGGCCTCATCTGCACGGCGCCCCATCCCGGGGTCCCCACCGATATCCAGCCGCTGCTGTGCACGCTGCTGGCCACCGCCCGCGGCACCACCACAGTGGTAGACACCGTGTTTGAAAACCGCTTCGTCTACGTGCGGCAGCTGGAAAAGCTGGGGGCCGCCATCCAGCTGCCCCACCCCCAGGTCGCCTACATAGAGGGGGGCAGCCGCTACCGGCCAGCCAGTGTACGGGCCACCGATCTGCGGGGCGGGGCAGCGGTCTGTATGGCCGCGCTGGCCGCTCCGGGAGAGAGCAAGATCACCGATATCGACCACATCCTGCGGGGGTACGAAGACCTGGACGGCCAGGTCTCGGCCCTGGGCGGGGAGATGAAAAGGGTTTAGAAGATGAAAAAACAGGACAAAAAAAATCGGGCGCCCAGCCCAGCCGATCGGCTCGACCGGCTGGCCGGCAGCAGCCCACCTAAAAAGCGGCAGCCGGTGGTGCCTGTCGGCGCGCAAAAACGAAAGAGTGCCAAACCGCGCCCGGCCCCCGTTTTCGACGACACTCCCGGCCGCGACCGGGCCCGCGAAAAGAGCATGTCGCTGGAGCGTGAGAAGCGCAAGCGCGAGGCGGCCCAGCGCCGGCAGCAAAAGCGCAAAAAAAAGCTGGTGTTTCGCTTTGCGCTGCTGTTCGTGTTTGTCCTGGTGGTGGGGCTCACCATGTGCATCACCGTGTTTTTTAACATCGAAAAGCTGCAGTTTAAAGGCAGCATCACCGCCTACACCGCCGAGGAGGTGGTGGCCGCCAGCGGGGTCGAGGTGGGGGAGAACCTCTTCCGCCTGAACACCGACAAGATCGCCGAAACGCTGTACCGCCGCTTCCCGCTGCTCGACGATATCCAGGTAAAAAGAGTGCTGCCCAGCACCCTGCAGATCAGCGCCAAAGACGCCGCCGCCACCATGGCCGTACAGACCGAGAGCGGCTATATCCTGCTCAGCGCCTCCGGCCGCATCATCCAGACCGCGGCCCCGCAGGCGCCCGACGGGGTGCATGTGGTGGCCGGCGTCAAGGTAGCTGGGGTCGAGGTGGGGGCCAAGTTGTCCTTTGACGACGACGAGAAATACCAGCTGCTGCAAAAGCTGCAGCAGTCCATCAAAAAGTACCAGCTCGAGGACGTGCGGCTCATCGATCTGTCCGATACCGCCAACATCACCATCCAGGTGGGCGAGTTCTACAAGGTCAAGCTGGGGTCCGACTACCAGCTCGACTACAAGGTGCAGATGGTCAAAGAGGTGCTGGCCCAGAAAAATCTGGCCCTGCAGCGCACCATCCTCGACGCCTCCATCCCCGGCAAGGTGACCGCCAAGGCCGATACCACCCCGGTGGAAGAGGCGCCCGCCCCAGAGCAGCCGGCCGAAGATAGTGGCGATAGCGGCGACCAACAACCGGCTGCAGACGCCGGCGAGCAGCCGTCCACCGGCGGGGAACCCGCCGCCGACGGCAGCGCCGATACCGCCGCACAGGCCCCGGCAGAGCAGCCGGGCGGGGAATAGCTGCCAAAAAGGTGAACAGAGCGTTAAAAATGGTGCAAAAACAGCACGTGGACCGGCAAAAGCTCTTGCTATTTTGGCCTGGTTCTGCTAAATTTAGAATAAGTGAAAATAAGTATGCTGGCCATAGAATACGCTTTTGCCGGCACGGCGGGTGCTGCGCGGCCATACAGCGGCGGGTACCGGCTATAAAACTTTGTCAAATGACGTGCGAAAAAGGCGCCCTAGACCTTTTTTCGCTGCTATAGGGGGATTATCAAGTGAGCTTTATTCTGGATGACGATTTCGAGCAGGTTGCCTGCATCAAAGTAGTTGGCGTGGGCGGCGGCGGCGGCAACGCCGTCAACCGCATGATCGACGACGGCATGCGCGGGGTGGAATTCGTCTCGGTCAATACCGACCAGCAGGCCCTCAACCACTCCAAAGCCACCCACAAGATCCGCATCGGCGACAAGCTGACCCAGGGCCGTGGAGCCGGTGGTTTCCCCGAAAAGGGCCAGCGCGCCGCCGAGGAGAGCCGCGATGCCATCGTGGCCGCCCTCAAGGGCTCGCAGATGGTGTTCATTACCGCCGGCATGGGCGGCGGCACCGGTACCGGCGCTGCCCCGGTAGTGGCCGAGGTGGCCAAAGAGCTGGGCGTGCTCACCGTCGGCGTAGTGACCAAACCCTTTATCTTCGAGGGCAAACGCCGCATGGACCAGGCCGAGACCGGCATCGCCGCCCTGCGCGAGAATGTCGACTCGCTGGTGGTCATCCCCAACGAGCGCCTCAAGCTGTTGGCCGATACCCCCATCACCCTGATGAACGCCTTCCAGGCCGCCGACAACGTGCTCAAGCAGGGCGTGCAGTCCATCACCGACCTGATCAATGTCCCCGGACTGGTCAACCTCGACTTTGCCGATGTCACTACCGTCATGAAAGACGCGGGTCTGGCCCACATGGGCATGGGCCGCGCCGGCGGCAAAGATAAGGCGGTCGACGCCGCTGCCGCCGCCATCTCCAGCCCGCTGCTCGAGACCTCGATCAACGGCGCCAAAGGTGTTATCATCAACATCACCGCCTCTACCGATATCAGTCTTGACGAGGTGTCCATTGCCTCCAGCGAGATCACCAAGGCCGCCGATCCCAACGCCACCATCATCTGGGGCGCGGCTTTCGACGAGTCCTTCCAGGACGAGATGCAGATCACCGTTATCGCCACCGGTTTCGACGAGAACACGCCCAACCAGTTCGGTATTCCCAACTATCAGTTCAAGTCGGGCGAAAAAGAGGGCGAGGAGAACGAGTACATCGACGATATCCTCAAGATCTTCAATACCAAAAACAACCTGTAAGTGGTAAAGTAAGGCAGCCGGCGCCCCTTTTTGGGGGTGTGGGCTGTTTTGTGCACCACCAGCTAAACGATACGGCGCGCATGCCGAGAGAGGGGGGCTTTTCATGGACGGGCAGTTTCGCAGCGCGGTGATGGGCTTTCACAAAAAAGATGTCATCACCTACCTGGAAAAACTCAACGATCAAAACGACGCCATGAAGGCCCAGCTGCTCGAGCGCATCGACGCGCTGGACGGCGAAAAGCAGCAGCTCGTCGAGGAGAACGCCGTCATCCACGACCGGCTCACCAGTCTCGACGACATGCTCACCCAGCAAAAGCAAAAGACCAAAGAGCTGGGCGACAAAGTCATTTTGCTCAGCTCGCAGGTCAACCAGCAGCGCGACAAGCTGGGCCAGCAAGATCGCGACCTGCAACAGGTCCAGGGCGAGCGGGACGAGCTCACCGCCATGGTCCACCAGTACGAGGACAAGCTCAAAGACTACGAGGAAAAAGAGTTCGAGATCTCCACCGCGCTGGTCGATGCCAAGATCATGGCCGGCAACCTGGTGCGTCAGGGCCGTGAGCAGGCCGAGCAGCAGCGCCGGCAGATATTGGCGGGTATCGAGGTGCTGGGCGGCGAGATGCTCTCTTTTCAGCAGGAGCTGGGGCAGATCAGCCAAACCGTCAGCGACACCGCCAGCGAGCTGCAGCGCCGGCTGGACGCAATGGGCGATACCATCCAGCTCTACCGCGATCGCCTGCAGCAGCTCGATGCCGCTCCCGCTCCGCTGCCCGAATCAGCTCCTGCGCCCGCTGCCGAGCCGGCCCCCAGCCAGCCGGTAGTCGCGCCCCAGCCCAACCGCGAGAATGTCCGCCCCGCCGCGCCGTACGGCGGCCAGGTGCGGCACAACCGCATGTATACCTCGGTGAAAAAACAGCCGCCGGCCAGCGGGCTGCTACGATCTATCGGCCGTATGCTGCAAAAAAAGTAGCGGCCATTCCTCTTCCACTAAAAAAGGGGCGTGTAACAGCGCCGGTACCTGCTTTTTTCGTGCAAAACAGTGCGGTAAAGCCCCAAGTTTACAGTTTCGTTACAATTGGCTGCTTCCAGCTCATGCGACAATAGGGCGCAGACGTCCAGAGGTCACACCGCAAGCAGGGTACATAAAACATGTCAAAATAGGTTTTGATTGCCCCCAATACCCGCCAATTTACAGTTTCGTAACAATTTAAAAAGGCACCTGACACAGCTGTGTCAGGTGCCTTTTTGCGCGCCGCCCCTTTGGGAGCAAAGAAACAGGCCTGTCTATCGGGCTGGTATTTTTTGCCGCCCGGGTGAAATTTTGCACCCGTCGCCGGGCACACTACCTACAGAGAATGCGGTGGTATGCGGCATGACACCGCCAATTTTTATAAATGATAAAGACTGGGGATGGAGCGTTTGGTACAGATCATACTGCTGGGGGATACCGAGGACCGCCGCCTTGGCCGGGCCATGCGGCGCTGCCTGCTGCCCGGCTGGAAACAGACCTACCGCGAGCGGCAGTTAGAGGTATACCGCCGCGGCGGCACCGCACTGCTGCTGCGCGAGACCAGCTGCATCCAGCTCCTGCAAGACGTCCGTGCCGTGATAGCGGTCAAGCAGGGGGCGGGCAAGCTGCTTCCCACCGACATGCGCGCCTGCTGTACGATCCTGCCCCACGCCGAGCCGCTGCCGCCCGGCCGCCGCCACACCCAGCTGCTCACCTGCGGCATGTCGCTGCGCGACAGCCTGACCATCTCGGCGCAAAACAGCGAGCAGGCCACCGTCAGCCTGCTGCGCCCGGTCACCGGCGTGTTTGGCCACCTGATAGAGCCGCAGGATATCCTGCTGCCCACTGCCGCTGTGCTCGACAGCTACAGCCTGCTCACCGCCGGCGCGGTGCGCCTGCTGCTCGGCCTCACCTGAGCGCTTGTTTTGGCCAATACGTCTTTGCACCTGCATTTATAAAACAGTTCTATTACATGAAATTACCAGTTATATAAAATCGGCTGCAGCTCATACTACTACTGCAAACGCAAAACTTAAACTTTTAACAAGGAGTGTTTACAAATGGCTAACAGCAAAAGCAGCAATAACCTGGTAGTTCCCGAGGCTAGAGAGGCTATGGATCGTTTCAAGATGGAAGCGGCCAACGAAGTGGGCGTAAACCTGAAACAGGGTTACAACGGCGACCTGACCTCTCGCGAGGCCGGTTCTGTCGGTGGCCAGATGGTCAAGAAAATGATCGAGGCTTACGAGAACTCTGCCAAATAACTTTCCTCTTTGGATAGAGAGCGCCCCGCCAATAGGCGGGGCGCTCTCGCTTTGTGCGGCCTGTTTTGGCGGCTCGGTACCGCCGTCCCTGCGTCATGACCTTAAAGTGCGCTATCTATAGAAAAAGAAATGAGAAATTTTAAAAAACATCTTGACATTTTTGTGGTTTGGGTTATAATAATAGCTGTTGTTGCGGAATTGTGTAAAGGTAGCACGGCAGACTCTGACTCTGTTTGTCTGGGTTCGAATCCTAGTTCCGCAGCCAAAAAATGGTACTGTTAGCAGTGCCGACATGAAGGCCACCTATTTATAAGTGTTTAAAACATTTGTAAATAGGTGGCCTTTTGCGTGCAAAAGTAGCGTGTAGTATAAAAAAGGGGAGCCGGCCATATCTCCTCACTGTCGTACTGCGCTTCCCGCCATTTAAGTAGCTCTTATCGATCAGCGTACCGATCTAAATACAGGTATCGGCTGGTCTGGGTACACCTTTGAACAGCTTTTTTCAGCAGATGATCCCAAAAAGCAAAATTCAAAATCACCCTACGCGTCAATCACCTGTTTTGGGGCCGTCGGCATAATCACTTTTCTGTAACCACCGAGAACAGCAGGGATACAGCTATACCGATCCTTAGAGAATAAAAGGATGAGATTGAAGCATGTATCGGGGCCGTAAAAGCCTGTTTGACAGCACGGCACCGTATAAACAGGCAAAACTACAGGTCCTCGCAAGCCGCGAAAAAAGTCAGCCTGATACATCCGCACCGCGGTGCAGACGGTGGCTGCGGCCACGTTTTGAAAGAGCAGTAGTTGGTCGTTGCGCGGCACTTTTAGCTCAACAAATAGCTCCCGGCCTGGGGCAAAGGTAGAGGAGACGGACAGTTCCCCGCTGGCGGGGCGGTGAAAGACCCGCACATTTCTCTGCAACAGAAGAATAGCTGCCTAAGATCTATCACCGCCACGCAGTGAACAGGAGTCTCCTTTGAAGCAAACATATGAGCCGCGGCACTTTTTTGCGGATTGGTCAGCAATCAAAACTTCTATACATTGTGCCTATGTAGCGCTACCTCTCTAAACCGTGTTCTCTCTGCCTCTTATATCGATAACCCGGTATCTTTTAAATAAAAAGGGCCGATCAGGGGCTGGCCTGACAGAATTGGCCAATTCTTTTTGGATGTAGAGCTGCAGTCGATACAGCAGGACGATATGTTTTTTGACCTTGCGCCCAGAGTTACCCGATAGCGGCCGCGTTTGACCTTTAGCCGGGCGATAAGAATGCGCACACAGCGGCGCTGTATGCGGTATCTGCAGCTCACTGCACGGGGTCTCCATTCGGTCGGCCATAACAGTGGGGTCAGCGTATGCGCCAAAACACAGCGAGTTGCGGACGCAACTGTGTTTTACTCCGTCTTTTATCGCCTGTGGTAACCTCAATTTTGCTGCACAACTTTGAAGGTGACATCTGGAACTGCCTACACTGCCTTGGGTCCTTAAATGTAGTCGGCGGGTTTTGGTCGTCCATACGCGTCTCACCGCCATATACGGGGTCTGACTGCCCTTGGGGATGATACGCGAGTGCATGGGTGCACCGTAGTCGAAGGGGGCGAAGCGGCATCGGTGTAACGTGTAGCGCAAACCATCCAGTTCTGCCATTAGGGTACTGTTGAGCCAACTGGCAGAGTTTTTACTTCTCAGCTTTTTTAGCGGTGGGTAGAGGTCGATCGGGTGCCGGGTGCTAAATGCAGTTTGCTCAATATTGTCTGGACGGATGTCTTACAGGGGAAGATCTTTTTGCAGCTGCAACGCACAGGAGGACCGGGGGTGCGGGGGCCTCTAGCAAACAGGCCCGATGTCGCCCGCCAGTTCGCACAGATGCACGATATGTTTTCGGCGGTGACAGGTGACGCGCAGTTGCCAAAATAGGGTGCCGCAGATGAAAAATGGGCGGGGAGATGATCCTTTTGGCAGGCAGATAAGACGACTTGCTTACAGTGCTCTGGGCACCGCAGTGTTGGCCTGACAGTGGTGTGCTGCGCCGCGCCGCCGGCACTTATTACTGACAAGTGTTGCTGCCAAAAGTGGCCGTACCCGCACAGACAGGTCCCTGCTATCATTTTTGTACAAAGTTTGCAGTATTTATTGTGGCACAGCACCAAGGCCACTTAGCCAGTGTGGATGATTTTTGCCGCTGGATTTCTATTGGGAAACGGAGACCTTTGCTGCTATAATGATGTTGTAGAGATATAGGTGGTCTGAGTGCACCGGCGATCTGCTATAAGGGGTGTTGCCGCCATGGCGAGCGCAATGGGCGCGGCGACAGACAGATCATCTACCAGATAGGATCTGGGGCAAGATGCTTGCCGTGCGACATGTTTCCCTGTTATCAGCAGGGCTGGTAAGAGCTGTGGAGCTCTGTCGATGATGTTGTCATTCGGCGCTTTGCGCATACACATATTGTTCTGCTAAAAGGAGGAACTGTCATGTCTTACAGCTTGCAAGATCGCATTCTCGGCTCGCTCGTGGCCGCCGGTATGGGGGACGCGATGGGCGCGCCCACCGAGACCTATAGCCGCCGGGAGATCATCGCCCATTTTGGGGGCTATGTAGAGAAATTTGAGGACCCCAAGGATAACCCTTTGGTCGTCGGCAATATAACGGCCGAGGTAACCGACGACGCCTCGCAGATGTTTGAACTGGCCAAAGCGGTGGCCGAGACAGGCGGTCACCTGACCGTAGAGGCCACAGCTCGGGCGATCGTGCGCTGGTCTGAGTCCTACCCCAAATACTATCCGCGCAACGCTGGCCCCACCACTTCGCGGGTGATCGATGATCTCAGGGCCGGCAAAGATCCCGTCGTATTGGGACAGACCGGTGGCTTTTACGGGCGCGGCACCTCTAACGGTGCAGCAATGCGGGTGGCTGCTTGCGGGCTGTGTAATCCCGGTGATCTGGATGGGGCGGTGAATACGGCCATCACCTCTTGTGTGCCCACCCATGGTACACAGCACGCCTACAGCGGGGCAGCTGCCATCTCGGCGGCTATTGCCGAGGCGCTCACCGAGCAGGCCACGGTAGAGACGGTAGTTGAGGCGGCGATTTACGGTTGTTTAAAGGGGGAGCTCATCGGTGAAAAAGAGGCGAGACCGGCGTACGGTCCATACTGCCTACCGCTGCTCCACCGCGCTCTCGCGGCTGTTGACGGGGCGGAAAATATGGAGGAGGCGATCATACAACTCGACAGAAATATCGGGTGCAATGTAGATATCCAGCCCACGGTGGCCTGTGCTGTGGCCCTGTTTAAAGCCGCGCGGGGCGACTGGAAAAAGACCATTCTCGGCGGCGCCAATCTCGGCGGCGATACCGATACGGTAGCCTGCATCGCTGGGATGATCGCCGGGGCCTTTTGCGGTTTTGCGGAGATCGACCAGCAGTGGTACCGCACATTTAAGGCGGCTAACCCGGCACTGGATCTGGAGGCGGTGGCTGCTGCTCTGGCTGCGCTGTAGCGGCGGTGCCGAAGAGGTGTTACCATGTTTGATACGATGATCGTCAACAATCCCCAAGTGGATCTGATCACTCCTTTTGAGGGTACCTTTCCCATCGTGGCGGGGCCGACCCGCATCGTCGAGAGCGTGACTCCCGAGGCTGGCGGCTGTGGGAACACCATGTTGGCCGGCAGCCGCTTGGGCCTGTCATGCCTGCCTTTTGGCGGCATAGGCAATGACCTGTTTGGGGAGTTCATTCTGGATGTATACCGCGCAGAAGGTATTTGTACCGATGCGATCACCGTGCTGCCCGGCACCGAGACCTGCAAAGTAGTGGTGCTGGTAGACGGGGAGGGGCGGCATGTGCTGGCGTCCATGATCGGCGGGTATTTGGGCGATATGGACCTGTTGGATAAGTGGATCGGCGAGGTGCGCTCTATCTATTTTACCGGATACCTGCTGGCTACCGAGATGATGCGGGACGACATGCTCAAAGTGCTATACCGGGCAGCGGCGATGGGACGGGAGATCTTTTTTGATCCCGGACCCATGATCCCGCAGATCGATCGGGGCGTATTAGAAAAATGTATGTCGACGGCGACGGTGGTGAGTCTCAACGACGAGGAGGCTGCTCTTATCACCGGTGAGAATACCGCCGAGCGCGCCGCGCCGCTGCTGCAATGCAGATACGGCGGTGTCGCCATCGTAAAAGACGGGCCTAAGGGGTGCTGCATCGCCACACCGGAGGATACTGCCGGGACTCGATACCGCGGCTTTTCGGTGCCGCTGGTCGACACCACCGCTGCCGGTGACGCCTTTTTAGGGGCTTTTATGTTTGCCTATCTACACGGTTGGGCGCTGTGCGACTGCGCAGCGCTGGCCAATGCCACCGGTGCCGCCGCTGTGGCCAAAATGGGTAGTGGCACGCATGTGCCGACCAAAAGTGAAGTGCTGAGAGTCCTGCAGTCTGCAAATATTATGTATGACCTGTGAGAGAGCGGCCGCCCGGCAGCACAAGATAGAAGACGACGGGCTATAAGGCGTATGTACACCAACTGCAGTTGCCCGTACGAATAGAACTGGGCTATCAGACCCGCGATCAGGTTATGAGATGCTCTCTGGTAGGGGCTGCAGTGGGTCGCAGTAAGTTGCGGCGGAGAGAATGGACCAGCCATCTATTAGAATTAGAGTGTCGCCAGCGACGGGATACGAAATATCGGTACCTCGGTCTGGGCATTTGGCCGCGGCTGGGCGTCGACGGCGCCATATCTGCATCAGAGCCTGCCGGCAGTCGGCAGCGGAAAGTTCCATATCTGTTTTTAGGCCGGTACTGTGGGTGCTCCGCGCAGTACCGGCTTTGGCAGATGGAAAAGATTTTGCGCAAAAGCTCTTGCATTTTTCTGGGTTTCTAGTATAATGTTTTAGGTAAGATAAATCGAGGTGTGGCTCAGTTTGGTAGAGCGCTGCGTTCGGGACGCAGAGGCCGCAGGTTCAAGTCCTGTCACCTCGACCATGTCGATAGGTCTCGATGCGCAGTTTGCGATCGGGGCCTTTTAATCTATATATGGATATGGTGATATCTGCGCCGGAGACGGCGCTTTTTTCATGAGGAAAGAGCCCTACTACGGTGCTCTTTTAAAGATTGAAAAGCTCTGGTCGGCCCAGTTCGGTGAACAAGATGGCCGCTGTTTGATGATGGTACCTATATAGATGGCGATAGCGGGCAAGCTGATAGAGAATTAGTGGAGGGTATTATTTAAAGAGCGGAGGTGACCCCGATGCGCAGAGTTGTAGTGTATATCGGCATGAGTTTAGACGGCTATATCGCCGACCGAAACGGCGGGGTAAAATGGATGACCGGCGACAGTTCGGAGCCGGGCAGTGCGGGCAGCTACCAGCAGTTTATCGATTCGGTGGACACAGTGCTGATGGGCTACCGCACCTACCACCAGATCGTCACCGAGCTCTCTGGCGGCAGCTGGGTGTATCGCGGAAAAAAGAGCTATGTGTTGACGCACCGCGATATGGAGTCGACCGGGGAGATCACCTTTACCCACCAGGACCTGATCGCGCTCGTCGGTGCGCTCAAGGCGCGGCCAGGCGGTGATATCTGGGTGTGCGGCGGGGCTGATATCATCTGTCAGCTGATGGCCGGGCAGCTGATAGACCGCTACCACGTCACGGTGTTACCGGTGATATTGGGCGGCGGGTTGCGCCTTTTTGCCCCACAGGAGCGGTGCTGTCGGCTGCGCCTTCTCTCGACGGCTGTATACGACGGGATGGTGGACCTGGTATACGAGAGGCGATAATGGCTGTAATATACTGTTTGGTTGTCGTTTTTACAGCTGGGACGAAAAGGCCGGTGGCATAGAGCCGCCGGCCTTTTCATGTGAGAGGTATTTGGTGTTTTTACCAGCTCCCGTCAGCCAGTTTTAGAAAAAAGCAAAATAGGGGTTTTAGTATCAATCTGAGCTGCTATACTGGGGATAACGGTACCGTGAATCTACTAAAAAGGAGGATGTTTTATGCATCCATTCGTGTGTTCACCGGTGGGCAGTATATGCTTTGACGGTATTCTGCCCTATATACAGATAGACGCCGCCTACCGGCCGGCTCTCAGCGGGCTGAAGGGCTTCGGTTTTATACAGGTGCTGTGGTGGTTTTCGGGCTGCGACGACCCACAGTCGCGCGCCGCGCTGACCGAGCAGCGCCCCTACACGCGGGGCCCACGACAGATGGGCACATTTGCCACTCGCTCGCCCCGACGCCCCAATCCGCTTGGGTTGAGCTGTGCCCAGGTATTGGATATCGATGAAGCGGGCGGTGTGATCCGGTTGGCCTATATCGATGCCGACGCAGGCACGCCGGTACTGGATATAAAGCCCTATACACCCAGTTTAGACCGGGTAGAGTACCCACAAGTCCCCACCTGGTGTGCCCATTGGCCCCAGAGCATCGAACAGTCCGGCGAATTTGACTGGCCGAAAGAGTTTTGCTTTTAGTGCCGGGCCAGACGGGGCGTTTTAGCGACAATAGAGGAGAATCATTCTGCGGTCGGCGAGGTTGGCACAGCTTTTTTGTACGGGGCTTTGCCCCGCGCGGATCGTTTTAAAAAAGGCGGGCAGCAGATGATCGTCTGTTGTGCGCTCTGCCCCGGATCTGCGATTTTGCGCTGACTATCATGAAAGAGGACCGGACGATTCGTCCGGTCCTCTTTTGGTAGCTGTAAGGTGATTTTAGCCCTGCATCTGGCGGGCAATGTTGGCGGCCATGGTGGCAAAATCGTAGCTGCCTACCGCACTGACGAGCTGAATATCTGCCGGTGAGAGCGCTTCGGGGTCGAGCGCCCCGACCAGAGCCCCTGCCATAGCGCCCATCATATCGGTATCGTTGCCCAGGTTGACGGCCATTGTCAGCGCTGCGGCGCTGCCACCGGTGGCGGCCAGGCAGCCAAATACGGCGGGGACCGACTCGTTGGCAGCAGAGCTGTTGCCCACACAGGCCTCGATCTCGGCTATGGCGCGATCGAAGTCGTTTTGATATTTGAGCCCGATCTCGATGGCCAGTTCGATGCGGCGGCTGACCAGGGGACAGGCGGCGGGCTGAGCGCGGTAGCTGTCGGCGATATCGTAGCCGCGGCGGGCGCCGTGTACGGCAGCAGCCAGCACCGAGTGACAGGTGGCGCTTTCGCGCAGCGCCTCGCTGATAGCAGCGGCCATAGCGCCAGCACCAGAGAGCGAGACCATGTTGTTGTAGATGTTTTTATACACCATGATCGCTTTCTGGCAGGCTGTCTCGCAGTCGCCGGGGTAAAATACCGCCACAGCTGCGGTGCGGGCCGCCGCCTCGTTTGAGATCTTGTGGTGGTCGAAAGTGAGAAACGGGTAGCGGTAGCCGGTATCGATGCCGGCCAGCGCGCAGTACGACTCGCGGGTCACATAGCCGGCGCTGTCTAAATGGTCGGGATCGGCCCCCCAGGTAAGCAGCTCCTCGGCTGCGGCGTGTTCGCCGTGTATCTCGCCGTCGGCCACAAAGCGGCCCAACAGCTGCCAGGAGAAGGTAAAGGCGTCACCGGGTTGCCCGGCGGCAAAGCGGCCCTTACACTTGGTGGAGACCGGCGGCTTTTGCAGGGTGGTGAGGTAGCCGCCGTGGGCGGCGCGGATCATGTCTGTGGTCCAGGTGGCGGTGGCGGCGCCCATGGCTTCTCCCACCGCGGCACCGGAGATACAGCCGTACAGTTTGCGTTCTATCATGCCGGTATCCCCCTTTTATCGATGATCGCGTCCAGCTGGTCGGCCATGCCCAGGATGTCGAAGTGACGGGTGAGGTCGCGGTCGCTGAAATTCATGTGTTCGATGAGCTGTCGGTCGGCGTCGGAGAAGGAACCGGGCCCTTCGTAGGCGCCGTAGATGGTCCCGCCGATAGAGGCCATCGAGTCGGTGTCGCCGCCGGCATTTACCCCCAGTACCACCATATCGAAGGCGCTCTTGGCGGCGATAAACAGCCCGAATAGAGCGGCAACCGACTCGGTGCAGACCAGTGAAGTACCCACCAGCGAGGCCAGCTCCCACAGCAGGCGTTCGGTGTCGTGACAGTAGCGCAAGCCCAGCTCAACGGCCATTTCGATGCGGCGGTCCATCTTGGCGCCGGAGACCTGGTAGGCGGTATCCCGCACCCGCCGGCAGGACTCTTTGACCCCGTAGAGGGCCGCCTGTATGATCTTGTCTTTACTGGTGTTTTCGGTCATGGCCTCAGATACGGCACAGGAGACAGCGGCCGCCGCCGAGATGGCCACATCGGTGGGATGGGTGGGCATACACATGGCGATGGTCTCGGTGATGGCGCGATCGTAGTCGCCGGGGTTCATAAAGCCCATAGGTGCCGCCTTCATGGCTGTGCCGTTGGTGATGAGGTGGTTGCGGGTCTTTAAGTGGGCGTATTTGTCTACCGGGATCTCGCCTTTTAGGCGCAGGATCTCGACTTTGGTGTTGGGACCGGAGTGGTCGAGGAAATACTGGTCGAGCATCGACCAGTCGATGAGCACCTGCTCAAAAGTTTTTTGATCGACCCGGCCCTGCTCTTTGATATAGGCTAGACCGATCAGATAGACCAGGCTGAAGTCATCGGTCACCATGCCCCGGCGGTTGTTGTGGGCAAAACAGTCGCACACCGGGTCGACCAGACTGGTCACGAAACCGCCGTGACGCTGTACGATGGCTTGGGTCGTCTTGGTCTCGGTGACGGCACCCATCGCGTCGCCGATGGCCGCGCCCAGCAGAGCACCCAAGATTTTGTCTCTTCTCGTCAAAAAATCCATCTCCCATCTTGAAAATTTTATAAATATATTCTATCATTTTCGCAGAGGACCCACAATATAAAAGCGGTCTATGCGGATCAATTTCGCCTTTTGCGACAACAGAGACCGGTCGTTTTGGTGTGAAACGCGGCAGTGGCAGGCCCCGCGGCACAAGTTGGCAGGCCCGCTTGGCGGGTGCCCCCTGGCGGGGCGCCAGAGAGGAGATGGCTCTATGTGCAGCCACTCGGTGATGTTTGTGGAGGACCAGAAAAAACCGGACCTATACCGGTTTAGAGATCTGACGCTCTGCCGCGCGGCAGGGCAGTTATTGGCGTTCGCCTGCGACTCGACCGGGGCAGTAGGAGCGCTGCCGGAGGACGATTTTGCCACCGATGCGCGGCGGGCCGGCGTGTTTTTAGTAAAGGTGGCGCTGATGGAGGTGATCGCCAGCGGTGCGGTGC
This sequence comes from Neobittarella massiliensis (ex Bilen et al. 2018), assembly GCF_014269355.1. Classification (NCBI taxonomy): domain Bacteria; kingdom Bacillati; phylum Bacillota; class Clostridia; order Eubacteriales; family Oscillospiraceae; genus Neobittarella (ex Bilen et al. 2018); species Neobittarella massiliensis (ex Bilen et al. 2018). Next base: position 574,886 of record NZ_JACOGI010000002.1, read on the forward strand.
CGGTGGCGGTATATGCCGATTTTTGCTATGCGCCTTCGCCCCACACCGAGCGGGTGTTGGCTGGGGTGCTGGATGAGGTGCGCTCGGTGGGGGGCGGCGGGGAGATCGTGCGCCCGGGTTACGGCACATACGGTGCGCCGCTGTGCACCGCCACCGGGGTGGTAGTCGTGGGGCAAGCCCCGCCGGCGGGGCTGCAAATTGCCTGCTCGCAGCCGGGCGATCTGGTGTGTACCGTGGGCCGCCCCATGGATAAGCGCAGCCACATAGGGCAGCTGACCTGTGCGGCGGTAAAAGCGCTGCGGGACTGTGCCGCCGTGCACGAGATACTCCCCTGCGGCTCGAAGGGCTTTCGCTACGAGGCAAATACGCTGGCCGATACCAGCGGCCTCGATTTCTGTGAGTCAGAGACATACCCGATCAAAGAGCAGGCCCAGATCAGCTGCGGCGCCTGTGCCTGCGCAGTGTTTACCGTGGCGCCAGAGGACCTGCCGCAGGTACGGGCGCTGGGCATCCCGTATTTTATCTGCCCAATTGGCCGGCTGACCGGCACGCGCCGACAGGAGGCGCTGGCCCCGCCGGCGCGCTGGGCTCCGCTGCGGCTGACAGCGGACGGCAGCTTGCACTTTTGCACCGGCCAGCGGATACGGACTGCTGGTGCGATGAGCTATGCGGTGGGACGACGGCCCCGGGACGAGTGGATCTGTGCGCCGGAGCAGCGGGCGGTAGAGTTGCTCAAACAGCTGGCGGCCAGCTTGCCGGCAGTTCCCTTTTTGCTGATCGACGACCTCAACTTGCCCATGCGGCCGGACGGAGAGCGGGTGATGGCGGCTCTGCGACAACAGCTGACCAGCTGCGGCATCGACCCCGAGACGGGTTTTACCGGCAGTACCGAGGACAATCACCCCGGCCCGCAGACCGGTATGGCCCTGCGGCTATTTGGCTGGCGGGAATGAGTGGCGGTGACGCTTATCAAACGGCCCGACTCATCCGGTTCATCTGGCTCGTCCGGCCCACCCGACTCTGCGCCGCGCTGCGGTGTAAAAACGCGGTTGGGGACCCAGAAGAAAATGGCTCTTAGCGGGAGGACTCTACATGGACAAAAAGGCGATCTGATCTGCAGATAGCAGGAGACATTATCAGGTCGCAAAATATAAAAAATAGCGGATATTGTATATATTTATGAGACAAATTGTGCGTTGTGTTGCCGGCGACTTGTTGGCGGTGCACAAAGATCGGCATAAAAAAAGCCCGCAGTACGGTACACAACCGTTCGGGCAAAGATATTTTTGGTATACTGAGACTGGTGATATCGCACAGTTACCGGCCGCAGAAATTTTCGTACACGGCGTCGCGCAGTGCGTCTAAAAACTGGTTGGGGGAGAGCTGGCAGCGATTAAACAGCTCCACTACCCGCTCGGCGCTGGTGGGGTCGGCAAAAAACAGCGGTGACTCCTGCCCGGTGGTACAGCGGATACCGTATACAACGTTTCCCGGACGGGTGACCATCTCATAACTTTTTTGACTACAGATCATTTTTCGTATCTCCTTTTTGGCTGGCTGTTTATCTAATATGGACATTTTAGCAGCCTGGAAATACCTGTCAATATGTGGGGAGGATTTATGCAAAAAATAAAAGAAAATTGCCCGTGTGCGGATGATTTTGACCACACAGCGCCGCTGGATATATCGCAAAAACTGCAATTTTTGAAACACAGAGAAGGGCTGACAGTACAGAAGATCGCCGATTACTCCGGTGTGCCGGTGGGGACGATCAACAAGCTGCTGCGGGGCGACACCAAAGACCCTACCCTCTCCACCATCGAAAAGCTGGCCCGCACCTTTGATGTGCCGATCCGCTATTTTTCAGACACCTATCGCGCCGATGGGCTCCAGTACGATATTGGGCTGTTTGCGGCGGAGGAGCAGCTGATCAGCATCAGCCACCAGGAATACGCGCTGCTGCAGCAGTTTCGAGCGGCCACAGCGCACCAGCGGCAGATCCTCTGCCGCATGGCTGAGCTGTTTTTGCAGGTGGGGGAAGAGCTGGATCGGGGCGTGGTGACGCTGCCCTATTATGTGACGGTAGCTGCGCAAGACGACAGGCACCAGACAGGACTGCAGCTGGACCAGCTCAAGATCCGGCACATCCAGGTAGAGGCCAGCGATATTGCCCGGCAGGCGGATTTTGTGGTTCGCATGTACGGCAGCGCTATGGAACCGGTGTGGTACGACGGCTATCTGTTGGCCGTACAGGCCGGGCAGGTCTCATCGGGAGAGGTGGGGGTATTCAATTTGAACGGTCGGGGCTATATTCGCCGGTTGCACAGAGACCGGCACGGGTTGCGGCTGGCCACCGTGAACCGGCACGCACAGAACGTGTGCATACTGCCACAGGATAAGCTGCGCCATCTGGGGCGGGTACTGGGACCGGTGGTGCCGGCTGATCAGCTGGTGCGGTGAACGTGGGGGCCGGGCATTACCGCCGCGACAGGCGTGCGGACCGACGATAGTATGTGCCCCGATACACAGAATGTGAGAGCAGCCGCGGGGCGGCTCTTTTTTTATTGTTGGGGGGCAGGCAGTGGGCGGTAAGGCCTTATAATTCGACGGGTTACGGTATAGGGCCGTGCTAGACTAGACGGTATCGACTTTTGGTGCCTGGCGGACAGCGGGCGTGACACGGCTTTTGCCGCACGCCAGCGGTGTGCGCGCACTGCGCAGAGGAGCAGGAGACAGATGGATATGACGGGAGCGGGGGACCGGGCGCTGCTGGATGTACTGTGCCAGACGGCAGACGCAGTGTGGGAGATAGACCTGCCACGACAGACCGTACAGGTGTGGCAGGAGCTCGACGAGCGGCAGAAACCCTGTGTGCAGCTGCCGCTGGAACAGGCGCTGCAGAGGGCCGAGAGCCGGGTGAGCCCTGTAGACCGGCCGCGGTGGCGTGCGGTGTGGACACAGATACGAGATCGGGAAGACCCGGCCACTGGCGGTGGGGCAGAACTGCACTTTTTGCGCGGTACGGCGCAGTGCGGCGGCACAGTGCAGTGGCGGCGGTGCGCCGAGGGACATGTGTGGCTGACGGCGCGCTGCCGCGCCCCCGAGGCCGACAGCCGGCTAGAAGATGAGTGGCTGTGCCACCACTTTGGCGCGATGCCCCTGCCTGCCGGGGTAGTGAAGGTGCTTTTTGACCGGGAGGGGCAGCCGGCAGACCTGCTGTTTTGCCGGGTGAACCTAGCCCTGTGTCAGCTGCTGGGACAAAAGGAGACCCGGCAGCTGGAACATCGGCCGCTGTTGGAGGTACTGCCGGAGGCCGATCTGCTCTGGCTGCGGATGTGCCACCGGGCCAACACGACGAAGCGGCCCCAGCACAGTGTGCGCTACAGCCAGCTTTTGCACCGCTACCTGGAGATATGGACCTACCCGCTGGACGGGGAGCGCTGTGGCTGCGTGCTGCAGGATGTGACCCGCGAGGTGGAGCAGGAGGGCCAGCTGAAAGAGAGCTGGCAGCGGCAGGTGCTGCTGCTCAAAAACACCACCGATGCGGTATTCCAATACGACTTGGCCCGGCGGACGCTGTTCATGAGCGAAGGCGCTGCCCAATGGTGCCGGCCCCTGCCTACAGTGCCCGATATGCCTTGGGGCCTACTGGAGCGGGGCATGATCCAGCAGGCAGGGGCCGAGGCGCTGCGGCAGGTGATCGGTCACCTGGAGGCCGGTGGGGAGAGTGCCGGGTGTGATATTTTGGCCCGGCTGGCACCGGATGAGACATTTGGCTGGTACAATGTTACTTTTTGGCGCTACCGGGACCGGAATTCCGGTAGCTGGCAGGTGATGGGCTCTTTTAAGAATATACACCAGGAGGTGCTGCGGCGGGAGCAGCTAGAGCGCGCCGCGGCACAGGACCCGCTGACCGGCGTGTACAATGTGGCTACCGGGCGCCGGTTGGTAAAGCAGCAGTTGAAACAGCACCCAGGCGGCAATGGGCATTACAATGCCCTGTTTATCATCGATCTGGACGACTTTAAGGGCATCAACGACAGCTGTGGACACCACACCGGAGATGCGGTGCTGCAGGAATTTGTGTGCGCGCTACAGCGGGCGTTTCGCAGCGGCGATATCGTGTACCGGCTGGGAGGCGACGAGTTTGCCGCCTTTATCGGCGATCTGCAGCGCCCCTACCGGGTGGTGGACCGTGTCAGCAGGCGCCTGCTGAACGACCTGAGCCGAGAGGACCGCTGCGGTGTTCCGGTGCGCGCCAGTATCGGTGTGTTTATCGGCGGTGGGCCGCTGACTTATGAACAGTATTACAAAAATGCCGATCGGGCGCTGTACGCCGCCAAGGAGCGGGGGAAGAACCGGGTCGTGGTGGTGGAGGACAATCTGTTTTGAGAGACCGGACTCCAGCCCTGGCTCCCCAGCTCTCAGCCCAATACTGACTCGACATGAAAATAGAGAGCTATGAGCAGATACATAGAGGTACAGGCCAGAGGCCCGGTACACGCGATCGCATGTGCCGGGCCTCTGGCCTGTTATATGGAATAAAAATAAATAGGAGGCAATTTTTTATTGCGGTGTGGGCGAGAACACGGGCTTTGCTGATTTGAAGACAGAGCGGTGGCAGCGAGCATCTGCCCGCATAAAAGCAGAGGTTGTATAGCGGCAGCTCTCTACTTGCTGCGCTGCAGGGTCTCGACGAGCAGGTCGACATATTTTTCGCGGTCGGCGCTCAAGGCCACATAGCAGTTGGGGGGCAGCGCGTCGAGCCGGCCGTTAAAGATGTCAAAAATAGTCTGCCCGTAGGCCGCCCCGCCACCGCAGTCGATCTCGCAGTGGGCGTGGACTACGTTCTGCAGCACGGTGGGATCGAGCAGGGCCATGACGCACAGCGGGTCGTGCAGGGGGGTGGCCAGCTCGTCGGTATCCACCATTTTTTGCCAGGTGGAGTAGCCCTTGATGCGCTGCTCGATCAAGCTGGCGCACACGTCGGAGGCCGGAGTGCCGATGGCGCGGATGCGGGCGGCATCATCGGCCAGCAGATAGGCTTTGTGAGTGGCGTCGAGCGGGACGAAGGTGATCTTTTTAAAACCGGCCGACAGCACCACTTGGGCGGCGTCGGGATCGAGCCAGACGTTCATCTCGCCCACGGCGCTCTTGTTGCCGATCTTGTAGCCGCCGCCCATGTACATGATCTCGTGTACCTTGTTTACGATCTTGGGCTGGATGGCCACCGCGTGGGCGATGTTGGTCAGCGGCCCCAGGGGCACCAGCGTGATCGAGTCGTCTTCGGCCTCCATCAGCGTTTTGACCAGCCAGGAGACAGCGTCCATCTCCTGCTCTTTGATGGTGGCCGGCGGGCACTGGTCGATAAAGTCGCCGTGGACACCGGCGTTGTTGGCCGGTCCGGAGCCGTCGCGCCGGGGATAGCCGGGCCGGCGTCCCAGCATGATGGAGATGTAGGTGTTGGCACAGCCGCGGTATACCGGCGTAGTGCCCCCCATCAGCTCGGAGATGCGCAGCGTGTTCTCGGTGGTGTAGTCGACACAGCGGTTGCCGTTGACGGTAGTGAGACCCAGCACCTCGAACTCGGGCCGCAGCAGAGCGCAGATAATGGCGACCGAATCGTCAGATCCGGTATCCACGTCTAAAATGAGCTTTCTCTTTTCCACAGGGGTGACCTCCTCTAGATCGTATCGTGTGCAGCTTTCTGTTTTCAGTATAGCTGGGTATCGGCGCGGAACAAGGACAACGGTCCCACAGGAAAAAGTTGAGAGGAAAGCACAAAAGTAAGCGGATATTTTTGGCAGAGTTTATGGACTGCCTGCTTGCCGGCCCGACCGATCGCCCATACTCAGCACAGATACAAACAGCCCGGACCGAAATGAGGGGGATATAGATGAACAGCTACTGGCAGTACGAGAGCCACCAATTGGGAGATGTAGATACCGGGGCCCGCAGAGGGCCGGTGCAGCGGGAACTGGCGGCCCAGTATATCGTGGTGGGCGGCGGTGTAGCCGGGCTCACGGCGGCGCTGCTCCTGGCACAGAAAGGCAAACAGGTGCTGGTGCTGGAGACCGGCGCGGTGGGCAGCGGGGCCACCGGCCACAATACCGGCAAGGTGACGGCCCTGCACGGCGGTGACCTGCTCACGGTGTCGAGGGGCGGCCGTGCCCGCGCCCGCGCTTTTTACAGTCAGCTGCAGGCGGCCAAAGAGTGGATCGCCGCCACTGCCGTGCAACTGGAGCCGGGCCTTTATCACCGGATGAGCGATTACCTGTACACCCAACAGCCGGGCCAGGTGGGACGGCTGCGGCAGCTGGCGGCACTCATCGGGGCGCTGGGCGGCGACTGCCAGCTCACCTCGGCGGTACCGGCACCGCTGCCGGTGGCTGCGGCGGTGGTACTGCCCGGCCAGGGGCAGATAAACCCCCGCCGCTATTGCCAACTGCTGGCGAAAGAGATCACCGGCCTGGGTGGCCAGGTCTATGAGGGGTGCCGGGCTATAGGGCTGCAGCGGGCCGGAGCGCAGGTCCTTTTGCAGGTCGAGGGGGGCGGCACCGCCCGCGGCGAGCGGGTACTGGTGTGTACCCACTACCCGTTTTGGGAGGGGGATAAAGCGCAGTTTATGCGCTTATACCCCTACCGCTCCTACGCGGTTGCGGGCCACTGCCCGCTGGAGTTTAGCGGCAGCTATATACGGCTGGAAGGGCCGACACGCTCCTTGGTAAAGGTGCCGGGGACCGATATCCTGGTGCTGGCCGGCCAGAGCCACCGCACCGGGCAACAGGGGCCGGGTTACGGCGCCCTGCAGCGCTGGGGCAAAGAGCAGTTTCGCATGAGAGACGTCTTTTGGCAGTGGACGGCACAGGACTATGATACCGCCGACAAAATGCCTTATGTGGGCCGGCTGGATGGGGCTGACGGCCGGGTGCTGGCCGCTTTTGGCTTTAGCAAATGGGGCATGACCGGCGCCACGGCTGCTGCCCACCTGTTGGCCGAAGACTGTTTACAGGGCGGTGGACAGTACGGGCCGCTGGCGCTGGCGCGCCCAGCTTGGCGGCAGCAGGGCTTTTGGCGGGAGAACGCCGCCACCGGTGCAGCGGCCGTCAAGAGCCTTTTTTTCGATGGCGAGCGCCCGGGACGGCGGGGAAGAAGTGACGCTGCAGCCGGGGCTGCCCGCAAGGTGCGGGTGGTAAAGCTGGCGGGCAAGACCTACGGGCTGTACCGTGATGCCGGCGGCAGCTGGCAGGGGGTGCGCCTGAAGTGTACCCACATGGGCTGTAAACTGCGCTTTGACCCGGCCGAGCAAACCTGGGAGTGCCCCTGCCACGGCTCGCGCTTTACGCTGGATGGGCAGGTGCTGCAGGGGGTGGCCAAGCGGCCACTGGAGCCCATAGACCCGCATATTTTAAAGCTGTACAGCGAAAAAGCGCGCCTTTTGTAGGGGGAAGTATTGACAAGGCCCCCGTCCTCTATCATAATAAAAAGACAGCGAGGCGGCGGGCCCGAGAGGCCCAGCCGCTATCCGTGTTTGGGCGGGTATGTACCGGCAAAGGCGGAGCAGAAAATAGGAGGAACACACATGGCAAAAGAGCTGGACAAAAAATACGACCCCAGTCAAGTCGAGGACCGCATCTACGACTTTTGGCTGTCTGGCGGGTATTTCCACGCCGAGATCGACCCCGATAAAAAACCGTATACCATCGTTATTCCGCCGCCGAACATCACCGGCCAGCTGCACATGGGCCACGCCTTAGATGAGACGCTGCAGGATATCCTCATCCGCTACAAGCGCATGCAGGGGTACAGCGCCCTGTGGATCCCCGGCACCGACCACGCCTCTATCGCCACCGAGGCCAAGATCGTGGCGGCGATGAAAGAGGAGGGGCTGTCTAAGGCCGACCTGGGCCGCGACGGCTTTTTAGAGCGCGCCTGGCAGTGGAAAGAGCAGTACGGCGGCCGCATCGTCGAGCAGCTCAAAAAATTGGGCTCCTCCTGCGACTGGGACCGCGAGCGCTTCACCTTGGATGAGGGGTGCTCGCAGGCGGTAAACGAGGTGTTTTGTCGGCTGTACGAAAAGGGGCTCATCTACCGGGGCGAGCGCATCGTCAACTGGTGCCCCAACTGCCAGACCTCCATCTCTGACGCCGAGGTGGAGTACGAGGAACAGGACGGCCACTTCTGGCACATCCGCTACCCCTACGCCGACGGCAGCGGCGAGATGATCATCGCCACCACCCGCCCCGAGACCATGCTGGGCGACACAGCGCTGGCGGTACACCCCGACGACGAGCGCTATGCCGATATGGTGGGCAAAAAGGTGATACTGCCGCTGGTGGAGAAAGAGATCCCGGTGGTGGCCGACAGCTATGTGGACATGGAGTTCGGTACCGGCGTAGTGAAGATCACCCCCGCCCACGACCCCAACGACTTTGAGGTGGGGGCCCGCCACGACCTGCCCATCATCAACGTGATGAACGCCGACGGCACCATCAACGAGCTGGGCGGCAAGTATGCCGGCATGGATCGGTATGTGGCACGAAAAGCCATTGTGGCCGACCTGGAGGCCGGCGGCTATCTGGTGAAGATCGAGGATCACAAGCACAACGTGGGCGCCTGCTACCGCTGCGGCACCACTGTGGAGCCCATGACCTCGAAGCAGTGGTTCGTGAAGATGGAGCCGCTGGCAAAGCCCGCCATCGAGGCGGTGCGGTCGGGCGAGACCAAGTTCGTGCCCGCCCGCTTCGACAAGATCTACTACAACTGGATGGAGAACATCAAAGACTGGTGCATCTCCCGCCAGCTGTGGTGGGGACACCGCATCCCCGCCTATTACTGCGACGACTGCGGCGAGACGGTCGTCGCCAAAGAGGCCCCGGATCGCTGCCCCAAATGCGGCGGCAAACTGCGCCAGGACGAGGACACGCTGGACACCTGGTTCTCCTCGGCACTGTGGCCGTTTTCCACCCTGGGCTGGCCGGAAAAAACCGCTGATCTCGACTATTTCTTCCCCACCGATACGCTGGTCACCGGCTACGATATCATCTTCTTCTGGGTGGCGCGGATGATCTTCTCCTCCATCGAGCAGATGGGCGAGGTGCCGTTTAAGACGGTGTTCATCCACGGCCTGGTGCGCGATGCCCAGGGGCGCAAAATGTCTAAATCACTGGGTAACGGCATCGACCCGCTGGAGATCATCGACCAGTACGGCGCCGACGCGCTGCGACTGACGCTGGCCACCGGCAACAGCCCCGGCAACGACATGCGCTTTTCCGACGACAAGGTAAAGGCCAGCCGCAACTTTGCCAACAAGGTGTGGAACGCCGCCCGCTTTATTCTCATGAATATGGACGGCACTGCCGACGAGTTGGGCCTGCCCGATACGCTGGAGATCGAGGACAAGTGGCTGCTGTCTAAATTTAACGATGTGGCAGCGCAGGTGACGGCCAACTTGGATAAGTACGAGCTGGGCATGGCAGTGACCAAGGTGCACGATTTCGTGTGGGACATCCTGTGCGACTGGTATATCGAGATCGTCAAGCTGCGGCTGGCCACTCCGGGCCAGACCAAGACCAATGCGCTGAAGGTGCTGTGTTACGTGTTCTCGGGAGCGCTGAAGCTGCTGCACCCGTTTATGCCTTACATCACCGAGGAGATCTACCAGGCACTGCCCCACGAGGGCCAGGCACTGGTAGTGGCCCAGTGGCCGAAATACGACGAGGCGCTGCACTTTGCTAAGGAGGAGGCCGCTTTTGAGAAGATCATGGGGGCTATCCGCGCCATCCGCAACCGGCGCAGCGAGCTGGGCGTACCGCCTTCCAAAAAGGCCAAGGTGTACATCGAGACCGCCGAGGTAGAGGTCTTTAAGAGCGGCGAGGAATTCTTTGGCCGCCTGGCCTCGGCCAGCGAGGTAGAGGTGGCGAGCAGCCTGCCGCTGGAGGGCATGGTGATGGCCATCACCGATGCGGCCAAGATCGGCATCCCCATGGACGAGCTGGTGGATAAAGAGAAGGAGCGCGCCCGGCTGGAAAAAGAAAAAGCCGGCTGTGAGCGCGAGATACAGATCGTCAGCGGCAAACTGCAAAACGAGAGCTTTGTGGCCAAGGCGCCGGAAAAGGTGGTAAACGCCGAGCGCGAAAAGCTGGCCCGCGCCCAGGAGAAACTCGCCAAGATCGAGGAGAGCCTGGCCGCTCTGGTACAGTAGTGGGATCGAGGGGCGGAGAGCAGTTCTCCGCCCCTCTCTGTATAGAAGAGGGAGGGAATGGCCGTGAAAAAGTGGCAGGGTTTCTTTTTCGCCACCTGGTTTATGATGTTGGGGGCGCTGCTTGGCTTTTTGCTGGCGCCGGTAAAGAAAGGTGTTGTGATCGGCAGCTATAACGACTGCCAAAAGTTGCCGGCGGACGACGGCGCGGCGGAGGAGCTGTGTTAGACTGGCGCCAGGCAGAGGCGTATGTGCAGGGGCGCGACCGCTTTGTCAAAAAGCCGGGCCTTGCTCGCATGCGCCAGCTGATGCACCGCCTGGGAGACCCGCAGGACAGACTGCGCTGCATACACATCGCCGGCACCAACGGCAAGGGTTCCACCACCGTGATGACTGCCGGTATCTTACGGGCGGCGGGCTACCGGGTGGGGATGAACATCTCCCCCTATGTGCTGGAGTTCAGGGAGCGCTTTCAGGTAAATGGGCAGATGATCCCCCGCCAGGAGCTGGCACAGCTGGTGACCGAGATCAAGCGGGTGTGCGACGAGATGGAGGCCGCCGGCGACTACGTGACCGCCTTCGAGATCACCACCGCCGTCGCCTTTTGCTGGTTTGCCCGGCAGGACCTGGACTTCGTCTGTTTGGAGGTGGGGCTGGGCGGCCGCTTTGACGCCACCAACGTCATTAAAGAGCCGCTGTGCTGCGCCATCACCTCCATCAGTCTGGATCACACCAAAATATTGGGGGACACGGTGGAGCAGATCGCCGCCGAGAAGTGCGGCATCTTAAAGCTGGGCCGCCCGGTGGTGTGTTACCCCGACCAGCCGGTGGGGGCGCTGCAAGTCATCTGCGCGCAGGCGGCGGCACAGGACTGCCCGCTGGTACTGCCGGACATGGCGGATATCCAGGTGCACAAGAGCGATCTGCTGGGCAACGACATAGCTTACCGCGGCCAGCAGCTGCGTATCCCATTTGGCGGGGCGCACCAGATAAAAAACGCGGCGGTGGTGCTGGCTGTTATCGAGCAGCTGCGGCAGCAGGGCTTTGAGATACCGCCGACGGCTGTGCAGCAGGGGCTGGCGGCGGCCAGGTTTCCCGCCCGGCTGGAGGTACTGGGCCAAAAGCCGCTGGTGGTGCTCGACGGGGCGCACAACCTCTCGGGCGCACAGGCGCTGTGCCGGGCGGTAGAAGCGGCGCAGCTGCCGCCCGGTGGGCGGCGCATTGCCGTAATGGGCATGTTAAACGACAAAGATGCCGCCGGTATCGCCGCTCTGGCCGGCCCACTGTTTGACGAGATCCTGCTGGTGGACATCCACAACAGCCGTGCGGTGAATAGCGAGCAGCTGGCCGCCATCTTTGCCGGCCACTGCCGCCAGGTGAGCAGCTGGCACCAACTGGACAGAGCCGTGCAGGCCGCCTTTGAGCGATCCGGTGCAGACGACCTGCTGGTGTTCTGCGGGTCTTTGTATCTGGCCTCGGAGGTGCGGAGCCTGCTGGTGGCCCGGCAGAAAAAATAGCGAGAGCGCCGGTATTCGGCAAAATATTTTAAAGCGACCCTCTACTATAGTCGGTAGAGGGTCGCTTCTTTTTTTGTTTGGCAAAAATAGGACAGGCAGTGCTGGCTGCCAGGCCCGGATGACAGAAAGGAACGGAGAGCGCATATGCATGTACACATAGAGGGCGACGAGGTGCTCACCTGCTATCTGCAGGGTGAGATCGACCACCACAGCGCCGCCTATTTTCGGGATACTATCGACCGCCAGATCGAGCGCAAGCAGCCCAAAGTGGTGATACTGGATTTTTCTGACGTGGGGTTTATGGACTCGTCGGGCGTGGGGCTGTGTATGGGCCGCTACCGGCTGCTCGCGCAGACCGGGGCCGAGCTGCGGGTACAGGGGGCCAGCGGCAACATTCGGCGGGTATTTCTGCTGTCGGGCCTTAACAAGCTGATGAGCATCGATTAGGAGGATTTGATGAAAGCGATCAACGAGATGAAGCTGACCTTTGAGAGCCGGTCGGCCAACGAGGGGTTTGCCCGGGTGGCGGTCTCGGCCTTTGTGGCCCAGCTGGACCCCACCGTGGAGGAGATAAGCGACATAAAGACCGCCGTCAGCGAGGCGGTGACCAACAGCATCGTGCACGGGTACAAAGACCAGATCGGCAGAGTGTACATATCGGCCCGCATCTATGCCGACAGTGTCGTGCGCCTGACTATTCGCGACACTGGCTGCGGCATCGAGGATGTGCAGAAGGCGGTGGAGCCACTCTACACCACCTGCGAGACGGGAGAGCGCGCCGGTATGGGCTTTGCGGTGATGGAGGCGTTTACCGACAAGATGAGAGTGAGAAGTACGCCCGGAAAGGGGACGACGGTCTATCTTGAAAAGAGGATCCGTTCAAAGGGATGACTTTATTGCGCAGAATATGGGACTGGTGCACGCCTGCGCCGGCCGGTTCCGCGGCCGCGGCGTGGAGTACGACGACCTGTTTCAGGCCGGGTGCATGGGGCTGGTAAAGGCCTGTGACGGCTTTGACCCCGACCGGGGTTTTAAATTCTCCACCTATGCCGTGCCGGTGATATTGGGGGAGATCAAGCGGCTGTTTCGCGACGGCGGCGCGGTAAAGGTGAGCCGTTCGCTGAAAGAGACCTCGATGAAGGTGGCCCGCGAGCGGGAAAAGCTGGCCCACCAAAAGGGGTGCGAACCCACCGTGACCGAACTGGCCCAGGCACTGGAGCTGGACGAGGAAAAGGTGGTGGAGGCCATCGGCGTATACAATCCCACGATATCGCTGACGGCCACCGACGAGAGCGGCCAGGTCATCGACATCCCCGTACACTCGATAGAAGAAGAGGTGGGGGATCTCATCTCGCTCAAAGAGGTGGTGGACAAGCTGGAGCCGGTGGAGCGGCAGATCATCGTGTTGCGCTACTTCCAGGAAAAGACGCAGGCCGATGTGGGCAGTACGCTGGGCATGACCCAGGTGCAGGTATCGCGGCGGGAAAAGAAGATCCTCACCCGCATGAAAGATCTCCTGTCCAGGTGATATCCTCAAAAAGACAGCAAAAAGCGCTCTGTGCCGTGTATAGGCACAGAGCGCTTGATCACTATATCTCCAGCTGGCGCAGCTGCTGCAGGTCGTAGGGGGTCTGCTGGTACACAAAGTAGTTGAGCCAGTTGGTGTAGAGCAGGCTGCCAGCTGCACGCCACACAAAGGGGATCTCCCCCTCGGGGTCGTCGCTGTCAAAGTAGTTTTGCGGCAGCGCGATCGCAAGCCCCTGCTCCCGGTCGCGAAAGTACTCGCCGGCCAAAGTGGTGCGGTCGTATTCCGAGTGGCCGGTGACGAAGAACTGGCGCCCGTTTTTGCTGGCCACGATGTGCACCCCGGCCTCGGGCGACCAGGTCAGCAGTTCCAGCCCCGGCTCAGCGTCGATATCTTCCCGCAAAATGGTGGTGTGGCGGGAATGGGGGGCATAAAAGTACTCGTCAAAGCCGGTGAGCAGCGGGTGGCTGGGGGCGAGCACCTTGTGTCGAAATACGCCGAACATCTTTTGCGGCAGCGGTACCTTGCCGATACCGTAGTGGTAGTACAGACCAGCTTGTGCCCCCCAACAGATGTGGAAGGTGGAGTACACGTGGGATTTTGACCACTCCATGATCTCGCAGAGCTCTGGCCAGTAATTTACCTCCTCAAACTCCATCTGCTCCACCGGCGCGCCGGTGATGATCATGCCGTCAAAGCGCTGGTCTTTGATGTCGTCGAAGGTCTTATAGAATTTGAGCAGGTGGTCGCCGGGCGTATTCTTAGAAGTATAGGTGGCGGTTTGCACCAACTCCACGTCTACCTGAATGGGGGAGTTAGAGAGCACCCGCAGCAGTTGAGTTTCGGTCTCGATCTTTTTTGGCATCAGGTTGAGGATGGCGATCTTAAGGGGACGTATATCCTGCGAACAGGCTCGCTCCTGCGACATGATGAAAATGTTTTCGGAGATGAGCGTCTGTACTGCCGGCAGTGAAGCGGGTATATTGATGGGCACGAGATCACTTCTTTCTATATATAAGGAACTCAAGGGGCCATACGCGGCTCCGTATGGGAGCAAGTATAGCAAAAAACAAAACCACTGGCAATAGAAGCGCAATACAGTTATCCATATAGTAGAGAAATGGGCCCCAAATGGGGCATGTAACGGGGCTTGATTTTACTTTGCGTATAAGCGGTCAAAAAAGTTTGCTCTCTTGCAAAAAAGATGTAAAAAAGGCGTTGACAGGCGTTGAGGGGTGTGGTAATATAAACAAGCTGTCAGCGACAGGGGGCCGAGAAAACGGCCTAACAGTCGGGTTTGTCGGCGGGGGCGAAAAGCTCCGGCGAAAAACATCTCAAAAAGGTGTTGACAAAACGGCAGTCGCATGATAGAATAAGGAACAGCGCTAAACGAGGCGCTGGACCACACGGACCTTGAAAATTGAACAATACTAAAGCTTGAACGGAACCCAAGATTCTAGATTTCTAGATAAAGAAATCATTCA
>NZ_JACOGI010000003.1:0-264825 GCF_014269355.1 Neobittarella massiliensis (ex Bilen et al. 2018)
ACGCCGGAGAGACTGTCGGTGAGGGTGAGGTCGGTGCTGGCGGCGGCAAGACCGGGGGCGGTCTTATCGATCTTGATCTCGTCTTCTTTTTTTACCGATACAGCGTTTTCTTTGGAGCTTTCGGCCTGCAGGTACACCGGCTTGCCGGAGAGCTCGTCGGTGTACTGCTGGACCTTGTTCGTCTCGTCCAGCAGCACCTTATCGCCGGCATTTTGCCTGTCGGTGATGCCGAACCGGTCGAAGTCGCCGGGGCAGAACTCGATCTTCACGTCCCCGTTGTTCCAGCCGTTTTCGTTGGCCGGGGTGCGGATGTAGTGGTAGTCTTTGCCCGGCTCCAGCTGTTCCTCTTCCGGGGCGGCAGGGTCGTAGGGAATGAGCGGCTGCTCGGGTACCAGTTCGGTGCCAGAGTACTGTTTAGAGAGGAAGAAGTCGTCTTCCATCATCTGCCCCACCGACACCGCCAGCCCGTCGGGGTTTACCACCTTGGCCCGGTAGGTGACGATGGTGTCGCCGGCCTTACAGGAAAAAGGGATACCGTCCCCGGTGATGTTGGCGTTTGGTATGGTCTGGGCCGCCTGGCCGGCGTACTGCACCTGTACCTGCTGGCTCTCTCCCTCCCAGCTCGTGTCGTCAAAATCTAGGCCGGCGGTGGTGTACTTCTCCTTGTCCGACAGTTTCAGGTGTACCGGCACCGGGTCGCCGTTTTTGGCGCCGGTCTCGGGATCGGTATAGTTGTTGGTGACCTTGGCCTGGATAGCGATGATGTCGCCGTCTTTGACCGACTTTAGCTCCTGCTCGGTCATGGGGCGCCAGCTGCCGTCCTCGTTTTGGGTCACCACCGCCGTCTCGACAAACTGCGGCTGGTATTTTGTGTAGCGTGCGCTGTTAAAGTGCGCCTTGATCTCGTTAGTGGGGGTGGCGATGGATTTAGGCCAATACGACAGCCCCGACAGACCGACTGTAACTTCATCTACATTTAAATAGGGGCATGCAGTCACAGTGGTAGATACTGTTTTGCCGTTAAAGGTGGCAGTGAGCGTTCCAGTATCGGCCTTGAAACTGAGCACATACGGATGCGTACCTTTCACATCTTCCTCGGAAAGATTTGTTTTTGAATAGGTGACATCAAAGATACTGCCATTATAATGATGTATTTCTAACAAATTTGTTGTTGTTAGGTATGCTGATGCCTCTATTGAGATACTGCCTTTTTCTCCACTAATCGTATAGCCGCTCATAATGCCATCGGACGTGCCCCGTTCCAGTGTGAAGTCACTTACAAGCTCCCAATCTGCCTTCATAGATATTTTTCGCAAGCTAGCTATACTGCCATTCGTCTGCCAGTGTTTTGTGCTCCAATTTGGCTCTTTCCAACTTGCATGAGCATGTGACGGCGCACAGAGCAGTACATCATTTTCTTTTATCTCCAGTACATTCGCACTAAATATCTCCTGCAGGTCAAAGCTGCCCACGAACTCGCTGTCGGAGTCGTCCTCTCCTTCGGCAGATACGGGCAACATACCCATCGGCAGGCAGGCCGCACACAGGGCTAGCACCAATATAAACGCCAGTAGGCGATCGCGGCTCTTCCTTATACTCTCTGTAAGCTGTCTCATTGCTTTTCGCTCCAATTCTTCCTTGTTATTTTGGCCGGGTGCTCTTCCCCTAAAGCGCCCTTATAGTCAATAGGTGTCTGGCCCATATGAAAAGCACCAATCGGCAAATAAAAGTCGTGCCTGGGTGCTTTTTCCGTTGTCGCCCCTGTTAAATCATGTTATACTCAAGGCGAAAAACAGAAAATTTTGTCAGATAGGGTGGTGGAATGACACTTACACACAAAGAGCTGGAAAAGCTGGTACAGCGGGCCCAGGGCGGCGACAGCACCGCCTTTGAACAGCTGTACCGCGCCACCAGCAGCGCCCAGCGCTATCTGGCGCTGGGCTACTTAAAAGATGCCGACGCCGCCGACGAGGCGGTGCAAGAGGTGTACTTAAACCTGTACCGCAAATTGCCACAGATCGAGAGCGGGCGCTCGGTGGTGGCCTATTTAAATCACACCACCTACTTTGTCTGCCAAAACAAAAAGCGCTGGTGGCAGCGGCAGCGAGATGCCACTGTGCAGGATGCGGACCTGGAGGGGTTAGAGAGCAGCGAGGAACAGAGCCAGCTGGAACTGAGCTTGCAGCGAAAAGAGCGGGACCGCCAGCTATACGCCGCGCTGGAGGCACTGCCCGACCGTCAGCGGGCTGCAATTTTGCTGCGCTACTTTAATAATTGCAGGATAAATGAGATTGCTGAGATCCTGTCCGTTTCGAGGAATACTGTTTTGCGGGACCTAAAAAACGCCAAGCGCCAACTGCGCGCCGAGATGGGCGACTTTTTCCCGGCAATATTTCCACTGGGTATCTGCCTACAGGTCGCACTGCAGCAAGACGCGGCGGCAATTGGGCTGGATGGCGGCCAAGCTAAGACCGGGATAAAGGCACGCACCGCCTTGGCGGCCTGCGCGGTGGCAGCAGTGGGAGCAGCGAGTATCGGCGCGCTGCTCCCACCGCGCATTACCGGGGCACAGTGTCAGGTATTCACCCCCACCACCGCCAGCATCACCGCCCGGGTGCAGGGGCCGCAGATCCGGCAGGTATATGTGACAACAGCGGGCCAGCACCTGCCCATGTCACGGCAGGACGGCAGCTATGTGGTCACAGCTACCCAAAACGGCTGTTATACCATAACGGCGGTCACCGCCGCCGGCAACAAGACCAGCCGCCAGGTAATGGTGACCGGCCTGGATGATGAGCCGCCCCAGATAGTGCGCTGGGGGCAGCAGGAAGGATACGTATCGGTGTGCCTGACCGACAGTGGGAGCGGCATAGACTGGTCCAGTGTGCGGGCGACCGGTGACGACGACGCCGTATTTTTCTCCTCCCAAACAGACCCGGCCAGCGGTACTGTACTGCTGGCACTGCCGCTGGGCAGTTACTGTTTAGAAGCCACCGACCTGGCAGGCAATCGGGTGAGTGGACTACTGACCGTGCAGTGAGTGGCAGCTAGGTTAGACCTCCGCAATAAAAAGGCAGCCCCTTAAAGGGACTGCCTTTTTAGCTGACCAGATCAGAAAGCCAGCTTTTCCTCGATATACCGCTCCAGGTCGGCGATAGCGATACGCTCCTGGGCCATTGTGTCGCGGTCGCGTACGGTGACACAGCCGTCTTCCTGCGACTCGAAGTCGTAGGTGATGCAAAACGGCGTACCGATCTCGTCCTGGCGGCGATAGCGCTTGCCGATAGAGCCGGCATCATCGTAGTCGACCATAAACTTTTTGGCCAGCTGGGCGTACACCTCGCCGGCGGGCTCGCTGAGCTTTTTAGACAGCGGCAGCACGGCGGCCTTAAACGGCGCCAGCGCCGGGTGCAGGTGCATGACGATGCGGGTATCTTTCTCGTCGAGCTGCTCCTCGTCGTAGGCCTCGCACAGGAAGGCCAGCGCCACGCGGTCGGCGCCCAGCGAGGGCTCGACCACGTAGGGGACAAAGCGCTCGCCGGTCTGCTGGTCGAAGTACTCCAGGCTCTTGCCGGAGGTGTTTTGGTGCTGGGTGAGGTCGAAGTCGGTGCGGTCGGCTATGCCCCACAGCTCGCCCCAGCCAAACGGGAACATGAACTCGATATCGGTCGTCCCTTTGGAATAGTGGGAGAGCTCCTCGGGGTCGTGGTCGCGCAGCTTGATGTTCTCCTCTTTGATGCCCAGCGACAGCAGCCAGTTTTTGCAGGTGTCTTTCCAGTAGGCAAACCACTCCAGGTCGGTGCCGGGGGCACAGAAAAACTCGAGTTCCATCTGCTCGAACTCGCGGGTGCGGAAGGTGAAGTTGCCGGGAGTGATCTCGTTTCTAAAGGATTTGCCCACCTGCGCCACGCCAAAAGGCAGTTTTTTGCGGGTGGTACGCTGGATGTTGGCAAAGTTAACGAAGATGCCCTGTGCGGTCTCGGGCCGCAGATAGATCTCGTTTTTGGCGTCTTCGGTCACGCCCTGAAAGGTCTTGAACATGAGATTAAATTTGCGGATATCGGTAAAGTTTTTTCCGCCGCAGTTGGGGCAGCAGACACCGTTTTCTTTGATGTACTGGGACATCTGTTCGTCGCTCCAGCCGTTGGGGGCCACACCGGTCTGATCCTCGATGAGCTGGTCGGCGCGATGGCGGGTCTTGCAGTCCTTGCAATCCATCAGCGGGTCGGAAAAGCCGCCCACGTGGCCAGAGGCCACCCAGGTCTGCGGATTCATGAGGATGGCTGAATCCAGCCCCACGTTGTAGGGGCACTCCTGCACGAACTTTTTCCACCAGGCGCGCTTGACGTTGTTTTTGAACTCGACGCCCAGCGGGCCGTAGTCCCAGGTGTTGGCGAGACCGCCGTAGATCTCGGAACCCGGATACACGAAACCGCGGTTTTTACAGAGCGCTACGACTTTGTCCATGGTCTTTTCACTGTTTGCAAGCATTGCGAAACCTCCAAAATTTTAAGTGCCGCCGACCGGCTGCCGGCGGCCTTATCTGCCGCTGCTACCCGCACCGACCGCCCGATTTGCGGGCAGCTACAGGCGGGGCAGGTGCTCGCCGCGGCGGGGGCCGGCGGCAGAGCGCGCGATATGAGTATTGTAGTATCCCCCCGCGACAAAGTCAAGCGCTGCAGAGGCCACATAGCGCCCGCCACCGCGCGCTGTCACCGGCCGGCGCACAGTGGATGCACACTGTATGCCCAGCAGCGGACAGCACCGCCGTACAGGCAGCAAAAAAGCCGACCTTTCGGCGGCTATACTTCCCGCACGGGTCGGCTTTTTAAACGGCTATACCTATATCTAAAAATGGGTGACTTTGATCTGATCGTAGGACTGCTGCAGCGTTTGGCAGGAGGCCTGTAGTTTTTCCAGCTCCTCGGGCAGCAGATTTAAAGTGAGCACCTTTTTGACCCCGCCCCGATTGATAAAGCAGGGCACGCCCACGAACACGTCGGAGGCGCCGTACTGGCCGTTGAGCCGGGCCGACACGGTGAGCACGCTGTTCTCGTTGCCAAAGATGGCCTTGGTGATACGGGTCATGGCCATGCCGATGCCGTAGTAGGTGGCGCGTTTGGCGTCGATGATCTTGTAGGCGGCGGTGCGCACCTCCTCGGTGATGTCGTCGAGATCGGACAGCTTGTAGCGGCCGGATGACTCGCTGCAGATATCGAGGATGGGCTTGGTAGCCAGCATGGCCTGACTGTAGGGCACGAATTCAGTATCGCCGTGCTCGCCCATGACATAGGCGTGGACATTGCGGGCGTCGGCCTCGAAATAGTCGCCCAGCAGGTAGCGCAGACGGGCGGTATCCAGCGCGGTGCCGGTACCGAGCACCCGGCCGGCGGGAAAGCCCGACAGCTTGTGGGTGATGCGGGTCATGATATCGACCGGGTTGGTAGCCACCAAAAAGATGCCGCCAAAGCCCGACTCGATGACCGGATCGACGACTGAGCGGAACACCTCGGTGTTGCGCTGAAGCAGGTCCAGCCGGGTCTCGCCCGGCTTTTGGGCCACACCGGCACAGATGGCGACAATGTCGGCGTCGGCACAGTCGCGGTACTCGCCGGCATAGATCTTCATGTTGGAGCCGGAGAAGGCCAGACCATGATTGAGGTCCATCGCCTCGCCCATGGCGCGCTTTTTGTCTAAGTCGATGAGCACCAGCTCATCGCACACTGCCTGGTTGAGCAGGGCATAGGCGTAGCTCATGCCCACCATGCCGGTGCCGACCAACGCCACTTTTCGAATATCGTTTCGCATTATTGGCCCCCTTTTTATGGATGGGCCGGCGCGGGGCAATAAAGCGGTTTGCACCGGGCCGGTCTATTTGTTTTTACAGCTTTAGCATACCCCATTTACTGCCGGATTGGCAAGAGAAGTCGGGCATTTCTGTACAAAAGTACGACGAAATGGAAAAACATGGTGTGCGCCTTGTGACTCTGGTGCGCCGGGCGGCATATCTCTGCCAGAGAGGGGGCATTTTTGTGGAGGACGAATACCTGCTGCGCTACTACTATGAAAAGTGCCTGTACGCCAAATACTACCAGGTGGAAAACGCCGGCAGCTACGCCACCGAGCGCCAATGTGGCACGCTGTATTTGATGTTTGAAAAATCTAACGGGCTGGAGGACTGGGTAAACAATTTTGACTTTCCCGCCAAGCTGCACTGCGACAGCGGGACGCTTTGGTTTTGCCACCGCGGTTTTTTGCGGGTGTGGGAGTCGATACGGCCGCACATTGAGCACGAGGTGCGCGATCCGGCTGTAAAAAAGATCGTGCTCATCGGTTACAGCCACGGCGCGGCCATCGCCACCTTGGCCCACGAATGGGTGTGGGCGGTGCGCCCGGACCTGCGCGAGGTGCTTTACGGCTACGGTTTTGGCTGTCCGCGGGTATATTGGGGCTTTTGGCTGCGACAGGACCTGCGGCGCCGTTGGATCCACTTTACTCCGGTGCGCAACCTGAGCGATATCGTGACCCACGTGCCACCGGTCCTATTTGGCTTTCGCCATGTGCACCGGGTGCTGAACATCGGCCGCCGAGGGCTGTACAGCCCTATTGACGCCCACCGGCCCGAGAGCTATATCGCACAGCTGACCGCCTACGAGGAAAAGCTGCAGGCGAGCGGCCACTCTGCTCTGTCCGCCCATGGGCTGTGGCTGCTTTGACGGCCGAGCGCACACAGAGAGCGATGGTGCAAACCGTGTGGGTGTTTTTTATATACCGACTGGCTGCCCGATGTACCGTATTTTGATGGAAAAATAGCCAGCTATACTACAATGACTATTTGTAAATAAGTAGGTATATGTGGTCACAAAAGAGCTCCCCGCGGTGACCGCCGGGAGCTCTTTTGTGTTTTGTATTTACTGCCATACAATCTGGTTACGGCCCTGATTTTTGCCGACATAGAGATTTTTATCGGCCCGGCTGATGATCTCGCTCACCGCACTGCCCTCGGTGCAGCAGGAGAGACCAAAGGTCATGGTGGCCGATATCTGATGGCCGCCACAGGAGATGGGGGCTGCCACCTGCTGTTGCAGCTGGCGCAGATGCTCTAAGGTCTGGGCGCAGTCCGCATCCTCGTAGATGAGCAAAAACTCCTCCCCGCCCCAGCGAAATACAAAGCCCAGATGTTCGATATGCGCCGTCAGCCGCTGGGCCACCTGCCGCAACACCTGGTCGCCCACCTGGTGGCCAAAGGTGTCGTTTATCGACTTGAAGTGGTCGATATCCCCCATGACGGCGGTAAAGACGCTTCCCTTGCGGTGATTTTCGGCCATGAGACTCTCGAGCACTACGTCGCAGCTACGGCGGTTGTGCAGGCCGGTGAGCGGATCTTTTCCTACCAGATCGGTGATGGAGTTTTGCAGCACTACGGCAAATCGGCCCATCTCGCCGATCTCGTCTTTGCGGTCGAGCAGATAGGGGTCGATGCGGGCAGTGAGGTCGCCGCCGGCGATCTCGCCCAAAAACTGCTCCGTTTTATCCAGCGAATAGAGCAATTTTTTGCTGTAGTGGCCGGACACTGCCACCGCAATGGTGAGGATGCCCACCGCCGACACACAGACCAGCAGGATGTTGCGGTCGATCCGCTGCATCACCTGGGTGCGGGGGCGCCCCACGAACAGCATGCCCACAGTGGCGCCGTCGGTGTTTTGTACCGGCATGTAGTAGCCAAAATACTCGGTACCATCGACCAGCACCCGGTCGGAAAAATAGTCTTTATTTTGCTGCAGGACCGTGCTGGACACTACTTTTTCGGCCTGAGTGCCCACCGCCCGCTGCCCATTCGCCCCGCGGATGGTGGTGAGATACCGCCTGTCGCCCCAAAATAGCGTCGCATCGGCGCCGGTATCCGCTTTGACCTGGTCTACCAGCTCCACGTGGGCAGAGAGGTCCTGCCCTCCCTTGGTAACGCGGGTGCCGTCGCTCACAAAATCGCCAGGGTAGGTGAGCTGATAGGTCTGGTAGGCGGCGTGCACCAGCACGTCGAGACTGTACCGCACCTCGTCGCGCAGGCCGGTGTAGATGAGATGCGAGGTGACGATGGTGACCACCAGGCCAAAAACCAGCAGTGGGGCGATGGTGAGCGCCAGCAGCGACCTGGTGAGCGCCCCTTTTTTGTGTTTCATATAAGCCCTCTTTTAGAAAGCATCGCTGTGCGGTCTTCTCCCCTGCACTACAGCGTTTTTCACAGCCTATTTTTATTGTACAGATACCGGTCGCCGACAGCCCGTATACACGGTGTTCTGGAGATAAACGAGCGGGTGGCGCCGATCATGAGAGCAACTGATCACCTGTGTCTTGAGCAGGGGCCTTAAGGCCTGTACTCGACTTTTTGAAGCTTGACCGGCCAGCGGCATAAGAGGAGCGCCCATATGTGCCTTTCTCCCCCATCTCGGCCGCCGTTTCGCCTTTTATTATAGTCTAATCAGCGTCTGAAAAGATAGCCCCTTTTCGACAAAACATGACTACCCACAAAAAAGCGCTTTGTTCTTGTGGCATATTGCCGTTTGACGTGTGTCGCACGCCAGGTCAGCTGTTGGTGCGGCCGACGACCAAAACGCTGCCCACGATAAAAGACAGCTGCCCCTGCGCAGCATTTGCAGCGGGCAGCTGTCTTTGTATGGAAGGAGAAAGGTGCGGGCAGCCCTACTGGTGCTGCAACCGCTCTTTAAACAGGGAGGCGGCATACTGGATATCGGTCTGGTTGGGATGTGTGGCGGCGATAGTATGGCGGGTCTTCGCCTGGGGCGCGACCGGCTTATCGGCGGCCATGCGCCGCAGCAGGTCTGGGTCGACCGGCCCCTGACAGAGAAAGTGCCCCATCAGCAGGCAACTGTCGGACAAGCAGTCCTCTGCCGCCTGCATGATATGCCGGGCGTGGGGGCCGTAAGGATATGCTCCCAAAGTGCCAAACAGGCCCACTTTTTGGCCGGTGAGCTGTTTTAAAAAATGCTGGGCGTGCTCGTCGGCGCGGCCCCGATCGGCCCAGTAGCCCACCAGGTAGCAGTCGGCGGCGGGCAGTGGACCCTGCAGTTGGGTCAGATCGATCAGGGCGGGGGCGTAGGCGGACAGCTCGTCGGCTATGCCCTGCGCCAGACGACGGGTGTTGCCAGTACGGGTGGAATAGAATACAGCCACTTTCATGCGATCACTCCAATACTTGATAATAGCGGTCGATCGTCTCAAGGATGTAGTCGGTGCCGCGAATGCCCATGAGAGGCAGGTGCTCGGCGATCTGCACATGACTGACCAGCGGAAAGCTGACACAGAGGCCGGTGTTGGTGCGGTCGCACAGATGCAGCGATACATCGTCGCCCAATACCAGATGGTACTGCAGCTGGCGCAGGGCGGTTATCTGCTCTTTTTCGGTGGCAAAGTGACGAACGGCGGGGTCGCAGTCGGTAATATCCTTTAAGGTGTGCGGGCAGATGAGCAGGTCTGGGCAGATATCCAGCTCCCGGCACAGGCCCGCCAGGCCCTGCAACAGGTCGTAATCGCCGATGATGGCGGCAGCAGGGGGGTGGGGTCTGTTGCGGTACATGGTGGCATACATGCGGAAAGTAGCTGTCTGGCTCTGTCGCTGGCCCAGCTGGTCGCGCACCGATCGGACGATAGGCCGCTCCAAAACGGAAGCGATCTGCTCGAGCCATTGTTCAGTTCCCTGATAGCCGTACGGGACGCCGTAGACATAAGGGGTGCCAAACTGCTGTTTGAGCCACTCGGCAGCCGGGAGCGCCTCGGCTCGCAGCACGATGTTGAGCTGGGCGCCGCCCATGGCCGCCAGCTGTTGTAAGCTGGTATCTACCCCCAGAGCCGTGTGACGGGAAAGACCAAAGGAGCGCGAGAGCAGGTCCTCTATCTCCCTGAGGTCGGAGCGGATGCGGTAACTGCTGGCCGAGGCGCCCAGCACATTGTAACGGCCGGGCAGCAGCCCCTGCTTTTGCCCCGCCAGCTGTTTGACCAGTAGGCGGTAGACCTGGCGCAGACCGACGGTATAATCTCCCTTGAAACCGCCGTTTTCCAGGGCGATGAGGCGGGCATCGACCTGCTGCTGCATGTAATTACAAACGCCGACCAGATCGGTGCCGATGACCGCGGTGACCGCCGAGGCGATGACAAAGAGCACCTTGGGGCGATACCCCTTATCCAGCTCGACGATGGCCTCTTCCAGACGCCGGACATCGCCCATGATGACATCGTCTTCGCTCATGTGCGTGGTAAAGAGTGACTGGTCGGGCGAGATGCCCATGGCACCAAACAGGCTGACGCAGTAGTGGGTGGTCCCCGCCGGGCCGTATTCCAGCACCACCGCGTCGCCTACGGTGAGCAGCGTCCACATGACAGCCATGCGGTCAGACGGGACCGGCAGATATCTGCACAGACTCATACGGCGGCCCTCCCCTCACGCAGCTGCCGAGCAGCGGTGCTGGCATCGATCAGCTGCTGTACCCCGGCTATGGTGACCTCTAGCCCCAGCATGGGGGACAGTACATCGGTGTGGGCGATCTCGATCTTTTTTTTGCGCAGCCGTTCGGCGTATTCATGCCCCAGATACAGGTGGGGCTGCAGCACGTCGTACACGTATTGCAGCGGGGCGATGTTGGCAGTTTTGGTGACATAGGGGTCACATTGCTTTAATATGGTCTGCCGGGCAGGGTCTTCTTCCCCGGGAATGGCGCTGGTCTGGATGAGCAGCGGCCGCATACCCAGTTTGACCATAAAGGCGTTAAGCTCAAAACACTCTACCGGCGTGTTGCCGTAGATGTAGGTGACGCCCGCTAAGTGGGCAGAGGCACCGGCCACTGCCCGGCAGGCCTGGCGGTATAGGTCTTCGACCTCGGCTGGCAGGGGCAGCTGCAGATAGCCAAACAACTGGGCGTATAGCCGGTAGATGCGTGCAGGGTCGATATACTTGTCGAACAGCACATAGGGGGTGCCGAACGCCCGCTGCATTTTTTTGGCCAGCGGCAGACCGATGGGGTTGACTACCAGATTTACCCGGGCCGCTGCGGCCCGCTCGATCTCGGCCACGGTGGTGCCGCTGGGCAGCATCATCCCCATGGGCACACCGGCCTGCTGTAGCACGCGGTAGAGCTCGGTGGTAGTGAAATCGCCCAGGCGTTGGCCAATGACATTGACCGTCTGCCCCACCGGCTGCGGGCGCATCATGGCAAAGCAGGCGGTGATGGTATCCTGTACTCCGGGCAGGTGGTTCTCGGTCTTAAAGTGTTCGGTGTGCACCGCCATGACCGGGATGCCGTACTGCTCGCCCAGCTGTTGGGCCATCGAGTCGACATCGTCGCCAATGACTTCTACTACGCAGGTGGTGACCACGAACACCGCTTTGGGGGCGTACTCCTCCATCAGCTCGGCAAAGGCCCGGTACAGCTTTTCCCGGCACCCAAAAGTGACGTCGTGGCTGTCGAGCACCACCGAGAGACAGCGCCCGTCGAGGCCACCGAACGAGCTGCCGCTGATGGTGGTGTTTTTGGTGTAGTAGGTGCACTCGTCGGTACCCACTACCAGCAGCACGCTGTCTTTGATGCCGCGCACCGCCATCATGGCGCCCATGAGCGGGCAGTGGGGCCCGGGGAATATAGCGCTGCTGAGCTGCGTGACCTCTTTTATGTCGGTGACCTGACTCAGTCGCTTCATGCGCGAAACAAGGTCCTGTCCGTTCAATATAATTCCTCCTTTAATTCTGCGCTAGGCGAGTTCGGCAAAGGCGATGAGCGGTTTTTGCCGCCCCTCGATATGGATGATCTCGCCGCCCACACCGTAGACCTCGCGCAACATTTTGCTGGTGATGACCTCGCTGGGGGTGCCTTCGCTGTACTTTTTTCCATCTTTGATCACCACGATGTGGTCGCTGACTTCCAGTGCGTGCGACAGATCGTGCAGCACCATCACCACCCCTACGCCAGTCTCTCGGTTGAGACGGCGCACCATACGCATCGTGTCGAGCTGATGAGAGATATCTAAATAGGTGGTGGGCTCGTCTAAAAACAGGATCTCGGGCTGCTGGGTGAGCACGGTGGCGATCCAGACGCGCTGAGTCTCGCCGCCGGATATCTCGTGGATAGATTTATCGCGCAGGTGGTAGGTACCGGTGGCGCGCATGGCGCTTTCGATAATGCGCTCATCTTCGGGCGACTTGCGGGCAAAAAAGCCCTGGTGGGGCATACGTCCATAACTGACGAGCTCTTTTACGCGAAAATCAGCCGGAGCCGAATGCATCTGCGGCAGCACACCGATGCGACGGGCCAACTCTTTGGGCCCAAAATCCTGCAGGTCCCGCCCGTCGATGCAGACGGTACCGCGCTGGTATTTGAGCAGCCGGGTGAGAGCCTTGAGTACCGTGGATTTGCCCGAGCCGTTGGGCCCGATGATACTGGTGACCTCGTGTCGACCGATGTGGATATCGAGGTCTTTGACCACCACGCAGTCCCCGTATCCGATCTGTAGGCGCTCGGCGCTAACTTCCATTAAATTTACCCCGCTTTCTGAGCATATAGAGGAAAAACGGCCCGCCGGACACCGCCATGACGATGCCCACCGGGATCTCCATCCCGGGGATGATGGTGCGCCCCACCGTGTCGGCAAAGAGCAGGATCGAACCGCCCAACAAGATGCTGGTGGGCATGAGCATCTTGTAGTCAGAGCCCACCAGCATGCGCGAGATATGCGGCACGACCAAACCGACAAAGCCGATCATGCCGGCCACCGATACGGTGGAGGCGGCCAAAAATGCCGATACGGCCGACAGACACACCCGACTGGCATTGACGCGGATCCCCAAATTTTTGGCCATCTCGTCCCCCAATTGCAGCGCGTTGGCGTGGCGGATACACAGAAGCGCCAGCACCAGGCCCACCAGCGCATACACCGCCATGGTACGCACGTGCACCCAAGACATGCCGGACAGACTGCCGTTCATAAAGGCCAATACCCCGGAGAGATTGTCGCTGTTCATAAGCTGCAGCAGCGAGTTATAGCCGCCCAGTACCGAATTGATGGCCACGCCCGAGAGAATGATGCGCACCGGATCGACGCCGCCTTTCCAGGCCAGCGCATAGATGAGCACGCAGGCCAGCGCGGCGCCCACAAAGGCAAACAGGGGCAGAGAGAGCGTGAGATTGGGGAAGATGAGCAGCACCGTGATGGCGGCGGTACCGGCACCGGCCGAGACGCCGATGGTACCGGGGTCGGCCAGAGGGTTGCGCATGACGGCCTGCAACAGCGCACCGGCAGCCGACAGCGCCCCGCCGATGAGCAGAGCCAATATGACTCGGGGCAGGCGCAGGTTGAGTACTACTGTGCGGGTAGTGCTGCGCTCGCTGGAAAAGATGGCCCCCAGCACCGCGCGAAATGAGTAGCCCGCGCTGCCGATGGCGATGGCGGTGATGCTGAGCACCACCAGTACCGCCACCAGCACCGTCCACACCACTCCCACCCGCAGCAGCTGGACACCACCCTGATTTTTACCGTGTTTTTTTGCTGTCATGGGTATGTTCCTTTCCGGTAGCGGGCGTGGCCGGCTACTTTTGGGCATAGTAGTCCTCTAAAATATCGGCCAAGTCTTCAATATTCTGGATGATGTTGATACCCGCGGTCGAGACGTAGTTGCCCGGCAGGTAGATGACGTTTCCATTTTTAATGGCGGGGATACTGTTCCAGTAGTCGGGGTTGAGCTCGTAAACGCCTTTCATCAGCGTCTCTACATCCTCGGAGGTACCCATACCGGTAATAAGCACCACGTCGGGATCGTATTCCAGCGCCTTTTCCATATCCAGCGGGATCATGGAAGCGGCCTGATCGTTTTGGTACACGCTCTCCAGCCCACACATGGCCGCCATGCAGCCCAGCGTTCCTTTTTCGGTCTGCAGGTACATGGATGTGGGGCCGCCGGCCAGCAGCATCAGCACCGATTTTCCGGCACAGATCTTCTGCATCTCCTCCACCCGCTTATCGAGATCGTCAAACTGAGCCATGACCTCCTTGGCCTTGGCTGCGGAGGCGTTGTCCATGGTGAAGGCGTCGACCAGGGCTTGGCTCTGCTCGCGCACCACGTCGTAGATGCTGTAGGTCTGGGAGTTGGTGGCCATATAGTAGACTGGGATGCCCAGACTGGACAGCGTATCGCCGTAATCCTGCTTGCTGGCGGCGGCCATGATCACCAGATCTGGCTCCAGCTCGACGATGCTCTCGGCGTTAAAGCTCTCCATACTCAGCGACGGCAGCTGCTGGGCCTCGAGATCAGCGGGGTAATCCAGTACCGAGGTCTGGGGCACGGCGATCATCTCGACATCCATATCGTACAGCGTCATCACCGGATAGGTGGTGGTGCACACGATGCGCTCGGGGGCCTTTTCGAGCTCGATCTTATCGGTGTAGCCCAGCTCCTGCATATGGGCGGGGTACTCGAGGGTGAATTTCTGCTTGTCGGCAGTGCCGGAAGATGCGGTCTGTTTGGCGTCTTCGCCGGCACAGCCGGCCATAGACAGGGCCAACACGGCAGCCAGGGCCGCGGCGGCGATCTTTTTCAGTTTCATCGGTATTCCTTCCTTTCGGTGGGCCGGTTCAGAGCCGGCTGGATTATATTAGGCCGATAAGATCTTTTCGGCCAGCTCACTGTATACGGCCTGCATGGGAGAACTCTCCAACGTCTCGAACACTGTGCCTCCCCGAGCCTCCGCGCTCTGGATATCGGGTGAGCGGGGAATGTATTGGATGACACGGGTATCTATCTCCTGCACGGCCCGATCGACGATCTGGCGCTCGTTTTCGATGTTTTTGGCGTTGAGGATAAGGCCCTGCAGCTTGGCGTAGCCCCGCTTGCCAAAGCCGCGAATGGCGGTGGCAATATTGTTGGCGGCGTACAGGCTCATCATCTCGCCGGAGGAGACGATGTACACCTCGCGGGCATAGCCACCGCGGATGGGCATGGCAAACCCGCCACAGACCACATCGCCCAGCACGTCGTAGATGACGATATCGGGACGATACACCGCGAAAGCGTCGAGGCTCTCGAGCTGCTCAAAGGCGGATATGATACCCCGTCCGGCGCAGCCCACCCCGGGGGTGGGGCCGCCAGACTCGACGCACAGCACGCCGCCAAACCCGGTAAAAACGATGTCCTCCAGTTTGATGGCATCACCTTTTTGACGGATCTGCTCTAATACGGTGGGAATGCGCTGGCCGCCCATCAGATTTTTGGTAGAGTCGGCCTTGGGATCGCATCCGATCTGCATGACCCGGTACCCCTTACCAGCCAGTGCCGCCGATAGGTTCGATGTTGTGGTGGATTTACCGATACCGCCTTTGCCGTAAATGGCGATCTTGCGCTGTATGATATGCTCCAAATTTTGACCTCCCTTTTTTGCTGTAAAATTGGATGAAAGCGGCGAAAATCCGCTTTACAGAAGATGGAAAACATGTTACGATGTGGTTAGCGATAGCTAACTACGTGCTAAAGTATACCACACAGAAAACTTTCATGTCTTTCAAAATATTAGGCAGCTTTTGCAATTTAGCAGGGAGGACCCGTCTATGAAAGAGACTCAACAGATGTACCCCGAGGCATTTTATAACTTTCAGCTGTTGTGTGATGCCGTGTTGCACCGGGACCTGATACAGGCCCGTCTGGTACTGGAAGAACAGTCGCAGTGCCTGTTTGAGAGCGAGCGGCCGTCGTGGGAGTCGATGATGGTCTTTTTGACCTCTATGAACCGCAGTCTCTATAACTTTATCCTCTACCGCACCAGCTTGTCGCTGCACCAGTGCTGTTTTGAAAACAGCAAGCTGATGCACAAGTGTCACACTCGGCAGCAGTTCTTCGACCTGGCCGAGCAGATATTAGAGGCCTATTGCAGCGAGTTGCGCTGTGACAGCTGCCGAGGCAACTACATCACCCGCGCCAAAGCCTACATCGACTGGAACCTGGATAAGCCGCTGCGCCTGGAGGAGGTGGCCGCGCGGGTATTTATCAGTAAGACCTATCTGTCGGAGCTGTTTACCAGCTACACCGGCATGTCTTTTACCACCTATGTGACCCGGCAGCGGATGCAGCGGGCCAAAAAGCTGCTGCTTTCTACGCGCATGTCTATCCACGATGTAGGGCAGGCCTGTGGCTTTTACTCCTCGGCCTACTTTTCTACTGTGTTCACCCGGCAGTTTGGGTTATCGCCCAGCCGTTACCGAACAGCTATGGCCCAGCTACCCACCGATGACCGCCGCGACTATGCCTGAGACGGAGACTTGTTTGCAGGCGGCAAAAGCGGTAAATAAGTGGTAAATTCTCCGGGATAGAGTGGGCCTGCCCCGACTGCGCCTGACGATCAAAAAAGCAGGACCGGCTATCTATATTAGATAGCCGGTCCTATTTTTTCGCCGGGCAGCTGCCGACGGCGGACAGCAGTTTAACTTTTAACCCTGCTCACAGTGCCACACGGCGCTTGGGCCGCAGCCAAGAACCCCTGCGCACACACAGTGGTCAGATGACCGCTCACCGCCAAAACAGGCGGTCTATTCTAGGGTCGGGCTGTTTACCCACCACACCAAAACCACAGCCGTTGCCCCTGCTGCCGTGGACACCCGCGCGGTGGGGCGACTGACCAGGTATAGCGGCTGGCCAAGACCGCCCCTTTACAGGGCCGGCGTGGCCGGAGATCTGGCAGACATGCCAGTTTGCACTGCAAAAGTTCCTGCGGTGTTACCGATCCCGGCCGGTCTTAGCCGGGTATTTGACGGCGTTCTTCACCGCTTTGTCGGCCACTGCCTGGGTCAGGTCGATATCAAAATGCTGGCATATGCGGCAGAGATACCAAAACACATCTGCCAATTCCTCTTGCAGGTGCTCAAACTCGCGGGCGTCCTGCCTGACATCATCGGCTGCGTCGGAGTGTCTCCACATAAAGATCTCGGCCAACTCGGCGGCCTCTACGGTGAGGGCCATCACCAGATCTTTGGCGTTTTGCTCTTTGCGCCAGCCCCGCGCATCTGAAAATTGCTGGATCTGCTGTCTGAGTTGGGCCACCGTGGTGGTCTGGTCGTTTTTCATCCTGTCTCTCCTTTTACATCTTTCGGGTGTGCTTTTTGCGGGCACAGCGGCCTGTATCAGCGAAACTGATTGAGTGCCGGCAGATAGGTATAGCCAATAGCGGCCATCTTTTTTTCGAGTGCGGCGCGGTCGGCCTGCAGGTCGTCGCACAGTGCATCCAGGCTGGTGTAGCAGTCGCGCAGCTTGGTGTTCAAAAAACTCAACAGTAAAAATGGATCACTGGGGATGGGCATATGATCTCTCCTATATGACCCGTGGATGACATGTGTCATCCACGGTACTATTTTCGCGTATGCCCGCATTGTACCACATTTCTGATCGCGCCGGCAAACCCCGTTTATCTATGATACAGGGGTATTATGACTGCCGCGCACCGGCTGCAGGCAACGGGGCCAGCTGAAAGTCCCGCACAAACAGCCGGTCCTGATGATCCCAGAGCAGTACCAGCACCGCTGACAGCAGCAGGGCCAACGCCTGGGATGGGTCGTCCAGCGGCAGATCGAACTCCTCTTTCATCTTGCGCAGGCGGTAGAGGACCGTATTGCGGTGGGTAAAGAGCTGGGCACAGGTCTGCTTTACCGAGTGGCGGCTGATACAGTAGGCGTACAGTGTGCGGCAGTACTGCGTGTGGTACTGGTGGTCGTAATCGAACAGTGCCCGGATCTGGGGGTGGATGAGATCAGTTCTTCCCTGCAGTCGACGCAGCAGCATCAGGTCGTGAAACTGCTCGACCCGCGCGACCCAGCTGCCGGCGGTATGCGTCCGCAAATACTGCATCACCTCGTCTGCCGCACGGTAGTACCGGGGCAGGTGATACAGCCGGTCAAGCACGTCGGAAACAACGACCCGCAGGTGAAATTGCCGGGCCAGATCATCAAACTGGGTCAGGTCGTGGCCGTCGTTGAGAAACAGTAGCACCGATCCCCTATAGAGGAAGGGGTGGGAGGCGTAGAAAACATAGTTGAGCTGATTTTTTAGGGCGTCGTCGCCAAAATTGAGACTGCGATACTGCCCCAGGTCGATCAGTGCCAGGCGCTGAGGCCGATAGTCGGCGAGGTAGGTGGCGGCCTGTGCTTTAAAAAACACCTCGCTGGAAAACTTGTCGTCCAGAAGGCGGGTGAGCACCTCTTCGGCGGTGGAGAACATCACCCCACCGCGGTTGGCTTCGAAGTATAGCTGCTTGGCCAGGATCGCCTGCAGTTGCGCAAAGGTCTTTGGCGACAAGGTGGCGGTAATGCAGCCAGAGGACGGGGTGGCTTTTGGCACCGTATCGCGCTCTGACAGCCAAGCACCTATTCAACAGCTGCGCGGTATACCGCCGCTGGATGTACTGCGGGAGAAATTGGCGCCCGCAGTGGCGGCTAACCCCAACCTGTTTTACATGCTCAAAGTTCGCGGAAACTTTCGCACCATGCACGTGCGCAGCTGCTTTGTGTGTGAAAAACCTTATCCCACGCTCTCGAAGGCGGCCGGCCAGCAGCGGGAATTCCGCTGTGGAAATGTGTCCGGCAGTATTATCGCCGTATTTTGCCCCGCATATGTAGAAGGCATCAACCTGCCGGGTTGGCACTTCCATTTTCTAAGCGGCGACAAGCAAAAAGGCGGCCATATCCTGGGGCTGAGCGCCGATACACTGGAATACCAGATTAATGCGCTGCATGATTTTGAGCTCCTGCTGCCCCAAAACCCCGAATTTGCCGGGCTCGACCTGTGCGAGGATCTCAGCGCTAAAACTGCCGCTGTCGAGGGCTGACTGACCAGCCTACTGTATCCGTGACAAAAACCGCCCCACTGTACACCGGTGGGGCGGTTTTTAATCTCGCTGCGATTTTTTGCAAAAAAACGTCTGTGCCCCTTGACTCTCACGCTGCGTGATAGGGTAGGATAGCAGTAGATGGTAAAGCAGTTGCCGGCAAACGTATATCCATCCAGCGAAGAGAGTAAAGAGGGCGATGAGAGATGAAGACCATCAGCGAAATTGCCGCGCTGACCGGCGTCAGCGTGCGCACCCTGCAGTACTACGACGAGATCGGTCTCCTGCACCCGACTGCACTGACTACGGCGGGCTACCGATTATACGATGAAAAGGCGCTGGCTGCCCTACAGCAGATCCTGTTCTTTAAGGAACTCGATTTTCCCCTAAAAGAGATCGCGCGCATCATGACCGACCCCGGCTTTAGCAGGCAGGAGACTTTTCAGCGGCAAAAAGCACTTTTGACCGCCAAACGAGATCGGCTGGACCGCCTGCTACAGCTGCTGGACCAGCTGGAGAGAGGAGAGACTTGCATGGATTTTGAAGCTTTTGATATAGGTGGCTATATACAGGCCCTGGAGGACTTTAAGCAGACGCACCGCACAGACATCGTCACCTATTGGGGCAGCGAGGAGCATTTTGACGAGCTGATAAGGCGCTGCCGGGAACACGGGCCCAATATTGCCCAAAATGCCATCCGCTATTACGGCAGTGTCGAGAACTATGTAACTGCTATGAGAGAGCAGATGGACCACTTTTCTGAGCACATGCAGGCGTTAGACGCGTTACAGCAGGAAGGTAAAGTGGAAGAAAATCAGCGCTATATGCTGGAGCTGGTAGCCGACCTCACCCGCGATGCAAGCGACCCGGAAGTGCAGGGCATCGTAGCGCGCATCGTTGGGCTGACGGGCGACAGCAGCATCTCTGCGCTGCAGACCACCGAGAACTGGCAGATGGTGATCGACGCCTACCTGTATAACGACAAGCTCATCGCAGCGATAGATAAAAAATATGGTCAAGGAGCCTCCCACTTTATCGGCGAGGCGGCCCAATACTATTTTGATCATCAAAAAACAGTACATGGCCCGGCCTGATCGGGGAGAAAGCGCAGATCGTCTCGCACACGATACGCTGAAATTACCCGGTTGCCGTCTGAGGTCTGACCCACCAGGCATAAAAACCGATAGATACTCGTACTGAACCATTACAAAAAGGTCCTATCCCGATCGGGATAGGACCTTTTTGTTGAGAGCGCGATACTTCAGCCCCGCTGACGTGCAGTGAAAGCAACGCCCGTATTTACCGCCGACAACACCGGCAAGACGCCTTAGCGGACTTACCGGCAATACTGTGCGCAGATCTCATCAAGTTCTCCGCTCTACTGCCTGGACCGGACAATTTTCAAAGCAACTGCCGCAGTGCAGACAGTGCGCCTGTTGGATGTGGTAGGGGTCTCCCGCCTGGATGCACTGCTGTGGGCAGACGCGCAGACATTTTCCACAGCGGATACAGCGGTCTGTTATCCGGTAGCCCCGCAGCTTGCGTTTACCGCTGCCGATTGTATAACACGCCCGAAAGATCGGGCGCACACCGAGATCGAAATATTCGATCTGCAGGTCGCCAGCGGCAAATACGACCCCGATCTTTCTCGTGTCACCGGGATAGACATTTGAGAGATAGGGCTGCTCGGCAAAGATCCTATCAATATATTTTTTCTGCTCGGCCCGGGGGACCGGTACCGCCTTGGCAGAGACGCGGATCATCTCCTTGTAACGGGTAAAGGCCAGTATCTGCACCCGCCCATCGCGCAGCAATTCACGGCAGAACTCTTTGCCCCGCGCAGTGAAAAAGTAAAGCGTGTCCGGTGTATAGTGGATGGCGCTTATACACCGCACCTGCGGCGTTCCATCCAGCCCCACCGTGGCAAAATTGAGTACTCCCACGTATCGCAATTTTTCTAAACAGGTCTGTGCGTCCATAAGATCCACCTCACTCGATGATAAGGCTGCGCCCGTCTTTTCGGGGCTTGGCGGCGGGATAGGCTCCCGCACAGTAACCGAGCAGAACAAAGCACCGCACAACATAGCTGTCGGGTACTTTCCACTCCCGCAAGAGCGCAGCACCGGCCTCACCGGCAAAGGTATCTTCTCCCCGAGCTACGATACAGGAGGAGATGCCCAGCTCTGTCGCCGCCAACACCATGTTTTCTGCACAGCAAAATGCGTCGGGGATACTGTATAAAAAGTTTTTCGGGCACAGGACCATGCAGACGGTCGGTGCACCGTAAAATCCACTTTTTAGGGCGGGATCATCGATGATACTCGGCTGCTCGGAAGAGACGTAAGAGCCGGCCAGCTGCTGTCGGTCGAATCTGGCGATATTGAGCTGCCCGACTTTTTGACAGAGAGCCTGATTGCGAAGGGCGATGATCGCGGCGCGCTGGCCACCGCCGGCGCTGGGGGCATACAGGCCGGCCTCGATGATCTTTTCCAAGTCGCATCGTGCGATCTGCTGGTCTTTATACTTGCGGATAGATCGGCGATACCTCATCAGTTCAAACAGTTGCACCTATTTCAACCTCCTTCCAGCACTGGGGGTCGGCGGCATAAAAATTTCCGTTTTGTCCGCTGGCTACGGCGGGGCAGCCCCGGCAAAAGCGCAGCAGCTCACACCTAGAACATTTTTCAAACCTGGAGTAGTCGCGGTAGGTCTCCATCTGACAGATCCACACGTCGGCGAGTCGATCTTCAAACACATTGCCGACTTTGCTGTTTTGCACACGGCGGCAGGCGTAGATCTCCCCTGTCGGCAGGATGGTCATATGGCAGTTGCCACAGTTACAACCGCCGTAGATCACCTTTTCCCCGGCACCCTCTGGGATCTGAAAGATACCTCTCTCGTATTCATAGAGAGTCCAGAGGTGGTCCTTTTTGTTAAAGTAAGTCGTGCAGCCGGCGGCTTCGTAGGCCTGGAACTTTTTGTAGCAGGTATCGAGTAATTGCCGGTACTGCTGCGGGGTCATGCCTGTGTCTTTTTCCTCGCTGGTGGGGCAGTAGCGGGCAAAGGCGAAGATGTCTGCCCCCGCCGCTACGACCGTACCGATTATGTCGGGCACCTCGCTGATGTTCGTCCCCGATACAGTCGTCATGATCACCGCGCGCATACCCGCTTTTTTAATGCAGGCGATCTTTTCGAGCGTACAGTCGAAAGAACCGGGCTTGCGGAACCAATCGTGGGTCTGGCGCATGCCGTCGATGGAGAGCTGATATTTCTGGCAGCCGTATTCCCGCAGTTTTTGACAAACTGCATCGGTCAAGTGGAACGGGTTGCCGAGGATGGTAAATGGGATATCGTGTTCCTTTATCAGTGCCAGCAGCTTCCAAAAATCTGGGTGCAGGATCGGATCGCCGCCCGTGAGATAAAAGTACGGGAGCCGGTCGTAGACTCTGCAAAAGTCGAGGCAGTTGTAAAACGTGTCCTGCATTTGCCGCCAGCTCATAGCCTCTGGCTCTTTGCGGGTGTCTTCTGAAAAGATATAGCAGTGTTTACAGCGCTGGTCGCAGGCATCGGTGATGTGCCACTGAAAGGCAAAATACTGTTTCATACTTGATGCATCCTCACTTTATATAAGATCGGACAGGCCGATTTGCAATTCTGAGTTCCCGGCGAAGATATACACCGGGAACGGGTCGACGGAACAAGCTACTTGTCACCAACGCCGCAAGCCGCCCCACAGGCAGTGGGCTTTTCTTCCGGCTTGTCCGCTGCGCCACAGGCGGCAGGTGCTTCGGCAGGTCTGTCGCCAGCGCCACAGGCGGTACCGCAGGCGGCGGGACTTTCCTCCGGCCTATCTGCTGCACCGCAGGCGGAAGATACCGTTTCTTTTTCGTTCCATCCAAAGATGTTTGAGAGTGCCATAACTGTGACCTCCACTTTTGTATTCAGAGTGCTGTTGGTGTTGCTGTTTTGCTCTCTGTAATTCTAATTGTACGATTTTATTTTTCGGTCACAAGTACGCACTTTTTTATAACACAGTTACCTTGAGGTGACTTTTGCGCCGCCTCGGGCTTATAGAGGTCAAAAATATGAGCGGTATTAAAATATTTTACAATACTGCTTACACGCAAATAGAATAGTATCGTATAATAGGCATGTAATATTATATTTTGATCTAACAGCTATTTAAGGAGGTATTCATTGTGCTGACCAAAGCAGAGATGCCTGCATGCCCCGTTGCGACCACCGTACAGATGATCGGCAGCAAATGGAAACTG
The DNA here is from genome assembly GCF_014269355.1 of Neobittarella massiliensis (ex Bilen et al. 2018). Classification (NCBI taxonomy): domain Bacteria; kingdom Bacillati; phylum Bacillota; class Clostridia; order Eubacteriales; family Oscillospiraceae; genus Neobittarella (ex Bilen et al. 2018); species Neobittarella massiliensis (ex Bilen et al. 2018). The sequence continues at coordinate 23,141 of NZ_JACOGI010000003.1, forward strand.
CTGATCATCAGAAATCTGCTCGCTCGGCCGTGGCGATTCAACGAGCTGCGCAAGGATCTGGAGGGTATCAGTCAGAAGGTGCTGACCGACAGCTTGCGCTCGATGGAAGACGACGGGATCGTCACTCGCACCGCCTATCCCGAAGTGCCACCCCGGGTAGAATACGCCCTGAGCGAATTGGGGGAATCCATGCGTCCCATCATAAAAGCTATGGAGATATGGGGACTCAATTATCAAAAAAGCGCCAAATAGAAAAACTCGTAAAAACAGCGCCAAAGCTCTTTAAAATAGAGCACATTGGCGCTGCTTTTTGCTACCAAAATTCTGTGTTGATGCACGTCTTATCGGGGCTATTATATAAAGCAGGAGGCGACACACCGTATATTGGGCCAGATACTTTGTACTTGGATGCATAAAAAAGCCTGTACCGATGGGTACAGGCTTTTTTATGGTGGTGGAGGATGGATTCGAACCATCGAAGTCACTGACAACAGATTTACAGTCTGCCCCCTTTGGCCACTCGGGAACTCCACCGCATATTTGGTTTTAAATGGTCGAGGCGACAGGACTTGAACCTGCGGCATCCTGGTCCCAAACCAGGCACTCTACCAAACTGAGCTACGCCTCGGTACACAGTGCGCAGTTGTAGCTCACGGCCGTAACTACAGCTTTTTAATTTTATCGTATCCAGAACAAAAAGTCAACGGCATTTTCCTATTTTCACCTTGCTTTTTCACAAATTTCCTTCCAGATAAAAAAGAGCAGCACGGTGCTGCTCTTTTTTATCTGGTACTGACTGTCGACAGCAGCACCTTTTTACCATCACCGGTGCAGGATCTCCGACTCATTTTGATGACAGTAGTCGTACATTTCGCTGCCGGTAGCAAACCACACCCCGGGCTTATCTTTGACAAAGGTCAAAAACTCTTCAAGTATGGCCGAGCGGCCGGGATTGCCGATCGTTTGGGGATCTAATTGCATGACGTAACACAGGTGATGGGTGTAGTGGCCGGTAAACTCATCCTTCCAGTTCGAGAGCATACTGCTGTAAGGCGCTACCCTGCCCTGACCGGTGGGAAAAGCCGGCCGGTAGTTAAAGGCCAGATAGGGGAAATCGAAGTTGGCCCACTGGATAGGTATCTGCAGCATTTGGGTGCCGGCATCGTCTATCGGCATAAAGTAGGGGCGGTCGTCATCGCTCAGGTCGCTGGAATAACACATGCCTAAGCTGTGGGCGATCTGCAGCGTCTCCAGGGTGAGGTCCCCCTCGGGGGCACGAAAACCACGAGGCGAAACACCACTGTACTTTTCGATAGCGGCCACCGCTTTTTTGAGCCGTTCTTGCTGTTGGGCGCGGTCAAACAGCGACAAGTTCTCGTGCAGATAGCCGTGGCAGGCGATCTCGTGCCCGGCAGACACGATGTCTTTCATGTAGCCGGCATATTTTTCGGCCACGATGCCGGGGACGAAAAAGGTTGCCTTGATCGAAAAGCTCTGTAAGATATCCAGTAACCGGCCCAGTCCGCGCGTCATGCCGTACTGGCCCATCGAGAGCGTTTTAGGCATGTGGGCCGCCCGTTCATCCAGCTGCAGCCAAAAGTATTCGGCGTCGAGATTGACGGTGATCATGGCCGCGCACTGGATGTTTTGCGGCCATTTGGGGTGCTGTGTATACATGTTTATCTATCCCTCCCTACTGCTCTCGGCCGGGTATGTCTGCCGCCACCAGTCGGCGATCTGGCTGGCGGTAGCCACCCATACGTCTTGGTGGCTGGTGACTTCTCTGAGTATCTCTTCCAATATCTGATTGCGGCCCGGTGCGCCGGATATCTGTGGGTGCATGAGGAAAGAGATACACAGCCCATAGCGGTGGTAACCGGCAAATTCGGCCAGGTAATTTTGCTGTACATTGCGGTAACAGGAGATGCGGTCGAGACCTGCCGGTTCAGCCGGATAGATATTGTAGGCCTGCGCCACATAATCGTCCAGTTCCCACTTGGAGGGGATCTCGATAAAGTCGGTTACCCGGCCATCGAGCACGGTGCGGTAGGGCCGGTCGTCGCCGCGCATGGAACTGGAGTAGGAAAAACCCCGTTCCTCCAGCAGGTAGGGGGTGTCTACCGCCCAATCGCCCGACGGGGTGCGAAAGCCCACCGGCGCCGTGCCGGTGATATCTTTGATGATCTTCTGGGTCTTTTCGATGATCTCGATCTGCTCCTCCCGCGTTTTTTCCACAAAGCGCTCATGAGTATAGCCGTGATTGCCGATCTCATGGCCGGCGGCATGTATTTTTTTCACAACTGCGGGATTGTGCTCGGCTACGTAGCCGGGAACGAAAAAAGTGGCCTTTACCCCGTACTTGTCGAGCAGATCCAGGATCATATCCACACAGCGGTTAGGGCCGTACTGGCCCACCGAGCGGGCGCGGATGAGTTTATCGGCGTTGGGCTCGTCAGACGACATATTTTTCCAGATGATATCGCCGTCGAGGTCAAAAGTAAACATGGCCGCGCTCTTGCAGCCGTGGGGCCATTTTACAGCTTGCATATAGGTCGTCCTCTCTATCGTGAGGTGCTGTTAGAGCACCTTCTCTAAAAACACACGGGCGCGGTCGGATTTGGGGGTGGAGAAAAACACATCGGGCGGCGCGTCCTCCACCAATATGCCTTCGTCTAAAAAGCAGATGCGGTCGGCCAGTTCCCGGGCAAAGCCCATCTCGTGGGTCACTAGTACCATCGTGATGCCGGTATCGGCCAGGTTTTTGATGACCCCCAACACCTCTTTTACCATCTCGGGATCCAGGGCGCTGGTGGGCTCATCGAACAGGATGACTTCCGGGTCCATGGCCAGCGCACGGGCGATGGCCACCCGCTGCTTCTGCCCGCCAGAAAGCGTATCGGGGTACACGTTGGCCTTGTCGGACAGTCCAACCTGTTCTAGCAGCTGCAGCGCCTTTTTCTCGGCCTGTTTGGGCGGCACTTTTTTTACTTTGCGGGGGGCATATGTCATGTTGCCCAACACGGTCATGTGGGGAAAGAGGTTAAAGTGCTGGAAGACCATCCCCACCTTTTCGCGCACCGACATCAGGTCTACTTTTTTCTGGGTGATATCTTGCCCGTCGATAAAAATCGAGCCGCCAGATGGCTTTTCGAGCAAATTCATGCACCGCAGCAAGGTGGATTTTCCCGACCCGGAGGGACCGATGATCGCCACGATCTCCCCTTTGTGGATATCCAGCGACACGCCTTTGAGCACCTCCAGCGCGCCAAATTCCTTATAGATATTTTTAACGCTTATCACTCTTATGTACCTTCCTCTCAACCAGGTGGGCCAGCAGCGTCAGCAGCATGACGATGATGTAGTAGATGAGCGCCGATACCAAGAGTGGTTCAAACGCCTTATAGGTGGAGTTCATTACCAGCTGGGCGGTGCGCATAATATCTACCAGACCGATGGTGGCCACCAGCGAAGTACCTTTGAGCAGGTTGATGATCTCGTTGATGACGCTGGGCAGTGTGCTCTTGATCGCCTGGGGAAAGATGATATCGCACATCATACGCGGATAGGGTACCCCCAGAGCGATGGCCGCCTCGCGCTGACCCGCATCTACTGCCTGGATACCACCGCGCAGGTTCTCTGACAAAAAGGCGGCCGAGTTGCAGGCAAAAGCCAATACGCTGGCCTGCATGGCGGTGATCTTGTAGGCAAATAGCTGGGGGACGGCAAAGTACACCAAAAACAGCTGCACCAGCTGGGGAACACCGCGGAATATGGAGGTGTAGAAGTAGGCGATGCCCCGCAACACTCTGCTGCGCGATATCTTGCACAGCGTGAGCGGAATGGCGATGACAAAGCCCAACAGTAGGGACAGGCCGGTGATCTGTAAGGTCATGCCGATGGACTTAAAAAACAGCGGCATGTATTTGGGAATGACACTAAAGTCTAAGTTCACGTTCTCTCTCCTTTGGCCGCAGCGTAGAGCCAGACGGCTGCCCGCCTGGCTCTGCCTGCGCGAAATGCCGATATCGGCGCTGAGATCTTTTTTACACTAGGATGTGATGGAAAATATCCAATTTTTCGCCAAAAAGCGTATCGTCAGCCACAAGAACAGCGCTGCCGCTTCGCGGCGCGAGGAACTGTGTTCCGAGAGCTGTTCTTACACTTTTTGCGCTGCCCGGCGGGGGGTAGCTCTTATCTTTTGCCCGTATTGGGGTGGCCTATTGCGCAAAAAGCTATTCGCCGATATATGCCTCTCCCAGCCATTTGACGATGATCTGGTCCATCGTGCCGTTGTCCTTAAGTGTCTGGATCTCCTCGTCGAAAACTTTTTTAAGCTCTGAATCCTTGGGGAAAGCGATCGCGAACTCTTTGGCCACTCCTTCGCTCAGCGAACTGTCGACCGGCACCATAAAACCGTCGATCTCATCGTACTGTTTCATAAAACCGTCGATGAGCGAACCGTCGGTACACATGGCGTCGATACGGCCATTGAGCAGCTCCTGCAAAACCGCGGGCTGGCCGTCGAATGTTGACACCTGGGCATTTGGCACCCGGCGGGCCATATCTTCGTATGAGGTACCGGTAGAGCAGCCGATCTTTTTACCGGTCAGATCGTCTACCGTGGTGATACCGGAGCCCTTTTTGACCAAAAAGGCATCGCGGGCCTGGATGTAGCCGATCGAAAAATCGACATTTTTGCGGCGCTCATCCGTAGCAGTCATACCGGAGATGACCATGTCGGCCCGGCCGGACTGCAGCGCCCCGATCAGCCCGGAAAACTGCATGTTGGATATCTCGTAGGTAAAGCCCAGATCTTTTGAGAGCTGCTCGATAAAATCGATATCCAGCCCTTCGTAGGTCTCGTTCCCCTCCTCGTCGACGGTGACCGACTCAAAGTTTTTAAACGAGGCGCTCAGGGCGATAACATAATGCTTGCCAGACAGGGGCTTTGAGCTGTCACCTCCCGCAGCACCGGTCTCTTTGGTCTCTTCGCCACAGCCGGCAAACAGCCCCAGAGTGAGTACCGATGCCGCCAACAGGGCAAGTATTTTTTTCAGTTTCATAAAAACTCCTCTTTCTCTCATACAGATATTGTTTGTAAAACCGTCAGCTCTACTGTGCTGACAAGTCGATCTTTCCCGCTTTCCAGCACCGGGGCGACCGGGGTGGCGTGGGGTAAGCGCGCTTGCTGTGGGAGAGCGACTGGGCCACCAGCATCTCGGCGGTATTTACCAGTACCATAGCGGGGTCGATGACCGGGATGCCGACCAGCGCCGAGACCTGTGGCGCCAGCCCGGCAAAGCTGAGACAGCCCAAGATCACGGTGTCGGCCCCGTCGGCGGCACATTTTTTTGCCGCTTCGGCCAGCTGAGCGATCAGCTGGTCATCGCCAGTGGCGGTGCGTATCTGATCAGGCCCGTGCTGCGCGCTGCGCACCGAGGTCAAAAAGCTGCCATAACCCAATGCGCGAATAAAAGCCTCTTTTGGGGGGATGCGGCGCTCGTCGGTGGTGAGTACCGAAAAGTGATAGCCCAACTGGGTGGCCAGCGCCAGCGAACACTGGGCCCCACCCAGCACTGGGATCGAGAGCACCTCGCGGCAGGCAGCCAGACCGGGATCGCTAAAACAGTATAGCGCCACTGCGTCGTACCCCTCCTGTTGGGCATCCAGTGCCAGCTGCACGATCTCGGGGGCCGCAACCGCCACATCCAAGTCGGAATCGATGCAGACCTCGGTACACTGGGGGCAGATCATCGATATTTGGGTATCCGGTCTGGCTGTTGTCAACAGCAGCGCTTCACGGGCCACCAACTGCTGGCGATCGAGACCAGAATCGGGGTTTATAAACTTGATGCGCATAGTTAAGTCCCCTCTAGAGCATCTCTTTTTTAATGCCTTTTTTCAGGATATTGTGGTAGTCGATATAGGGATATATGCCATCATCGAATACGGGGCAAAACTGCTGCAATTCTGAGAGCTGCAGCTCCTCAATAGCTTTTTGGTGGTCCTCGCAGTAAATGACGATCTGGCCGACGATGCCGTGGGCATCACGGAAGGGGATCCCTTTCCCCACCAGGTAATCGGCTACCTCCGTTGCATTAAGAAAGCCCTTTTTGACCGCTTTTTCCATATTTTCTTTTTTCACAGTGAGCGTGGCGATCATTCGCTCCATCATGCAGAGCGATAAGATGACCGTTTGCAGACTGTCGTGAAAGGCCTCTTTATCCTCCTGCATATCTTTGTTATAGGCCAGTGGCAACCCCTTCATTACGGTGAGCAGCCCCATCAGATCGCCGTATACTCTGCCGGTCTTGCCGCGAATGAGTTCGGCCCCATCTGAATTTTTCTTTTGAGGCATGATACTGGAACCGGTGGTGTAGTTGTCGTCGAGACTGATAAAGCCAAATTCCTGCGAGCTCCAGAGGATGATCTCCTCGCTGAGACGGCTGAGGTGCATCATAAGGATACTAAAGGCAGACATGGCCTCCAACTGGTAGTCGCGGTCACTGACCCCGTCGATAAAGTTTGCATACACGCCGCTAAAACCCAACTGTTCAGCGGTAAAAGCGCGGTCGATCTGGTGTGTCGTACCGGCCAGTGCGCCACAGCCCAGCGGCGACAGATCCATGTTGTCCAGTGCGCTCTGCAGCCGTTTTTTATCGCGTTGGAGCATACCGTGGTAAGCCATTAGATAGTATTTGAAGGTGACTACCTGTGCCCGCTGCAGATGGGTATAGCCGGGCATAATACAGGGGTTTTGCGCCGCTTTTTCCTGTAGTGTGCGCTGCATCTTCTCCACCAGCTCAATAACGTACGCTGTCTGCTGCTTTACATACAGCTTCATATCTGTATTGACCTGGTCGTTTCTGGAGCGGGCGGTGTGCAGCTTTTTACCCACATCGCCGATGCGCTCGATAAGATGTACCTCTACAAAGGTGTGCACATCTTCGTAGGCGTTGGTCATCTGCAGGGCACCGCTCTGTACGTCCGCCAGGATACCCTGCAGGCCCTGTGCGATCTGTTCACCTTCCTGGACGGTGAGCAGCCCACACTTTACCTGCATAGCTACATGGGCCAAACTCCCCTGGATGTCTGGCCCACACAGCCAGGTCGTATTGGAGAGATTGTTGTTAAACTGCTCCATCAGCTCGTTTTCGTCCTGGCGGAAACGACCGCCCCACAGTTTGGTAACTGTTTTATGCTCCATTTTAAAGCCCTCTCTGCTGTATGTTTTTTAAAGTAGCATAATTATACGATATATTTTATAATAATTGCAATAGATTGCAATAAATTTTCTATTTATCTAGTAATTATACATTTATAAAGCTATATATATTCCATTTTTTGTATTTAATGCCTTTAATTATTGTATATTTAGTTGTATATTAAAATATTTATTCATAACATACAAATTGTACGGATGTGTATATCTGTATCTCTATCCACAATCGAGTAAAACTTTTTACCGCGGCTAACTTTGTAACCTACCTGGATGAACAGCCTATGGGTTACAAAAAGATAAGCATGATGGTCTTAAAAATTCTCCCTCAGACATTGACAACCTAATAGGTAGATGATATAATTCACGTTGTTGTCATATTCGCTGGTGTAGCTCAGTTGGTAGAGCAGCTGATTTGTAATCAGCAGGTCGGGGGTTCAAGTCCGTCCACCAGCTCCATTGAAAAGAGCTGGCCAATGTGGCTACTGAAATAAAATATGGTGGAGTTCCCGAGTGGCCAAAGGGGGCAGACTGTAAATCTGTTGTCAGTGACTTCGATGGTTCGAATCCATCCTCCACCACCAAAGCTGCGGCGTGTGCATTGCACACCGCAGCTTTTTTCTTTTAGTAACGCAAAATGCTCGCGTTTGAGGCGGTATCTAAACCGCTTGTCCCTCTCAGTAAAAAAGGCTGTGCCACTTCGGTCCAGTCTTTTTTACTGTCTGATGCATGCGCGCAAATGCAAATAGTAATTAAAAGACTCATTTTCCAGCCGCATTTACACGTTCCCCATGCATTTTTCGAAAAAGTATTTTGTCCACATCCAGCGTTACAAAATGGCCGCCACTCGGCACAGCTCTTCTCTTTGTGTATACGACGGCTATGCACACCTTACCGGGTAGATCCAGCAACCAAATATGCGCCTGTTTATCTAAAGACAATACTGCCATGCTCCTGTTTGTAGCTACAGGATATCCCTGGTGTACAAGCCCCAAGCAATATTGACCGAACGGTCTGTAATTGTTATAATAAATTACAGACCATTCAGTCTATATTTGGGATCAGAGGTGTTTTGGTGAAAAAACAGGAGAAGACAGAACGGACGCGTGAGCGGATCGTCGGCGCCGCCATAGAAGAATTTGGCACTGTCGGTTACAGTGCCGCGGCGATCAACAACATCTGCAGTGGCCATGAAATATCTAAGGGGTTGCTCTACCACAATTTTTCCGGTAAAGATGCACTGTATCTGGCCTGTGTATCGCGCTGCTTTGCCGAAGTGACTGCATATTTAAAAGATCAGGACATCGGAGATGACTTAGAGCGGTATATGCAGCTGCGCATTCGGTATTTTTCTCAGCATCCGCTGTGCGCCAGAATTTTTTTTGAAGCAGTCCTTCAGCCGCCAGCATCGCTGGCGGCACAGATACGCGAGGCCAAAGCCGACTTTGACTGTCTCAACAAAAAGATCTACCAGGCGGCACTGTCTAAAATGACGCTGCGGCCGGGCGTTACGCAGGATGACGCTATAGCGTATTATGAAGTCATGCAGGAGATGTTTAACGGCTATTTTAGCAGCCCGGCCTATGTGGGCAAAGACCTACAGGTACTGGTGGCCGACCACGAGAGCCGCCTGGCAAAAATGCTCGATTTTATGTTATATGGTATCGCCGAGAGGAGGATACAAAAATGATCTTGCTTTTTCTGCGGCTGCTGGCCGCTGTTGCGCTGGCCTTTGTGGCCGGTAAATTGGTGTCGAAACTCAAGCTGCCCTCGATCCTAGGCTGGCTGATCGCCGGCATGATCTTAGGCCCCCACGCGGTCTCTCTCGTGAGCGACACTCTGCTCGATGCCGTTTGGTATCAGAGCATCATGCACGTTTTAGAGTGTGCTGTGGGCCTGATGATCGGTACCGAACTGGTGTGGCGTAAGATAAAACGTTCGGGAAAAGCGATCATCATCACTACGCTCACCCAATCTATCGGCACATTCCTAGTCGTGTCGCTGGTATTTGGTATCGTGTTCTATTTTTCCGGTATACCTCTATACCTGGCGTTTCTCTTTGGTGGTATCGCTCTGGCCACCGCTCCGGCACCGGCCCTCTCTATCGTGCGCGAATTTAAAACAGAGGGGCCGGTGACCGCCACCCTTATTCCTATGGCGGCGCTGGACGACATTGTGGGCTGTATCGTATTTTTTAGCACCATCGCCATCGTGGCGGGCAATCTGTCGGCGGGAGAGCTACCGGCCTATATGATCGCGCTGGTAGTGCTGCTTCCTTTGATCATTGGCGTCGTCACCGGCCTGTTGGCCGGCTTGGTGCTGAAAAAAGAGCGGGGCGCAGGCCCCACTTTAGCTTTGCTGATAGCGATGATCCTCCTCTCCTCCGGGGTGGGTTTTTGGTGCAATGATTTGCTGCCGCGACCGGTGCTCAATTTTATGCTGATCGGTATGGCTTTTTCAGCTACATTTTCGAATATGGTCTCTGAAAAACGGCTGGATCAGATCATGCAGGGCTTTAATCCCATTCTCGGAGTGGCCATGATCGTCGTCATCCTAAATTTGGGTGCACCGCTGGATTACCACCTGATTCTGGGGGCGGGGCTCTACACAGCGATCTACATCGCTGCCCGGGCATTCGGAAAGTACTTTGGCGCCTTTTTTGGCGCTGCGGTGACCAAGTCTCCCAAAACTGTGCGCAACTATCTCGGCCTTACGCTGCTGCCCCACTCCGGTGTATCGCTGGTGTTTACCGGTATTGCCGTATCGGTGCTGGCGGGGCCGGCACCGGCCTGCGCCAAGATCATTCAGGGCACGATCGCGGCCGCCGCGGTGATCAACGAGGTGATCGCCGTCGTCATGGCCAAAAAGGGGTTTGAATGGGCCGGCGAGTTTGATCGGCAAGAGGCCACCAACAACGTCAGCGCAGTACCCCTGCCGCCGGTCATTACCATCAGCCGCCAACACGGCAGCGGTGGGCGTATGGTCGGGCACCAGCTGTCACAGCAGTTAAAGATTCCTTTTTACGACCACGAGATCATCGAGCGGGCCGTCAATTCCAGCACGATCGACCAGAGCTTTTTTGAAGAGGCCGAGACACGTTGGGCGGGCAGTTTGCTAGATGGGCTCTCCCGCGATGTCGGACAGGGTCTCTCGGTCGATGATCGGGTATTTTTACACCAGTCACAGATCATTCGTCAGATCGCCAGCGAGAACTCCTGCATCATTGTAGGCCGCTGTGCCGATCAGGTCCTCAAGGACCGACAAAATGTAATTCGGGTATTTATTTATGCCGATCGCAAGAGCCGCCAACACCGGCTCATCCATACCTATCACGAGACGACCGATCATGCTCTGGCGGATATAGAGAGGACCGACAAGCGTCGAGCTTCCTACTACAGTTTTTACTCCGGGCGTCAATTCGGCGATGCCGACAACTACGACATCTGTCTCAACAGCAGTGCATTGGGGATCGATGGCTGTGTGCAGATCTTAAAAGACGTCTATCGCTCTTTGTCCGCCGCCACCCAAGAGCGGTAGATAAGGGATATGGCCCATATAAGAAAGCGCTCTGTCCGGGTGGGGCAGAGCGCTTTTAGGTGCGCAGTCACACTGATTAAAAATCGGCATAGAATGGGCAGACTGAGCGAAGTACCCCTATCTGATCACCTTTGATGGGCGATATGATTTTAAAAATAAACCTTGACATTTGTCCGTCATGTGCTAAAATACAGATTAAATCGATGAGGAAGAGGAAGTAACTGCTGTGCCCTCCGGCCAAGAGAGTTGCGGGCGGTGAGATCGCAGCGCGGTAAGACAGCAGTGAATGGGCTTCTGAGAGCAACCCGAACTTTTCTGGTTAGCAAAAGAAAAGTAGGCGCGCCGGAGTGAGACCTCCGTTAACAAATGTCTGGCGTATGTTTGTACGCGGCGAGTGGGCGCAGTGCTGTTTGCACAGACGAGCGCCAAGCAGGGTGGCACCGCAGGAGTGTTTTTACAGCTTCTGTCCCGGCAGTATGCAGGGACAGAGGCTTTTTTGTTTGCCTTTGTCCCGCAAGAGTCGCATATTTTGGAAAGGAGACAAATACTATGGCAAACCAAAACATCCCTTACAAGATCTACCTGTCTGAAAGCGAGCTGCCCCGCCAGTGGTACAATCTGCGCGCGGACATGAAAAACAAGCCCGCACCGCTTTTAAATCCCGAGACTCTGCAGCCCATGACCGCCGCCGACCTGGCGCCGGTGTTCTGTGAGGAACTGGTGGCGCAGGAGCTCGACGATACCACCCCTTTTATCGACATCCCCAGTGAGATCCGCGACTACTACAAAATGTACCGGCCTGCTCCGCTGATGCGCGCTTACCGGCTGGAACAGGCACTGGGTACTCCGGCCAAGATCTACTACAAATTTGAGGGTAACAATACCAGTGGCAGCCACAAGCTAAACAGTGCGATCGCCCAGGCCTATTACGCCAAAAAGCAGGGGCTAAAAGGCGTCACCACCGAGACGGGCGCCGGCCAGTGGGGCACAGCCCTCTCGATGGCCTGTGCGTACTTTGGGCTCGACTGTAAGGTGTATATGGTCAAGGTCTCGTACGAACAAAAGCCGTTTCGCCGTGAGGTGATGCGCACCTACGGGGCTGATGTCACCCCTTCTCCGTCTGACACCACCGCCGTTGGCCGCAAGATACTGGCCGAGTTCCCCGGTACTGGCGGCAGTTTGGGCTGTGCTATCTCAGAGGCAGTGGAGGCCGCCACCACCCGCGAGGGATACCGCTACGTGCTGGGCAGTGTGCTGTCGCAGGTGATGCTGCACCAGTCGGTCATCGGTCTGGAGACCAAAGCTGCCCTGGACAAATATGATATCACCCCAGACATCATCATTGGCTGTGCCGGGGGCGGCTCGAATCTGGGGGGACTCATTGCCCCGTTTATGGGACAAAAGCTGCGGGGTGAAGCAGATTACCGCTTTATCGCCGTAGAGCCGGCCTCTTGCCCCAGCTTGACCCGGGGCAAATACGCATACGATTTCTGCGACACCGGTATGGTCTGTCCGCTGGCCAAAATGTATACGCTGGGCAGCGGCTTTATCCCCGCTCCCAACCACGCCGGCGGGCTGCGCTACCACGGCATGAGCAGTGTGTTGTCGCAGCTTTATGACGACGGTCTTATGGAGGCCCGCAGCGTAGAACAGACGGCGGTGTTTGCCGCAGCTGAGCAGTTTGCCCGCATCGAGGGCATCCTTCCTGCTCCCGAGAGCAGCCACGCCATTAAAGTGGCGGTGGACGAGGCACTGGCCTGCAAGCGATCTGGCGAAGAAAAGACCATCGTGTTCGGTCTCACCGGTACCGGCTACTTCGATATGACCGCTTACGAGCGCTATAACAACGGCGAGATGAGCGACTATATCCCCACCGATGAAGACCTAGCACGAGGTTTTGCCGGTCTGCCCCAGTTCCCCGGCAGCATGAACTGAACCTCCCCTCTTTCCTTCTCTTTATTTTCACACTGCTGAGAGGCGAACGCTGATGGCGTTTGCCTCTCTTTTTTTGTTTGTCTATCTCTTATCCTGACTTACAGATAAGGCCCAGGAAAACGCTTTTTTGTTGTCTGTGGGCAAATTGGTGTATACTGGTATTTATAGAGAACGGGCCCTTACTGAATATGGCCGCCCTATACCAGAGCAGGAGGTAAAGTGCTGTGGACAAACTTTCTCGATGGATATGCGTCGCTACTGCAGCCCCTATTTTGGCCGGCTGTATGTTGGTCGTTTTGTATTGCTGCCGGCCCGAACTGATAGGAGGAGCCCCTCCACTGCAGTGGGGGCTTTTGTGCTTGACGGTGCTGCCGCTGCTGGCCTACCCCCTGCAGCGATATATTCCCGGTTTTCGCGACCGCGGGCGGGAGGGTCAGCGCAGCTTAGCTATGGTGTTCGCCGTTATCGGCTATCTGCTGGGGTGTGTGGGCAACGCACTGCTGCGCGGTACCCGGGCTATGTGGATCGTGTATACTGAGTATCTGCTCTCTGGGTTACTATTGCTGGTGGTCAACAAGCTCATCGGTAAAAAGGCCAGCGGCCATGCCTGTGGTGCCGCTGGGCCCGTGGCACTGCTCTGCTACTTTGGAGTGCCGGCGCTGCTCCCGGGGGCGGTGCTCTTGGTTTTTGTGTGGTGGGCCAGTCTGCACACCGGGCGGCATACATCGGCCCAACTGGCCGGTGGTACAGCGGTACCGCTGGCGGCGCTACTTCTTATCCATCTGCTATCGCCGCTGCTGTAGATAGAATAGACTATAAATAGAAAGAGGGGCGGGACCGCCATAGGTCCCGTCCCTCTTTCTATTTATAGAGCCGATCAGACATCTTTTCGCTGATAGACGAACTCACCGGCCAATATCGTGGCGTCGACTTTTACATCTTTGATGCGCTCGGGGTCGATGGTGAAGATATCCTCGCTGAGCACTGCCAAATCGGCATAGTACCCGGGCCTGATGCGGCCCTTCACATCCTCTTCGAAACTGGCGTAAGCGCTGGCTGCCGTGTAGGCATCCACCGCATCGTACACGTCTACACACTCATCGGGATAAAAACCGCCGCTCGGGGTGCCGGCCAGATTTTTTCTGGTCACTGCACAGTAGATGTTGTGCATGGTATTCAGGTCTTCCACCGGCGAATCGGTGCCGAAACTGTTGTGGATGCCCAACCGGTTCATGGTGGCAAAAGCATAGCTGGTCGCGGCCAATTCTTTGCCCACCCGGCTCTCTAACACCGTCATGTCGTAGTGTAAAAAGATGGGTTGGATGTAAGCTAAAATATTGTTTTGGGTAAAGCGCTCTACCAGCGCCCGATCGGTGATCTGGCAGTGGACGATGCCGTGCCGATGGGGGTTCTCCCCATCCCCGCAGACCGTATCGTAACTGTTAAGCACCTGCTCAATGGCTGCATCGCCGATCGCATGCACCGCCACCTGACAGCCGGCGGCATCGGCTATCTGAACCAGCTCGTCGGTCTGTTGCTGGGTGAGCGTTTGAATACCGGTAGTCGACGGGTCATCGGCGTACGGTGCGCGCATCAGCGCAGTGCGGGCGCCCAGCGAACCATCTACAAACAGTTTCAGCGGCCCGATCTTATTAAAGGCGTCGCCGCTGCCGGTAATATAGCCCTGCTCTAAAAACTCCCGGTAATCGTCGGGGGCCATAAAATTACACTGGTGATAGACCCGCAATGTGGGGTGGGTCGACTGGATGTTGTGATAGGCCTGCAGCATATCTCTATAGGCACCGGGCCGCACATCCATGGTCTGCACCGAGGTGATGCCCCACTCGGCGGCATGCTCCATAGCGGTGTGCAGGGTGTGCTCGATCTCCTCTACCGTGGGGTCGCGGCGCAGGCACATCACCAAATTGGCCGCTGTCTCGCGAAAGATGCCGTTGGGCTCGCCGTTTTCATCCACATCGAACTGGGCCCCTTCGGGCTGCGGGGTATTTTTGGTGACCCCGGCCAGTTGGATGGCCAGCGAATTGGCCGTGAGGGCATGACCACAGGCCCGCTCTAAAATGAGGGGATATTCCGTAGTGATCTCATCCAGGTCGTGCCGGTCCATCATGCGGGGCTCATCGGTAAAGTAATCCTGGTTCCAGCCGGTTCCGTGCAGCACAGTGCCGGGCGCGGGCTTGGTGCGGGCGATAAAGTCGCGCGCGATCTGCTTGGCCTCGGCCATCGAGGTGACGCCGTGCAGATCGATAGATTCTAAGTTCTCGCCCACAAAGTACAGATGCATGTGGCTGTCGTTAAAACCGGGCACCACGGTGCGGCCGCCGGCGTCGTATTGGGGCGTACCGGCCGGGGCTACGGCCAGCACCTCTTCGTTGGTGCCCACTGCCTTGATGACACCGTCCTCCATATACACCGCCTGTGCAAATTTTTCGCGCTCTACATATACTTTGGCGTTGGTTATGAGTCTGCCCATGTTAGTTATCCTCCTTCTCGGCATTTTGAGCAGCCAGCACTGCCTGGCGGCTCTTTTTAAATACCAGTTCGTAGATGACAAGGCCGGCTGCCGGCACTGCCAGACCGATCAGGGAAGTGACCGGGTCCTCGATCAGGGTGTTGATAAGCAGGCCAATGGTGATGAGGATGGTGACGATCACCAGCACCGGATAGCCCCACACCTTGTACGGTCGCTCCATATGGGGATATTTTTTGCGCAGCCGAATGACTGCATAGAAGATGAGCGTGTTAAACAGCATGCCGCTGAAAGCCACCAGGCTGGTCAGCTGATTGAGGTCGCGGGCCATCACCAGAGCAATAGACACGATGGCCGAGGCGATCTGGGCGTTGACCGGCGTTTTGTACTTGGGGTGCAGCTTGCCCACGCTCTTAAAGAAAGCGCCGTCTTTGGCCATAGCGTAGTAGGAGCGGGGGAACACCATCACACAGCCGTTGAGGGCACTGAAGATGGCCACCACCATAGCTGAGCCCACCACGATCATGCCCAGATTGCCAAACAGCTCTTTGGCGGCCTGGGTGCCCAGAAAAAAGTCGCCGTTGGCCAGCATCGTCTCGATGGTGGCGTAGGGGACGGTGCGGTAGATAGCCAGGTTAAACAGTACGTAGACCACCATGACGCCGCAGATGGAGATGATAATAGCCAGCGGCAGATTGCGGCGGGGATTTTTGATCTCCTCGCTGATGGTGTTCAGGTTGGTCCAGCCCTCGTAGGCCCACAGTGTAGCCACTACGCCAAAGGCGATCATGCCGCAGAGCTGGAACACGCTGGGATTGGAAGCGGGCATGGGGCTTAAATTGGGGGTCTGCTTGCCCATAAACAGACCACAGAGAATGATGGCCGCGATGGGCAGCAGCTTGAGCACCATAAAGATATTCTGGATGATGCTGCCCATCTTGATACCGAACACATTGATCACCGTGAGCAGGAGGATCATACCGATGGCGATGATCTTACAGCCCAGCGCACTGATGGGCACCAGGCTGGATATGGCCTCGGGAAAGGCAATGGCCAGCCCGGCGATCGAGCCCGAAGAGCCCAATATAAAGTTTGAAAAACCGCTCATAAAAGCGGTGCGCTCACCGTACGCCTCGCGCAGGTACACATAGCCGCCGCCGGCTTTGGGCATCATAGCCCCCAGCTCGGCGTAGCAGATGCCCGAGGCCAGGATCACCAGGCCGCCGATCACCCACACGATCAGGGCCAGACCCTGACTCATGCCCGCGCGCATCAGCACATAGCTGCCCAGGTAGAAGATACCCGAGCCGATCATAATGCCGCCCAGCACCGAGACGCCGCCGAACAGCCCCACTTCGCGCTTGAACTCGGTCTTTTCAGACTGCAGCTCCTTTAAGTGGGTATCCTGTGTGTTTGCCATAAGAAAAAACATCCTTTCTCCCGGCGCGGATGCGCGCCGCTACTCCTCTTTTTACCTACACGGCAAAATAAAAAAGCTGCACCCCACCGATGCAACTTTTCCATAGGCCCTGCGGGCATATAGCCGTTTTCACCGATAGCGCCTCTGTTAAAAAACAGGAGTCACAGAGATGTTTTCCCTGCGCCCAACTGACCTGCCGCGCCCGGCAGACAGTTTCGGCAATTTGGCCTTTTCCGCGGCGTCACCGGGTGCCCCCTGTGCCGCGGTACTCATCCGCACTGCGCCTCTACCAACTTTTCTGGTACAAATATACCATACCGGGGCCAGCTTGTCCAGCTGTCAGCAGCCCCATTTTGACCATGAGCGCCACAAAGTGACAAAATACTATCACCCCAGCGATCCCCTATGTCGTCGAGTGCTGATGGGATGGCGCTCTCACCGGGCCGGCGCCCCCGACCAGTAGGCGCCAGCCGCTGCCTCTACTTTTGTTTGCCCGCATGATACGGCCCATTTTGTCCCATACTACCGGACGAGGGGAGGTGCGCCCATGCGCCCGGAACAAAAGACCTTTTGGAAGAGTTTCTTCCTAAGCCTGGCCGCTATTGGGCTGGTATTTGGACTGTCGTGGTTGCTGTTTATGCCCAAACAGGAAAAGCCGGCAGCATCTGACGCCCAGCAGGCAGCGGCTGACACCGATACTGCCGACGATGTAAATATCCTGTTTTTGCACCGCACCGACCGGCGGGGATTGCCCCAGAGCTGCCAGCTGGTGCGCATCTCCCCCGCACAGGGGCAGTTGCTGGTGACCAATATTCCCCTGTCGTGGAAGGTACAGTTCGGCACTCGCACCGGCGACCTGCGCCAGGCGTATGCCTATAATGGGGTGGGCCAGTTTATCGAGAGTCTGCAGCAGCTCACCGGTCTAAAGACCGACTACTATGTTGATCTGACCGATGCCTCGCTGATCGCTCTGTCCGACAGTTTTGGACCGGTAGACTTTGACGTACACGAAAACATCTACCACTACAGTGAGCAGAGCGGTCTGCTGCAGTTCAAACTGCTCTACGGGCGGCAGCGGCTCGACGGCAGCCGCTGCCTGGGGTATCTCTCTTACTGCGGTCTGCAGGGGCAGGAAAAAGATACCCTGCGCCTACAGCTCATCAAGGCCTATATCGAACACTATTTTAACCGCGACGAAGTCGAGCGTTTGGCCGATACCTTTACCGGGGTAGCCGACAACATCGAGACCGATATCGCCTCCATCGATATCCCCGATCTACAGGCCGCTCTGCGCGAGGTGTTGGTTACCGGCTCCAGCACAGTGACCACACCACAGATCTACTGCGACGAAAATGGCGACTATCAGCCCGACCTGCACGGCAGCGTACTGCGGGACTACTTTGGAGTGGGCCTCCAAAAAGAGACACCTACTGTGTCGTCACCCGACTAACAGTTGAGCAGATCTGCTCTAACTCCGTATCTCTCACCTCAATAAAAGCCCCCGGCACAGGCAAAGTAAGCTGTGCCGGGGGCTTTTACGAGTCATTTTCGGCGGCGACAGGCGCTTTCTATCTGCGCCAGCAGCTGCCCTAATACCTCTTTTATTTTCCGGGCGATCTCTTTATAATCCACCTGAGCAAAATCGGTGCAGTCGACCGGGATCACTGGCCCCCGTACGGCAAAGCGGTCAAAGCCGCGGGTCTGCACACCAGCGGTAAAGGCTGCTAATCCCATAGGCACATAGGGCGGCGGGGGTCCTACTTCGGGGTAGACAGCATTCACCACATGGCCGCGGTGGCGCTGTGGTGACTTGTCGCGGGCAATAAAGCGATGGTACAGTACCTCGATATCGCCGCCAAAACGCACCGTCACTGCCCGACAACCATACCGATCCAGCAGCTGCGTCAGTGGCTGGATCGAGCTGTCTTCAAAGTTGTTCTCCAAAATAAAGCTGTTTTGGGCTTCTAGCTGGCGCGCGGCAAAATCGAGCAAGACTGCCTGTGCTGCTGCGCCCAACGCCACTTTCTGTCGCCTGCTCTCAAAGCCCAACTGATCGAAGAGCAACTCTTTTACGCCATCTTTAGATAGGCAGGGCAGCTGCCAGGCACTGCCTAGCCAGCAGGCAAAACGGGTCTTGCCCGCTGCCGGTATACCCGCCACCAAGATCGCACATCCACCGCTTATGCCAGAACCGGGCTCAAAGTCTTTTTGAGGAGGCACAGCGGTGTTCATTTGAATACCACGAAAGTAATGCCCAAATTCATACGTCCCATATCGCTGTCTCCGGCCAAAAAATAGTATTTGGCCAACGCGCGCTGGGTATCGGCATCGAACAGGGTAAAGTCTTCGCCGTAGATCACCGCCTGCAGTTCGCCATCGGCCAGTTTTTCGCCCAGCCGCTGGCGCACTGCCTTTTTGATCTTGCCGCCTTTGCCGCTGGAGCCGTAGCCGTGGATAAATTTGAGCACTTTACAGCCGCTCTTCCTCGAGCGCTCCAGTGCGCGTTCCATGTGTTCCAGCGCCTCTTTTACAAAGGGGCGGCCCTCTTCTAAATTTACTGTATCCACTGCCAATGTCCGCCCCTCCTCTGGTATGCAGTCAACTCTCGGCCCGCTGAAAGTAGATCTGCACCGTGGACTGCTCCTCGTTGAGGTAGTACGAGTAAGCGTAGCTCAGCTGTACGTCGTATAGCCGGTAGTTGATATCACCCAGCAGCCGACCCATGGCGTTGCGCGACTCCACCAGCTCCAAAGCCTGCTCTTTACTGCCAAAACGCAGCTCCAGATAATCCTCACCGGCGGCGATGTTCTGGGCCGCAACCTCGGCGGCCCGGTCGGCGATCTGCTCAAAATCAGCAGCCTGCAACCCGTTTTTCACATAGTAGTTGAGCGCCTGCTCGCTGCAGTCGGGCAGGGGATAGTTCTCGCTATCGTCGATCTGGTGGTCGCGCAAAATATCGGCGGTGGTAATATTTTGATAAGTGTGGTTGCGCACCCCTTGTTCCTGCTCAGAGCTCTCGAACTGAATGTCGTTCCAGGTCGGGTCCAGATGATAGTACGCCCCCTCCAGCTTGACGATATTCCAGCCGTGGCGCTCACCACGGCTCTCGCCCCGCACATATAGGCACTCCATGCCCGCCTGCTGAAACAGCAATTGAGCGGCCTTGGCATACCCCTGGCACACCGCCTGCCCCTGCACCAGCGCCCCGTAGGCGGTGTAAGCATCGGCACCAGCGGCCTGTTCGGTATCGTACTGCAGTGTGGCCGACAGATAGTCGCTGACGAACACGCTTCTTTCAAAATCACCCGGCTGCCCCTGCATCTGACTGTCGAGCTCTTCCAGTTTTTGCTGTAGCTGCGAGGACTGAGCCTCGATCTCGCCCCGGGTACCGCTGTAATCCAGCAGTACTTTCTTTACCCGCCCCGACTCGGTGCGGGTCACATAGCGATACCCCTCGATCCAAAAGTGCTCTGGCGAGTCGGAAAAATAGTAGCGGTATACCCGTTCCAGTTCTTCCGCAGTGATATCGCCCTTTATACGCACCTCGTCCTGCCGCGAGGCGACGGCGGTATACAGTGCGTCGTAGAGGACCTGCTCGTCACCACTGAGTTGGGTGCGGCCATATTTGGTCTCTAGTTTAGCGTCGATATCCTCACCCGCCACGATGGGGTCGGCCTCAGGCCCGAGCAGGCCCTCCACTTTGTCTCCCAGCTGACAGCCAGTCAGCGCTGTCAAGAGCAGCAGGGCCAGTAGGCTTACGAATAGGTGTCTGTAGCGGCGATGGCTGTTTTTTTGCAATGTGTCCTCCCAAGGTATCATACCCGCTGCCCAGCACGGTGTACCGAATAAATGGGCAAATAGGTAAAAGAAAAAACGGAGCGGAGCATCCGTTTTTTCTTTTGCGCCGTATAGTTTTGTCAATGGCAGGCTACTTCTCGTACTTCACCTTTTTAGGGGTGTACTTTTTCAGAGCCTCTTCGCTGATCTTTACTTCCAGACTGTCCTGTTTTTCCTGTACCAGCGTCTCGTACTCGGGCTGCTTCATTGCCGCTAACAGGCTAGTCTTGTAGCTGGCATACGCCTCGGGGTCGCTGTCGACCTCTACCCGCTGAAATACGTAGATGTACTGGGCCCCTTCGTAGTAGCCGTAGCTGCCCACCGCCGTGTCTTTCATGGCTTTCACGTACGCCAGCGGGAAGTTGGTGCCGTCCTCGCTGTAAGAGACATAGGTGGCGCCGATATAGTCGGCCCCCTCGCTCACGGTGTAGCCGCCCACCGGCAGGCACTGGGCCATCACGTCGCTGGCCACCTGGGCAAAGTCTTTGCCGCCATTGGCATCGGTCACGCCCTGCTGAGCGTACCCCAGCATCTGGTTTACGCCGTCTTTACTAATGGAGGCGCTGTTGCTGTCGAGTTTTGGGATCTCAAAATAGCGGATGCGCATATAATTTTCTCTGGTGTAGGTGAGCAGTTCCTCGTCGGTCACTGCCTTTTCACCGCCCTCGCCGTACAGAGCATTAAACAGCTTGGTGGACTTGACGGCATTTTCTACGATGAGCTTATACGTGGCTTCGCTCACGCCGTTTTTCTCCATCACTTTTTGGCCTGAGGGCCAGTTCTGGGCCACAGCGGCATCGACGTAATCGCGATCGCTGTCGGTGAGCTCCAGCCCCTTTTCTGCAAACAGCTGCTCGACTGCCGCGTAGGAGGCGCAGTGGGTCTTGGTGCGGTCCACAATGTACTCAGAAGCGGTCTGATCACCGACTTTTTGCTTAAACAGGCTCTTTTCCGAGTCCTCTACCGCGCTGAGCGCCTCGCCATAGGCGGTGTACTGATAATACAGGTAGATACCGTCGGTGATCTTTACGTCGCCCACCGTGGCCACGGTGCCAAAATGGGTGCCAAAGGTACAGCCGGCCATCACCAAGCTCAGTACCAGCGCCAGCGGTGCCAGCAGCTTTTTCTTTATCGACATTTCTAGGTCTCCCCCTCGACGCCGGCGGGCTGCCGGCGGGAATTTTTAACATTCTGCAGGGCCCTATGGCCCCATAATACTTTGCCTGTTATTATAGCAATTTTCGCGCCCGGTGTAAAGGCAAACCTAGCCAGCTATAGCCGGCTAGACGGCTATTTCTCCATCAGTGCCAACACTTTTTTGATCAGGTCGATAGGCTTTTGGCCCGCTGCCAGCCGCGCGGCCAAATATGGCTTTTGACCGGCGTTAAAGACGATATTCTTGGCGCCGGTGCCCCCCGAAAGCGCCCGCGAGATGCGGTCCATATCCGGCCGGCCTATATAGAAATAGATGGTATCTTCCCGCTGTACGATCTCGGTGATGTCGAGCCCTGCCGCCTGGTTGCGCAAAAGCGCCACGTCGATGAGTCCCAGCACGCTGCGCGGCGGGTCGGAAAAGCGGTCGATGATCTCGTCGAGCACATCGTCTGCCTCCTGCCGCGAGGCGATGGCAGCGATCTTTTTATAGATATCGATACGGCTGGGCAGGCTCTCGATATAGGTCTCGGGGATATAGGCGTCCACCTGGATATCTACCTGGCACTCCTCATTTTTGTACGGCCGCTCCTCGCCTTTTTTCTCGCTCACCGCCTCGGCCAGCAGGCGCAGGTACATATCGTAACCCACCGCCTCCATATGGCCGTGCTGTTGGGCCCCCAGCAGGTTGCCGGCGCCCCGCAGCTCCAGGTCGCGCATGGCGATCTTAAAGCCCGAGCCAAAACTGGTAAACTCGCGGATGGCTGTAAGCCGCTTAGAGGCGATCTCGGTGAGCACCTTGCCCCGCTTAAAGGTAAAGTAGGCAAAGGCCCGCTTGGTGGAGCGGCCCACCCGGCCGCGTATCTGATATAGCTGCGACAGACCCAGTCGGTCGGCGTCCTCGATAATGAGGGTGTTGCAGTTGGCCACGTCCACTCCGGTCTCGATGATGGTGGTGCAAACCAACACGTCGATGGTGCCGTCGAGCAGCTGTGACCACACCGACGACAGTTCCCGCTCGGTCATTTTACCGTGGGCAAAAGCCACGCTGGCCCCGGGGACCATCTGGGCGATCTTGGCCGCCCGGCTCTCGATCGATTCCACCTTGTTATACAGATAGTAGACCTGGCCGCCACGGCGCAGCTCCTTTTTGATGGCGTCGGCCACCAGCACGTCGCTGTGTTCCACCACATAAGTCTGGATGGGGTGGCGGTCCTGGGGCGCCTCGTCGATGATGGAGATGTCGCGGATGCCCGACATGGCCATGTTCAGGGTGCGGGGGATGGGGGTGGCCGACAGCGTCAGCAGATCGATCCCCTTAAACGCCTCTTTGAACCGCTCTTTGTGAGCCACGCCAAAGCGCTGCTCCTCGTCGATGATGGCCAGTCCCAGGTCTTTAAACTTTACATCTTTTTGGATGAGGCGGTGAGTGCCCACCACGATATCCACCTCGCCGGTGCGCAGTTGACGGATGATCTCGCGCTGTTGCTTGGCATTGCGAAAGCGCGAGAGCAGCTCTACCTTTACCGGGAAGTCGCCGATGCGCTTGAGCAGGTTCTGATAGTGCTGCCAAGCCAGGATGGTGGTTGGCACCAAGATCGCGCACTGCTTGGAGTCGAGCACACATTTAAATGCAGCCCGCAGCGCCACTTCGGTCTTGCCAAAGCCCACGTCACCGCACAAAATGCGGTCCATGGGGCGAAGAGACTGCATATCCTGTTTGATCTCCTGGATGCATCGCAGCTGATCGTCGGTCTCGGCGTACTCGAAGCGCTCTTCAAATTCTCGCTGCCAGTCGTTGTCCGCAGAGAAGGCGAAGCCTTTGGCCTGAGCGCGGGAGGCATACAGTGCGATGAGTTCGTCAGCCATGTCGCGCACTGAGGCGTATACTCGCTGTTTGGTCTTCTGCCACTCGGTGGAGTGCAGCCGGTTGAGCTTTACCCGCTTATCCTCTTTGGGACCGATGTATTTCGACACCAGATCGAGCTGGGTCACCGGAACGAACAGCACGTCTTTGCCCGAGTACTTGATCTTTAAATAGTCCTTTTTTACCCCCTGTATCTCCAGCTGGGTCACCCCGTCGAACTGGCCGATACCGTGGGCGATGTGCACCACGTAGTCGCCTTTGGTGATGTCCTCCAGCGAAGTTATAGCGTCTTTTTTGCGCACCTTTTTGGCCCGGCGCTTACCGGCACCCACATTGGTCTGCAGATAGGTGATGACCCCTACTCGCAGTTCGGGGTACTCAAAGCCCGCCGACAAGCTGCCGGTGGCCACGTATATCCGCCCGGCCACGATATCTTTGCCGCTCTCGGTATACTGGGCGCTATAGCCGTCTTTTTGCAGATCGTGGGCCAGCGTGCGGGCTGATTTTTCGGTGCCGGCCAAAATTAACAGGCAGTAGCTCTTTTCCAACTGGCCGTCAATCTCCTCGCGCAGCATCTGCATCTGGCCGCTCCAGCAGGAGGTAGAGATAGCGGTAAAATCGATCAGATCTTTTAAGGCAAAGTCGGGGATGGGGCGGGAAAAAGTCTCTAAAAAGGCGGTGCGCCGCCGGCCCAACTGCCCCAGCAGATAACCCTTATCACCGCAAAAAGTGGTGAGTTTTTCTACCAGTAGCCCCTCTTCCAGGAGCGTTTGGATATCCTCTCCCATCTGCCACAGAAAGTTGTCGAGCTCTACCAAAATATCGTTTAGCTCACTGGTAAATACCACTGCGTCTTCTAAATAGTCAAATAGCGTTGCTCCTTGCGGGTAACACAGGCCGATATAGCGGTCGATGTCCACGATCTCCACACCGTTTTGTGCCCGCTCGATATCTGCCGCCAGCTGCTCGTTTTTCTGCTTGGCGGCCAGTTTTTGCAGCCGCTTTACCAGGTCTTCCGGCTCCTGTATAAGCACCTCTTTGGCCGGGGTGATGGCTATCTTCTCCAGCTGGTCGGTGCGCCGCTGGCTCAGTAGGTCGAAGGTACAGATGGTATCGATCTCGTCGCCCCAGTACTCCAGGCGCAGCGGCTGCGCCGCCTGCGGGGGAAAGATATCCAGAATGCCGCCCCGCAGTGAAAATTGACCTGGACCATCTACCTGCGGCCGGCGAATATATCCGCTGGCCACCAGCCGCGCAGCCAGCTGCTGTACCGGCAGCTCGTCGCCCTGACCCACCTCAAAACTGTTTTGCCGGTAAAGCTGCGGTGGTATCGTGTGTTGCAGCGCCGCCGGGGCGGTGGTCACCACAATCTTACAGCTGCCGTCGAGTATGCCACCCAGCACTGCCAGGCGACTGTACTCAAATTCCCGCGAGGCCCCCTCGATAGGCCGAAATACAAAATCTTTTTGCCGATACACCTGGGCCAGCAGGCTGCCGTACATGTTGTTTATGTTGTCACAGGTGCGCTCGGCCGAGCGCTCGTCAGGGCAGAGCAGCAAAAACTGCCCGCCCAGGTCGCAGTAAGCGGCCATGGCCAGGTTGGATTTGTGCACCGTAGACAGCCCGTACCCCGCTATAGGGGTATTTTCGTCTTTCAGTGCGTCTTTTAACCTTTGATAGGGTCCCGAGTTCTGCAGGATACTGTGAAAAAATTCCATGGTGCGCCTCTAGCTGTTGTAGCGGTTCATGGCCTCGCCGATATTGTCCTGCAACACCAGCTGTACGGTGTCCAGGCAGGGCTCGGCCAATTCCTCGATGCGGCGGCGCTCGCTCTCGGTAAAGCGGGAGAGCACCCAGTCGGCCAGGTCGTAGCGGGGGTCGGGCTTTTTGCCGATACCCACCTTGATACGCGGAAACGCCTCGCTGTCCAGGCAGTAACTGATATCGCGGATACCGTTGTGCCCGCCGTGCGATCCCTTACGCCGGATGCGCATCTTGCCTATCTCCAGCGAGATATCATCAAAGATGACCAGCACTTTTTCCGGTGGGATCTGATAGTAGTTGCAGGCCTCCAGCACGCTGTGGCCCGAGAGGTTCATAAAGGTCTGAGGCATTAACAGCAGCACCTTTTTTCCGTTTATCTGCACGCTGCCACATTTGCCCTGAAAACGGGCCCGATCGATCTTGACTCCCAGTTGATCGGCTATCTTCTCCATCAGTATAAAGCCGGTGTTGTGCCGGGTATTTTGATATTTGGGTCCGGGGTTGCCAAGGCCCACCACACACAGGTCAAATTGGGGCCGCGAAAACAGTGCCACGATAAAAGTCCCTCCTACTTCCCCATCTGGGGGCGTTTAGCTGGTTTATATGCGGGCAAATTTTATCGCCGCGCTGCCCATTGGGTAAGCCCGGTTTAAGTATGACACTGATCTTTCAGCTCATTGTGTCACGGTGCCGCCCAAAAATTTGCCAAAAAGCGGCGAAACGCCTATTGGCGGACCGGTGAAAAACACCGCCCCGCCAATTGCTATGTATACCTGTATGTCGCTCGTCTTCTGCGCTAGGTGCCTCAGCCGAGCTGGCCCGGCGGCACTGCACTCAGACAAACAGCGTCGACACCGGTTTGTCAGAGTAGATGCGGGCGATGGCCTCGGCAAATACGGGGGCCACCGGCAGCACTTTGATCTTATCCAGCTGCTTTTCTTTGGGCAGCGGGACGGTGTCTAAAAACACCAGCTCTTTGATGGGGCTCTCTTTGATGCGCTCGATAGCCGGGCCGGAGAGCACCGCATGGGTGGCGCAGGCGTATACCTCTTTGGCGCCTTTCTCGATCAGCGCTTTGGCGCCGTTACACAGGGTGCCGGCGGTGTCGATCATGTCGTCGACCAAGATGATGCGCTTGTCTTTCACGTCGCCGATGATATTCATCACTTCCGACACATTGGCCTTCTGGCGGCGCTTGTCGACAATGGCGATGGGGAAATCCAGTTTCTGGGCGAAGTTGCGGGCACGGGTCACCGAGCCGAAATCGGGCGACACTACCACCACGTCGTCGGCGCCGGCAAACTTCTTTTCAAAGTACGGGGCCAGCAGCGGCACGCCCAACAGGTGATCTACCGGGATGTCGAAGAAGCCCTGCAGCTGAGCGGCGTGCAGGTCCATGGTCAGCACCCGGTCGGCGCCGGCGGCGGTGATCAGGTCGGCCACCAGCTTGGCCGAGATGGGGTCGCGGGCCTTGGACTTGCGGTCCTGCCTGGCGTAGCCAAAGTAGGGGATGACCGCCGTCACCCGGCCGGCCGAGGCCCGTTTAAAGGCGTCGATCATGATGAGCATCTCCATCAGGTGGCGGTTGACCGGCGCACAGGTAGACTGCACTACAAAGACGTCTGAGCCGCGGACCGACTCGTGGATTGCCACCGAGATCTCGCCGTCAGAAAACTGCCCTACGTCGGATTTGCCCACCGGCAGCCCCAGATACTCGGCAATCTCTCCGGCCACCTTGGGGTTGGAGTTCGCGGTAAAAATCTTGATGTCTTTCCCGTGTATGTTCATAATTTTTCCCCTATCTTAAAATCAAGTCTATCCCTTATCCGGCGGGACACGGTCCGCCGTTTCTCCCCTTTTTGATAGCGGCCGGCTACTTCTCCTCTTTTTGGGTCCGCTGTTTCTTGATGCGGGCCGCCAGCTTTTTGCTGGCCCACCCCTCGATATTTTTCTGGTATCCGCGCTCGATAGCCAGCGAGCCGGCGGGCACGTCCTCAGTGATGGTAGAACCGGCGGCGGTATAGGCCCCCTGCCCCACCTTTACCGGCGCCACCAGGTTGGTGTTGCAGCCGATAAACGAGTCGCTCTCGATGGTAGTGCGAAACTTGTTAGACCCGTCGTAATTGACGGTGACGCAGCCGCAGCCGAAGTTGACCCGGTCGCCCACATCGCTGTCGCCCACATAGGTCAGGTGGGCAATGCTGGTCTTTTCGCCCACGGTGGAGTTTTTCACCTCTACAAAGTTACCCACCTTGGCCATGTCACCGATATGCGAATTGGGCCGCAGCTGCACGAACGGACCCATGCGCACCCCGCTGCCCACGGTGGCATTTTGCATCTGGGTGCTGTTGATGATGCTGTCGTCGCCGATGACCGAATCGTCGATGAGCGAGTTGGGGCCGACGATGCAGCCGCCACCGATGACCGAGCGACCTTTGACGATGGTCCCGGGCAGCACTTTGGTATCGGGGCCGATCTGGCAGTCGGGTGACAGCACTACGCCGTCACAGCTGACAAACTCTACCCCCTCGTCCATCATCCGCTCGATGACCCGCTGCCGGGCAATCTGGTTGAGTTTGTACAGACTGCGCCGATCGTTGGCCCCCAGCACCACATCATCGCTGGCGGCGGCAAAGCTCCCGGCCCCGCGGCCCATCTCGACGAGCAGCGCCACCGAGTCAGTCAGGTAGTACTCGCCCTGGGCATTGTCATTTTTTAAGCTGTCGAGCACCTCTAACAGGTCGCCGGTCTTGAACCAGAAAGCGCCGGAATTGACCTCTTTTATAAGCAGCTGCTCAGGGGTGGCGTCTTTTTGCTCCACAATTGCCGCTATCTTGCCATCGCTCCCTTTTACGATGCGGCCATAGCCGGTGGGGTCGCTCAGCTCGGCGGTGATCACAGTGACTGCGTCGCCGCTCTGCACGTGCGCCTGCAGCGAGCGGCGGATGGTGTCGGCGTCGATAAAAGGGGCGTCTCCACATAAAATCAGGGTATGCCCATTGGTACGCGAAGATAAAAATACTCTCCCCTGCATCACAGCATGCCCTGTTCCCAGTCTCTCTTTTTGCAGCACCGTGGTCACATCGTCACCCAACACGTCGATGACCTGCTGGCTGCCGTTGCCCACCACGGCACATATGTCCTGTATATCGGCCTCGCGCAGCGCATCGACGACCCAGTTGATCATCGGCTTAAAAAGCACCTCGCAGAGCACCTTGGGTTTTTTCGAGCGCATGCGTTTGCCTTCGCCGGCAGCCAGCACCACTGCGCTGATGGTTTGCTCCATTACTTTTCCTCCCACACAAAACGCGCCGATAAGGCGCTATCTCTCATGGCGGTGAGCCAAAACATCTGCTCGCGGTCTGCCCGATCTCTTTTCACGACCTAAAACAGCCCAAAAGCGGGCGCACTGCACCCGCGGAAACAACAATTTTTTGTGAAATAGGCAGACGTCCGACCCAGTTTGTATATATAATTATTACAATTTTAAAACTTTTTTGCAAGTCCTTTTTGATTTGCTGGGGAAAATATATGGAAACTACACAATATTTGCCCGCCAAATCAATTTGGGTATAGCAAATAGAGGTCCCATTTGTTATAATGATAGGCATAGACAAAGGGTCTAAAGCATATGAACAATCAGCGACGCACTCTGTGCAGATTTTAACCCCGCGAGAAATCCGCTTGCGAGGAGATGTCTGCATGGGTATTTTGCTGTCTGTTTGTGTGGATGTAAAAATATCAGGAGGTAGATATTTGTGAGCACAAAATTTGTGTACAAATTTTCCGAGGGCAACGGCACTATGCGCGAGCTCTTGGGCGGCAAAGGTGCCAACCTGGCCGAGATGACCAACCTGGGCATGCCGGTGCCCCAGGGCTTCACCGTCACCACCGAGGCCTGCACCCAGTACTACAAAGACGGCAAACAGATCAACGAGGATATCCGGAACGAGATCTTCGCCAATCTGGCTGATTTTGAGAAACTGGTCGGCAAAAAATTCGGCGACCCCGAGAACCCGCTGCTGGTCTCTGTCCGCTCCGGCGCCAGAGCTTCTATGCCCGGCATGATGGACACCATCCTCAACCTGGGCCTCAACGACGAGGTGGTCGAGGGCTTTGCCAAGTTCACGAACAACCCCCGTTTCGCCTACGATTCCTATCGCCGCTTCATCCAGATGTTCTCCGACGTGGTCATGGAGCTGCCCAAACCCGAGTTCGAGAAGATCATCGACCAGAAGAAAGAGGAGCGCGGTGTCGTTCAGGATACCGAGCTGGATGCCGACGACATGAAAGATCTGGTCGTCCGTTTCAAAGCTTTCTACAAAGAGAAGAAAGGCACCGACTTCCCCGCTGACCCCAAGGTCCAGCTGATGGAGGCCGTTAAAGCCGTGTTCCGCTCTTGGGACAATCCCCGCGCCAATGTCTACCGCCGCATGAATGAGATCCCCTACGACTGGGGCACCGCTGTCAACGTACAGATGATGGTATTCGGTAACTCCGGCGACAACTCCGGTACCGGCGTTGCCTTTACCCGCAACCCCGCCACCGGCGAGAAAGCGCTGTTCGGCGAGTACCTGATCAACGCTCAGGGCGAAGACGTGGTCGCCGGCGTACGCACTCCGTTCCCCATCTCTCACCTGAAAGAGGATATGCCCGAGGTGTACGACCAGTTTGCCGCTATCGCCGACCGACTGGAGAAACATTACCGCGACATGCAGGACATGGAGTTTACCATCGAGAATGGTCAGCTGTTCATGCTGCAGACCAGAAACGGCAAACGCACCGCCGCTGCCGCTCTGAAGATCGCTGTCGACCTGGTCGACGAAGGCATGATCTCTGAGAACGAAGCTGTCCTGCGCGTTGAGCCCAAACAGCTGGATTCTCTGCTGCATCCCCAGTTCGACGCTGCCGAGCTAAAAAAAGCCGAGCTCATCGGCAAAGGTCTGGCCGCTTCTCCGGGCGCTGCCTGTGGTAAAGTCGTCTTTACCGCTGAGGACGCCAAAGAGTGGGCCGACCGCGGTGAGAAGATCGTTCTGGTCCGTCGCGAGACCTCTCCTGAGGATATCGAAGGCATGAACGTAGCTGAGGGTATCCTGACCGTTCGCGGCGGTATGACCTCCCACGCTGCTGTTGTTGCCCGTGGCATGGGTACCTGCTGTGTATCCGGCTGCGGCGAGATCGTCATGAACGAGGAAGCCAAAGAGTTTACCCTGGGTGGCAAGACCATCAAAGAGGGCGACTTCATCTCCATTGATGGCTCTACCGGCAACATCTACTACGGCGCCATCCCCACCAGCCCCGCTGCTATCTCTGGCGACTTCAGCCGTTTCATGGCTTGGGCCGACGCTGTGCGCAAGCTCAAAGTGCTGGCCAACGCCGACAATCCGCGCGACGCCAAGCAGGGCCGCGCTTTCGGTGCACAGGGTATTGGTCTGTGCCGTACCGAGCACATGTTCTTCGAGGAGACCCGTATCAAAGCCATGCGCGAGATGATCGTGGCCGAGAACACCGAGGACCGCAAAAAAGCGCTGGCCAAGATCGAGCCCTATCAGCAGGGTGACTTCGAGGCGCTGTACGAAGTGATGGAGGGCGACCCGGTAACCATTCGTTTCCTCGATCCCCCGCTGCACGAGTTCCTGCCCACCAAGGAAGAAGACATCAAAGAGATCGCCGACGAGCTGGGCATCACCGTTGAGAAGCTCAAGACCGTTATCGCCTCTCTGCACGAGTTCAACCCCATGATGGGTCACCGCGGCTGCCGCCTGGCTGTCTCCTACCCCGAGATCGCCGAGATGCAGACCACTGCCGTCATCAAAGCGGCTATCAACGTCACCAAGAAAGGCAAATTCTCGGTAAAACCCCAGATCATGATCCCGCTGGTCGGCGAGGTCAAAGAGCTGAAGTTTGTCAAAGACGTGGTCGTTGCCACCGCTGACAAGCTGATCGCCGAGTCGGGTATCGACCTCGAGTACGAAGTCGGCACCATGATCGAGATCCCCCGCGCTGCTCTGACTGCCGACGAGATCGCCACCGAGGCCGAGTTCTTCAGCTTCGGTACCAACGACCTCACCCAGATGACCTTCGGCTTTAGCCGTGACGACGCCGGCAAGTTCCTGGATTACTACTACGACAACAAAGTCTACGAGTCTGACCCGTTCGCTCACCTGGATCAGAAAGGTGTTGGCAAGCTGGTAGAGATGGCCGCCAAACTGGGCCGCCAGACCAGACCTGACATCCACCTGGGCATCTGCGGCGAGCACGGCGGCGATCCGACGTCAGTCGAGTTCTGCCACCGCGCCGGCCTAGACTATGTCTCCTGCTCGCCTTTCCGCGTGCCCATCGCCAGATTGGCCGCTGCTCAGGCTGCGCTGAAAGACTAAGTTTTTTAAACAGAGCGCCGGTGCCTGGCACCGAATAACTCTGTCTAGGTTTATCTACGTGAATAAAAGGCACCCGCCGTTTTAAACGTCGGGTGCCTTTTATTTATACTAAACCATTCTTTCTGTACCCTGCATTTGTGCTCAGCACTGTCTCACTCTTTTTTGCATACCAGTATTATCGGCAGATGCACGCTATCGAGGCAGCGATTCCTGTACAATCTGTAAAAAGTATATGAGATCTCTTGTTTCCACCTGCAGCAAGTAGTATGGTAAGATTGTAAAATTGTTCTACTTGTTTAACGAATAGGAGGGATCTCAATGGCTGATCAGATCAAACTAGCCGATATTGTGGTGGATTGCCCAGATGAACAGAAACTCTGCACGTTTTACCAGGAATTGCTGGGCTGGTCTCGCAGTGAGATGTTTGGACATCCGGCAGTGGTCAGCGAAAACGGCGTGATGTTTCTTTTTGTTCAGGAGGAAGACTATGTAGCTCCTGTCTGGCCAGAGGAACCTGATAAGCAGCAAAAACAGCTGCACTTTGACTTTCTGGTGCCCGATGTGGCGGCAGCTGTAGCTAAAGCAGAGCAGTTGGGGGCTATTAAGGCTACCGCTCAATTTGGCGGAGATCATTTCGTCACCATGTTCGACCCTGCCGGTCATCCGCTCTGTCTCTGCCTGGCAGATTGAGCAGCGAGCAGTTATAGCTGCTTATAAATCTACTGATAAGCAAAAAGTGGCGCTATATAAATATAGCGCCACTTTTATATTATAAGTATTTAACTCAGAAATTCGCCCCTACTATTGTATTCTTTGTCTAGATCTGCACCAATGCCTTCTTTAGCACTTGAGCGTGTAGCGGCCCTAGACCCCTCCTGACTAAAAAGTACTGAAGTGTCTCTTTCTACCCATATCTGCTGGCAACAGTTCAGAAAGTGGGGATTCGATGCTCCAGATAACCAATGGCAAGATAGTAATTGCTGATGATAAAAGCGCAGTCTCTCGACATTAAATATTCTGTGTTGTGAAAAATCGGGGTTTATATCCGGTTCGTGTCCATCGACGACTGCCTTTGTTCCTGCTGTATGCGCTCGTACAAGCATCTATACCTACAAGTATATAGAGCATATAGGACTTGTCTGTTTCTATTTTGTTGAAATACGCACATTTTGTACGGGTATTTTCCAAGACAGTGAGCGTATATCAGGAGATAGGGAAACACTTGACGACCAACCTATAATAATCTGCATACGCCTGTTTTGTACTAAAATTGTTTGCAATTATATTTAGAACAGGCCTGTTAAAGTAGTGGATCACACTGGAGATAACATCCCTGCGTCTTCCTCTCAATTGACCAATAGGCGCCGTTATCTCTGCACTGTTTTCTGGAATATGAAAGGGATACAGCAAGAATATTTATAGCTCCCACACATCATCTATCAGCGGATAGCACATCTCCTCGTGAAAGTCAGCGTCGGTCACTGCCGCACTCGGCAACTTGATATACTTCATCTCGGCTTCGGCCAGTACTTCCCCATCTAAGTCTCGTATCTCGGCGTGGCTCTTCACAAATCGTGAGTTGGCCATCTCTATAGAACCCTGTCCCAGCAGCGGCACCCCGTAGGGCACTGGTTTGCGGTATTTGGTCTGCAACGTCATGGTAACTGCCAACACCTCCGGCTCTACCACCCAGTAAGCGCGGAAACCCAACTCATCGAGCATAGCTGTGATCATACCTCCGTGTACCCGGCCGGGGTAGCTCTGGTGTTCGGGGCGGTAGCAAAAGCGTGTCATTACCGAGTCGTCTTCCATTACGTAAAACGGCGCCTGTACACCGAGTGGATTATCCATCCCGCAGATCACGCACATACGACTGTTGGCCTGCTTTTCTCTCACTCTCATTTTTTGACCTCCGGTAGCTCTTAGAAAAAGCGCAGCTGTTGTACCCGGGGTGCCGGGCGACGGCGCTGTATCATGCGCACCTCTGCCGGCAGCTCAGCCACAAAAAGGCTGCTCTTGTCAGCTCCCGTCAGCATCAGGTGCTCCTTAGCTCGGGTAATCCCCACATAAAACAGCCGTCGTTCCTCTTCCAGGTCATCCACTTCGCCACCGCGTTCCAGGGGCAAATTCCCTTTAGAAAGCCCCGCTAGTATTACCGCCGCAAACTCCAATCCCTTGGCACCGTGCAGGGTCATCAACTGCACTGCTCCGCCAGAGCCGACTTTACCACTGCGGCGGCGCAAGTCGCCTTCCTGACCCAAGATCAGCGCCTGCAACATCTCTGGCAGCGTTTTGTAAAAAGCTGCGGCTCCCAGCAGCTTTTGTAGGCCTGCCGTCTGCTCCGGCTGGTTGTCGGTCCATTGTTGTAAAAGCTTTAGCGGCTTATCTTTTAAGTGGGGTAGATAACTCTCCACTGCGGTCAACCAAGAGGCGAGCAGCGGCTGTTGACCGAAGGTCCGCTGTAGGTCTTCTATCTCTAGTTCCCCCATCTCACCACACTGCCGACACACTGACTGTACCAGGTCTTCTGGGCAGTTCCACAGCATCCGCAGTGCCGCCCCCAGTGCCGGACGATCAGCCGGCTGACACAACCAGCTAAAAAGGGCCAGCACACCTTGTACCTCTGGCTGTTCTAAATAATTTTCTCGCCCGGTGACGATACAGGGGATGTCATCGTGGCGCAGACACTGTTCGATCAGATCTAATTGGTGGTGTGTGCGCGCCAACACTGCTATCTCACCAAAGGCATAGACGCGTTCTGGCTGTTCCATATCTTGAGCGGCCAACATGTCTACACCGCCGGACAGGCGGGCGATTTCCTTGGCAATAGCCACCCCTTCAGAAAAATCGGTGGCTGACTGCACGTATTCCACCGGCTCTCCTTCTGGCAGATGGGGCAGCAGAAGTCGTGGCTCGCCCGGATTGTGATCGATCACGGCGCGGGCGCAGTCGAGCACCTGCGGCGTGCTGCGATAATTTTGTCGCAACACCACTGTACGTACCGGTCGGTCGCCGGCAGACAGCCGCTCAAAGCAGTGGGCATCTGCCCCGCGAAATCCGTAGATCGCCTGGTCGGGATCGCCGATAGCAAACAAGCTCTGGCTATTTGCCGCCCAGCACTGCACCAGATCAAATTGAACCGGGTTGATATCCTGAAACTCGTCTACCAGCAGATGGGTGAATCGGGCCGATCGTCCCGGTCCTTTTTGCAGTGCGCGCAACAACAGATCATCCAGGTCAGTCAGGCCGTACACTTGTAACTTTTGGTCATATGCAGCCACGATATCGTCTAACTCGCCGGTCTTTCGACTATTTTTGGCCGCCGAAATAGCCTGCAATAATTTCTTAGGCCGTTCTTTGCGCCCATACTCCTGAATCAGTTGAGCGGCGATCTCCGCTGCCGCCGCATCATTGAGTAGCTGTACCTTTCCCAACAGCTTTAAGCAAATGCTGTGAAAGGTCCCCACCGTCAGACCGCGCAGTGCCGACTTACCGCCCAACATATCCTCTAAACGCTGACGCATCTCAGTTGCCGCCTGATTGGTAAAGGTGACTGCCGTAATGTTTGCAGGCGAAACACCTTGCTCGATCAGGTGCGCGATTCGGGCTACCAGTGTCTTGGTCTTACCCGTACCCGGACCAGCGATAACTGCTATTACCGGATCTGTGGCGGTAGCAGCTTCTAGCTGCTCGGCGTTTAGGCCATCCAGTGGGCCTGTTGATAAACGCCGCTTCTCCTCTGGCTCTACTGGCTGCTTATCTGCGCTGCCACCTGTCAGCGGCAATGCCTCGCGCTTTTGAGGTGCTTTCTTTTTCTTTTCTGGTACCAACAGCGTCATCTGGCCGTTGAGCAGTTCCAGCTCCTGTTCATCAAACAGCTGTATTTTACCGTAAGCGCCGTCATAACCGGGAGTGCGCTGTACTTCACCACGGCGCAGTCGGGCAATACCTTCTGCAATAGCCGGGCCGGCTACCTTTTCGATCTCCGCTGTGTCCAGCTGCCGCAGAATCAAAAACTCCGGCCCCAGTTGCCGCAACAGCTCTAGATAGGTTCTCTGCACCTTTTTGCTAGTTGCCGAAACTCCCGTCGAGGCGGCGATGATCTCTGGCAGTGGGACGATGCTCTCATAAGGTTTTGCGCCCGGCCGCACCGTACCAAGTGCCCGATCAGCCAATTCCTCTACCCGGTGCTGCACGCCTACCGTGATCTTTTTTCCACACACCGGACAGCGACCGCCCAGCCGTACCGTCTCGGCTGGCTCGATACACAGATCGCAGTTCCGGTGGCCATCCAGATGATATTTTCCCTCTTCGGGGAAAAATTCCAGCGTCCCGGCGAAGCCTTCCCCAGTGCAGATCGCTGCTGCCATCGCCGGGTAAGAGAGCTCTGTATCTAACAGATTTGCCTCGCGCCCCAACTTAGCTGGTGAGTGGGCATCGGAATTCGAGATCAGTGTGTATCCATCAATACTCGATACCTGCCAGTTCATGGGCGGGTCGGAGGAGAGCCCCGTCTCCAGCGCGTGGATGTGCCCGCTCAGATCGCCAAAGCACTGTTCCACCGTCTCAAAACCGGAGAAGGCACCAAACATTGAAAAATGCGGGGTCCAGATATGGGCGGGTACGAATACTGCCTCCGGGCAGCTCTCCAGCGTCAATTCCAGCAGGTCACGACTATCCAGGCCCAGAATAGGCCGACCGTCCGAGTGGATATTGCCCACTGCCTCCAGCCGGCGGGCCAGCTCATCTGCCGCTTCCAGGCTGGGGAGCAATATCACATTGTGTACTTTTCTTGTGCGCTCGTCTTTTTTATAGATACAGCTTATCTCTCCGGTCACCACAAAGCGCGGATCGCATACCTGCCCAGCGACTTGGTCGGGTATGCGGTATTCCGGGCGCAGTGTATAGAAGCCCTCCTCAGCTGACTGCAACCGTTCGCGCAGCTCCTGCCGCCAGGCCTGGTGTGTAAAATCACCGGTACCCACTACTTGAATACCTTTGCGGCGTGCCCACTGATCCAGGTGGGGGACATCGCAGTCTTTACTGGTGGCCCGAGAATATTTTGAGTGGATGTGCAGGTCTGCTATATACAAAGCGTATTCACCTCTCTTTACTGTTGGATAGGTTCCCTAATCCTCAGATGAATGTTTGAGCAAAACAAATTACTTTTTCTATTATACTGCAAAATGTGTCAAAAAGGCCGGTTTTGTACATATTTTCTGTATTGTACCTCATTTTCCCAAGAAAAACGAGAGTGCCCGAAGGCACTCTCGTTCTATGAGCACATAAGCACTATATAGACACTCTAGTTCTCTTTTTTCTTGCGCAGGGCAACAAATGCCACTCCGGCCAGAGCAGTAAAGGTAACTACCGTAGCCATTGCGAAATCATCACCTGTATTGGCAGAATCGTTTGGTTTGTTGACGTTACCGGATGTCTCGACTTTTTCGCCCACGATACCAAAGACGGAGAACGAAGAAGTAGAAGTACTGACCTGATCACCCTCGACAACAGCATCTAAAAACTCGACCGTTCCATCAACTTTCAGATGTGCGACCTGGATATTTTTCAGCTTGTTTTGAATACCATCCGAAACCAACGTTATATCGACCGAACCTTCGACAGTATAGTCTGCTCTGTTGAGCATATCATACAGCTTGATCTCGTAGATATCAGCCAGTGTTTTACCACTAGGAATACCTTTTACCAACCCAGCCGCTGCATCTTCACTCCCATCCATAGGAGTAGCCGTTACCTTTACATACCAAGGCAAATCGCCAGAAACGACGACATTGCCGCAGGAGTGGTTATAGATGGCGATTTTCTCGATGGTATTATTTAGTTTGTTAACAACATCGCTGTTCAGAGATTTATACTCTGCACTACTCAAATTGTTAATGGCCTCTAATATGGTAAACACATTTTCAATATCCTCATCGGAATTGATCTCAGTCGGAAGATTATTGATCGTCTCTTCTATGTTTAACACATTGATCGACAGGAAATCAGCTGAGATCTCTTGATACAGCAAACCAGCGATATTATCCATATAGACCACACCAGATCCAACTCCAGAATCTACTGATTTTACACTTACTTCCTGTGGGCCGTTCTTCAGCGCAACGGTCAAAACACTATTTTCATCTGCAGTTACCGTATCAACCAGCACACCGTCAGAGTACACTTCAAATTCACGCCCGCTGAGCACTACTCCATCTTGAGACACCTTGACCGTGGCGTTAAAAGAAGTGCCATGATAGTTGGAGTTCACGATCTTGATACGGCCAGAGTCTAGGGGATAAGAGATACCATCTGTATTGCCAGGCTGAGTCATCAAGTACTTGATATAGTTGACAAGCGCTACGTCAGACCCATTGTCCTCACCTATCTTATTCGTATCGCCCAGCATATAATACCCGTCACCACCGCCGATCTCATAGTCGCTACAGACTAAGATCATCTCGGTGGAATCATCATTTCTGTCAAGCAGTTTTTCTGTCCCATCATCATTTACCAGATAAATATCTTTTAAACGGGTCCCCATCACTTTGTTTCCAACATCGCTTGCCGTACCGTTCACATCATAGGTATAACGGAAACCGGAGGCCTGCGGGAAACGCCCATGAACACTGCCGTCAGCCGATAGAGCACCCGTATTAGCATCCTGACCAGTCATAGCACTCAGTCCGGCTTCAACTACTTCGTAAAATAGTTTTGGGGTGACGCCTACATATGCGTCCGAGCCGCCAAAAGGCAGCACAGTCAACACCTGGCTCATAGTGATATCACCAGCAGGTATAGAGCTGCGGACGCCACCGCCGCCCTGCAACACCACAATCGGCTTGGTATTGTTTTGCGCATCATCTTTAAAGTGTGCCAGCGCCTGCCACCGGCGGGCATCAGCTACCAACGAGCCCATATTGGTTTCGGTCCGGCGGGCGATACTAACGCTATTAGGGCCTACGTTGCCGCCCCAAAGATTTGATTTGGCTTTGCCCACTACTTCGTTTAAAACAGGGGCCAGCTGCTCGGTCACTTTGTCGATCGCTGCTTTTGTGGCGGCATCAGAATGACCCTTGATATCTGCATAACTCAACGCAGTAGAAGTCGTATTCACGTTTCCACTATTATCAATGGTCAACTCCACTTTACCCACATACTCGAGCTTAGTGCCCGTAGAGGCGATCAGTGTATTATAAGTGCCTGCTCTTTTGCTGCCGTCACCCAGCATGACCTGATGTGCGTGACCATCGATGATCACATCGATCTTCTGGCTCGGTTTAGTTGCCGCCTCGGCGATGTTATTCGAAAAGATTGTTTTTGAAGATACATCG
This sequence comes from Neobittarella massiliensis (ex Bilen et al. 2018), assembly GCF_014269355.1. NCBI lineage: Bacteria > Bacillati > Bacillota > Clostridia > Eubacteriales > Oscillospiraceae > Neobittarella (ex Bilen et al. 2018) > Neobittarella massiliensis (ex Bilen et al. 2018). The sequence goes on from NZ_JACOGI010000003.1 coordinate 62,074, forward strand.
TCATAGCCGCAGTGAGACAGACAGATGACAACATCGCAGTGCTCATCGGTACGCAGCTTTTCGGCTGTGGCATTCGCTGTAGCCGCCACATCTTCAAAAGTAATGCCCTGCAATTTGGTGGGATTGGCAGTAACGGCTGTCTCGGGAGACAGCAAACCGAAAATACCTACCTTCAGTCCACTATCCATGACTTTAATGGTATAGGGCTGTAAAGCGGGGTCTAGCCCCTTCACATTGGCAGCCAACACATTAAAAGCGTTCTGGCCGTCAGAACCGTCTGCCGCCAAAGCAATATTATTATACATATCCTGTAGCGTGTAATCGAACTCATGGTTGCCCAGAGCCGCCGCATCATAACCAGCGATCTTCATCAGCTTAACAGCTGTGGCACCATTGTCGTGGGAGACATTAAAGTTGCCCTGAGAAAAATCGCCGGCATCTAAAAGCAGAGAATTTGGCGTATCTGCGTGAATACCCGCCACCAGGTCAAGCCCGATAGCACCTTTTACTTTCTTTTCGGCATTTTCATCTGTCGTTGCGATGGCCCCGTGCATATCGTTGGTGTGGAAAATAGTGATGGTCTCGCTATCCGCTGGTAACTGTGCCGAGACATTCGGCAGTACCAGGCTGAAGACCATAGCCACCGTCACGACCATCGATATGAGCCGTTTAAAGGTTTTCATGTACATCCTCCTTATTAAGTGTACGTTTTCGTTCACACTCATCCAGGGTACATTCTCTTCATATTTTTGGGCAGGTCTTGCAAAAAGGACCTGCTCTTTTTGCCTCTTATCTACAAAAATAAATATGAACGAAAAGTTACAAATTCTGTTTTCATTATAGGTTTTAAAGCATCTCTGTCAATACTTTACATAAATTTTACACAATGAGTCTTGCGATTTTGGATGCATAGCCAATCGTATCTCTTTAATTTTGGCAATTATTCTCACTTACTATTTACACAATGTGCTTTTCTTCGACAGCTCCAACTGGTACAAAAAAAGGCCCGCTGATCGAGCGGGCCTTTTTAAACTAATATTTATGCAAATAGATGCACACTACTTTAAGCCTTTAAAAACTGCGGCCACCGCCACCGTGGCTACTGCCACTAGAGCTGGTATGTGTCGATGAACCCCCGCCGCTGTGGCCTCCACTATCTTTTGGTATGGCGGTACGGCTGGTGTGTGTGCTCACAAAACGGTCTTCTTTGATATATAGCTGCATGCTCTGTGCACCGCGCCGGCCAGCTGTACCGCCGCCACCGGCAATATTTTTATGTCCGGCATACATCACCCATATGGTAATGCCGCCCACGCCCAAAGAGATGCCCAGAGCCAGCAAAATAAAGCCGGGAGTAAACTGTGAGCTCACCCGCTTACCTTCATGCTCAATGCAGTAAGCACTCATCGAGAGGAACTTGTCGGCCGCTTTATAATAGTCGTCATCGCTCATTTTGGGGGTGATCACGTCGAGGATATCATCGATATTGCGATCGCTGAACAGCTCGATGGCTTTGCCTTTGGTCGATATCCAGATTTTGCGCGCGTCCATATCCATCAGCAGGATCAGTCCATCGCCTGTTTCACCGCAGCCCAGACCATTATAGTCGTAAAAGTCATCGGCGAATGCCATCGACGACTTGCCCTGATTATCATCAATAGTCAGCACGGCGATATCTATCTGGTATTGGTCGGCGATTTCTACCGCCGCCTGCGACAGCTCTTTTTCCTGTTCATCGTCCAGCAACTCAGCGTAATCGTATATCTTCTGATATCCGGTGTCTTGAGCACCACCAAACAAGTTTCCCCCGATGTTGCCGGTATCCATCAGCGCCAACAGCTGCTTTGCCCGATCAAAAAACAATTGGCTACCTGCCAGATAGTTATCTTCATCGATAGCCTCTACGATATCGCGGGTCAGGGTATCCAGATCATCATTAGTGAGGTAGTTGTTCACTGCCCCCACTGAGTGCAGATAGACCTTGTATTCCTGCATATCCAGCAGCAAAAACAGTGCACTGCGGGTGTCTCCCCTACCCAGACCGTTGTTTTGGTACAGTGCCTGTACAAAGTCGTACTGGTCCTGGCCGCCCTTATCTCCGGTGGTGACGACAACGATATCGGTACCGTATCGGGCCGAAAGCTCCCCCGACTGCTGCGAGAGCTGCTGTAGCTCGCTGTCCACAAACAGGCCGGCGTCATCATAAATACCGGCATAATCTGTCTGCATGGCGGCGCTGGCCGGCAAGACTGCCATGACCACAAGCACAAGTGCCAGCAGCACCGTTGCCAGCCGCTGTGGGCTATGCTTTTTTTGATCTGTCATAAAAGCAGCCCTCCCCCCAGCATGATCAGACCAAATACCACCGTCGAGACACCGGCAAACCAGGCCAGCATACGCTTTTTACTGAGGGGCAGCCGCCCCACCATTTTACCAGTCTGGCCGTTCATGGCAAATGTATAGGTCTCGCCTTTATAGCGGGTGTTGAGCATCCACACCGGCAGCATCACGTAGTCGGCGTGGATCTGCTTGATCTGGGTATTGGCCGAGGACACCTGCACCGCCGCATAGCCCATAATGGTATCTTTGAGCAGCTGCTGGCTGGTGGATGTCACCCGGTCGCGCACCCGCGGATACAGCTGTTGGGCATCTTCATCGTAGCGCTCGGCCAGGTATCCCGACAAATAGGCCATCGAGAAAGGTTTGAGCTGACCAAAATCAAACGGTTCCATACCGTCCATCAGCGCATTGTCCATCTTTTTCGAACCGTCTACCGGCAGGTCTTCAAATTGCAGCTGACCGCCGCGGGTTATAGAATACACATCTGTCTTGGTGTAGCGGTAGTTGGAATCTGACCAGTGCTGCACCCGCTCGGCTCTGGCCTGCAGTGAGGCGTCGGCCGCACAGTCGTACAGCCAAAACGGCGTGTAGATGCCGGTGAGTTTTTCTATTTGATGTGTCTTTTTAAAGTCACCAGGCAGCAGTGGACGCTTTTTACAAAGGCGTTGTAGCGCATCCTGTGCGGCATCGGCCTTTAGCCGAAAAGGCAGGATCTGTTTGGGCGCGAATTTACCCTGTACCTGGCCGGGTATAACGGTGGGGTTTTGGCAATAGGGGCAAAACGTGGCGGCGGTATTCTCATCTGCCAGTATCTGTGCCCCACAACTGTTACAGCTCCACACGCGCATCTGGGAGGCATAATCCTGTTCTTCACCGCCACTTTTGGGGGCCTCGTCCACCACTGGTTGGCCGCTCTCGGTCTCGCCTTCGCCGGCCAGCGGGTCGGGCACCTCCCCCTCTTTCTTCTTTTTATAGATCTCGTCCATCTGCTCAACTGTAAAGCTGCTCAGGCAGAATTTGCAGTCGAACTTCTGGGTGTCGCTGTTAAAGGTGAGTCCCGCCCCGCAATTGGGGCAGTCATAGGTGACCGTCTGCACAGCGCACACACCTCCTCTTTTCCTCAAAATGGGCGCCAGCCGCCATTCGGCTGGCGCCCATTTTACGCCTTTTATAGTTACTGTAGCTTTTTACCGCATTCCGGACAGAATTTAACTGGCTGTTCTCCCTGCCAACCGCAGTCAGGGCACACCGTACCAGGTTCTGGGCCCTCTGGCCGTTTAGCGCCACAATTCGAGCAGAATTTCCCCTTGTTCTCCTGCTGTCCGCAGGCCGGGCAGGTCCACACCTCCGCCGGAGCCGGCTTGGCGGCTCCACAGTTCTGACAGAATTTTCCGCCATTATCTTTTTCACCGCAGGCCGGGCAGGTCCAACCCGCTGGGGCTGGTGTTGGGGTTGGAACTGGGGAGGGAGTCGGTTCCGCCCCGCTAGCTGCAGCTGGCTCGGGCTGCTGGCGCTGCATCTGTGCCTGGTTGGAGGCCGAGGCAGCACCCACAAAGCCACCGCCTACCTGCGACCCCATGCCCATACCCATAAAGGCGGCCGCCGCACCGGCGGAGTTGCTGCCGGCAGCCTCCATACCGCGGGCCATGGCCCCCTGTACATAGCCCTCACGAATGCTGGCGTCGGCGAGCATAGCACCCTGATTGCGCTGATTGATGAGCTTTTTCGAGTCCTCATCGTACGAGATAGAGCTGATGCCCACGCTCTCGACGATCATACCGCGCTTTTCGTTCCAGTCGTCGTCCAGCACGGTGGACATGTAATTGGCTAACTGCTGTCCCTTGGAGGCCACAAAGGAGATGCGCTCCCCATCGGCCGACATCTGGTTGATGGAGGTCTGCAGAGCGGTGAGAAACTCCGACAGGTACAGCTTGTGGATATCGGTGATGTCCACTTTAGCGGCGTTGCGGGGGATGGCCTCAGCGTAGAACTTGAGCGGGTCGGTTATCTTGATAGAGAAGAATCCATGGGCCCGCAAAAACAGTTCGGCGCCATAGAAGTTATCGAAATAATTGATGGGATTGACGGTGCCAAAGGCAATATTTTTGATCTCCTGCAGGTTGATGAAATACACCTTCTGCTGCAGGGGACTCACGCCGCCGAACTTCACCCGCTCAAAAGTCTCTTTGAGCGCCTCGCCAAACTGCCCGTTAAACAGCGAAGGAGCCGAGGAGTTATCCACCTTATAGTAGCCGGGCTCAGCGGTGTAGTCCACTACTTTGCCGCCATCTACCAGCAGCATGAACTGGTTTTGGTTCACCTGGATGATGGACCCGTTGGAGATCAGGTCGGCAGTCCCTTTATAATTCTGGTCTCTCCGGTCGCCCTGACGCACCTTTACACCAGGCGACATCACGGTGTCATCGCCCATATCATAGGCCTCGTATACCTCTAACCACTGGTCGGCCAAGCCGCCGCCGATGGCATTCATGGCTGCTTTAATAATGCCCATAGCCTGTTTCCTCCTTCGTTTATACGCGCGGGCTGTCGCTCGGCGTCGAAAAATCTGTAGACATTCACATTATAACACAGATATGCGCCTGCTCCGATAGATTTGTATTCGTCAAATAAAACTTTTTCGGCCGCCGATTTTGTTGATTTTGCCGACAACCCCTACCCCAAATGTGGCACAGCTGTGCATATGCGGCTGCGGGTGGGGTGTGCTATACTGGTGGTAGACAATGCGTTTGGGCCGGCTGGGTGGCCGGCCCATCTGCGAGCAGAGAGGAGTCTTGTAACAATGACAAGGTACGACAAGATACTGGGCAACCTGATAGGTGGCGCTATGGGCGACAGTATGGGTGCCCCCACCGAGGAGCGCTCCACCGCCATGATCCTGCGCGATTTTGGCGGTTATGTGACCGAGTTTTTAGATTCGCCGCTCGACACCTGGGCCCACGGCGCCGCTGCCGGTATGGTCACCGACGACTTCTCGCTGGCCTACTTCACCGCACAGGCAATTGCTGAAAACGGCGGCCACGCCACCACCGAAGCTGCCCAGAAGGCGCTACTCAAATGGTGCGAGTACCCCGAGTACTTCGACTATAATGTCGGCCCCACCACCCGCGCTGCCATCGAGGCCATGAAAGGCAAAAAAGTGGAGAAAAAGCCCGGTGCTATCACTCCGGCGGCAGATAACGGCAAAGCCACCAACGGTGCGGCCATGAAGATCGGTCCCATGGGTTTGTTTTCCGGCGGCGATATCGACCGGGCCATCGACGATGCCATCACCGTCTGCCTGCCCACTCACCGCAGTGATATCTCGCTCTCGGGTGCCTGCGCTGTAGCCGCCGCCGTGGCCAAGGGGCTCGATCCGGCTGCCGGTATCTACGAGATGGTGGAGGCCGGCATGTACGGCGCCCGCCGCGGCATGGAACTGGGCGGTAAGGTCGGCGATCAGGCAGCTGGCCCCTCGGTCGAAAAGCGCATTTGGCTGGCGGCCTCTATCGGTATGAAAGCCGGCGGCGACTGGGAGAAAGGCATGTGCGAGGTACGCGACATCATCGGCAACGGCCTGATGACCGTTGAGGCGGTACCTGCCGCTTTTGGCCTGTTCGTATCTGCCGGGGGCGACGTGATGAAAACGGTATATGGCGGCGCCAACATCGGTGGTGACACCGATACCATCGCCTGCATCGCCGGCTGTATCGCCGGTACTTATGCCGGCACCACCGGTGTGCCGGAACACTACCTCGACCTCATCGAGGAGAAAAACAAATTTGATCTGCGCGGCTTGGCCCGGCAGATAGAGGAGCTCTTATAGTGGATGTGCTTTGCCCCAATGTCTGGTTGCAGCGGCAAAAAGGCGGCTACTTTAAAAATGGTGACAGTTACTGACTCTGTGTGCATAGCGGGGCATACCCCCGCGCTACACAGACGAAAGTGAGGGTTATTATATGCAAAAAGAACAATACGTCATCTGTGTGGGCAGCGGCGGAGTAGACAACTACTTTACGCTTTCCCACTGGCCCAAACTGGGCGTGCAGATCGTGGCCCGGCCCATTGGCAAATATGTGGGTGGTCTGGTCTCTAACGCCTGCAATGTGCTGGCCGGTTACGGTGCCCACACCTATCTTATGGGCATGGTCGACACCACCCCCGACGGTCAGTTCGTACTCGATACGCTCAAAGCCGGCGGGGTGGATATGGCCTATTACCGGCAGGATAAAAATTATACTGCCTGCGTCTGCAACATCTATCTGGTCGACGGCGAGCGCACCATCTTTGTGGGCATTCCCGAGGAGCACGAGCGCTTTTCCTTCACCCCTGAGCAGATCGAGGGGCTCTGTGGAGCGGCCTATATCTACACCACCCTCGACCAGATCGAGGGCATTGAAAACGGCTATGAAGTCATCGCCAAAGCCAAGGCGTGCGGGGCCACGGTCTGCGTGGATATGGAGAGCTATCAGCCCGACGAGATCCATCAGAAATACCTGCCGCTGTGCGATATCATCTTTGTCAACGACCACGATTTCGAGGTGCTCTCGGGCGGCAAAGACGAGCTCATCTACTGCAAGACACTGCTGGAAAACGGCGCCAAGCTGGTGGTCATCACCAAAGGCAGTAAGGGCGGCAGCGTCTACTCGAAAGATATGTTGTTTGACTACCCCGCTTTTCCGGTCAAGGCGATCGACACCACCGGGGCCGGCGACACCTTCAACGCCAGCTTTGTCTACGGGCTGCTGCAGGGCATGTGCCTGAAAAAGGCGGCCGTATTCGCCGCTGCCGCCGCGGCGCGGGCCGTAACTCAGCTTGGCCCTCAGGGCGGGGTGACTGATGTGGCTACCGTACAAGACTTTATGCAGTCTTATGGCCAGCAGTAAAACTGTTTTGCGCACGGACAGCCGGCGACGGCTGCTACACATACAACCGTAATATTTAATATTTCAGGAGGAACACGATTATGGAGCGTTATAAGAGAATTTTAGGCGGCCTCACACTGGCTGCTGCGGCTGATTCGATCGGCACCGTCACCGAGACCAGATCTATGGACCTGATCAAAGAGTATTTCGGCGGCTTTGTACGCGATTTCCGCCAGGCACCGGAAGACACCTTTGCCCGCGGCGCCGAGGCTGGACTTGTCAGCGACGACTTCTCTCTTGCGTATTACACCGCATTGGCCATCATCAAAAACAAAGGCGTCATCAACGACAAGACCGCCTCTGATGCCCTGCTCGACTGGGCGGCCGACCCCCGCTACTTTGAGGCCTTTGCCGGCCCCACCACCAAAGCTGCCGTTTATGCCCTGCAGGGCCATCCGGTACAGGGTCCCTACCCCTTCTTGGCCTGCGACAACGCCAAGGCCTCTAACGGTTCGGCCATGAAGATCGAAGCAGTCGGCTACATCCATCCCGGCGACCTGGATGCTGCCATCGACGATGCCATCACCATGTGCATGCCCACCCACGGCAACGATATCGCACTGTCTGCTGGCTGCGCAGTAGCAGCCGCCTGTGCCAAAGCCATGGAGGACGACGCCGACCTGTTTAGCATTGTTGAGGCCGGCCTGTACGGCGCCCGCGTGGGCTACGAAAAAGGCGGCAAAGTCGGCAAGCGGCTGGCTGGCGCCTCGGTCGAAAAGCGCATCAAGCTGGCCGTCTCCATCGCCATGCAGAGCGAGAGCTTAGAGGATGCCATGCGTGAGATCGCCGCCATCATCGGCTGTGGCCTGCGCGCCAACGAGGCAGTACCCGCGGCGTTTGGCCTGCTCATTGCCGCCAAAGGCGATCCGGTCGAGGCTATCCTGGCCGCCGTCAACATGGGCGACGACACCGATACCGTGGCCACCATCGTCGGTTCTATCGCCGGTGCCTACGCCGGTATCGATGCGCTGCCGGCTCACTACCTGACCACCATCGATCGGGTCAACAAGTTCGATCTTGAGGGGACCGCCAAAGCCCTTGACGCGCTGATCGACTAAACTTACCCTACACATGTATGCGGGCGCGCCCGCTACCGGGATACCCGGCCCAATACACAGGGCCGGGTATCTTTTGAGCAGGCGCCCCTTTTTACCCCAATACTTCTTTTCATAAGAGAGGCAAGAGATCTATGAGCGATAAAAACGACCGCTATGTAGTGTTCATCGGCGAAGCCTGCATGGACGAGTACTACGAGACCAACCGCTGGGGCCAGATGGGAGACAAGATGATGCTAGTGCCCCAGGGGAGCCTGGTGGGGGGGATGGTGCCCAACGCCGGCGGAGTGATGGCCGGCTACGGTCACCAGACCTATCTTATCGACGCCCAGAGCGACAGCCCGGTCTGCCGCCACATCAAGGAGGAGATCCGCAAATCGGGCATGAACGTCGACTACATCATGCTCGACGAGCAGATGGCCGACCCCAAATGTATCATCGTCACCCAAGAAGGTGAGCGAGTGGTGTGCGTGGTAGATACAAAGCGCGCACCCCGCATCATAACGCCCCACCATCAGCAGCTGTTAAATGGGGCCACCTATATCTATACCATTATCCGCACACTGCAGCAGATCGAAAATGCTCCTGCCGTTTTAGATGAGGCCAAAGCCAACGGCTGTAAACTGTTTTTGGATGTGGAGGGTCTGGTAGAGGAGGATAACGACCTCACCTACATCACCCGCGCCAATACGCTCTCTTTTAACGATCAGGGGTTCGACGCTTTTCGCAAACAGCAGTCAAAAGAGGAGTGCCTGCAAACGCTCTTTGGCTACGGGGTCGAGGTCGTCGTTATTACCTTGGGTGCCGACGGCTGTGAAGTACACACCCCCGAAAAAAGCTATCGGGTAGCCGGTATCCCCACCAAACCGATCGACACTACCGGTGCTGGCGACACCTTCAACGCCAGCTTTGTCTACCGCATGCTGCACGACTATCCGCTGGATGACTGTGCGCGTTTCGCCAATGCGGCAGCCGCCAGAGCCATTACCGTATTTGGTCCCCGCGGCGGCATTTGTGATCTGTCTACCATTGAGCAGCTGGTAAATGAGCACTACGGCAGAGTCTAACTCCCCGGTGCCCCACAATACCTCATACAGCGAAACAGTATTCCACATGCATAAAGACCGGGCGGAGCATCATAGCTCCGCCCGGTCTTTATGTATATCGAGCGCCATACCTATTAAGATCTGTCTGTTTATATGAGATCTACCCACAGCTGCTTGTGATACAAGTAACAAGAGCGCTGCTGCTTCTGCCACTCGGGCCCAGCACGATCTCCCGCGTCCCCGCCCGGCTAGATCCCCAGTACGCGTAAAACTGGTATGTACAGCCCGAATCTGTAAAGAGGTGGATCTTGTTCCCCTGCTCTTTTTGCTCTAACGCACGCAGCAGCAACGTTTCTATACCACTGTCTATTGTGCGGGGTCAACGGCAAAAAGCCGATCTTTCCCTGCGTCTACAGCGCTCTTGAAAGGATCGGAGCATCTCCTCGTTCGCCGTGTCGTACAGGTCTGCGTGCCCGCTGTAAAACACTTATAACAGCAGCGACACCGCCTTCACCTTTACCTCTACCAGTACCCCATACAGTACCGGCACTCCCAGTTTTGGCTGCCCTTCTATATCCGCCAGCAGTACGCCCACCAGCATTTCGTCGATGTATACACCGATCGCCTTGGTGGCGCGCGTCATCTCCAGCCATCAGAAGTAGCGGCTGTACACCCACAGCTCCACTGCATTTTTGGTGCGCCAGGCACGATCATCGCTTGCGCAGCACGGTAATCGCCGCGGGCCAGCGATCTGAACTCTACTGTCATACGGTCTCTTCTATACCAAAAAGCGCGCCCGGTCTCATCCGGGCGCGTTCACTTCCAAAAGCTGTTTTCCAGCCGATACTCTATTCCTGCATATACGTCAGCAGCTCCACCGTCTGGTCGACATCCACACAGTCCTCGTGCCGATCCAACGCGGTCAACAGGCCCTCATCGGCAGAGGTGTGGTCATCACTGCCCTTTTTCTGAAGACCCCGCCGCAAAAGGCCGATGAGCAGCCGATGAGAAAAGACCAGCTGGTCGTACTCCAGATTGCCGCTGTAGTGAAACACCCGAATGGCGGCCCGCATCTCGGAATTAAAGTTGTGGCTGTCTACCTGCCGATAGTAGCCGGCATCGCTACAGGGGGTCAGGCCCACTGTAAAGGCAGCCATCTTTTTGCCCCACAGCTGGGGCAGGTATTTTTTGATCTTTCCTATTCCGGCCATTTTTCCAGCATACAGCCCACCGCCGAATACCAGTTTCTCGTACTCCAGCAGCTGGCCGGCATCGATCTGTTCCCAGCTGTACAGGTCGGCGCCCAACTCCTGGGCGATATAGCTGGCATAGCGGCGCGTACTGCCGTAACGGCTCTTGTAGATCACTGCCGTGGTGTTCATGTATCTTGCTCCTCAGTCGTATTTTCAGGGGGGCCGGCAGCCGAACGGGCGGCCTTCTTTTGGGCCCGCAGCTCCTTAAAAAAGTTGCCCAGCAGCGCCCGGCAGCGGCCGACCTCTACCCCGCCCTGCACGGTGTGGGGCAGGTAGGTGAACCGCTGGGAAAACAGGTCGGTCACACTGCCACAGGCGCCAAATTTAGGGTCGCTGGCGCCGTAGTACACCTGGTCGATACGGGCGTTGATAATGGCCCCCGCACACATGCTGCAGGGTTCCAGCGTCACCAAGATCGCACAGCCGGGCAGCCGCCAGCCGCCCAAGTTGCGGCAGGCCATGTCTATAGCCTTCATCTCGGCGTGGTCCAGCGCATTTTTGGTGTGCTCGCGGGTGTTGTAGCCCCATCCCACGATACGGCCCTCCCGCACCACCACCGCTCCTACCGGCACCTCTCCCTGAGCGGCGGCGATCTCGGCACACTCAATCGCCGCCGCCATAAAGCGCTCTATCTCCTCGGGGCTGAGCCGCTGCGACCCGCTCATCCGGTAAGCCTCAACTGTCCCAACAGCAAAAATAGCACTACGCCCGCCGCGATGAGAAACCCGCTGGACGAGACGAAGGTGGACAGCTTGGTAGTCAGGGTATTTACGTCCTCTAAGTCGGTGATGGCAAACATACTGCTGCTGCGCCGAGCCATCAGGATCACTGCCAGGATACCGCCTAGCAGTACCAGCGCACAGGTGCTCCACAAAAACACCTGATAGGCTCCCCGCCCCATCAACGGCTGGGCCCCCTCCATAAAAATGGCAAAGGCACTGTTGAGACCGTGCAGGATCATGCAGGTGTAGATCGAGCCGGATTTTATAGCCACATAGCCCAAAAACAGGCCCACAAAAAAGGTTCCCGGCACCGATACCACACTGCGACAACCCATGGCGAACACCGCAGCACTCACCACCACGGCAAAGCGGTCGCCCATGGCCCGCAGCGGCTGCAGCACTGCGCCCCGGTACACCAGTTCCTCCACCACTGCCGGCACTACCGACCACAGCACCGCATATACCGCCAAACTGCGCCAGCTGGTGCTCGACCCGGCGTACTGCTGGATAAAGCGCACACCACCGCGGGCGGCCATGCTGGTAAACAGCCCCGAGAGCATACTGCCCACCACATTGAGGCCCAGCAAAAAAAGGCCCGCCATACACAGGTAGGGCAGTTGTGCCCGCCGACGGGGCAGATCCCGCTTGGGCGTATAACCCAGCAGTGCACCGACCAGCAAAAAAGGCAGCAGCAGACTAAATATGTAGACCAGGAGCTGGATGGTGTAGAGTGCCGGGCGCGAGGCCAAAATATCGCCGTTTTCAAGCACGCTCACTCCCGGCAGCACCGGCGCCACCACCCGCAGCAGTGTACTCGAGACCACTGAATTTAAAAATACCGACAGCATCACCCCAAAGCCCAATACATTGGCTGCCCGGCGGATCTTGGCGCGCTGCAGCTCACTGCGCGACAGCCGTATAAAGCCGTAGCCCGGGGCGTAGGCATATCCCTCCTCGTCCTCGGGGGCCAAGTCGGGCCGCAGGCCCACACCGGTGTGACGGCGCAGTGGGTCCTGCTCGGGCTGCATTTGGGCAAACACCTGCTGCCCGTTCTCGCGCTCGAAAAATCCATTCTGCCGTGCCACTGGCTACCCCCCTTTGCTGTCAGGTATGTGGCGCCAAACTGCGCCGAGCGGGGGCAGGTGATCCAAAGTACCTGTCCCCGCGTAAAGGATACATAAATTGTACCATCGGCACCGGTCAAAATCAATCGCTATTGTTTGAACAAAGCGTAAATACGCCCGCTCGACAGCGCCGGTCTGGGCTTTTTTATCCAGGTGCTGCCATTGATCTCAAGATATGGTATACTGTTTATACTTGTACCGTTTTATAAGAGAGGAGGTCTTTATATATGCCCCGAGAACAGATCACCCGCGCCGGGCTCATCGGCCGTTTTTTGCGCGGGTCTGCCCATCACTTTGTCAGCGCCGTCGTTTTTTCACTGGCCGGCACTGCCCTGGGCGCTCTGCTGCCGCAGATCGTCAAGGTGGCCGTCGACAGCATACTCGGCGGACAGCCCAGCTTTTTAGACCCGCTACTGGCAGGGCCCATTTTGGGTCAGGCACCTGGCACTCGGCGCGACCTGCTGCTGGCCGCCGGGCTCATCCTGCTCATTTCGGCCCTGGCCTGGCTATCGCAATACCTCTACCGGGTCAGCATCGCCCGCGGGTCAGAACGCTTTACCAAGTCCATACGCGACACGCTGTACAGCCACATTCAAAAGCTGCCCTACGCCTGGCATATGACCCACCAGACCGGCGAGATCATCCAGCGCTGCACCTCTGATGTAGAGGTGGTGCGCAGCTTTGTTTCGAGCCAGCTGCTAGAGGTGTTTCGTACCAGCTCGCTGCTGGGCATCTCGCTGTGGGTCATGTTTTCTATGAACATCTCCATCTCGCTCATCGCCACCGCCTTTTTACCGCTTATCCTGCTCTATTCGGCCATCTTTTACCGCCAGATAGCCCGCCGCTTTTTAGCGGCCGACGAGGCCGAAGGCGAGCTCTCATCGGTGGTGCAGGAAAATCTAACCGGTGTGCGCGTGGTGCGGGCCTTTGGCCGCGAACAATTTGAGTTGGACCGCTTCGACGAGAAAAACACCGGTTTCGCCAAACTGTGGATCAAGCTCGGCTATCTGCAGAGCTACTACTGGGGCATTGGCGACATGATCACCAGCCTGCAGATCATCGCCGTCATTGTAGCCGGTACGGTCCAGGCCACCAGCGGCGCCATAACTCTGGGGGAATTTTTGGCATTCTGCTCTTATAATCTCACCCTGATCTGGCCGGTGCGCAGCCTGGGGCGCATTCTGTCTGAAATGAGCAAAGCCGGCGTCTCTATGGACCGGGTGCGCTACATTTTAAACTGCACACCGGAAAGTGACCGCCCCGGCGCACAGCGCCCCCCGATGGATAGAGACATCTCTTTTTCACACGTCACTTTTGGCTACGACCGGCAAAAGCCGTTGCTACACGATATCAGTTTCACGATCCCGGCCGGTACCACACTGGGTATTCTGGGCGATACTGGCTCGGGAAAATCGACACTCATCCACCTGCTCGACCGGCTGTACGATCTGCCGCCAGACGGCGGCCACATCACCATCGGCGGCGCCGATATCGCCGATATCGAACTCGCCTGGCTGCGCCGCAATATCGGCATGGTCTTGCAAGAGCCGTTTCTCTTTTCGCGCACTGTACACCAAAACATTGCCGCCACCCACCCCGACGCCTCTCCCGAGGAGGTCCGCCGCGCTGCCTCAACCGCCTGTGTGCACAGCGCTATCGACCGCTTTCCCGACGGGTATGACACACTGGTGGGCGAGCGGGGCGTCACGCTCTCGGGCGGGCAAAAACAGCGGGTGGCTATTGCCCGCACGCTCATGCAAAATGCCCCCATCATGGTGCTCGACGACTCGCTCTCGGCTGTCGACGCCGAGACCGACGCCAAGATCCGTGCCGCCCTGGATGCGCACATGCACCAGAGCACTGTGATCCTCATCTCGCATCGGGTCACCACACTGCTGCACGCCGACTGTATCATGGTGCTCGACGGCGGCCGGATCGCCGAAATGGGCACCCATCAACAGCTGCTGCAAAAGGGCGGTATTTACCGCAGTATCTACGATCTACAGCTGCGCGGTGAAGATGCCGCCAGCTTAAAAGAGGGAGGTGTGGGCCGTGAAGCAGACTGAGCGGCGGGCGCGCGCCAGGCGCAGCATTGACGGGTCTGTGTGGAAGTCGCTGCTGCCGTTTTTGCGCCCCTACAAAAAAATATTGGCGGCGGTGGTGGGGCTCAACCTGCTGGTGGCTGCCATCGATATCTCTTACCCTCTGTTTCAGCGCTATGCTATCGATCATTTTATACAGACCGGCACGCTGCAGGGTCTGGGTGTTTTTGCCCTGTGTTACCTGGCTGTCTGCACATTGCAGGCGCTCTCGGTGGTATTTTTTACCCGCGGCTCTATGGTGGCAGAGATGCAGCTGGGCAAAGACCTAAAACGGGCCTGTTTTGTACAGTTGCAAAAGCTCTCTTTTTCCTACTACAACCAAAAGCCTGTGGGCTATCTGCTGGCCCGGGTCATGAGCGACACCAACCGCATTGCCGGCTTGGTGGCCTGGAGCCTGGTCGATATTCTCTGGGCGCTGACCTATGTGCTGGGCACCTTTTGCGCCATGTTGGCCCTAAATGCCCGGCTGGCACTGCTCATTGCGCTCATCGTACCGGCTATCAGTCTGCTCACTGTCTATTTTCAAAAGCGCATTTTGCGCCAAAACCGCAAGATGCGGCAGCTCAACTCTACCATTATGGGGGCTTACAACGAGGGGATCACCGGGGCCAAGACCTCTAAAACGCTGGTCATCGAGCAGCAAAACGAGCAGCAGTTCTCACATCTCACAGGACAGATGCAGCGCGCCTCGGTCAAGGCCGCCCGACTGGGGGCTGTCTATATCCCCACCGTAGTGTTTTTGGGGTCGCTGGCCACCGCCATCGTGCTGGCCAGTGGCGGCAATATGGTCGCCGAAGGCGCGTTGCTGTTGGGCACATTGTCGGCTTTTATCAGCTACGCCGTCAGCATCTTCGAACCCATTCAGCAGATCGCCCGCATCCTCTCGGATGTCATTTCGGTACAGGCCAATATCGAGCGGGTAAACAGCTTGCTCTCCCAGCAGCCCGCCATTACCGACAGCCCCGCTGTGACCGCGCGCTACGGCGATGTGTTCAGCCCTCTAAAGCAAAATTGGGAACCGCTTGTCGGCGATATAGAATTTCGCGATGTCTCGTTTAAATACCCAGATGGCGGCGATTATGTGCTGCGCCACTTCGATCTGCACATTCCCGCCGGCACCACTGTGGCCATCGTGGGCGAGACCGGTGCCGGCAAGAGTACGC
Source organism: Neobittarella massiliensis (ex Bilen et al. 2018) (assembly GCF_014269355.1). Classification (NCBI taxonomy): domain Bacteria; kingdom Bacillati; phylum Bacillota; class Clostridia; order Eubacteriales; family Oscillospiraceae; genus Neobittarella (ex Bilen et al. 2018); species Neobittarella massiliensis (ex Bilen et al. 2018). The sequence goes on from NZ_JACOGI010000003.1 coordinate 77,801, forward strand.
TGGTAAACCTGGCCTGCCGCTTTTTTGAGCCCACCGAGGGTCAGATCCTCATCGACGGGCGCGACTACCGCGAGCGCTCGCAGCTGTGGCTGCACCAAAATATCGGCTATGTGCTGCAGAGTCCCCACCTGTTTTCTGGCACTGTGATGGAAAATATCCGTTACGGACGGTTGGACGCCACCGACCGGGAAGTTATTGCCGCGGCCGAGAGCGTTCATGCCGACGCAGTTGCCGCCCGCCTTAAAGACGGCTACCAGAGCGATGTGGGTGAAGGGGGCGACCTGCTCTCTACCGGCGAAAAGCAGCTCATTTCTTTTGCCCGGGCGGTCCTCTCTGACCCGCGTATTTTTGTGCTGGATGAGGCCACCTCTTCTATTGACACCCGCACCGAACAGCTCATTCAAAACGCCACCGAAAAACTGCTGCAGGGCCGCACCTCTTTTCTCATTGCTCACCGCTTGTCCACGATCCGCAAAGCTGACGTTATACTGGTAGTCAAAGACGGCCGGGTGGTGCAGCGCGGCACCCATCAACAGCTGCTGCAAAAAGGCGGCTATTACCGCGACTTGTATACCCGCCAGTTCGAGGAAGAATCTGCCCTGCAAGTACTGCGGCAGGGCCGTGTCGAAGAGTAGTTGCGGCCCCTTTACTGTCGCACAAGGTTACACCAAGCAAATAGAAAAAACACCGGCAAGAGCTGTCTCCAACAGCGTCTTGCCGGTGTTTTTTAGCAGAAACTGCGATCTTAAAGTGCGTCGAGCTCCTGTTTCCACAGTGCGATACTGGCGTCGCTGGGCATCCGCCAATCCCCCCGGGGCGACAAGGTAATCGAGCCCACCTTGGGGCCGTCGGGCAGACAGGACCGCTTAAACTGCTGAGAGAAAAGGCGCTGGTAAAATACCCGCAACCAGCGTACGATCGTCTCGTGCCGGTACTCTTCGGCAAAGGCGTGCTCGGCCAAAAAGCAGATCTTTGCCGGGGAAAAGCCAAAGCGCACCACATGGTAGAGAAAAAAATCGTGCAGCGCATAGGGTCCTACCAGATCCTCTGTTTTTTGTGCGATCTGGCCGTTTTTTGCCGGCAACAACTCAGGGCTTACAGGCGTACTTAAAATGTCCTCTAGCACGCTTTTTAAGCGTTTTCTGCTGCGCTCTGCCACATAGCTCACCAGGTGGTACACCAAAGTTTTGGGGACCGAGGCATTGACGGCGTACATCGACATGTGGTCGCCATTATAGGTGGCCCAGCCCAGCGCCAGCTCTGACAGGTCACCTGTGCCGACTACCAGGCCATCTGTCTGGTTGGCAAGATCCATCAGCAATTGGGTGCGCTCACGGGCCTGGGCATTTTCGTAGGTGATATCGGCGATATGCGGGTCGTGGCCCAGATCGGCTAAATGGCCCGTAACAGCAGCTGTAATATCGATCTCGCGAAAGGATACCCCCAGTTCGGCACATAGTTCAGCGGCATTTTTCCGCGTGCGGTCGGTCGTGCCAAAGCACGGCATACTGACCGCCGTGATATCCCGGTGCGGGCGTTTTAAGAGTTCTATCGCACGCACCGTGACCAGCAGGGCAAGCGTAGAATCCAGCCCGCCAGAGATCCCGACGACAGCCGTTTTGCAACCTGTAGAAAGCAGCCGTTTTTTAAGGCCCTGGGCCTGCATGGTCAAGATCGACTCGCAGCGGCGGGCACGGTGTGCGCTGTCGACAGGCACAAAGGGGAATCTTTCCACCTCACGGCACAGTGGCGTACATATCGGCCGCTGCTCAAAATATACCGTGCGGTATGCCCCATCAACAGGTGGGTAGGTGCTCATACGGGTGCGCTCTGCCCACAGGCGCTGCAGGTCGATGTCGGCGACGAGCTGCCCGTTTTCAAATAGGGGTGTCTCGGCCAATACGGTGCCGTTTTCGGCGATAATATTATGGCCGCCGAACACCATATCTGTGCTGGACTCCCCCTCCCCGGCATCGGCGTACAGGTAAGCACAGCACAGCCGGGCTGACTGGCTGCTTACCAGCTGGCGGCGATATTCCGCTTTGCCCACCGTCTCGTCGCTGGCGGAGAGATTGCAGGTCACCGCCGCACCGGCCAACGCGTGGGCGATGGAGGGCGGAGCAGGCACCCACAGGTCTTCACATATCTCGACAGCAAAGGTGAAGTTGGGCTTGGCACTACTGGCAAAGAGCAGTTGCCCGCCAAAAGGTACCGTCTGTCCCAACAGCTCTATATCCCGAACTGCTACTGGGCCGGGGGCGAAGTGGCGCGCCTCATAAAATTCGGCGTAATTGGGCAGGTTGCGCTTAGGGACCAATCCCAAGATACGCCCCTTTTGCAGAACAGCAGCACAGTTATACAGCTTGCCACCCACCTGCAGCGGCAGGCCTACCACGGTGATCATATCGCTTTGACTGCTGACTGCACACAGCTGCTGCAATGCCTGTAGCGCTCCCTGTTGCAGAGTATGCTGCAAAAACAGATCACCGCAGGTGTAGCCGGTAAGGCCCAACTCTGGCAGTACGAGCAAAGCGGCTCCAGCGCGCTGGGCGCGATCCATCTCCGCTGCTGTCCTGCGTGCATTATAGTTGCAATCCCCCACCTGCACAGCGGGGGTAGCCACTGCCATCTTGACAAAACCATAATCCATCTGTACATGCCCCTCCTCTTGCCGTTTTATCTGCACTTCATCATACTGCCCACACCGTGCCGCTGGCAAGCGAACTTGTCACGAACTGGCGCTTTGTGGGACGCAGACCGCACAGAAAGTTTCAGCCATTGTAAAAATTGCCCATATACAGGATCTGGCAACACAGACACACTAAAAGAGAGACCGCCATATGGCGGTCTCTCTTTCGTTAGGCAGTAGACATATCTCTACTGTTTTGTGTTTGATACTACTGTGCGTTCACAGCCTCGGGATCGTCTTTCTGGTCGTTATCCTTGCGGCGTTTGATGCACAGGATCGAGATGATCAGCTGTACCACGGCAATGATGAGCATCAGCAGGGTCCATTTATCGGTAAAGATCATGGGATTGCGCATATCCTCGGTGAGGAAGAACACAATGATGGAACCGATACCAGGTACCAGGCTGAGCAGCCGCCAAATGCCTTTGCGCTTGAGGATATCGGCATCTTCGTCGTCCTGACGGGCGTACTGGCTGTTTTCATCTTCATCTTTCTTGTGGTTTCTGCCCAGGATGTAGCCCACGATCAGCAGGACCGATACCAGAGCGGTAGCGATAGCCAGCAGCAAGTTGAGCAGCGCCCAGCTGGACTGCGACTGCGCAAGCGGGGTCTCGGGATCCTGGATCTCTACTTCAGGTGTGTCGACCTCAGGGGTAGCAGGCTCTTCCACAACAGGGGTCTCGGGGGCAGCCGGGGTATCAGGTGCTGCAGGGGTCACCGGAGTTACGGGACCTGCAGGGGTGGCGTCGGTCGGCGGAGTGGTCGGCGTGACGGGTGTTACCGGAGGCACGACCGGGGCCGGCTCAGCCGCATAGTTAACGCGGATGACATCGCCATCTTTGACCTGATAAGGCAGCTCTACGCTGTAACTGCTGAACTGATAGCCGTCGTAGGTGTTCTGGGCGATAGAAGTCACTTCGGCAGTATCGTCACCAACCCAAACACGCACGGTCACCTGTTCGGTATCGCGGGCAGCGGTCTCGCCCTCCACCCAGTGCTCAACAGTGTAGGTGATCTCTTTTTGCTGGTCGTCATCGCGCACATAGTTCACGCGGATGACGTCACCGTTTTTAGCCTGGTAGGGCAGCTCTACGCTATAGCTGTCAAACTTGTAACCGGTATAGGTCTTCTGCGCAACAGCCGTTACCTCGGTGGTATCGTCATTGACCCAGACAGACTTGGTCACCTGTTCGGTATCGCGGGCAGCGGTCTCGCCCTCCACCCAGTGCTCAACAGTGTAGGTGATCTCTTTTTGCTGGTCGTCATCGCGCACGTAGTTCACGCGGATGACGTCGCCGTTTTTAGCCTGGTAGGGCAGCTCTACGCTGTAGCTGTCAAACTTGTAACCGGTGTAGATATTCTGGGCGATAGCAGTGACTTTGAATGTGTTATCGTTGACCCAGATCTTTTCGGTTACCGGCACGCGATCGCGGTAGGTTTCTTCGCCCTTTACCCAGTGCTCGACATAGTAGGTCAGTTCTTTCTGCGCCGTGAGGTCTTTTTCGTAGTAGACTTTGATGACGCCGTTTTCAGACACTTCGTACGGCAGCTCGACATTATAGGCGCGGAACGTATAGCCGGTGTAGTCTTTCAGCTGTACAGCTGTTACGCTGTAGCTGTCGGCCGCAGCCCAAATGTCCACTTCAACCTTCTCGCGGTCGCGATAGGTCTCTTCGCCGTCGATATAATGCTCTACGTAGTAGGTGAGTTTTTTGGTGTCATCGGGGTTGATGGTGTAGTTGACACGGATGGTCTGGCCGTTATAAACGGTTATCGGCGTAGCCACTTGACTGCCATTTACAGTGTAGTCTTTAAAGGTGTAACCGGCAAAAGTCTTTTCGTCGACAGCGTTGACTTTGTAGCTGTCGCTCTCGACCCAGATCTGCTCGGTCTTTACTTCACGGGCTGCATAGGTGCTCTCGCCTTCCAGCCAGTACTCTACATAGTAGGTCAGCGCCTTGGTGTCGTCGTAGTTTTCGGTCCAGTGAGCGGTATAGCTGCGATCTCCAGTCGAGCCCTTAACTACCTGCACCGTCATGGTGGGGGCAGTTAGGTCCGTACCAGTCCAACCGGCAAAGGTATAGCCGCTTCTGGTGGGATTGTTCAGGGTAAATGTCTCGGTCTCAACATCGTAGTGTACGGGATTCTCTTTGCCTTCGGGCAGAACGCCTTGAGCCAGATCGTATTCGATGTCGTAGCCGATCTTCTCCCAGTTGGCGGTGTAGATGCGATCACCGGTAGAACCTTTCTCCACGGTGACCGTCTCGGTCTCGCCCTCCAGGTCGGTACCGGTCCAACCGGTAAAGGTGTAGCCGGTCCGAGTGGGATTATGCAGGGTAAAGGTCTCGGTCTCGATGGTGTATTTGGTGGGGTTCGACTCGTCCTGAGCCAAGCTGCCGCCGGCCAGTTCGTAATCGATACGGTAGTCAATAGCCTCCCACTTGGCGGTGTAGACGCGATCGCCAGTAGAACCTTTCGTCACGGTAACAGTCTGGGCTGTACCGCTAAAACCGGTCCCCTCCCAACCGAGGAAGTTGTAGCCGCTCTTGGTGGGGTTATGCAGGGTAAAGGTATCGGTCTCGATGGTGTAGGTGGTGCGGTTCTCGGCGACGGTAGCACCATCCAGGCCGCGATACTGAATGTTATAGATCTCCGGCTGCCAGTTGGCAGTGTATGCACGGTTGCCGGTAGAGCCTTTTTGCACCGTTACCTCTTTAGACATACCGTCGACATCTGTACCGCTCCAACCCAGGAAAGTATAGCCGTCTTTGGTGGGGTTATTGAGGGTAAAGGTCTCGGTATCTACACTGTAGCTGGCGGGGTTCTCTTCGACCACAGCGTTCTCCAGGCCGGCATACTGAATGGTATAGCTGTCTTTGGTGAAGTTGGCAGTATACTCTCTGTCGCCGGTGGAGCCCTGCTCGATGGTGACTACCAGCGTAGCGCCACTGAGACCAGTACCGGTCCAACCAGTAAAGGTGTAGCCCGCTTTTTCGGGGTTAAAGAGGGTAAAGGTCTCGGTCTCAACATTGTAGCTGGTGGGGTTTTGCTTATCTGCTGCCAACGAGCCGCCATCCAGGTCGTAGCTGATCGAATAATCGATGCGCTCCCAGTTGGCCGTGTATTCGCGGTTGCCGCTGGAGCCCTGCTCCACCACTACTTGGTCGGATTTGTCGTCAATGCCGGTACCGCTCCAACCCAGGAACTTGTAACCCGCTTTTTCGGGGTTAAAGAGGGTAAAGGTCTCGGTCTCAACATTGTAGCTGGTGGGGTTTTGCTTATCTGCTGCCAGCGAACCGCCATCCAGGTCGTAGCTGATCGAATAATCGATGCGCTCCCAGTTGGCCGTGTATTCGCGGTTGCCGCTGGAGCCCTGCTCCACCACTACTTGGTCGGATTTGTCGTCAATGCCGGTACCGCTCCAACCCAAGAACTTGTAGCCCGCTTTTTCGGGGTTAAAGAGGGTAAAGGTATCGGTCTCAACGGTGTAAGTCACCGGGTTTTCGTTGCCTTCGCCCAGCGTAGCGCCGTCCATTCCCTTATAGGTAATGGTAAAGGCGGTGGGGGTCCAACGGGCGGTAAAGGTAGTATCGCCCAGGATCTTGTAGTCCTTATAGTTGGCGTTGACCAGCGTATTGTTGTGATCTTTCCAACCCAGGAAGTCGTAATTGGTGCGGTCGAACAGCTTGCCGGCAACGGTGTAGGTGTAGTTTGCCGGGTAGATGGCTTCGTCGGTGATCGAGCCATCGCCAAAGCCGTCTTTGTAAGTTACGCTGTACTCTTCGTAATCGGGGATCTCATCCGGGCCTTTGTCGGGGCCGTTTTGATCGATCGCCCAAGCGGCGTAGAAGGTGATGCCGCCGCTCGTCATTGGTACCTTTGTACCGGCCGGATAGAAGACGATATCGGCCGACGGGGCCTGGGTAAACGGCTCATAAGCGGTAGTGGTCCAGCCCAGGAACACATGATCGGTGTAGCTGAGTGCATCGCCCGACTTAACGGTGACCTCATGGCCCTGCTTATAGGTCTTATCATCCTTTACTTCGCCGCTGCCGCCGTTGGCATCGTAAGTGACGTTATAGGCAGCTTCGGTGTAGTAGAAGTTCACTACGTTACCGGTCTCTTTGATCTCGATCTGCACGCTGTCAGCACCGTCCAGATTGTAGACCTTGCCATTTTTCTGGATGGTGGCCGGCGCGGTAACGGTGACCGTGTCGCCGTGGGTCTGGCCGCCTACTACAGAGGGCTCCCGCAGCACATTGGCCGGATCAGTACCTTTTTCAAGGTAGTTGACGGTGTAGCTGAGGTCGGTGCGCAGAGTGTAGTAGAAAATGACCACATTGTTTTTGGGGTTCTCGCTGATGGTCAGCTGCTGGCTGCTCTCACCCACCACGCTGTAGCCGGCGATACCTTTGGCATTGACTGTCAAGTCATCGCCGTAAGCGGCTTTGGCGGTGTAGGGGTCTGCCAGTTTTTTGTTGGTACCCTGCTCTAAATACTTTACGGTATATCCGTAGTTATTGCGGGTGTAGTACAGGTTGAGAGTCAGCGTACCGGTGCTGGGAATAATACCCGTATCGGTGCTGATTGCGCTCTGGTAGGTAAAGCCCGTGTAGTCTTTGGCACTGGCTGTTACTTTAGCGCCGATAGAGCCAGTCTTGGTCGTATCAGACTCTTTGAGCTCGTAACCGCCACCCAGTTTCTGTACGTAGTGGTTAACGGTGTAGCTGACCTGTGCATTTTGAGTGTAGTAGAATTTAATGACATTCTTCGACTCATCCTGCACCAGCTGCAGCGTTTTCTGATAGGCATCAGGGGTGTAGCCGGCAATGTTCTTGTAGTTTTCGGTGACCACTGCATTTTTGCTGGTCATGGTCTTTTTGCTGTGCTCTTTTTCAGAACCGCCGGCGTTTTTAATGATGTAGTAGACGGTGTAGTCTACCTCGGTAAACTTTTTGTAGGTAAAGACGATCTCGTTACCTTTGGCCTTGAGCGTGGTGCTCTTGGTCAGGGCCTCCGGCAGATAGCTGTCGATGACCTTGGCCGTCTCGGTGACGGTGCTGCCCATGGTCTGGCCGGTCACGGTCTTGGGGTCAGCCAGTTTTTCACCGTTTTCATCCACATATTTTACGGTGTAGGTGATATCGGTACGGGGCGACCACTTGGCCTTGAGGGTAAAGTCGCTGTGTACTTCGCGCTCGAACAGGTAGTGGGCATTTTCACCGGTCTTGTACCAGCCCTCGAAGGTATAGCCCTCACGGGTAGGTTCTTGGGGCTCGCTCACCAGGCCACCTTTGGTGATCTCCTGGCTGTTGATGCTGCCGCTGCCGCCGTTCAAATCGAATTTGACCGTGTATACCGGCGGGTCCCACTTGGCGTAGAGCTGAAGGTCACCAGCGGGCATCGTGGCATCGTTCCAGTTAAACTTGCTTTCGGGGTAAAGCTCTTTTGTGGTATACCAGCCACCGAACGTATAATCGGAGCCAAAGGGATTGGTGGTAGGCACGTAATTGTATTTCTCTATATTGGCTTCGTATTTGACTTTGCTATAAGACTTTTCTACCTGATTGTTATTGTAGAAACTTAGAGTATACACATCGCGGCTATAGTAAATATAGCCGACTCGGTTATATTTGTTACCGTCTTTTTCATAGTTATCCCAACCGGTATTTTTAAAGCCGGGAATAGTATAAGTACTATTTTTATCTATAGTAATGCCACTACTATTTGTCTTGTAAGATACGGTTGCATAAATGTCATAGTAGATGCCATTTTTATAGATACGACCACCGCCAGAGCGCTGAGTCAAAGACTCTACACAGTGGTAAGCAGTATATTTATAAGAGCCACTCGTTACCGTACCATATAATACAATGTTATGATTTTCCATGTATTTAAGGTTCAGTAAATAAGAGCTAGAGCCTGCTTCTCTATGCCATTTAATAGTCTCCTCAGGAGTTGGCCACTGGTCTAGGATCTCTTGACCATATTTGGCCGTAATAGTCCACTCTGATTTAGTCGTATAGTCGCGTGGATCATCTTCGTCATCGAAGTATCCATCATTAAAAACTTTAAAAGTAATTGTATAGGTCCCGCGGTCATAGTACACGTTTACAACCGTGCTGCCATCACCATTGACGACTACATTTTTATCAGTCTTGGCACTGTTAAAAACATAGCCCTGCGTGGGATTCGTGTCACTGCCGCTGACTGTAGTTCCCGGACGCGCATACATTGTTTTGATGCCGCCGTAGTCATAGCCGTCATTGGTCGCATTTTCCAGCCAGTAAACAACTGTATATTTTGTACTGCTTTTAGGTTCCCACTTAGCATAGACGCTCTGGTCAGTAGCCGGCATAGTGCTGGGGTGCTTATAAGCATTTTCCAGTGTCTCATCTACATACCAGCCGGCAAAATCATAACCCGCACGAGTGGGATCACTGGGCTGCGAAACATCAGCGCCGTACAGGGCCACTGTAGGATCTATATAGTTTCCCCCATTTGTATGGTAATAGATAGCATACGTATTGCGGTCGTAATAGACCTGCAGCACGGTACCGCCATCAGCGGCCACCTCGGCACTGGGCAGATCACCTTTTCTGGTAAAACCGGCATACTCTCTATCCGGGGCGGTCACTACAGTACCGGTGGTGGCCGAAAGAGGCAACTCGTCTACCACGTCGTAGCCACTGCCGTCTACCTTTTGCTGCAGGTACTGTACCTTGTAGGCGGTACTGCCGTTAGCCAGGTAATATACCGTATAAACTTTGTCCTCGGTCACGCTGTCGATGCTGATATCGACGATACTCTGATCGGGGCTAAAGCCCACCACATCGGGGGAGATGACCCGGTCGCTAAACGACTCGCCGGCGATAACGCTGGCCACATAGGGCTGAGCGGCAACGCGGGTGCTGTTCTCGTAGAAATAGTTGATGGTGATGGTACGGGACTCTAACTTCTTATACTGGGCGGTGACATCCAGGTCGGAAGTCACGTTAGAAAAGTCTTTGTCCCAGCCGTCGGCCACCCAGCCATCCCGACCAGGATGCTCTGGCGCAGTGGCGGCCTTACCGTCTTCTACCTGCTGGGCCTCGCCGATCTGGCTGCCGTCCCAATCGTAGAAAGTTACGGTGTGTGTGGCTGTATCTCCCTCTGCAGCCTGCACAAAGGCAGACAGCGGCAGCAGGCCAAAAGACATAACTGCCACCAGCATCAGGGATATCAGCCGACGTAAACCTTTTTTGTGTTTCATCTCGACACCTTCCCTCTTGAACCATAATGTGAACCTTTTCGTTCACCTGTGTGTGCTTCTAATTTTTGTGTAGATATCCGATGATCTCCTACAAGATCATCGGTTTTTTTGTTTGTTTCGCGAATATTTCGCACCGCCCGATTTTGTTCACTCAGTCGTTCTGCGAAACAGTGCTCTCGCTCTCGTCGAGCGCGCTGTCTATGAGTTTGATCAGTTCCAGTGCGCTGCGAAAAGATTTGGTCTCATCTTTATCCGCCCAGGTGACTTTGCCCTGCCAGGTGGCGTTTTGCCGGTACTGGATCTGCACGACGAACGTCTCTTTGTCTCCGCGGTGCTTGGTGATCTGCGCCATGGGCGTTCCCTCCTTTTTCTCCACTGCCGGTACCGCCTGACGGCCAAAGCGCCGGCCCTGAGTCGATGCCTGTGGGCCGATCTCATCGAAGATGTGATCGAGCTGCAACACCACTCGCCCCAGCTCGGTAAAGCAGATAGGCGGCTGGTCATCGGCGTAATAGGCCCTGCCCTGCAGGGCGGTCTCACAACTCGAGTCGATACACAGGCATACGGCAGCGGGGGCGTTAATGGGGATGATACTCTCTTGCATGGGCTTCCCCCCTCTTCCTTATGCCTAAATCATATCATCTGGCGGTCACAAGACAGGTCACATTTAAAAGTTCTTCTCCGATTTTTTGACCCGCTCATTGTGACAACTTGACCGGTGGGAGCGCCCCTCTCTGCATGCGGCGCCTTTTATATAGGTAAATAAAATCACACGGCAAAAAGCGACCGGAGCACTCTGCTCCGGTCGCTTTTCTATAAACTTTTTCGTGACTGCACCAGGTCAGTTGGCACTCACAGGTTTCTCTTGGCCAGCGCAGAGGTGTAGCGGACCGCCATTTTAATATCTTTATCCCGGCAGAAACGGCGAAAATTGTTGGCGATACGGCCCATGACCATGCGGCAGTTCTCCTGATCGATCTTCATGAGCAGCACCAAAAACTGGCTCTTGCTGTAGCGGGTATAGATATCGCTGCGGCGCAGCGAACAGGCGATCGCATTGTGGTAGGCCTGCACACCGGCCTTTAATTTTTCCGGCGGCAGCGGGTCGCCGTTTTGATCGGTAAAGGTACACAGTGCCACAAAAGCCGAGTCGCCGTTGCGCTGAATGTGCCGCACCACAAAGCGAAAAGTGTTTATGAACACCTGGTAGTTGCAGTAATAGGCGCCGTGGGCGTCCTCGGTCTCGATGATCTCGCTGAGGATATCGTCCAGCGAGCGCTCCACATGCTCCAGCGAGCCGGTGATCTTGTGGTACAGTGCCCGCATTTCTTCTGAGGGCTCTACCCCCAGCTCGTCAAATAGCATCGCCGTGGTCGATTCGTACTCGCTGACCGCCTCGCGGGTGCGGCCCATCTGGTACAGGCAAAAAATATACAGCAGTCGGTAGAACTCCTCGTAGGGGTACAGCGTGACCGCCCGGTCGGCCACCTGCAACGCCTGCTCGTAATCCTCGCGCTGGCACAGCATCGAAAAGGCCTGCTCTACACAGTCGCGGTACATGCCCTGATATTTCACTGTGCGGCTCATCACCCAGGTCTGGCTGTAGGCGCGGGGCAAAAAGTCACCGCCGTACAGGGCGATAGCCCGCAAATAATGGCTGAGTTTTTCGCCGTCACGGGTATTGCGCGCCAATTCCCAGTGCTCGCAGAACTGCTCAACATCTATTTGGCAGGGCAAACTGCTGGTAAATCCGTACCCACCCGATTTGGCGTAGATGTACTCCTTTTCGGGCAGACCGGCAGCGGTCAGCAGTTTTCTGGCCCGATAGGCCAGATTTTTGAGCACATTGAGGGGGTTGGCACTGTCATCGTCGCCCAGCAGCACCTCGATGAGCTCCTCCTGCGGCACAATGCGGTCGCGGTTTGCCAGCAAATAGCGAAACAGCGAAGTGGCTTTGCTCTCGCGGGACTGTTCTTTGATGACGGGTGTCTCGCCGTAGGTAACACTGAACCCACCTAACATCTTTACCTTTAATATCTCACCCAACGGTGTGGCCCCCCTTTGCGCTGTGCGGTGTTGCAGTCTCAAGCAGGAATGTCTCTGCAATATGTATGATGGTTTTTGTGACAAATACCCAAAATTTGTACAGTAGATTTTGCTTTTACAATATAAATATACTCGAATTCTGCCGCTTATGCAACTTATTTTTGTACTTTCCCAATTTACTGCCCCAGTATATCCTGTTGTTACCAGTCCGCTTTACAAGGCAAATTTACTCTGTTATAGTAAGGTTAGTTTGGTCCGTCTAATCACCGGGCAAAGAGGAGGCGCTGGCTATTGCATAGAATAAGGCGATTTCTGGCGCCGGTCTTCTGCGCCGCACTGTGTTTACTGCTGTTTTGCAGCTGTGGCGACGACGGCATGCCCGACCCCGATAAGCAGGGTAGCTGGGACGCCACTCCCCAGGTGCTCACCGCCCCCACCGGCAGCGATGTGCGGGGCAACGACCGGGTGCTCGTAGATCTCTCTGGTACTGCGCAGGGCTGTGTTGCGGTGACTTACAGCGGGCAAAACCCCAAGGTTCGGCTGCAGATCACGCCCCCCAGCGGCAACGTATACACCTACATCGTGCGCACCGACAGGGTGGCGGCAGTGTTCCCTCTGTCAGAGGGAAATGGTTCCTACACCATCAACGTCTTTGAAAACACGCAGGGTGACCGCTATGCCCAGGCCTTTGGCACCACTGCCGAAGTGACTTTAGAAAACGAGTTTGCCCCTTTTTTGCACACCAACCAATACGTGCAGTACACCACCGACAGCCAGGCGGTAGCTCTGGGCAGCCAGCTGGCCAGATCGGCCGACACCGACCTGGATGTGGTGGAGAACATATATCGCTACATCTTAAAAAACATCTCTTACGACACCGATCTGGCGCAAAAGGTCCAGACCGAGGCGGGCTATCTGCCCGATCTGGACCAGGTGCTCAAAAATAAAAAAGGGATCTGTTTCGACTATGCGGCGCTGGCCACAGCGATGCTGCGCACCCAGCGCATCCCCACCCAGCTGGTGGTGGGGTACTCGGGTCAGGTGTACCACGCCTGGATCAATGTGCACATAGACGGCGTGGGCTGGGTGAACAAGATCATCGAGTTCAAAGGCGACAAATGGGTGCGCATGGACCCCACCTTTGACGCGGCCAAAAAAGGGCTCAATCAATTTGTGGGTAACGGCGACAACTATAACCCCCTGTACGTGTACTGAAAAGCGGCGGCCCCGCACCCCCGCGCTTAAAGGAGTGTATCGATATGGCAGCACAGAAAAAGCTACGCCAATTGGCCCCCGACGAGATCGCCGGCTTTTGCCAACAGCTGGCAGTCATAACCCAGGCCGGCATCCCCGCCCAAGAGGGGCTCTACGTGATGCTGGAAGACACCAGCGACAAATACAGCCGCGAAATATTGCAGCAGATGATCGACGCGCTGGAAATGGGAGAGCCGCTGTCGGCGGCAGTGGCCCAGTGTGGCCGCTTTCCCGACTACGTGGCCGACATGTTACAGGTCGGTGAGGGGTCGGGCCGCATCGATCAGGTGTTGGCCGCGCTGGCTGAGCACTATCAGCGCACCCAGGCCATCCGTCAGGGAATAAAAGACGCCATCCTTTACCCCAGCGTGATGGTGGCCATGATGCTGGTGGTACTCGGGGTGCTGGTGATCAAGGTGTTGCCGGTATTTCGGCAGGTATTTTTGCAGCTGGGCAGCGACATGTCGCCGCTGGCGTTGGGACTGATGCACTTTGGCGCCGCCCTGAGTCAAAACGCAGTGTGGGTACTGCTGGCCGTCTTGGTGTTGGCGGTGCTCTATCTGGTGCTGCGGGCCACTCCGGGCGGGCGCAAGATCGGGGCAGTGCTCTCGCGGCACTGTTTTAAAAAGCTGCGGCGGGCCACAGCCATGGGGCGCTTTGCCTCCTGCATGTCGCTCACGCTGGCCAGCGGGCTGGACACCGACCAGTCGCTGGAGATGTGCCAGCGGCTGGTAGAGGACCCCGATACTGCTCAGAAGATACAGCGGGCCCGCCAGCTGATGCAGGGCGGCGACCAGACATTTATTCAGGCGATGTCGGCCACCGGGCTGTTTGGCGGGCTGCAGCTGAGCATGCTCACCGTGGCGGCTAAGGCCGGGGCGATCGATACAGTGATGGCCCAGATCGCCGCCATGTACCAGCAGGAGGTGGAGCGCCGCACCGACGGGCTGATCGGGGCCATTGAGCCGACGGTGGTGGCGGTGCTCTCGATCTTGGTGGGAATGATCCTGCTGTCGGTGATCCTGCCGCTGATGGGAGTGATGGCGTCACTATGAAAAAGGCATTCATACAAGGGCCGCGGCGACGGCACACCGGCCTTTTGGGGGCGGCAGCACTGTTTTTGTGCATGGTGATATTAGTGGTGTGCGGGGTAAACAGCATGAGCCGCAGCACCGCCGAAAAGCGCCAGCAGGCTGCCGGGCAGGCTATTCGCCGGGCGGCGGTGCAGTGCTATGCCATTGAGGGCCGCTACCCGAGAGACCTGTCGTATCTGCAGAAAAATTATGGTCTGCTGCTAGACAACGACCACTTCGTATACCACTATCAGCCGCTGGGGGATAACCTGATGCCCCAGATATCGGTCTTTTACCTGCCGCAGGAGCAGTAGCGAGAGGAGGAACCGCACATGGAGACCAAGCGCCGCCACACCAGCGACCTGCTGTTTGGCCTGGGACTGTTTTGCCTGTTCGTCATCACCTCGCTGCTGCTGGTGCTGCTGGGCTCGCGGGTTTACCAAAATGTAAACACCCAAATGGATCGCAATTACGACCTGCGCACCTCGCTGGTGTACATTACCCAAAAGGTGCGCCAATGTGAAGGCGGAGAGCTGCGGCTGGATGCGGTGGCCGGGCAGGACGCATTGGTGCTGACCAGCGTCGAGGGGGCCGTACTGTACGAGACCTGGATATTTTGCGGCAACGGGCAGCTGCGGGAAGTGACGGTACAGCCGGGCACCGCCGTGAACCCCACCGACGGCCAACAGATCATGGAACTGGACACGCTGCAGCTGCAGCTGACGGCGCCCGGGCTTTTACGGGTATCGATAACCGGTGCTTACGGTCATCAGGGTGCGACTTCGGTCTGCTTTGCACGGGGGGAGGCGGCGGTATGAGCCAGACAGCGGGGCGCCGCCACTCCGGCGCATTTTTGATCGAGCTCATCATCGTGATCTTGTTTTTTGCCTGCGCGGGGGCGGTGTGTTTAAACTTGTTTGCCGCCGCCAGCAATACCGGCGACCGGGCTACCGATCTGACCCAAGCCACCCTGCAGGCCCAGACGGTACTGGAGCAATCCAAAGCCAGCAGGGGCGACTTTGCACAGGTGGCGGCAATGGGCGGCGGTGTAGTCCAGGACGGGCGGCTGACCATCTATTTTGACAGCCAGTGGCAGCAGACAAGTGACCGCGACCGGGCTGCATATACCTTAACAGCTACTACCGAGACAAATGACAGCCTGTGCCGGATACGGGCGTCGGTACAAAAAGACGGCGCCGACATCTGCTCACTGCAGACGGCTCTGTACACCGGAGCTAGTGGGGAGGTGGCATCGTGAGCGGCGGCAAACGGCGGGGCGTGACGGTGGGCGGCGCCTGTATCCTGACCGTTTTTACCGTGCTGTGTCTCACCACATTTTCGGCGCTGAGTTTGGCCTCGGCCCGGGCCGACTACAAGCTGGCCCAAAAGGCCCACCATGCCGCCACCCAGTACTATACGGCCGAGGAGCAGGCCGAGACTGTTCTGTCGGAGTGGATAACGGCGCTGCGAGCCGGGCAGGATATCACCGGACCGCTGCAGGCAGCCGGCGGCAGCGCCGAACAGACCGAGGAAGGACTGCTGCTGACCTACAGCACCCAGAGTGGTAGCACACGGTTGATGGCGGAGGTACTTTTGCAGACCGATGCCAGCGGGCAGCCCACCGGGCGTGTACTGTACCAGCACCTGCAGCCGGTGACCGGGGAAGGCACTGCTGCAGGCGGTGAGAAAGGATAGAGTCATGGAACTTATCGATATCCTCAAGCAGGCGGCGGCCAAGCACGCGTCGGATATTTTTATCATAGCCGGCCTGCCGCTGAGCTACAAGATCAACAACCACATCACCCGCATGGAGACCGAGCGGCTGACCCCTCAGCAGACCCAGGAACTGGTGATGGGCATCTACTACCTGGCTGAGGGGCGCGACCCGGCGGCCCTACAGCAGCGGGGGGACGATGACTTCTCGTTCTCGCTGGTGGGGGTGTCGCGCTTTCGGGTGAGCGTGTACAAGCAGCGCGGATCGCTGGCGGCAGTTATACGGGTAGTGGCGTTCAGCCTGCCCGACCCGGCACAGATCGGCATTCCCGAACAGGTGCTGGCGCTGGGGCAGAAGATGAAGGGGCTGGTGCTCATCACCGGCTCGGCCGGCAGCGGCAAATCCACCACGCTGGCCTGTATCATCGACCGCATCAACCAGACCCGCAACGCCCATGTCATCACCCTGGAGGACCCGCTGGAGTACCTGCACCGGCACAGCAAGAGCATCATCAGCCAGCGGGAGATCTCGACGGATACCAGCAGTTATGTGGTGGCGCTGCGGGCGGCACTGCGCCAGGCGCCCGATGTGATCCTGCTGGGGGAGATGCGCGACTACGAGACCATCAATGTAGCCATGACCGCCGCCGAGACCGGCCATCTGGTGCTCTCGACGCTGCACACCGTGGGCGCGGCCAACTCGGTAGACCGTATCATCGACGTATTTCCGGTGCAACAGCAGGCCCAGGTGCGCGTACAGCTGTCGATGGTGCTGGAGGCGGTGGTATCGCAACAGCTGGTGCCCACGGTGGACGAGCGGGTACAGCCCGCCTTTGAGATCATGATGTGCAACAGCGCCATCCGCAACATGATACGGGAGTCGAAGATCCACCAGATCGACTCGGTGATCGCGGCCGGGGGCGGGTCGGGGATGCGCAGCATGAACGGCAGCCTGCTGGAGCTGCAAAAGCAGGGCATTATCGACGCCCGCACCGCAGTGGAGTACAGTTTGACCCCCGACCTGATGGCCAAGCGGTTGGGCCTGTAATTGTTACCAAATTGTAAAAACGCAATAAAAAGCGCCTATTGCCACGGCAATAGGCGCTTTTTTGGTGTGTGACGTATGGGACGGCAGCTTATCTTTTTTACTCTGAAACAATGCGCTTGGCCATCCAGATATCGGGCCGGCCGGGACCATTTGCGTCGGGAAACACGCCGACGATGGAAAAGCCCTGTTTTTGGTAAAAGGGATAGGGGTGATCGCCGGTGAGGTGGATGTTCTCTATCTGTGACCAGGTATCGCGGTACAGGTCGGCCCCCGCGAGACTGGTGCCGCCAAACTCGTCGTCGCAGCCCAGGTACAGACAGCAACAGCCCCGGGCAGCCACCCGCTGTTGCAGCGCCGCCACCAGGCGGGTGCCGATGCCCCGGCGCTGCCAGGCGGGGGCGACCAGCAGCGGGTGCAGCTCCCAGCCGGTTTGGCCGTACTGGGGCATAGCCCCCACAAAGCCCACCAGCTCGCCGCCAGCCAGCGCCCCCAGTGCCACCCGGCCGGGCGAGAGCAGCGCGTCAGCCTCCTCTTCTCCACAATTTTTATACGCCTGTGGAAAAGTCTGTTCCAGCAGGGCGGCCAGCGGAGATAAAAAGTGATCTTTTTTCCGGGAAATATCGCCTATCTCGACCGGCTGCCCGGCACACGGGACCGGCAGTGGCCGGGCGGGCATCGGATCGACCGGCTCGCGGTCGCCGTTTTGGGCCACCATGCGGCGGATGTCGCTGCCGCTGTAGCCCAACAGCCGCCCCAGCTGATAGGCCAGCGAAAAGCGGGGGCGGCCAGCGTACCGGCCCGCCTGTTGCAGGGCGGCCTTATGGCGGTGGATGGACAGGTAGGCATCGATCGCGGCCCGGTCGCGGTAAAAGACCAGGTTGTAGGTGCCGCGGTTGAGGGACGCGGGAAACAAGTCGGTGACCAGGCCGCCGTTTTCACAGTAATAGCGCACCCCATAGCGGTCGGCCAATCCTTCGGCGTACGGGAGATAGCGGTCGCGGGTGGCCTGACTGGGTTGGGGATGGGTGAGCGCGACCGGCTTGACCCCGGCGGCGACCATCTCGGCAAAGCTGTCCATTACCCCACACTGATGGGAATAGGCGTCGATGGGTGGCATTTTGGGCTCCTTTCTGGCTAAAAAACAGCAGTAAACGCACTGTTTGCGCACGATATTGCCATTTTGAGGTCATATTACGGCCGTTTTGCTGGTATCGATCCATGCTGTACCGGGACTACTTATCAGGACCGACTATTTGAGGCAGGGCACACCGCCATTATAGCACAAGACGCGGCGGTTCGGCAGTCCGGCTAATCAGGTTGGTCAAGACCGTTTATCAGTCCTGGGGGCGACCAGTATAAAAAAACAGGCAGTGTGATCTTCTTACAGAAAAAGAGGTATCGGAAGACAGATCCGATACCTCTTTTTTACCGGGTATTTTTAGTGGGATGGAGGCGGCGGTGCGCGGAGAGCGCTCAGCCGATCACCTCGACGCCGAAGGTGACCGCCTCGCCGTTTACCTTCCAGTCCATGACAAAGCCGGCGGTCTGGCCGGACACCACCTTGTCGGCCAGCACGTCGTGGCAGATGGTGTCGCGGTTGCGGTCGATGATGGCGGCGATCTTGTCGTTGCCGGCGTGGTACAGGCAGATGTGGTCGAGCACGTTGAAGTCGGCCTCTTTGCGCATCGACTGCACCTTGCTGATGATCTCGCGCACAAAGCCCTCCTCGATGAGCGCCTCGGTCAGCTGGGTATCCAGTGCCACGGTAATACCGCGATCGGACACCGTCTCGTACCCGGCAGCCTGGGCGGTCTCGATGAGCAGTTCCTCCTCGGTGAGGCTGATGTCGCCGTCGGACAGCGCCAGAGCGATGGAGCCGGTGGCGTCGAGCTGGGCCTTGGCGGCGCTTCCGTCGAGCTCGGCGAGCTTTTGGCGGATCTCACCGATCTTTTTGCCGTATTTCTGACCCAGTATTTTGAGCTGGGGCTTAAAGCTGTAGGAGGTGAACCGGCCGGCATCCTCCACCATGTGCACCGCCTTGATGTTGAGCTCATCGGCGATGATGTTTTTAAACATCTCGTCCAGCACGCAGTCGGCTTTGACGTAGAGGTTGGCCACCGGCTGCCGGTTTTTGATGTTGGCGCCGTTGCGGGCGGCACGGCCCAGCACCACGATCTGCAGCACCTGGTCCATAGCCTGCTCGAGCTCTCTGTCGATATAGCTCTGGTCGGCCACCGGATAGTCGCACAGGTGGATGCTCTCGGGGGCGGTGGCATCGATGCTGCGCACCAGGTTCTGGTAGATGTCCTCGGTCATGAAGGGAACCATGGGGGCGGCCAGCTTGGCCACGGTGACCAGAGCGGTGTACAGCGTCATATAGGCGTTTTGCTTGTCCTGACTCTGGCTCTGGGCCCAGAAGCGCTCGCGGCTGCGGCGCACGTACCAGTTGCTCATCTCGTCGACAAAGTCCTGCAGCGCGCGGGCGGCTTCGGGGATGCGGTAGTTTTCCAGATCGCCGTCCACCTCTAAGATAAGGCTATTGAGTTTAGAGAGCAGCCACCGATCCATTACAGATAGTTTATTTTTATCCAAAGAATACTGTGTGGCATCAAATTTATCGATGTTGGCGTACAGCACGAAAAAGGCATAGGTGTTTTGCAGGGTGGACATGAACTTGCGCTGACCCTCGCGCACCACTTTATCAGAAAAGCGCTTGGGCAGCCAGGGAGCGGCGCCGGCGTAGAAGTTCCAGCGGATGGCGTCGGCGCCCAGCGTCTGCAGCGCCTCCATGGGGTCGACGGCGTTGCCTTTGGACTTGGACATCTTCTGACCGTCCTCGTCGGTGACCAGGCCCATGACTAGCACGTTGCGGTAAGGGGCCTTATTAAACAGCAGGGTGGAGATGGCCAGCAGCGAGTAGAACCAGCCGCGGGTCTGGTCGACCGCCTCGGAGATAAAGTCGGCCGGGAACTGCTGCTCGAACAGCTCTTTGTTCTCGAACGGGTAGTGGTGTTGCGCAAACGGCATGGAGCCGGAATCGAACCAGCAGTCGATGACCTCCGGCACCCGCTTCATGGGTTTGCCGCAGTGGGGGCAGGTGATGGTGACGGCGTCGATATACGGGCGGTGCAGCTCGATATCGTCGGGGCAGTCGGGCGAGAGCTCTTTGAGCTCTGCTATACTGCCGACGGCGTGCCGGTGGCCGCACGCACACTCCCAGATGTTGAGCGGGGTGCCCCAGTAGCGGTTGCGGCTGATGCTCCAGTCCTGCACGTTCTCCAGCCAGTCGCCGAAGCGGCCCTTGCCGATGCTGTCGGGGTACCAGTTGACGGTGTCGTTGTTGCGGATGAGATCCTCGCGCACATCGGTCATCTTGATAAACCACGACTCGCGGGCGTAGTAGATGAGCGGGGTGCCGCAGCGCCAGCAGTGGGGGTAGGAGTGCTCGAACTTGGGGGCGGCGAACAGGAGCCCGCGCTTGTCGAGGTCGACGAGCACCTCTTTGTCGGCGTCTTTGCAGAACACGCCGGGCCAGTCGGTCTCGGCGGTCATTTGGCCCTTCCCGTCGACCAGCTGCACGAAGGGCAGGTCGTATTTGCGGCCCACGTTGGCGTCGTCCTCGCCGAAGGCGGGGGCGATGTGCACCACGCCGGTGCCGTCGGTGAGGGTGACATAGCTGTCGCAGGTGACGTACCAGCACTTTTTGTCGGGCTCGACAAAGCGGAACAGCGGCTCGTACTCCATGTTTTCCAGGTCGCGGCCGATGTAGGTCTCGAGCACGGTGTAGTCCTCTTTGAGCACCGTGTCGGCCAGCGCGGCGGCCAGGTAGTACACGCTGCCGCCGCAGTCGACTTTGACGTACTGCTCGTCGGGGTTGACACACAGCGCCACGTTGGAGGGCAGCGTCCAGGGGGTGGTGGTCCAGGCCAGGATATAGCTGTCCTCACCTTTGACTTTAAATTTAGCGATGGCCGAGCGCTCTTTTACGTCTTTATAGCCCTGGGCCACCTCGTGGCTGGACAGCGGGGTGCCGCAGCGGGGGCAGTAGGGCACGATCTTAAAGCCCTTATATAAGAGCCCCTTCTCCCAGATCTGCTTGAGGGCCCACCACTCCGACTCGATAAAGTCGTTGTCGTAGGTGACGTAGGGGTGCTCCATATCGGCCCAGAAACCCACCGCGTCGGAGAACTCCTCCCACATGCCTTTATATTTCCAGACGCTCTCTTTGCACTTTTCGATAAAGGGCTGCAGGCCGTACTCCTCGATCTGGTCTTTGCCGTCGAGGCCCAGCAGCTTTTCGACCTCCAGCTCGACCGGCAGGCCATGGGTGTCCCAGCCGGCTTTGCGGGGGACCATGGCTCCTTTCATGGCGTGATAGCGGGGGATCATATCTTTAAAGGCGCGGGTCTCGACATGGCCGATATGGGGCTTGCCGTTGGCGGTGGGGGGGCCGTCGTAAAAGGTGAAGGTCTCCCCTTCTCTTCTGCTGTCGACACTTTTTTTGAAGATGTCGTTTTCACGCCAGAATTTCTCGATCTCCTGTTCGCGGGCCACAAAGTTCAGGTTCGTGGGCACTTTTTTGTACATGCAAATGACCTCCTGTTAAAGATGCTTGCGTTTTACCGGTATGCGCTGCCGGGCCGACAGACCGGTACTGTAAAAGAAAAAGGTCTTCGCCCTGCCAAACAGGACGAAGACCGTGCCTTCGCTATACCACCTATTGCCACATACCAACATATGCGCTTCCGATAACGGTGGAAAACCGGCAGCGACCTACTGGGGCGGCGGCCCTTTCAGCGTGCAACTACAGAGGGATGTTCAGTAAAGACCTACTGGCGCCGGGCTCGCACCCACCCCGGCTCGCTTGGGCTTTTGGTCAGGACCTACTGTCTCTGTCAATGTTTTTTGTCTATTCTTTTAAGAATATACCACGAAAAAAAACAAAATGCAAGATGTTGGGACAAACATCTGCCACCCGCACCGCACCGCGCCGGCAGCCGCCTTTTAAAAGCCCAGCTGGGGCAGGTACTGCTGCAGCTCGGCCAAGTTGGCGGCGCGCTCCATCGCCAGCTGGGGGCTGATGACCTGGTCGCGTACCAGGCGGGCCAGGTCGCCCTCCATGGTGTGCATGCCGGTCTCGGCGCTGGACTGCATGGCCCCGGACAGCTGGTGGGTCTTGCCCTCACGGATCTGGCTGCGCACCGCATCGGTGCCCAGCAGCACCTCGGTGGCGGCGACGCGGCCGCTGCCGTCAGCTCTGGGCAGCAGCTGCTGGGTGATGACCCCCGCCAACACCCCGGCCAGCTGGATGCGTATCTGACCCTGGCTGTGGGAGGGGAACACGTCGATGATGCGGTCGACAGACTGGGCGGCGCCGGGGGTGTGCAGGGTGGAGAGCACCAGATGCCCGGTCTCAGCGGCGGTAACGGCGGCGGAAATGGTCTCGTAGTCGCGCATCTCCCCCACCAGGATCACGTCGGGGTCCTCGCGCAGGGCCGAGCGCAGGGCGCCGGCAAAGCTGCCGACATCCTGCCCCACCTCGCGCTGGTGGATCATGCTCAGGGCGGGGGCGTACACGTACTCGATGGGGTCTTCGATGGTGAGGATATGGCAGCTGCGGCTGCGGTTGATGGCATCGATCATGGCCGCCAGAGTGGTGGACTTGCCGCTGCCGGTGGGGCCGGTGATGAGCACCAGGCCCCGCGGCAGCATGGCCAGCCGGTGCATGACCGGCGGCAGGTGCAGCTCATCGAGGGTGGGGATATCTGCCGCCAGCAGGCGGATGGCGGCACAGAGCTTACCCATGTGGCGGTACACGTTGACCCGCTGCCGGTCGCTGCCGCAGGCAAAAGAGAAATCGAGATCCTCCCCCGTTTCCAGCGCCTGGCGCTGGCGCTCGCCCAGCAGCGAGAGTATGCGCTCCTGCTGCTGGGCCGCGTCGTCGCCCAGCTCGCCGTTTACGAGCTGGCCCAGCCGCCGCAGCACGGTGGGCCGGCCCTGGGTGAGGTGGATATCGGAGCACCCGGTCTGCCGGGCGTAGGCGATCAGTTCTTCCAGTGTCACCGCAGTTTCCCCCTTAATCGGCGTAATAGGTGAGTTTGAGCATCTCTTCCACGGTGGTGACGCCGTCGCGCACCAGCCGCAAAAGCTCTTCTTTTAAAGTGACCATGCCCTGTTTTTGGCGGGCGTAGGCAAAGATCTCGTCCACCGGGGCGCGGGCGGTGATCATGCGGCGGATGGGGCCGTCGATGGCCACCATCTCGTGCACGGCGGTGCGGCCTTTATAGCCGGTGTGGTTGCACAGATGGCAGCCTTTGCCCCGGCGCACGCTGGTGATGCGGTCGTCTTTTAAGGCGGCGCGCTCGGCCTCGTCGGGGGCGTAGGCATAGCCGCAGTGGGGGCAGACCTTTTTGACCAGCCGCTGGGCCACCACCCCCACCACCGAGTTGGCGATGAGGTAGGGCTCGATCTCCATGTCCTCCAGCCGCACGATGGAGGAGATGGCGTCGTTGGTGTGCAGGGTGGAGAGCACCAGGTGGCCGGTGATGGCCGCCCGCACCGAGATGGCGGCAGTCTCGTTGTCGCGGGTCTCGCCCACCATGATGATGTCGGGATCTTGCCGCAGCAGCGAGCTGAGGCCGTTTTCAAAGTGCAGGCCGGCGGTGTTGTTGACCTGCATCTGGTTGACTTTGGGGATGTTGCGCTCCACCGGGTCCTCGATGGTGGAGATGTTGACCGGCTGGCGGGCCAGATGCTCGAGGATCATGTAGAGGGTGGTGGTCTTGCCGCTGCCGGTGGGGCCGGTGAAGTAGATGATGCCGTGGGGATTTTGCAGCATGGCCAGCATTTTCTGGTAATTTTGGTCGCTCATGCCGAACTGGCCGGAACGATCGATGAGGGTGTTGGTGGTGAGGTAGCGCAGCACCGCCTTTTCGCCGTAGGCGGTGGGGATGACCGACACGCGGATGTTCATTTGGCTGCCGTCGAGGGTGACCTTGAAATGGCCGTCCTGCGGCAGGCGCTTTTCGGCGATATCGAGATTGGCCAGGATCTTGATGCGGGCGATGAGTGACGGGTGCAGGCTCTTGGCCACGCTGACATAGTCGACCAGGATGCCGTCGACGCGCATGCGCACCAGCGTTTGGCTCTCGGCGGCCTCGATGTGGATATCGCTGGTACCGGTGCTGTAGCCGCGCAGGAGCAGCGAGTTGAGCAGCTTGACCACCGGCGCGTCCTCGTCGCCGGAATCGTCCTCCTCCACCGCGATCTGCTCCTGCACGGCAAAGGTGTTGGCCGAGCTGGCCGCCAGCTTGGCGTCGATCTCGGCGTAGTAGTACTCGATGGCCGACTGGATGGACCGGGACTCGGCCAGGCAGATAGCCAGCGGCTGGTTGACGATCTGGCGGATGTCCTCGATGGCGTAGAAGTTGAGCGGGTCGCTCACCGCCACTTTGAGGGCGGCGCCCTCGGTATCGATGGCGATGAGGCCGTATTTGGACGCCAGCTGCTTGGGGATCTTCTCGACGGCGGTGAGGTCGACCTGATAGGTGTCGAGCTCGATGAGCGGGTGCTGCAATTTTTGCGACAGGGCGGTGAGCATCTGCCGCTCGGTGACATAGCCCATCTCGATGAGCACGGCACCCAGCAGCTTTTTGCCGCTGTCCTCTTTTTGCTTTTGCAGCGCCTGCTGCAGCTGCTCTTCGGTGATGGCGCCGCTCTGCAGCAGCACCTCGCCGATGCGTATGTTCTTCATCGCTCTGCTTCCTTTCCGGTGGCGGTCATTTGAGGGGGTTCCACAGCTCGGTCAAGTTGTCGTAATAGGCCTTGTCGTCGGGGCGGGGAGTGGCGACGTTGGCATCTTTATAGGTGCCCAGTTTGGTGCCGCCGGTGGTGGGGAACGGCGCATACCAGTAGCTGTCGTAGGGATCGTACACCACCAGCGGGCGCCACATGGAGTGGTTGTTGCTATTTGCCGGACCTTTTTGCACCGCGTAGATGACGATACTCATCTTATCGGGATCGTTGGTGCCGGGGACATTGGCGGCGTGGAACTGCAGTTCCAGCGGGGCGATATCTTTTAAGTCCCCCTTTACATAGGGGTTTAGCTTGTTGGTGTTCTCGACACTGAAGCGCTCGAGGCCCAGGTCGATATCCGGCCAGGTGCCGCCGTAATAGGTACTCCGCACGTAGTCGCGCATCTGGTCGTTGGAAAAGCTGGCCACGTTGGAGACGCCGTATTTATCCATGATCTCCTGCTTTTTCTGCGCTTTGCGGGGATCGTTCCAGGCCATAGCGTTATATTCGGCTTTATCTTTTTGAAAGTCGGAAAAGGCGGTGAGCACATATTCTTTCATTTGGCTGGGGACCGGTGTTTTGACCTTGTCGGAGATGATCTCGGTGTCGTCGAGGATGAGGTAGGGGTCGGTGAGCGGGGTATCGAGCACGCCTTCGGGGGCGGTACCGGCCAAGGTAATATTGATGAGCTCGATGGTGGAGGCGGTGCGGTAGGCCACCTTGCCATCCTGCAGGACCTGTACCTGCAGCTCGACCCGGCCGTCGGCGCGGGCGGTGACCAGCAGCTGCACCTTGCATTTTTTATACCACTCGTCGCCGTAAAAGTCGTAGGCCGGGTCGTCGCCGGTCTTGTATGACAGGTGGCCGGTATCTGCGTCGACGGTGTACTCGCTGGCGTAGGCGTGGGGGATATCGCTGTCTTGGGGCAACACCTGCAGGTGGGTACAGTAGGTGAGCCGCCGGGAGAGGTGGCGGTAGATATCGTCGCCCAGCTGCTTGACCTCGTTTTCGCTGGCGCCGTGGCCGAAGAGGTTAAACACCATGAGGAAGATGGAGATGGTGGCCCCCATGGCGATGGCTAAAATAGCCATGGATACGCTGACCTCGACCAGGGTAAAGCCCCCGCTGTGTTTTTTGCGCACCGGATGTCCCTCCTCTCCCCGGCGCCGGCCAAAGCTTTTAACCGGCGTTTTTCTGATAGCTGTCGCTGTCGTACTTATAAAAGTGTATCTGCCCGTTCTCGGCGTCGGTGACGCCGCGGCAGTTGCCCGACAGCACCAGGGTGCTGCCGTCGGACAGCTTGATGGTCACCTGCCCCCGCTCGTCGCTTTGGACGGTGGCACCGTCGGGGTCTGTGGCCCCCTCCAGCACACCGGCGGCATGCTGGCCCTTATTTTTGACCACCCCGCCGCGTGAGAACAGCTGCCCGGCGGTAAAAAAGCCCAGGTAGAGGATGGAGAGAGCCAGCGAGAGCACCGCCAGGCCCACTATGGTCTCGACCAGCGTCATACCGCGCCGGTCGCGCAGGCGTTTACCCATTTTGAGACACCCCCTTACCGGAATACATGCCAAAGCTCCAGGTGTCGCCGGTGGTGGGCAGGTCTTCGTCGGGCGGCACCACCGGTTGGCCGCCGGCGGTGATATCGCCGGTGAAGTGCAGCCGCACCCAGTCGCCGATATCGAGACTGTCGACGTAGAGACCGCCGTAAAAGTCGGTCCCCTGTTTCATGGTGAAACTGCTGCCGGTACCGCCCGCGATATAGGCGCACAGCGGCTCGGCATCTTCACTTGGTCCACTGCGATTATTGTAGATGAACGCGGCATCCTCCCCCAGTGAGAACACCACCTGGGGGTGCTCGGGGTCGCCGCCGTACAGGTCGTCGAGCTTGAGCTCGGCGCCGTCGAGCAGATAGATGAAGATGCGCTGGGCGTCTTCGGCCACGGTGAGACTGCTGAGATTGAGGTTTGCCCCCTGCGGCAGGTAGTAGTAGGCATCGCGGCCCACGTGGCCGATCTCGGTCGTCTTGTTGGTGAGCTTTTCCACCAGCGAGTCATCGGGTATGGGGAGCACCTGGGGGCGGGCGGGGGCCGGGTGCGCAAACGGCACTGCCGCCACCGCCTGGATGCTGCCCTGGACCCGGGCGGCATCGGCCTGAGAGAGCGGCTGCACGGTGGATACGCTGCCGACGATATCGCCGTTCATGGTCATATCCACGGCGTCAGCTACCACCGTGCCGTACACCACACTGCCGCCACTGAGCACCAGCTTGCCGGTGCAGGTGACGGTGACCGGCTTTTCGGGGGTACCGATCACGACTTTGTCGAGATACAGGTCGCCGTCGATGGACATGTCACCGGAGACGGCGCCCAGGACGCTGTCGTCGCTGGCCAACATGACGGTGCCGACGTTGATGAAGTGCGGCTCGAGCTGCAGGGGCTTGGTGGAGCTAAAGTGCAAGTTGAGATCGGCCCGGCCAAACTGCACTGTACCTTCGCCACCGGCGAACAGGCCGCCTTTTTTGGCGGTGGCCGCAGCAGCGTAAAAGCCGGTAAAGCCGGCGGCTTCGCCCTGACCCTGACTGCCACCGGAGGAGGTGCCGCCGGTGGGGGGCACGTAGTAGAAGGTGAGGTCGTCAAAGGAGACGGTACCGGCCTGCACGGCCCCGTAGGCGGTGGCGCTACCGGTAAAGTCGACGCGGGAGGAGGACGGGCCGTAGACGTAGCCGTAGAACTCGTCCCCCTGTACCACCAGCCGGGCATTTTCGCCCAGGATAAAATAGAGGTTGGGCGCAGGGGCGACGGTGCCGCTGTTGGTGGCGCGGCGCTCCTGCCCGGCGACGGTAAAGGTGGTGCCCGCCGGGATGTAGTAAAAGCAGTTGCCGGCATCTTCGGCGGTGTTGATGGTGACCTGCAGGCCGTCTTTCTGGATCTGGTAGTGGGCGTTTTGGCCCGAGACGCCCAGGGTCTTGTTAAAGAAGGTGCTGTCGTATACGGCGTTGGCGTCGGGCGGGCAGCTGGGCACGGTGGGGGTATCGAGTTCGGGCAGTTTAGAGGGCTGGGCCGCGCCGCCGGCGGCGGGGGTGACGGTGCCGCCGACGGTGACCCCGCCGGCGCACTGGGAGCTGGTGGTGGAGTAGACGCTGCCGGCGATATCGAGATAGCCCGAGAGCTGGATGGGGCCGTTGGACACCACGCTGCCGGCGACGTGCAGGTGCTTACCGTAGGTGCCGCCGCTGACGGTGACGCCCGGCCTGCTGTACAGACTGCCGCCCAGGTCGAGGGCGGTGCCGGACACCTGTACGCCCCAGCCCGACCTGTCCTCGCCGCTGACGTATACATCGGTATCGGCGCCGGTCTTTAGGGCGCTGCCAAATTCGATCGTTTCGCCGACCAGGCCAAAAAAGCCGGTGATGGCACTGTCCTGCTGGCCGCCGGCGGTGCGGTTCAGTTTGAGGTGTACGGTGCGGCGGCGCCGACCCACCGTGGCGGTGGCGGCGATATCGATGGTGTCGATATCGACCCGCTCGACCAGCGCGGTACAGCTGCCCATCTTCTGGGGAAAATCAAAATTTTCCACCTGCAGCTTGCTGCCCACCGGCAGCTTTTGCAGCAGGCCCTGACCGCCGGCAGTGCCCTGACAGATCTCGCCGCCGATGGCGTTGCAGGCTGAGCGGGCGGTAAAATAGGCCTGCCGGTCGGCGTTGTTGTCGGTACTGCGCTGGGCGTAGGCCATAGCGATGCTGAGCACCGCCCCGGCCAGTATGGTGATGAGCAGCAGTGCCACACTCACCCACACCAGCAGGGAGCCGCTGTTACGCCGCGGTGCCTGTTTGGTTTTCGCTGTCGTTTGCCGGCTGTTCATATAGATAAACCTCTAGATCCATGATCACGTCGTAGGCGCCGCTCTCGTAGGTGTAGCCCGAGGGCAGTGTCACATCCATGGCGGCGATGCGCAGATAGGGCATCTCGTGGATCAGGTCGGCCATGGCCGTCACGTCCTCGATGGTGCCCTGCCCGCTGACCTGTACGGCGACGACCTGCACGCCGCCTACCGGGACCTGCGGCTCACCGCCGGGGTCGCTCTCGCTATCGGCGGCGGGCTGCTGGCCGTAGGCGGGCAGCGAGAAGGCGGCGGGGGGCTGCATCTCGAGCTTTTGCGGCCTGACGCCGCTGCTCTGCATGAGGTAGGTGATGAGGGAATCGATATCTTCCTCCTGCGGGCCGGACAAAAATTTCTCGCGGAAAGCGGCGATATCCTGCTCGATGGTCTGCAGCGACTGCTTGTCGCTGTCGATGGCGGAGATGGTCTGCTCGACCTGCTCCTGCCGGGACTGTTTGGCGCTGAGCTGGTCTTTTACCTCCAGCCGGCTGTCCATTGCCGGCAGCACCAGCAGGTACAGGCCCCCGGCCAAGATCGTCACACAGAGCAGGATGTAGAGCAGCAACTTTTCGCGTTTAGACAGATCGGCCATCTCACTGCACCCCCTTCAGCTGGGCGGTCATGCTGAACTCGTAGGTCCAGCTGTTGTCGGCGGCGTAGCCGATGTAGGTGATGTCGGCGAAAAACCCAGTCTCGCGCAGCGCGGCGGCAAAGGCAGCTGCGTCGTTGGCGGAGGCCGAGGTGCCGGTGACCACCACCGCGCCCAGCGATGCGTCGAAGGCGAGGACCTTGACCGATATACTGTCGCCCAGGCAGTCTTTTACCTTTTGCAGGGCGGTGCTGGTGTAGTCGGGGTAGGAGGCGATGTTCTGCGCCGCCTGCTGCAGCGCCTCTTTGTCGGCCAGCGCGCTGCTGATCTTCTCTTGTAAAGAGTTGGCCTGGGCCAGTTTGAGGGTGACGGCGCTGCTCTGCAGGTAGCCCGTCACCTCGTCGAGCTGGGACTTTAAGCGCAGCCTGTCGAGGGTGAGGCCGCCCCAGGCGGCGACCAGCAACACCGCCGCCAACACCGGCAGCAGGATCTTACCCAGCTTGCGGCTGCTCTTTTTGGCCCGCGGGCCGCCCTGACGGTAGACGGCGTAAAAATCGATCCTCTTTTGCATATGTCTCATATTTTGGCGCCTCACTTCTCGCCCAGGCCGCTGGTGGCAAACAGATAATCGCTCACCGCATAGGGCTTTCTGGGGTCGGTCTTTTGGACGGAAAAGGCCTGGGTGGTGGGCAGCGGTTCGGCCCGCAGGCTCAGGGCGGCGTTTATCTCGCCGCAGACGGTCTGCTCTTCGGGGCGCAGGCCGCTGAAGTACACGGTATCGGGGGAAAAGCCGGTTTTTTGAGCCGAGGCGAACTGCACCATGGAGGAGACGCTCTGGGCCATCTCGGCCCGGCAGGCGGCGGTGCCCCGGGCGCCCAGCAGGCGCTGGCGATTGCTCATGCGGTAGCTGCCGGCTAAAAACAGGGCGGTGATGAGGACGTTGCCGTCGACCATGCACAGGATATAGTGTTTTTGGTGCAGCTGCGGCAGGATATCGAGCAGTTGGATGACCCCGTCCAGGGCGATGCCGATGGCCGACAGTGCCAGCCCGGCGGCGCCGAACAGCGATACGTAGCTGCCGACGAGCTGGCGCTCGACGGCGCTGCACAGCACCTGCTGGCGGCAGTCGGCGGTATCGGGCAGCTGGGCGTAGTCGTAGAGCAGGTCCTCGCGGCCGGTGGCCGAGTCGGCGAAGGTGTTGCGGGTGAGCGCGAGCAGCTGGGCGCGGCCCAGCTTGGGCACCGTCTCGACCCGGGTGAGGATGGAGCTGGAGTCGATGACCAGGCGCAGATCTTTGCCGCCGAGCCGGCCCTGCTTGGTGAGGTCCGCGAGGGCCGACAGCAGCGGCCGCTCGTCGGTGATGACGCCGTTGATCATGGCCCCCTCGGGCAGCGGGGCGGTGGCGTAACCGGTGATCTCGACGCCCCTTTTGCCGATAGAGCCGCTTACGGCGGTGACGTCCTGACTGGACAGATAGATGCTGGTGGACATGGTTTCCCCCTTATTAACCGATGGTGCCGTACAGCTGATAGATGGGCATCATCACCGAGATCATGATAAAGCCGATGACCAGTACCATGAAGATGATGAGCACCGGCTCGATGAAGGTGGTGAGGCGCTGGGTGGCCATCTCGGCCTCGTAATCGAACGAATCGGCCACCGAGCCGAGCATGTCGTCGAGACGGCCGGTCTCCTCGCCGATGAGAATGGTGGAGGAGAGCTTGCTGTCGAACCCGTCGACCACCTGGATGGCCCGCGACAGCGGCGTGCCGCTGCGCACCAGCTCGACGACCTGGTCGAACTGGGCGTCGATATAGCGGTTGCCCACAGTGGTGCGGGATATCTGCAGGGCGCTGATCATAGAGAGACCGCTGGTGTAGAGCGAGCACAGCGTGCGCGAAAAGCGGGCGGTGTAGATGATGCGCAGCAGTTTGCCCACCACCGGCAGCCTGAGCTTTTGCCGATCCAGCCAGGTGTGGATCTGCGGCGAGGTGAGCAGGATGGCGAAGGCGCCGACGAGCACCAGCACCGTGATGAGTACGGCGGCCCAGTGGTTTTGCAGCCCGTTGCTGATGGCCAGCACCACCCGGGTGGGGCCGGGCAGGGTATCCATATCCTCGAACAGGGTGAAAAACTGGGGCAGCACAAACAGGAAGATGGCCAGCATGACCAGCACGGTGACACACAGCAGGATGATGGGGTAAATGGTGGCGCCGCGTATCTTGGTGTGCAGCTTGTGCTCCTTTTCAAAATGGGCGGCCATTTTGGTGGCCACCGTGTCGAGCTGGCCGCTGGACTCGCCGGCGTAGAACATGCTGATCATCAGCGGCGGAAAGGCGCCCCGCTGCTGGCGCATGGCCTCGGACATGGGGATGCCCTGCTGCAGCGAGCGGTACAGCTGGCTGTACACCTGCCGCACCCGCGGCTTTACATCGCGGTGCAAAATGATATCGACGGCCCGCACCAGCGAGATGCCCGAGGAGAGCATGGTGCCCAGCTGGCGGCAGAAATCGGCCAGCTCGGGCGCCCGCAGCCGCACCCGGCTGTCGTCGCCGGTGAGCTCTTTGCTGCGCACCAAAAACAGCTGTTTTTGGTGCAGCGCGGTGGAGAGCTGCCGGGGGTCGTCGGCCTCCAGCTGGCCGGAGACCTGCCGGCCCTCTACAGTTTTGGCCGTGTATCGGTAAAGAGGCATACACTGCGCTCCTCTCTGGATATTTGGGTGGAGGTCACCAGCCCGTTACGAGGCCGATGTACCAGTTGATCAGGTCCTGGCCGTACAGCAGGGCCAAAAATGCACCGCCGCACAAAAACGGGCCAAAGGCGAAGTGTCGGCTTTTGTTGCGGCGATCTTTGATGAGCAGATAGCTGCCGTAG
Organism: Neobittarella massiliensis (ex Bilen et al. 2018); assembly: GCF_014269355.1. Taxonomy (NCBI): domain Bacteria; kingdom Bacillati; phylum Bacillota; class Clostridia; order Eubacteriales; family Oscillospiraceae; genus Neobittarella (ex Bilen et al. 2018); species Neobittarella massiliensis (ex Bilen et al. 2018). Next base: position 110,013 of record NZ_JACOGI010000003.1, read on the forward strand.
GCGCCGCCGGAGAGCAGCGCCAAAAAGAGCCCCAGCAGGGTGCGCTGCCACCCCAGCAAAAAGCCGCACACCGCCACCAGCTTGATATCGCCCCCGCCAAAGCTGCCGGGGATGGCCAGCGTGATGAGCAGCATGGGCACGCTGACGCAGAAGAGGCCGATGAGCCGGGACGGCAGGCCCGGCGACTGGGGCAGCAGCAGACTGCCGAGCACCGGCACCGCCAGCGCGGCGATAAGGCCGCCGGGGATGAGCATGGAGGCGAGATCGGTGAGGGCTATGGCCAGCAGCGCAAAGCAGATGGCCAGATAGACCCAGAAGGTGCTGTTAAACGTGCAGTTTTGCGACAGCAGCACCCACACCGCCAGCAGGCCGCCGGCGAGCTCGGTAAAAAACAGCCGCCAGGGGATCGGGGCGCCGCAGTGGCGACAGCGCCGGCGCTGCCACAGAAAGCTGACGAGGGGAATGAGCTCGCGCGGGGAGAGCTCCCGGTGGCAGTGGGGGCAAAAAGAGCGCCCCCTGACGATGGACTGGCCGCGGGGCACCCGGTCGGCCACCACCCCTAAAAAGCTGCCGACACAGGCGCCGAACAGAAAGACGATGCCCAAAAGCAACGCATAGGCCACCCAGAGCAGCATGTGCAGACCTCCCCCGAAAAGCAAACGCGCCCCCGCCTGATGTGCGGGCGGGGGCGCTGTTGCACGCGTTATGGAGCTGCCGGGGCAGCCCCATGGTAAAATCGCCCCGCCCGTTACGGGACAGGGCGATTTTGTTTAACTATTTTTTTGTAACTGTGTATTTACCATTATTATAGGCCGCTATATATCCACCGGAAGTCTCGATTTTGAAATAAGTTACCTTACCGCTAGAAACTTTCGGAGGATCGGTAAATGTTACCGCCTGACCACTTAATTTCTCGACTTCTTTAGCAACCGTATTGGAGGTATCGGTCGTCTTATCGACTTGAATGGATTCAGCCGTCGGATTTTCAACAAACTGATCAGAAGCCAATGTCTGTACAGCCACAAAAACAGTGCGGGCCTCGGATGTGGCAGCTTTCTCTTGCGCCTTGGATATGTAGCCGGTGAGCGCGGGGATGGCGATGGCGGCCAGGATGGCCAAGATCACCAGTACTACGATGACCTCTACCAGGGTAAAGCCCTTTTTGTCTTTGAGTTTTTGCATGGTCTTTTTCATATTGTCGACACCTTCTCTAAAATAATTGTGCGCGGTCTCTCCCCCACATCGCGCCCATCTGTGTACAAGACCGCATGTGCACAGATTTCGTTTGTTAAAGTATACCGCGGAGGTCATAAAAAGTCAATTTAACTAGTGAAAAACTGTCAAACTTCTAACCGGCATGGGGCAGTTGCCGCTCTGTTTATGCCTTTTAGACAGCCGGGCCACAGGTCTGGGAGACCGGCCGGGACGCCGTCGGGCGAAAAATGGCAAAAATGCGCAGTGTGATGGGCTTTTTTGCGTGTTGGAGACCGGGCGGTGGTGTGTGTGCGCCACCGACAGTGTGACCGGGAGTGCCGTCCTATATGGCAGCGGGCGCAATTAGGGGGCAAAACAGGACAGCGCGCTGCTATTGTGGGGCGAGCCGCATAGAATAGCCTATTGGGGCATATGGATGGGCAGGCGGCGGGGCGGAGCCGACTGCCCATCCGGCTCAACACCGGCGATCCCATTCCAGTAAAATCTCTCGCGGTTGCGGTCTTTCTTTATATATTCTTTATACTATTTAATAGGGGGACATCGCTCTCGACTGGTGCCGGGATAGCGTGCGGCACCGCCAAAACCTCTTTATACAAATTTAATACTGTGTTTTTTTACTGGGGGCCGAGCGGGCAGATATCTGCCCAAAAGTGAGCGCTTTAAAAAAGCTGCCGGGCAGCCGACAGCAGCGCCGGGCCCACACAGGCCGAGTGCGCTGACGGGGTGCCGACGGGTACAAAAGCACCGGGCACCGGGCACAGCGGCGGAAGAGTACCGGCGCACGCCGGGGGCGACGGGTGGCCGGCACCGCCCAATGTAAAACCGGCTGCGCGCGGTGTAAGCCGCCAACGGCCGCTGCCGAAAAACGGCTTAACAGGTGTATTTGCCGGCATTTTTATACCCGCCTGACCGCTGACCTGCCACGGTGGGGGTGCGGGGGCAAGCGGGGTGATGCAGGGGTAAATGGGGCCAAAACAAAAGCCGCCGCAGACGACGAAACTGTCTGCGGCGGCTTGGCGCGCCTGAGAGGATTCGAACCTCCGGCCTACCGCTTAGGAGGCGGTCGCTCTATCCGACTGAGCTACAGGCGCAATTCTTCGGCCCTTATAAAAGCCAGCACTTAGTATACTAAAAACGCACTAAAAAAGCAAGATACGGTCTAAAATAACTGGCATAGGCCATATTGAAAAACAAAGGGGCCTTTGCTATACTTGTGGTGCGTTGGATACGGCTGCAGGTTTATGCCTGCAAATTTTTTGTAAAAGAGGCTTTTTTATATGTCTACTTTACGCCCCGGTACACCGGCCAAGCCCAGAGATAAAAAGGCGGCCATGTCACCGACTCAGCTCATCGTCATCAGCTTTGCGCTGGTCATATTGACGGGTACTCTGCTGTTGAGCCTGCCCATCTCCTCCCGCGACGGCAGTTTTACGCCGCTGCTGGACTCGATGTTCACCGCCACTTCGGCCACCTGTGTGACCGGGCTGATCGTGTTTGACACCTATTTGCACTTTTCACTTTTTGGGCAGCTGGTGATCTTGACCCTCATCCAAATCGGCGGGTTGGGGCTCATTACGCTGGTGACCTTTTTTACGGTGGCCATGGGGCGCAAGCTGGGCTTTAAGAGCATGTCGCTGGCCCAGGAATCCATCAACGCCCAGTCGATGGTGAACCTGTCGCAGCTGCTGCGGATGGTGGTGGTGGTGTCGCTGTGCATCGAGGGCATCGGCGCGATCATCATGTGCTTTTCATTCGTGCCCCGGTTCGGCTTGGCGCAGGGGATATACACCTCCATTTTTTTGGCGGTATCGGCTTTTTGCAACGCCGGATTTGACATTTTGGGCCACGAGGGAGCCTACTCCAGTTTGATCCACTACACCGACGACCCCATCGTTATCGGGACCATCTCGCTGCTGATCATCATTGGCGGGCTGGGCTTTGTGGTGTGGCGGGACCTGTGGGACTGGCGCAAGACCAAAAAGCTGCAGCTGCACACCAAGATCGTGCTGATGCTGACCGGCGGGCTCATCGTGGGGGGGACCATCTTCTTTTGCGCCTTTGAGTGGAATAATCCCCAGACCATGGGCGGGCTGTCTACCCTGGAAAAGCTGGGGGCCGGGTACTTCCAGTCGGTCTCGACCCGTACGGCAGGCTTTAACTCGATCAATTTGGCGGACATGAGCGGCTTTACCAAGCTGTTTGCCTCGATCTGGCAGTTTATCGGCGCGGCGCCCGGCTCGACCGGCGGCGGCATTAAGGTGACCACCTTTGCCGTGCTAGTGATGACGGTGGTGAGCATGTCGCGTGGGCGGGGCGAGACGGTGATGCTGCGCCACCGCATAGACCCCAAGACCGTATACAAGGCCATCTCGATCACCTGTATGGCCATTATGATCGTGCTGGGCGTATCGATCGTGATGTACCTGTCGATGCGGCCCGGCCCGGCCAAGACCCCCATCAATGCCATTTTTGAGGCCTGCAGCGCCTTTGGCACCGTTGGGCTATCGGTGGGCGTGACCGAACAGGGCACCGCGCTGACCCACATCGTGACCAGCCTGACCATGTTTATAGGCCGAGTGGGGCCCGCATCGCTGGCAATATCGCTGGCGATGCCCAAAAAACAGGCCAAGAACCGCGTGATGCCCGAGGGCAAGCTGCTGGTGGGCTGACGGCCGCCGGCTGGTGACCGGGCGAGAGGAGCTATCTGTTATGCCTTTTACCGCTGTACACATGCGCAACTTCCCCGATTTTGACATGCTGCCGGCCATTGTGCCGACCTCGTTTCCCTTTGAGAGCGGCTCGTTTAAACCCTTTTTACACGCCCGCATCGCGGCGGTGGAGGGGACCGGCATACTGGTGAACTTTGCCGTGTATGAGAACGCCGCTACACTGCCTATTGCCCAAAACACCGCCGACCAGCTGCAAAACTGCTGTGCCTCGATCTCGCTGTGTCCCTTCCCCGAGGTAAGCGCGCGCTATATCAACGTGACCGGCGACATTTTTGGCGGCTTTACCGGCAAACTGTGCACAGATCAGGAGCAGATAGACGACCTGACCGGCGAGATCACCGCCGATTTTACCCCCCTGACCCAGGGGGGCAGCAACGAGATCGGCTACTACTGGGGACTGACTTTTTTGCTGTCGGACCGGCTGCTGGACCGGCTGTACGGCACCCACACACTGACGCCGGCCAGTGTGATGCGCGGAAATATCTATATTCTGTGCCACAACCCGGCCATGGAGCATTTCGGCTCGGTCAGCCCCATCACCGACCTGCAAAACCGCACCCCTTACCGCTGTGACGGCTTTGCCGATATTCCTTTTATTTCCCTTTAAAACAGGCCCGGGCCGTGCTATACTGAGGGTGGGGCCAGACCCCGTATTTTGGGCTTTGCGCCCGGGGCGAAAAGGACGTGATCGCTGTGAAACTATTGAGTAAGCTACTGGTACTGGTGACGCTGGCGGCAGTGGTGCTGGCCTTCCTCACCGAGCGGGAAAACGACCGCTACCGCGATTTTTTTAAACACTATATTCCCCTTGACCTGGAGGACTAAATGGCGGCGGGCCCCCAAATACCTGGGGGCCCGCTTTTTTTACCGGTGTCGTCTCCGCCCGGCGGCGGGCGGACAGGCCAGGTGGGGGAGAGGCAAACGGCGCCAAATCTTACGTTTTGCTTTCGAGAAAGCTACAGTGTGGTGAACTCTATTGCCGGGCGCTGTGGGAGTGGGTATGATAGAGACAGAGAGAAAGATCGCTGCTCTCTACACCTTCTCACAGAAAGGACGTGCCGGTCATGTTCTCGGCTCTGATGGCCCTACCTGGCCACGGGGGAGGCATTCTGGAATTTTTTAAGAGCATCCCCCTGCTGCCCATTTTGGGCGCGGCGCTGGCCGCGGTGCTGGTGCTGCTGCTCGTCTCTACCATCGCCTACCGCCGACGCGGCAAATAGCTCTGCCAAATAGAAGGCCCCGACCACCGCTCAAAACGCGGCTGTCGGGGCCTTTTTTTGCATGCAGGCAGTACGGCGACGCCTATTTATCCTGTAGCAGCTCTTGCAGGTTGAGCATCTCTTTGCCCACCACTTCGCCACTCTGGGCCAGGTTGTCGTAGCGGAAGAGGATGAACCCGCTATAGCTGGTCTTGGTGCGGCTGTCTTTGACCATGCGGGCAAGATCGTCGCCGTTTTGGGTGAAGCCGCTCTCGCTGTCTCCCACCCGGTAGGCGGCCAGGCCGATGTACAGCTTGACCGAGGGCTCTTTCATATAGGCGTTCCACTCGCTGATCTTGACGTCGAAGCGGGCGCTGGGCAGCGGGTGCTCGTACCCCCAGTAGATCTGGGGCGCTATGTAGTCGATATACCCCTTTTGCGCACACCAGGTCTTGACATCGCTGTACATGCTGTCGTAGCAGTTGTTCACATTTCCCTGTGGGCTGATACCAAAAGTACAGTCGGATCGCAGGCTGTGCACGGTCTGATATACCTGCTTGACCAGTGTATCGACGTTTTGGCGGCGAAAATCGCCCCGCGCGAGCGTGCCGCCAGCGGCGGTGTAGCGGCTGTAGGCGGCGGCATCGAAGCTGTCGTCGATGCCGGAGGGGTAAAAGTAATCGTCGAAATGGATGCCGTCGACCTGATAATTTTTCACGATCTCGGCCACGCCGTCGACGATGAGCTGCTGTACCTCGGGGATCGCGGGGTTATAATAGAGACCTTCGCCCACCTGGACCACCCAGTCGTTTTTAGTCTGTTCGTCGGCAAACCACTTGTAGCCCGGATTTTCGGTACAGGGGGCCGTTCCCTCGGTGCTGGATATGCGGTAGGGATTGACCCAGGCCTCGATGGTGAGGCCTCTATCGTGGGCCGACTGCACCATGACTGCCAGCGGGTCGAAAGCCATGTGGTCGCCCTGTTTACCGGTGATATACTGGGAGGAGGGAAACAGCTGGGACCGGTACAGCGCGTCGCTGAAGGGGCGCACCTGTACGATCACGGTGTTGAGCCCCATATTCACACAGTTATCGAAAGCAGAATTTATACTATTTGTAAATTCCATCTCAGTCTTGCCCTGCAGGCGATCTTGCAAGTCGAGATAGGAAAACCACACCGCCCGGTACTCGCCGGTGTTTTTGACCGAGTTCTCTTCGGCAGTGACTACCGACGGTGCAGCGCTGCTGGCCGACTTTTTGCCGTCGCCGCCGGAGAGACCGCGCATCAGCATGAAGGTGGCCCCCACCATGACCAGGGCGATGAGCAGGGCCAGCCCCTGACCGCCGCCCCGGCGCTGGCCCCGGGCCTGCTTTTTGGGGGTTATCTTTTTGCCCATGTGCGCCCCCCTACGCCAGCTCGGCAGCGATGTAGCTGCCGGCCATAACGGCGGCCACGGCGCCATCGGCGGCGGCAGTCACCAGCTGCCGCACCTGTTTTTGGCGGGTGTCGCCGGCGGCGAATACACCGGGGACGCTGGTCTTGGTATCCTCTCCGGCCAGCACGAAACCGCTCTCATCGAGCTGTATGCTGTCGGCAAAAGGGGTGTTTTGGGGAATGCGGCCCACCGCCACGAACACGCCGTCGACGACCAGTGTCTGCTGCTCTTGGGTGACCACGTTCTGACACCGCAGCGCGCTCACCTTATCTTGCCCCTGGATCTCGAGGGGGATGGTGTTGTAGAGAATCTCGATATTGGCGCGCTTTTTGACCGCATTTACGTTGTGCTGCTCGCCGCGGAAGGTATCGCGGCGGTGCAGGATATAGACCTTTTGGCACTGGTTGGACAAAAACAGCGCGTCCTCCAGCGCGGTATTACCGCCGCCGATGACTGCCGTCACCTTATTTTTATAGAAGTTGCCGTCGCAGGTGGCGCAGTAGGACACCCCGTGGCCGGTGTATTTTTGCTCGCCGGGGATATCGAGCTTGCGGCTGATGACGCCGTTTGCCAAAATGACCGCCTTGGCGCGGTACTCGGTCTGGGCCGTATACACCGTTTTGATGGGGCCGGAAAAATCGTGCCCCTCGATCTGCTCGTAGCGCACCTCGGCCCCGTGGGACACAGCCTGCTCGTACATATTGGTGGCCAGCTCTACCCCGGAGATCTTGGCGATGGAGGGGTAGTTTTCCACCTCCCAGGTGTTGATGATCTGCCCGCCGTGCACGTTGCTCTCGAGCACGATGACCGAGTTGCCGCCGCGGGCGCCGTACATCGCCGCAGTGAGGCCGGCCGTGCCGGCGCCGATGATGAGGATATCTACTTCTTGTGGCTGTCTCTCCATGATCGTTTCTCCTATTTGTTCACAGGTGTGGCGCCGGCACACAGCAGCCCACCGCCCCCGGGCGGCAGCCACACCTTGTCCACTACTTCTACTATACAGGCAGTGTTGCCTGTTTATGCCATTATCATACCCCATTTTTGGCGCCGTCGCAACCGAGCCGCAACCGAGATGCGGCGGTGAGCACGGCGGCGATACAGGTGGGCTTTGGAAGTCCAACATGTGTAAGATATACATGATATTGGGGAATATCAGGAGACAATTCGTTGTATATGAGAATATTTATACATTTATATGGATATTTTTTAAAAAATCGTTGCCATTTTTGCCCGGCTGTGCTACAGTAACAACATAAAATATAGTCACACCGTTACCGCTAGGAGGAAAGCCCATGAAAGTCGCCGTCATCTCCCCTTTTTCCCCGCCGCTGCAGCAGAAGATCCGCGAAGCCGCTGCCGGCTGCGAGGTCACCTTTTTTGATCGACCGCTCACCGCGCAGGAGATCGGCCAGTACCACATCATCGTGGGCAACCCGGCCCATGCACTGCTGCCCCAGGCGACCAACTTGAAACTGCTGCAGCTCATCAGCGCCGGCACCGACGGCTACACCGACAAGGCAGTGTATCCCGGCGACGACGTGGTGCTGTGCAATGCCTCCGGCGCGTACGGCGACGTGATCGCCGAATTTATGCTGGCCATGCAGCTGTGCCTGCAGAAAAACCTGCACCTGTACCGCGACAATATGGCGCACCCGGCGTGGGAGATGCTGCCGGCCGGAGCCGGGGCTGCGGGGGCCACGGTGCTCTGCCTGGGCACCGGTGATATCGGCGGCCACTACGCCCAAAAGGTACAGGCGCTGGGCGGCTATACCATCGGGGTAAAAAATACGCCGGCGACGGAGCTGCCCGGCTTTGACGAGCTGCACACCACCGGCGAGCTGGACGCGCTGCTGCCGCGGGCAGACGTTATTGCCATGAGCCTGCCAGACACCCCGGCCACCCGCGGCCTGATGGGGGCCGACCAGTTGGCCCGGTGCAAGCCCGGCGCGCTGCTCATCAATGTGGGGCGCGGCACCGCGGTGGACACCGAGGCGCTGCTGCAGGCGCTGCAGAGCGGCCGCCTGGGCGGGGCGGCGCTGGATGTGACCGACCCGGAGCCGCTGCCGGCCGACCACCCGCTGTGGCGGCAGCCGGGCTGCCTGATCACCCCGCACGTGACCGGCCGCTCGAACGACCAGGTGACCAAAAAGGCGATCGCCGAGATCGCTGCGGCCAACATCGCCAGCTTTTTGCAAAGCGGCAAGCCGGTGCGGGCGGTGGACTTTAAAAAGACCTATTAAAAGCGATCTTACTTCTTTTGACCCTATTGACTACTCAGAAGGCGCGGGCCACGCAGGCCGGTCCCGGCGGCGTGTATCCGCGCTCTCTTTTTCACTTAAAGGAGGCTCTTTATGTCTGACTATTCTGTCTCGCTGGCCAGCTACACCATCGGCGCTGACGCCTACGACAAGTTGGCGGCACACTGCCTGACCTGCGGCAAAAAGGCGCTGGCCGTGGGCGGCAAGACGGCACTGGAAAAGGCGCTGCCCAAGATACAGGCGGCGCTGGCCGGCACCGGCGTGGAGCTGGCTGACCCGCTGTGGTACGGCGGTGAGTGCACCTATGAGAATATCGATCTGGTTGCCGCAGCGGCCGGGCAGTGCGGCGCCGACATGATCCTGGGCGTGGGCGGCGGCAAGGCGCTGGACACCGCCAAAGGCGCCGCCCAGCGGGCGGGCGTGCCGGTATTTTGCCTGCCCACCATCGCCGCCACCTGCGCGGCCACCTCGGCCCAGTCGATCGTGTACACGGCCGACAGCGTCTTCGACTCGTTTTACTTTCTCGACGGGCCGGCCGCCCATGTGTTCATCGACACCCAGATCATCGCCGAGGCGCCGGTCAAGTACCTGCGCGCCGGTATCGGCGATACGGTGGCCAAACATTACGAGTGCGCGCTATCGGCCCAAAACGACGAGCTGGCCCACTCTGACGCGTTGGCTGTACAGGTGAGCGGGCTGTGTGTGGGACCCATTCGCCGCTACGGCCTGCAGGCGCTTGCCGACTGCCGGCAAGACATAGCCACCTTTGCCCTGGAGCAGGTGGTGCTGGCCATCATCGCCACCACCGGCATGGTATCGGTGCTGATACAGGACAAGTATAATGGGGCGCTGGCCCACAGCCTGTTTTACGGATTTACCATCCTGCCCCACTTTGAGGAGCACTACCTGCACGGCGACGTGGTGGGGTATGGGGTGCTGGTACAGCTGGCGGTAGAAAAACGGCAGCAGGAGCTGGCAGAACTGTACCAGCTGTTTGCAGACATGGGGCTGCCCACCTGCCTGGCCGACATCGGCGTGCGCTGCGACCGGGAGGAGCTGGCCCCCATACTGGCCGAGACACTGGCCGGGGCGGACATGGAGTATTTGCCTTGGCCCATTACCGGCGAGATGGTATTGGCCGGCATTGAGCAGGTAGAGGCGCTGGCGGCGCCGGCCAAGGTATAGGGGGCGCAGTGACATGAAAAACAAGTACATTGCCAAGCGGTACTGGAAAAACACCGATACAGCCATGGCTGCCAGCGGTAAGCTGGCCGGGCTGTACCCCGACCTGATCAACCTGGCCATCGGCGACCCCGACCTGACCACCGACAGCCGCATCATCGAGGCGGCCATGGCCGACGCCGAGCTGGGGCACACCCACTACACCGGCACCCTGGGCGACGCCGAACTGTTGCAGGCCATTGGTGCGTATTACCGCGAGATGTACCGGTACGAGATCCCCGGGGACGGGTGTATCGTGACGGCCAGTGCCTGCCACGGAATGTGGCTGGCGCTGGAGGCCATTTTGGACGACGGCGACGAGGTCATCATCCCCGACCCGTACTTTACCCCGTACCCCTACCAGGTGGAGCTGGCCCGCGGCGTACCGGTGTTTTTGCCCACCTATGAGAGCGAGAACTTTCAGATCGACATCGGGCGGCTGGAGGGGCTCATTACCCCCCGCACCAAGGCCATTATTTTAAACACCCCCAACAACCCCACCGGCAGCTGCCTGTCGCTGGAGACCTTACAGAAGGTCGGAAAGATCGCCGAGCAGTACGACCTTCTGCTCATCGCCGACGATATCTACACCATCTTCAGCTTTGAAAATCCGTTTATCCCAGTGACCACCCTGCCCGGGCTGGCCGAGCGCACCATTACCGTGTGCAGCTTTTCGAAGGACTACTGTATGACCGGCTGGCGCATCGGCTACAACTTGGCGCCGCCCGAGATCGTGGCGGTGATGCGGGATATCAACGAAAATGTGGTGTACACTGCGCCGGCGCCTTCACAGCGGGCGGCGCTGCACGCGCTGAAGCTGCGCCATCAGGTACAGCCGGCCATCATCGACGAGTTTAAGACCCGGTTGGACTACGCCTACCAGCGCATCTGCCAGATCGACTACCTTTCGGTACTGCCGGTGCGGGGGAGCATCTACCTGTTTGTCAACATCCAAAAGACCGGGCTGACCTCGGCGGCTTTTTGCCGGAGACTGCTGGAGCACTACCACATCAACGCGATATCCGGCGAGGCGTTTGGCGCCTGTGGTGAGGGCTACGTACGGCTGGCGCTGACCGTGGGCGTGCCGGCCCTCAAAGAGGCCTTTGACCGGCTGGACCCCCACCAGTTTTAGCCGACAGGCGGGGCCGCTCCCGCTTGACACAGCTGCAGGGCTTTTGTGCCGGACCGAAATGGCCGTACAGTTGACTGCGCACTGCTCCTGGCGGCGTTTGGGACGCCCCGCTGTGGCGCAGTTGCGCCGCGGTGGGGCTAAAGACCGGCTGTGCTAGAACGATAACGAGAAAAAATCGCTCACCCCACTTGCCTTTTTAAATGGGGTTTGCTATAATATCTAGGTCAGAGCGCTGCTCTGGCCCAGATAGATGGAGCGGTATCGAAGTGGTCATAACGGGACTGACTCGAAATCAGTTGAGCCGCAAGGCTCCGTGGGTTCGAATCCCACCCGCTCCGCCAGTGTAAAAAGGCCCGGACGAAATCGTCCGGGCCTTTTTGTAATCCTTACAAATTTCTATAGATTTGCGCAAAAGCTGGACAACGCCGCCCGCTAGAGATATGATATTTGTGTACGTATAAACGGTGAATGACACCAATCGGTGCTGCCCCACCTGTAAAAATAGATTGGCACTGGTCTTTTTTGACGAGGAGAGGGAAAATGAACGTTTTTGAACAGTATGAATCTGAAGTCCGTTCCTACTGCCGCAACTACCCCACCGTGTTCGAGTACGCCAAAGATGACATTCTCACCGACGAGAACGGCAGACGGTATATTGACTTTTTCTGTGGTGCCGGGGCGGTGAACTACGGTCACAACAACGACTACATCAAGGAAAAGCTGATCCGCTACCTGCAGGAGGACAAGATCCTGCACTCGCTGGACATGTATGCCACGGCCAAGCGCAGCTTTATCGAGTATTTTGAGGAGGCCATATTGGCGCCCCGCGGGCTCGACTACAAGCTGCAATTCGTGGGGCCCACCGGCACCAACGCGGTAGAGGCGGCGCTGAAACTGGCCCGCAAGTACACCGGCCGCAGCGGTATTTTTGCCCTGATGGGCGCCTTTCACGGCATGACCATGGGCTCGCTGTCGTTGACCACCGACGCCGACTCCCGCACCGGGGCCGGGGTGGCGCTGCACGACGTGACCCACATCCCCGCCCCGTACATGTTCCCCGCGCTGGATACCATCGAGTATATCGAGACGATCCTGTGCGACGACCACTCGGGCATTGCCAAGCCGGCGGCCATCGTTATCGAGACGGTACAGGCCGATGGCGGCGTGTACCCGCTGGACATAAAGTGGCTGCAGCGGCTGCGGGCGCTGTGCGACAAATATGAGATCCTGCTCGTCGTCGACGATGTACAGGTGGGCTGTGGGCGCACCGGCACCTTTTTCTCGTTTGAGCGCGCCGGCATCGTGCCGGATATCGTGACCCTCTCTAAATCTATCGGCGGGTACGGACTTCCCTTTGCTATGGTGATGTTAAAGCCGCAGCTGGATGTGTGGGCTCCCGGCGAGCACACCGGCACCTTCCGCGGCAACCAGCTGGCCTTTGTGTCGGCCAAAGCGGGGCTGGAGTATATGCTGGAACACGATATCGAGGCCGAGACCCTCCGCAAAGGTGCGATCGTCGACCAGTATTTGCACCGCGAGATACTGCCGCTGGACGAGCGGCTGCAGGTGCGGGGCATTGGGCTGATGTGGGGCATTGATTTCGCCCGCATACCCGGCGCCAGCAAAGAGATGATCACCGCCTGCTTTGAGCGGGGGCTGGTCATCGAGCGGGCCGGGCGCGGCAACGATGTGCTGAAGATCATGCCGCCGCTGATCATAAGCGACGACAACCTGCAAAAGGGACTGGAGATCGTAAAAGAGGCACTGCAGGCAGTGCTGGCGGCGCATCCCGCACAATAAGAGAGTATGCCCCACTGGGGAAAAGGCGGGCCGCCCTGTATGACTGGCGGCCCTGCCCTATTTAGGAGATACCGGGCAAAAGCCCGACGGGAAGGTGACGATTTTGAAGAGGTGTATTGCCACAGCTGGAATGGCCGCATAAATGCGGGCGGCGCTGTGCCGGCGCGCCGGTGCCGCCTGCCGTAATCGCGCAGGAGGACACTATGGCTGTTCCAGAGAAGAGATCACCCTATCCGCGTACCGGCGACACCGAGACGGTATACCTGAACCGCGTGGTCACCGGACCCAACATCGTCGTCGGCGACTATACGATGTATAACGACTTTGTCGACGACCCCACCCAATTTGAAAAAAACAATGTGCTGTACCACTACCCCATCAACGGTGACCGGCTCGTCATCGGCAAGTTCTGCTCGATCGCCTGCGGGGCAAAGTTTTTGTTTACCAGCGCCAACCACACTCAGCGCTCTCTGTCCACCTATCCGTTCCCGCTGTTTTTTGAAGAGTGGGGGCTAAACAGGCGGCAGGTGACCGACGCCTGGGACAATCGGGGCGACATCATCATCGGCAACGATGTGTGGATCGGCTACCAGGCGGTGGTGCTCTCGGGCGTGCATATCGGCGACGGAGCCATTATCGGCGCCCGAGCTGTAGTGACCGGCGATGTAGCCCCCTACACTGTAGTGGGCGGCGTGCCCGCCCGGCCCATAAAGGAGCGCTTTGACCGCGATACGGTCGCGCGGCTACAACAGCTGTGCTGGTGGGATTGGCCGGTCGAAAAGATCAGGTACTGCCTGCCCTATTTGACCCGGGGAGAACTCTCTGAGCTGCCGCTGACGGGCGGCTTGTGATGGGCATCGGACGGCTGCCATAAAAAGTTATTATGTAAGAGCGGGAGGAATGATCCTCCCGCTCTTTTTAACTGTTTTAGGCCTACTTTTTAAAGGGGAACCCAGGGGAGTCTTGCGGATGAAAAGCTTCTGCTGGCGGCAAAAAACAAGCTATCTGGTGCTGCTGCTAAGAGACGTGCCGTCACTTTGTGCGATATGCAGCTTGCCGGTGGCTGATGGCGGCGGTATGATAGTATTAGCTTATAGAACACAGCTTTTGCTTGTTTCGTATAGAGAGGAGGAGCCTTATGCCAGGGGCCTACTTTGCACCCGGCAGTGTAACTGCCCGCATGGCGCGCTGGGTGATGGACTCGGTGACTGAGCGCGACATTGCGCGGACAGTGACGGCGGCGCAACTGGCGGCGGTTCGAAGGATCAGCTTGGTGGGAGACGGAGCCACCTATATGGCGGCGGTGGCCATGTGCCCCCTGTTTGCACCGCCGGCAGCGAACGGCATATTGCCGCTGGTACAGGCCTACCGGGGGCAGCCATATACCGGTGGCGGCGCCACTGACTGCCCTTGGGCTTGGCCCGATTCGGGCGATCATCTGCTGGTCGACCTTACCCGGTTGGCCCATGAGCGGCAGGCGGTGTGTGGTGATGGCGCATTGGCCGGCCATCCACTGCTTTCCTACATGATAGCTGTGTGGGGCAGTTTGTTGCTGGCACAAGCTCTGCACCGCGCACAGGGTCGAGAGCGGACGGATGGCGCCAGTCTGCTGCGGGGGTACTTTGAGCCGTCGGACGGAGATGACCGGGCCTCACCGGTGGCTCAACAGCTGCACCGGTGGTTGACGGCGGTGCAGCCGACATGCGTGCACTGCGTTGCCGACGGCCCCGACCGGGCGGCGGCACAGTATTTGGCGTGGTACTTGGAAGAGGCCCTGTGCGTGCCGGCGGCCGACATGAACAGCGCGCATTGGCTGCACCAAAACCTGCCGGGCCGCAACTCGAGACAGGCGGCGGTGTTCATCGCCGGCGGCCAACACCGCGACACGTTTGACCGGGCAGTTGCCGCTGCAACTATATGCCGGCGGCCGCTGCTGGTACTAACCGGACACCCGGAGCGCTTTGAGGTGGATTCACTGCCGTTGCCGGTGGTGGCGCCCCACTGGATCGGGCCGCTTTTATACCCGCTGTGGCTGCACGAAGCGCTGGCGTCGCGGGCGCCACAGCACGATATGAGATATACGGCCAGGGAGGTGTGAGACACTATGCCCAGCGACTTAAAACAGTGGCTCGAGTGCAGGGCGGCACAGTACGTTGCCGGTCAAGGAGCCAACACGATCACCCCTCAGCAGGCGTTGGCCCCACCGCTGGCCGGACTACAGATATTTGACGCGCCGCTGTTGGGCTTTGGGCGGGCCGATGACCCCCTGTTCGATACCTTTTTGAGCCCGCAGATCATTGGGCCACACTACCTGACACCCAGACAGTGGATGCCGGGCAGCGTATCGGTGGTGTCGTTCTTTTTGCCGTTTACTGCTGCTGTGCGGCACGCCAACCGGCAAAATTTCAGCTGGCCGGCGCTGGCCTGGCTGCATGCCCGCATAGAGGGGCAGGCGCTGGTGACGCAGCTGGCCCGACACCTGTGCGAAGGTCTGCAGCAGCGGGGCTACACTGCCATGATACCGCTGCTGGACGAGCGCTTTCGCATCGACGACGCACCTTTTCCCGGCGACCGTCAATTTCGATTTGGCAACACTACCAACTGGTCTGAGCGGCACGCCGCCTATGTGTGCGGACTGGGCACCTTTAGTCTGTCGCGGGCGCTCATCACCCGCCGGGGAACAGCTGGTCGACTGGGCAGTCTGCTCACCGACGCTCCAATAGAGCCCGACGAGCGGCCCTACCACACTTATGACGCCTACTGCACCCGCTGCGGCGCCTGTATACGGCACTGTCCGGTAGGGGCTATTACCCTGCAGGGCGGCAAGAGCAACGCCTTATGTGGGCGCATGGTGATGGACACCAACATCGCCTATGGCGACTATTACGGCTGCGGCAAATGTCAGGTAGCTGTCCCCTGCGAGTCGGCGATCCCCGGCCAGCCGACCGATCTGCTGAGATCTGCCCCGTGAATCCGGGCAGGAACGGCTCATGTAAGAAGGCGTCACGACAGATGTCTATTTCGTTCCATGCGCACCAATAGCCCGGCAATGACGACCTTAGCTGCCGCTGCCAGGCGTTTGTATGCTCATTGGGCGGTTGCCCCTGTGCGCTGCTGCGCCCCATTTTTGCCACATGCCGTAACTGTTTTAGATATACTGTAATAACTGTAGATGTTATATGTTGTTCAACTATTTCACAATCGTGTTATTTATGAGGCGTGAGCAACTCGGTCACCGACAGGCCGGTGCTGCGGCTGAGCTTGTCGAGCATGCGCAGCGAGGTCTGCACTTCGCCGCGCTCGATCTGCGCGTAGCCACGGACGCTCATATGGCTCTCCCAAGCCATATCTTCCTGAGAGAGATCATGCTCTGACCGATAGCGCACCAGATTTTGTGATAAAATTTCTCTGGAATCCAAAGTTCTCACTCCCCCGCCACAATTGTAAAAATGAACCGCTTTATTTTCCAGACATTATCATGCCTTGACAATTTCAATATGCACAGATTTGATACATATCTGTAAAGCGGATATGCAAATGTCATCAGCATTGTCTGCTATGGGCCGGGTGGGAAAGACAGCAAATAAAAAGTGCCGGGATACTATGTCCCGGCACTTTTTGAGGTGATTTGGGTGTTGCGCAGTGGGCAGTTGGGCCATCCGGTCGGTCAGCTCTGCGCCGATATATCTATAGATCTACTATATAGGAAAAGCCGTTGCTCGACAACTGCCGGCAGACGGGATATACCTTTTGAAGGTGCAGGTTGCCATGTGGCAGGACGGTAAAAAAGCAGTACTGATACCGCATTGACTACTTTGACAGAAAAAGAAAAAGCGCCTGACCCTGCATGGTCAAGCGCTTTTTTGATGGAGCAGGCGATGGGAATCGAACCCACAACCTCAGCTTGGGAAAATAAATGCATTGTTTTCACAGATGGCAATGCAATGCCATTTTCCGCATACCTATGCGATTTTTTAATTTTCAGCACTGGTGCCCACTGCTATTAAACGGGGGAAAGTGTCGTACAAGTGTCGTACTTTTTATGACTGCCCATCTGCCTTTTGTACTCGGTTTAGCTCTGCCCTCAGCATATCGATATCACCATGTCCATACACCTTGGAAAGCATCTTTAAGTCACTCCACCCACCAAGTTTTGAAATGGCAAAAAGGCTCATACCTGCGTTTGCCCAATAGGAAGCAGCCGAGTGCCGTAGCTTGTGTGCAGACAGCAGCGGCATGTCTACTTTTTTGTTCGCATAGTACTTAATCATTTCGCGCATAAATGGTTGATACACATAATAAGTCCAGTTGTGTGGACTTTGCACGCCGCCTTTTGCGCTATGAAAAATAAATTCTGTATTTACTGCCTTTAGTGGTGTTTTATTTCGCACACTACCGCCTAAATAGATTGTTTTAGGCTTTTGTAAGATCATCTTGTATAACCAGTCTGGCAAAGGATAATCTCTTGATCTGAACTCATTTTTTAGTTCGTCATTGCCAACGTATACTTCCCACTTCCCTGTCAAGGCGTTCTTTTGGTCAACTACTCCCCTACGAATATGCATCACTCTATCGCTTGTGATATCCGTCCACTTTAACCCTAATAGTTCGCTGCGGGACACACCACACACGAGCAGTATCAGTATGCACAGCCCGTTCTTATGTGTCTTCGCGTAGTCAATAATCAAATCTATCTGCTCCGCTGTGTAGAATGCGGGCCCATCTTTTTTACAAGACACTTTCTTTTTAACCTTAACGCTGCGCGTTACTGGATTTTGCAGGCAAATCCTGTTTTCAACAGCCGTCTCAAACATACCATCGAGTAGCGATCGCATTTTGCCGACGTATCCGGGCTCGACCTTTTTTAGCGCATGGTCTAGAAATGCCTGAATATCCACAGATTTGATCGAAGACATCGGTTTATCCTTAAAGTACGGGAGGATGTGCCTTCTGATAGGTATCTCGTAGTTATTGGCGTATGTATTATCTTTCACAGTCCCTAATATATACGTTTTCAGCCAAAGCGGCGCCCATTCTGTCACTGTGGTGGTCGTATCTACTACGGGCATATCGTTGGCCAGGTCCAGCTTATATGTTTCATATGCTTGCTCGGCTTCCCTTTTTGTGTGGCCGTAAAATGACTTTCTAATCGCTGATCCGTCTGGCCTCTCCCCTACCTTGCGTTTGATCTCTATTAGCTTCTGCTTTTTCTCTCTTGCAGTGGCTTTTTTTCGCGCCATGATTGCCCCTCCTATAAAGCTGTGGTATTATAAGAGGGTAGATTGTCCGTCAAGATCATCTACCCTTACTCGAGCCAGTGTATAGTTGCAGCTATATGCTGGCTTATATTTTTGATTAAAAGTTCACCTTGCGCGTACAAATTTTATGTGGTATCATATAAGTGTAGATTTTTTGGAGAGAAGTCTACCGTAATTTCGAGAGCCTGTCCAGTGTAGCAAGCGCTGGGCAGGTTTTTATAATATCAGAATTAGTAGTGACAGAAATGCTGTGTAAAGTCCATATCCTCCTAAAACACCTGTCAAGAAACGAAGCCAATTGGTTGATTCCCGCCAATTGGCCAGCTGTGTAAGCCCATCCAGTGCCAAGGGCAATAGAAGGATGACTGCTACAGCTTTTGGTTGAATAACAGGTATCAGCAAAATTGACAGTATATTTCCAACAAGTAATCCTGTACAACGAGCGCATACCGGGAACTGATATCCATGAATGAAAAAACTGCGTTTTGGCATCTGGTGACATCCGGAAAACTCACCTATGCGCATAAGTTTCATCCAAATGTCTATACCTTGAATTTGTTTCCGCAATTTCCGCAAACCCAATATGTATTCGTCTTCGTCTTTCCTTTACCCATTCCACACAAACCGCATAGAAAACCTACAGGGCCAAATACCAAGGTGCCAAGGCAGCCTTTGCCTGCGCCAAATCCTTTTGTTTTTCCATTTGTCTCCTGGATAATTTGACAGTTCTCACTTCCACACTTAGGGCATTTCATTGTTTACTTCCTCCTCAAAAAAATGATAAAATAGTTCTGTAGATGGTTGGTCCCATTTACATATCTTTTGGCCAGTCGACAGAGGCAGCTGTTGGCTGGTCTTTGATTGTGTCTTGAAAAAGTGTAGGCGGCGTACAGAGCATCCTATACTCAGCTAACGGCTCGGGCACACCCATTGCGGCAGACGCCTGCTGTACTGTGCCTAGTTGTAGCTGCTGGATGTAGTCATCGTCGTACAAATAGCACACAGCGAACTTGTCAGCCTCGCGCTCATACCGGCTTGATAGTAGGTATGTGTGGTTATCCATATAGATACGGTTTAGATCCTTGTGCATAAGCAGGTGGCCTAGCTCGTGCGCACACACAATACGACGTTGCCAGTCATCTAAACTATTATCTATATAGATGATCTTGCACCGCGAGATACGGTGGCAAAAACCGCGCACACCTTGTAATGGTGCGTCAATGACGATAACATCAAGCGCCCGGGCCAGCTCATATGGGTCTCTGGTACGGTATTTGGCAGCTGTTTGGTCTGCCAGTTGCTTGATTTTCATTCTATCCCTTCTTATATTTCTTAGGGGTATACTTTTCCTTGTTCCGCAGTTTTGCGGCCTCTAGCCCCAATTTCATAGCCTGTAGGATTGATTCACGCGCTTCATCGCTAAGTGGATCCCCATCAAACATCAGCCCCTCCCCGCTCTCCAACGATTGACTCAATGTCTCGAGCTGACGGGCTATATCGCGCTCATCCTTTTTTGTAAGGGTGGGCGCTTTTTCTGTTTCGTTACCTAGTAGATAGTCAACAGACACTCCAAAGTAATTGGATATCTTAGCCAGATATTCTGATGATAAAGTTTTTTTTCGGCCCATTTTTAAATCCGATACTGTGCTGCGACTAAAGCCTAAATCAGCACACATCTTGCCAGGTTTTATTCCCCTGTCTGCACAAAGGGAAGACAGTGTTTCATATAATGTGCGCATAAAAGTACCTCCATTTTGTACAAGTCTACAAATGTACTTTTATAAGCACAATATGCATTGACTTGTACGCAGATAAGTACTAATATAAAGACATGAAAAGTACTTATCGACGTGCTATAGATTGTTGACACTTTCATAATAGTACGTGTACAAGTACTTGTCAACATAGAAAGGAGGTTTTCCATGTCTAAATGTAAACTTTGTGCGTTTGGTGTAAAAGCAAAGCAAAAATTGGTGGAAATCGGCGAAACGCAGCAGTGGCTTGAAGAGGAAATTAAAAAGGATACCGGTATGTATGTTGACAACGGGTATCTATATAAAATTTTCACCGGCCAGCGCACAGCTCCCAAGATCGTCGCCAGCATCAACCGTATCCTACAGCTAGATGATAGCACAGAAACTATCCGTTAAATCGGACAGTAAACCATTTGACAAAAAATAGAAAGGAGGAAACGCCATGGGCGCAAATACTTATCAACACGCTGTGCAGTCACTGCTACAAGCGCCTGCCTCAGTAATCGAAGATCTGCAAAAACTGG
Source organism: Neobittarella massiliensis (ex Bilen et al. 2018) (assembly GCF_014269355.1). NCBI lineage: Bacteria > Bacillati > Bacillota > Clostridia > Eubacteriales > Oscillospiraceae > Neobittarella (ex Bilen et al. 2018) > Neobittarella massiliensis (ex Bilen et al. 2018). The sequence goes on from NZ_JACOGI010000003.1 coordinate 130,538, forward strand.
ACGAGCTTATTACTCGATATCCCAGGCTCATTCCCGCAGAGGCTGCAGCGCAGTTTCTGGGAATGGATAAAGATGCTTTTAAAAAGGTTTTATCCTCTGGACACTGTCCATTCGGTGTAGCAAAACCTATGCAGGGCGGCCGCAATGGCATTTACAAAATTCCATCCACACAGTTTTGGCTTTGGTATCGGCTAAGCATGTGCGTGAGTGGCTTATGAAAGGAGGTGGCTGCATGATACATAAAATAGCCGGTACGCTGTCGGCACTCGGGCTTTTTCTAACGGCTGCTATGTCTGATGGCGGTGGAATCTCACCGGCTCAGTCACTCTTTGCCGGACTTATTTGTCTTTTGGGCCTAGTAGTTTCAGTAGAGTACCACTGGTACAGTCAGCTAAATCACAAGCAAAAAAGAGACCGCCCCCAGTGCTGCAACACTGAGGACGGGCCCAAAAATAGAATCTGCAACCATAATGTACAACCGATCGACCGGTTTGTCAAATAGGAGGCACCCGTCATGAGTGAAAAATCTTTTGTGTTATTAGAACGCATCGAATTGATGTCAGATCTGCTCATAGGACGCACATTGGGACGAGAGGCGGATGTCTATATCGATATTATCCAGGAGGCTGTGCAGACCATCCGTGCCTTAGAGGAGAATGAGACAGATGTGTGATATCTGCCGGCATAGTCCCTGTGATCTCAAATGTCCCAATTCGAACAGCATCTATGCGCCGCCTACCTGTATATGCTGTGGCGCACCCGCGGCATATTTGCTGGGCAATCACCCGTACTGTGCGGACTGCGTGGACGTAGCGATATACGGAGAAGCGTGCGAAGAAGACGTAGAAGAGTACATACAGAGCGATCTGGCTGATTTTGCTGCTTGGATGGTCCATACTGGCCGCACTAAACCAAAGCACCTGCAAGAGGATCTATGAAGATCGCGAGAGGAAAGGAGAACTAAAATGGCAATCATTCAGCCATCAGAGATGGATTTTACCAATAAGCGCTTTTCCATGATCATCAGCGGCAGCCCTGGCACCGGTAAGACTACACTGGCGCTGTCTGCCCCCAACCCGGTACTCATCGACTTTGATAAGGGAGTGTCCCGCGTCCGGGCCGCACACCGTAAGCTTACCATCGAGGCCGAGACCTACGAAGAGGTACTACAGGATATGCAGAGCCCTACTGTACAGCGCTGTCAGACCGTCGTGATCGATACCGGCGGTAGCTTCGTCACCTTTCTGCAGGACTGGGCTATGCGCCAAAATCCCACGCTTAACCGGCAGAAGAATGGTGCGATCTCCCTGAAAGGATTTGGCGCCGTAAAAGCGGAATTTGTCCGTTTTACCAACCAGCTAAAGTATGTCCAGAACAAAAATATCATCTATGTGTTCCATACAGTGGAGCAGCGTGACGGCGATGTAACCCGCCAGAGACTCTTATGCGAAGGCGCTGCCCGCGATATCGTGTGGCAGCCCTGCGATCTGGGGTGTTTTTTGCAGATGGTCGGAGATGACCGGGTGCTGGGATTTTCGCCCACCGAACAGTATTTTGCCAAAGGCTGTTATGGAGTGCAGGGCCTGATCAAAATGCCCAAGCTGGATGAGGGAACGCCCAACGACTTTTTAACAAAGCTGTTTGCCCGCGCCCGTGACTACATACAAGCTGAGGCTGATCAAGTAGCTGGTCAGCAGGATGCCTACCAACAGACCATGGCACAGATCGAGAAAGTGCTGAGTGCTGTACAGGATGCCGACAGCGCAACACAGGCAGCTGAGCTGTTACGGCATATGGAGCACCATCTGACCAGCCAAAAAGAGGCTTCTTCCCGGCTTTCTGCACGGGTAAAAGAATTGGGCCTGCGCTGGGACAAAGAGGCTGGCTGTTATGTGTCCAAGAACTAGGTATCTGCTCACGCAATCGCTGCTGCAGGCCTGGCTTTGGCAATATCGAGCCGCTGATACAGAGCGAGCCCATCAGGACTTTTTGAGAGTCCTACGGCGTGAGCCGACCGAACGGTCGAAAGCCATGCAGGACGGTATCGATTTCGAGGATCTGGTGACCGCCGAATGTGCCAGTACCAGCTCAACGGATAAGCACAAATGGGCTGCCGGTATCGAGCAGGTGGCACAAGTTGTGCAGGGCGGGGCCATGCAAGTGCCGCTCTCCTGCCGGCGGCAGGTATCCGGTGTGCCGCTGCTATTATACGGTCGACTGGATGTGCTGAAAGCTGGCGAAATATACGATATCAAATTCTCTCATCGCTACCGGTCGGGCAAGTATTTAGATAGTCCACAGCACCCCATGTATTTGGCCCTGTGCCCGGAAGCTGCAGGATTTACCTACTTAGTAAGTGATGGGCATGACCTCTATCAAGAACGCTATACGCGTCAGGACACACCACCCATAGAAGAAACGATAGTGGATTTTCTACACTATCTGGATCACAGCCAACTGTCAGAAATCTATTTTAAAAATTGGAGGGCACGATGAGCGAGTTTAAACAGGAGTTTTTACAGATCTATCGCACGCATATTGCCAGGACCGGAGCGGACAAGCTTTTAGCCTGGTTGGAAACGACCGATTTTTTTACAGCACCAGCCTCGACGCGTTTTCATGGCTCCTATCCGGGCGGCCTGTGCGAACACAGCGTCCATGTGTATCAGCGACTTCGCGCTGAGATGGCAGAAGATATAAAGGCTCACACACAACGAGAAGAAAGTATTGCTATCTGTGCACTGTTGCACGACCTTTGTAAGGCAAATTTCTATAAAGTGAGCACCCGCAATGTAAAAAACGAGCAGACCGGCAAGTGGGAAAAGGCACCCTTTTATCAGGTTGAAGATCAGTTCCCCTATGGCCACGGCGAGAAGTCGGTATTCCTCATCGAGCGGTTTATCCGGCTGTCTACAGAAGAAGCAGTGGCGATCCGCTGGCACATGGGCGGATACGATGAAGCAGTAAAGGGCGGCAGTTATGCCCAGTCGGCGGCTTTTGACAAGTATCCTCTGGCACTGGCTCTACATCTGGCCGACATGCAGGCTACTCATATGGATGAGATATCTGATTAGATCAGCTGAAAGACATATACAATTTGATTTTTCACACCATTAAGTGGAGGAATATACATGAGCATTTTTGACGGCTACAAAAGAGAAGAGTATCACCACCTGACCCCGGGCGACTACCGTGTGGTCATCACCGAAGTGCAAGAGGCAGTCAGTCGCACCAGTGGCAACCCTATGCTGATCGTATCCGTAAAGCCCAACGGTTCAGACATCACCATCAAGCATTATATCGTGAAGAATCAGTGGTTTAACCGCAACCTCACCGAGCTAAAAGACAGCTTCAAGATCGCCGAGGGGGACAATGAGATCCTGGGATGGATCGGAGCCATGGGCGCCGCCAAGCTCATCGAGGACGACAACGGCTACATGAAGGTGCGCCGCTTTATCTCTCCCCAGAGACAAGCGGATCTGCCCGAATGGCAGGGAGAAGCCCCGCAACGGCAACAGGTGTCCGACTTTTCCCAGGTAGATCTCGACGATGATGACCTGCCTTTTTGATCATGCGCAGACGATACAGTGAAAAAGAGATCAAAGACCGCCTGAAAAGGCTCGAGATCCTAGCAGATACGCGAGAACAGGTATGGGAACATGTGGAGTCAGCCCTGGCCGGCCAAAAGATTGCTGTACAGCGTGGAAAACTGGATTTTGGAGACTACACTGCCCTGATACCTGATGGAACAGGTGGTTTTTACAGCCTACAGGATGAGGTTGTCATCGAGCGCAAAGCCAACATTGACGAGATCGCGGGAAACTTTACGGCGGACCGCCGCCGGTTTGAAGCCGAGTTCTTGCGCGCTCGCGCCTCCGGGGTCAAGGTATTCCTACTCATAGAAAACGCCACTTGGCAAGATATCTTTGACCACAGATACCGCAGCCAACTGTCTCCCAAAGCACTGGCAGCCAGCCTGTTATCCTGGCAGGCAAAATACGGTATCACGGTGGTGTTCTGTCGACCGCAAGAAAGCGGGAGGATCCTGTATGGGATTCTCTATTATTGGGCTCGGCAGAGATTGGAAGGGGGGTTTACATGAATGCCGCAGACATCATAAAAGATCGCGTGAGCATCCCGCAGGCTTTGTCCTATTACGGAGTGGAGCTATCGCCTAAGGGACGCATTCCGTGCCCCATCCATCGCGGTGAACACAAGAACTTTGCCTATACACAAGACCGCTTTATCTGCTTTGTATGTGGTGCACATGGGTCGGTTATCGATCTGGTGATGCAGCTCTTTGACCTCAGTTATAGTCAGGCTCTAGTGCGATTGGATGAAGACTTTTCGCTGGGGTTACTGCGTGGCAGAGGCACCCCAGAAGAGCGCCGCAGGGCCAAAGCAGCCGCAGAAAAACGGGCCTTAGAGCTACAAAAGCTGGAGCGTGACAAACTGCTTTACCAGCAGCAGACAGCAGCTTATTTAGCCGAATTTCGGGGGCTGAATCGAATGACAGAGTCATGCCGCCCCACATGGGACGGATCCGGCCAACCTCCGGAACTTCCTCAAGAATGGGCATTTGCTTTTCACCGGATCCCGGCTGTAGGTCTTTGGCTAGAAATGTTTGAAAATTTTGACAGATGGGAGGCCTTAACAGGTGGAGGTGATACAGGTCCCGGCATTCACGCGGGAAGATTTTCTAGAGGGCACCGCTCCTTATGAGTTCCTGTACCAATTTTTTGACGACAAATTTGTGTTGGAGCGCATGACCCAACGGGTCAGTGAGCAGGCGCGTAAAGTGCGGGTCACCGGCTTTAAAAAAGCCTTTGGTGAGTATGTGAAAAAACAGCGAGCACTTAGCCAACCCGTATATGCTATGTCTGTTACCCAATTCGAAGGACAGGAGATAGAGCTCACGACAGGCCCCTGGCGGGCTGATGAGTACGGGGTGAGCATAGACGAGGACTATCGGGAGATCGTGGCGTGCAATCACCCCATCCTACCGGTCATGCGCCTATGCAATATCGACACGGGGGTTGAAAAGCTGGTGCTGGCCTTTCGCAAGGGCAGACAGTGGCGCCATACCACAGCAGACAAACGCACTCTGGCCAGCAGACAGAGCATTTTAGAACTGGCCAATGTAGGTGTGGCGGTGACCTCCGAAAACGCCGCCTATATGGTGCGCTACCTACATGATATCGAGGGACTAAACTATGACATGATCCCCGAAAAGCAGAGTGTCGGCCGGTTGGGCTGGATCTCTGGAGAAGGCTTTTCCCCCTATGTGGACAACCTGGTATTTGATGGGGATGCTAATTTTCGCGCCTATTTTGAGAGCGTACGCACTGCCGGCAGCTTTGACACTTGGCTGGATATTGCCCGTAAAGCACGGGTTCAGGACAGCATTACCGCCCGTATCGTGCTCGCGGCATCTTTTGCCAGCGTACTTGTCGGTCCGTTGGGTTGCCTTCCCTTTTTCGTACACCTGTGGGGCGGCACTGAGAGCGGCAAAACGGTGGGGCTGATGTTGGCGGCCAGTGTTTGGGCCTGTCCGGAGATGGGGCGGTACATACACACATTCAACTCAACTGCGGTGGGCCGCGAGCGCTCGGCGGCGTTTTGCAACAGCTTGCCGCTGATACTGGATGAGTTGCAGATCGCCAAGGACAAGAAAGAGTTCGATAAAGATATCTATATGCTATCTGAGGGAGTGGGCCGCACCCGGGGAAACCGGCAGGGTGGCACAGATAAGACCCCCACCTGGCAGAACTGCATCCTTACCTCTGGTGAGATGCCGATCACCAGCGCCTCATCCGGTGGTGGCGCCGTCAACCGTATTGTAGAGGTAGAGTGCCGAGAAAAGCTATTTAGAGATCCACGCGGCACAGCCAACGCGGTAAAGCGAAACTATGGATTCGCCGGTCCGCTATTTGTACAGCAACTGGATGAGGCTGGTATACAGGAGGCAGAACGCCTCTTTTCCAGGTATTTAGTTCAGCTTCAGCAGAGCGATACCACCGAGAAACAGGCCATGGCTGCTGCTCTATTATTGACCGCTGACGAGCTGGCGACCAGATGGATATTTACTGACGACAAAGCCCTGACTCTGGCTGATATCGCCGAATTTTTACGCACTAGAGCCAGTGTGGATGTCAATGGCCGCTGCTATGACTTCCTCTGTGAATATGTGGTGCAAAACCGGCACCGCTTTTGCGGGGAGAGCGACCAAAATGAGGTGTGGGGAGCTATTGATCGCGGACACGCTTACATCGTACGCAGCGTCTTTAACCGTATTTGCCAAGAGCAGGGATTTAATCCTCAGGCGTTTTTAAGCTGGGCTAAACAGGATAAAAAGATCCAGACCCGCGAAAAAGGCTACACCATGACCAAGCGCATAAATCGAGCTCCGTGCAACTGTGTGGTGCTGATCTTGCCGGCAGAAGCGCCCGAAACCGACGAATTATTGCCAGATGTGTAACCGTGTATAACCTTTGTGTAACCTTAGGGGGCCGAAAAACCGCATGGTTATGCGGTTGTGTAAATGTGTAACCTGTATGACCTTTTTAAAGGGTCCCTATATAGAAAATAAAAAAATCTGCACACTTGCAGAAAAAACACTCTCGCGCGTTAGTGTACATCGGAAATGGTTACACATTTACACAAACATCTATAAACCGCATAGATAAGCCAAAAAAAGCGTGTAACCTTTATTTACACACAGGTACACAGTTTACACAGAAAGGAGGATGTACATGTGAATAATGATCTGACATATCGCAAGGATTTCCGCCTACTGGAATTGGGCGCCAGTCAAAACGCGCCAATGCCTGATGGAGATTTAGAAGACCAGATGTGCTTCTTGGCCTTGCGCAGTCTATATACTGACCTGCGTGCTGGGCATGTTCTGCGGGATCGCGCTAGTAAGGAGCGAAAAATGCTGCAAAACAGCTATCGTTTGGCCAGATGCAGGCATATGCAGCAAATAGCCAGCTATAAGCAATATCAGTTTAATATCCTTGCGGCAGGAGATGACTTGTCGAGGATCCTAAAGGGTGTGCGCTGTGGTATGTCATATAAAGAACTCTTCACAACCGCTACTCATAGCCTGGGCAAATTACTGGGTGAGGACGTGACTTATCAGGCCGTCTTAGCTGAAATAAGAGGACGTGAAGCGAATGAAGAAACATGATCCGATGACAGACCGGCGCATAGATATGGCGGTTGAGACGCATGGAGAGGCCCTAGAGTGGGGTGTGAAGGACAAGCAGATTTGGATTGTGGAGGGAAAATAGATGGATATAAAGCAGTTTGTAAAAGATCGGGATGCTGCTTTTCTTTCGCTAAAAAAGAGCAAAATCCTAGCCTATTGTAAAAAATACGGTGTTTCTGCGCCCATCGATGGGGACATATTCTGGGCTGGAGTCCATAAGGCTATTTTGGTTATAAACAGTGCAACACCTGAGCAGAAAAGCAACAGTAAAAAATGGCTTATATCGCACGGATATAGCGTCGAAATTTAAAGGGAGCACAACGATGGAATTTACCGAGTACATAAAAATCAAACAGCGGATGGTCAAATACAACCTAAAAATGCGGGCGTGCATGGAAGATTGTGGGGAGTGCGCTTTTCATCCGCAAAATAACGGACTAAAGTGCCACTGTAGCGACATTGAACTGATCGACCCGGAAAGGGCGGAAAATATCGTCAAGCAGTGGGCCAAAGAGCACCCGGCCAAGACGTATGCGCAAGACTTTTTGAGCAAGTTTCCGAAAGCGCCGAAAGACAACTATGGGACACCGGCGGCATGCCGTAAAACTATTTATGGGGGAAGTTGTATAGATAACGCTGATTGTGAAGACTGCTGGAACGAGCCAATGGAGGAGGACCCCGCCCATGACTAACCTAGTACGTCGCGCCCAGCTGGGCGACCGAGAGGCACAGGAGGAGTGTACCAGACAGGGGATTGTGCTGCCGTGCCAATGTGGTAATGAGTTCCCGACCATTACAGAGACTGACTTGCGCGGTATTGAGATACGCTGTCCGAGTTGTAATACCACATTTACACGAGATTACTATAGCACAGGCCGCGGGGAGCTTGGACGCGTTCGCACTCTCGAAGCCTGGAACACCCGCCAGGCCCCGCCGATTGTGCGGTGCGGGGAGTGCAAGCATTGGCACAAAGAGCACTGCGCGCGTGGCCCCTCGCCGTGCTGTACATTACAAACGCCGGCAGACTACTATTGCCCGTACGGAGAGCCAAAGGAGACAGACCATGAAAATGTGTAAAAACTGTGAGTACTTTGATGCTGACGGAGAGCGCGGCGGGATGTGCGACAAAAAATACTGTATTTGCCACAAGGACACAAAGGCGTGCGAATTATTCCGCGAGAAAACGGACGTCGGAAAAGAGATATTGTCTATGCTGCATTACATTGCAAGCGAGCTAGAGCAGATCAAAAAGACCGTGAAAAAGTGTTATGGAGAGCCAAAGGGGGTGTACCATGAGACCGATTGACGCAGACGCCTCCAAAAAGGACTTTGGGGAGCACTTTGGCGATGTACAGGACGCGGTATGTGCACAGCAGATCATAGACAGGCAGCCGACTATTGACCGCGATAGCTTGATACCGCATGGACAATGGATTGAAAAGCCGTATCTGATTGGAACAACACGCTACTGCTCTAAGTGTGGCGAAAACTACGGTATGCCGCACGGCGTGTTTAACTACTGCCCCAACTGCGGCGCCAAGATGAGAGAGGAGGTGCCAAATGAAATACAGAAAAAAGCCGATAATAATTGAGGCTATGTGCTATACAGATGAAAACCTGTGCCAAATAATGTCTTTTGCCGGGAAAAATGCAGTCTGGGATGAGCGCACACAGACCATGTATATCGAGACGCTGGAGGGCTGCCATATTGCGAGCATTGGAGACTATATCATCCGCGGCATAGCTGGCGAGTACTACCCCTGCAAGCCGGATATATTTGCCGCTACATATGAGGAGGTGCCCGAGTGAAAGCACGTGTGCCGTCAATGAAAATCAGAGAGCGCCGGGCCATTGTGCGGCAGACTATGAAACTGATGCTGATTGCAGAACACAACGCACATGGGCACGGCAAAGAACGCCTGTACAGAACAATGCAGTGTGCTGCCCGCATTGCTAAAAAGCTGGACGATGACCCCGATATGCTGCTTGTACTGGACAAGGACCTTGCAACTATCGGCATCGAGTTTGAACAGCTGGAAGAATTCAAGTTCTAAGGGGGCAAATCGGATGAATAGAGAGCCAAACGGCAAAACATGTGTAAATTGTGGCGCTCCACTTTTGGGCCAGCAAGAGCGATTTTGCAGCCGTGAGTGCAAAAGAAAGTGGTGGGCCGCAGAGTACAGGGGCACCGAAGCGCGCAGGTGCATAAATTGCGGCAATGTGCTGCCGTTTAGACGGAAGAAGTTTTGCAGCGCCCGGTGCAATTCGCTGTACTATGGCCGGTTAAAGAGAGAAAGAGAAAAAGAAAAGACCGTAAAACGTCAAAGCGATACTCGATACCCCGGCACGATGGCGGAGATAGTCGAGATCACGAGGAACAATCCCAATTATGGACGACTGGTCAAGGAGGTGCTCAATGCCTGATATAGCAGCCCAGCTGGCTCAGCTGCCACACCTGCGCAGAGAGATATCACAGCTTACAGCGGATATAGAGCGGCTACGTGATGCCATACCTTATGCGACTGATGTAGTCAAGGCATCTGCTCGGGAGTATCCGTATACTGAGGGATGTGTGACGGTATCGGGGATAGACCTGACGGCTACCGAGGCACGCAGGTACAGCCTGGAGATATCTCACAAATTATCAGAGAGATCAATCCGCAGAGATCAACTACTGGACCTAGCAGACAGCCTAGAGCGCGAGATCAACAAGCTACCGGACAGCAGACACAGGCAGGTGCTACGGCTGCGGTACATAGAGGGTCTGACAATTGAGGAGACAGCCGGGCAAATGGGGTACTCAGCTCGACAGGTAGATAGACTACAGAAAGAGGCAATACAATCATGTCGTGGTATGTCGTGCTAAGATGGCTGTAGAATGGTAACGTAAAGTAGTGCGCGAAAGCGTACCGCAGTAAAGCCATCCTGCGTAGTAGACACCGCACCATAGGCGGACCGCCGAGACGCAGAGTATTAAACAGGACCTCCCGCACCTCTCAACGATGTGGCCCAGTGGAGGACGATATATTGAGAGCTTACACATTTCGTGTAGGCTCTTTTGTTTAACACAGGAGGTGCCATGTGTCAGACAGAAGACATATGGCATATCATGGTGCAGATAGGCCGCATAGATAGGTAGATGCTATCCTGGCAGTACCTTGTCCGTCTTGCGGGCTATCCGAAAAAGTCAGCAACGATTGTTCATCTTTTTCATGAGAAAAGCATATGAGAGCCTTGCACAAAAGTGCAGGGCTTTTCTTATTGCAAAACGGGTGTGCTGCCGCACGCGATATGCATATACGGCAGAGGGATGGGATCGGGGCAAAAGACGGAGAGGTGGTGACGTGGCCAACAATGAAAACCTTATACCGTTCAGTGAGCGAAGCAAGGATGAAGCACGAGAATGTGGTAGGAAAGGCGGCATTGCCTCGGGGGCGGCCCGTCGCCGCAAACGCAGCATGAGAGAGGCGGCTGAACTGTACCTATCCCTACCTGTATCGGATGGCAGGCGGGCCAATAAACTAAACCGGAAATATCTTGACTACGACGATATTGACAACCAGATGGCAATGATCGTGGGGTTAGTTGAGCAGGCCACTAAAGGGGATGCTCGGGCAGCTACAGTGATTGTCAAGCTGCTGGGTGAAGAAGTTCCACGCGAAGATCAGGCGGCCGACCAATTGACGAAAGCAGCGGAACTGCTCGAGGGGATCGATGGCGTTATCGAATAAGCAGATAGAATATCTGCAGAGCTGCGGCCACCGCTGGAACATCAAAGTAGGCGCGACCGGCAGCGGTAAAAGCTGGCTGGACTACGCCATAGTTGTCCCTAAGCGCCTGATGGCCCTACGGGGGCAAGGCGCCGCCGTTCTGCTGGGTAATACACAAGGTACACTGTCCCGCAATATTCTGGATCCCATGCGTGATATATGGGGCGATAAGCTTGTTGGTGCTATTAGCAGTGACAATACGGCTCGTCTATTTGGGCACCGTGTGCACATACTTGGCGCAGATAACCGCAAACACGTCGCCCGTATACAGGGTATGACCATCGAGTATGCCTATGGCGACGAGATGACGACCTGGCACGAGGATGTATTTCAGATGCTTAAAAGCCGATTGCGCTGTGCACACAGCTATTTCGATGGCACGGCAAACCCAGCAGATCCGCACCACTTTGTAAAAACTTTCATTGACAGCGACGCAGATACCTACTGTCAAACATCTACCATAGACGATAACCCTTTTCTCCCGGTAGAATTCGTCGAAAACTTGAAGAAGGAATATGCCGGCACCGTGTACTACAACCGCTTTATCCTCGGCCAATGGGCGGCCGCAGAAGGCATTATATATCGCGGCTTTGCCGATAGCATCGCGGCTGGATCCAACCAGTTTATCTGGCCTAATAACAAGCCTATCTGGCGTGTACATATCGGCATAGACTTCGGAGGCACTGGATCGGCGCATTCTTTTGTAGCTACTGGTGTACTGCCAGGGTACCAGGGTGCTGTTGGGCTAATGAGCCAACGCATACCCGCTCAAGGCACCACACCAGATGATCTCTACCAATCATTTCTATGTTTCGCGGAGGCTGTTTTTACAAGTCTCGGCAAAATAGATGCTGTGTATTGTGATAGTGCTGAGCAGGTGTTAATACGCGGCCTACAGTCATATCTACGGACTACTCGATATGCTTGGCTGGCTGGGAGGATACACAACGCCGCCAAAATCTCCATTACTGATAGGATCCACTTAACCGCCATACTCATGGGCGGCGGAAGATTCTGGTATACCGACCAGGCCGAAGGTCTAAGAGACGCCTTAGCCTCTGCGCTCTGGAAAAGCAAAGGCAGCGGAAAAGATGAACGTCTTGACGACGGTACAACGGATATTGACACCTTAGACGCCTTTGAGTACACCATCGAACGGGACTACAAACGATATTTGAGGTTGAGCTGATATGGACATCACACAATTTATTGCTTTTCTTAACAAGAAAAAAGGGTGGAACATCCAGGGGAGCTACTACGCGCATATCGCCAGGTGGAAGCAATATTGGCAGGGATATGTGCCAAATTTCCACACGAACAACGAGACCGGCCTGGATGGTGCCAAACATAAACGCGAGATGTACCGGATGCGGATGCCCAAACGCGTGTGCGAGGACTGGGCAGGGCTACTGCTCAACGAACGGACAACTGTCACGATACAGGACAGAACCAGCGCTGTGTGGCTGCTGGGTGAAGATCAACAGCAAACTGGTGGACTGCTGGCAGATCTGCGCTTCTGGCCGAATGCTAATGCTCTGGTCGAGTTGACCATGCGTAGCGGCACCGGTGCATTTGTTATGGGCGTCGAGGATCTACAAGTAGCTGATAACATGATAAAGATCTCGCCGGGCGCACGGCTATATCTGGATTATCTACCAGCTGAATGCATCCTACCCATTACTGTGCGGCACGGGAAAGTCATTGATGTGGCGTTCGCTAGTGAGGTATTTACCGGTGGGAAGAGCTGCGTATACTTACAGACTCACCAGTTGATAAGCGGTAAGGGCACTAAACAGTATCGCATTACCAACGAGTATTTTGTCAGCGATGAGGAACAGAGCGATGGGGCCCACTACAAGGCTACCACCTTGCCGGCCGGCATGCTGCCCTATATAGATACCGGCAGCGCAGTGCCGTGGTTTTCCCTGTTCTCCCCTGCCGCTGTAAAAAATATAGACGGTGGCGCTGGGCTCGGTATGGCGGTGTTTGCCGAGGCAATAGACCAAGCCAAACAGTGTGACGTGGCATTTAACAATTATCATCGCGATATTTATCTCGGTGGTAAGAAGGTCTTCTACAACAAAAAGCTGATACAGAGCTGGATTGATTCAGAGGGCAATGAGAGACATGTTGCCCCCGATGATATCCAACAGCAGCTTTTTTATCAGTCTGGTGATACAGACAGCCTCAACGGAGATAAACAAGATGTCTACGAATATAACCCCGATTTACGAGTAGATGCCAACGGCAAAGCCGTACAGGATGCACTGGACTACTTCTCTTTCAAATGTGGGCTTGGCACACACCACTACCAGTTTGATGGTGGTAATATATCCACCGCTACCCAGTACACAGGTGACCGGCAGGACATGGTACAGCACGCAAACAAACATCACACCTGCATAGAAGCAGCAGTACAGTCTATCCTGCGGTCTCTGCTGTGGGCCGGCAAAGCAGTGCTTGGGCAGCCAGTAGATCCGGATACAGCAGTAACCATCAACTGGGACGACAGCTACATCATAGATGCAGGCACCCGTCGTCAGCAGGATATGCGAGACGCCCTTGAGGGCTTTATACCTAAGTACAGATACAACATGGAATGGCGAGGTATGAACCGAGACGAGGCTATGAGAGCCGTACAAGAGGCGGCATCTGAAATGGCCAGCCCAGATACTATCATGGGCTTTGGCGGTGATGGCTGATGTTAGACCCACAATACCTGGACCATTTGCCCGACCGCGTAGTGGAGCTGTATACGGGCATGGAAGAACGCATTTTAGAAGATATGGCACGACGCATCTCTAAAGTGCAGTCTGTCACTGATACAGTAAAGTGGCAGTCTTGGCGGGCAGAGCAGTTGGGAGCAGAGCGGGCGTTTATTCGCTCACATCTGCAGCGCCTGACAGGCAAATCTCAGGGGGAAATCAATCAGCTTTTTCTAGAAGCCGGTGAGCAGGCATTATATTACGACGACATGATCTATCGAGCGGCTGGGCTTTCTCCTTTAGCCATCAGTAATAGTCCTGTGTTACAGCGCATACTGTCATCAGGAGTAGCAAAGACCCGTGGGCTATTTGAAAACTTGACCAGTACAACAGCTAATACCGCGACTCGACAGTTTGAGCGCGCGCTTGATGCAGCGTATATGGACATGATCTCTGGTGCATTCAGCTACCAGGACGCCATCCGAAGCGCAGTCAAAAGTCTGACGTCTAAAGGGTTGGATGCCATCACCTACCCATCAGGTCGCACAGATAAACTGGACGTAGCTGTGCGCCGGGCGGTGCTCACCGGGATAAATCAGACTGCTGGCCAGCTCAGCGATGCCAGGGCCACAGAAATGGGCTGTGATCTTGTGGAGACCACTGCACACGCCGGTGCTAGACCGGAGCATGCCGCCTGGCAGGGCAAGATTTTCAGCCGTAGCGGTCATCACCCCAAATACCCAGATTTTGTATCTACCACTGGGTATGGGACAGGCGCCGGTCTCTGTGGCTGGAATTGCCGACACAGTTTCTACCCATATTTTGAGGGCCTGTCCAGAAACTCTTATACGCGCCGAGAACTGAACAAGTTAAATAGTACTGCAGTGGAATATAAGGGCCAAACTCTGTCCGTATATGATGCGTCGCAAGTACAGCGCAAAATAGAACGTAAGATTCGGCGTTGGAAGCGCGAATACAAGGCCATGGAGGCCGCTGGACTGGATGTTGGTGAAGCATCTGTGCGGCTGTCTAAATGGAGAGCCACACAAGCGGACTTCTCAAGCCAAACTGGTATGCGTGGAGACAATTTCCGTCAACAGGTGTTGGGCTTTGGGCGCAGCCAAGCAGCAAAGGCCACGGCTATCCAGCGCGATATGCAACGCTTCCGGGCAGCACTTGATGGATTGAAAGCGCCTGACGGCACTGTTCTGCAGGGCACGGAACATGTATATCTACGAGCGCGAATAAGGTCCGTATCAGCAGAAGATATAGCAGATGCGTTGACACGCTGGCTTGAAAAAGGCAAAATAAAGGTAGATGATTTGGGAAGGCCAAGCTATAAGCTGATTGGAGAACGTGCTACTATTGCTATAAACCCAGACACAGGCAATATTACCAGCGTGTGGAAAACAGGAAGAAAGACAGTCGCTAAATTAAAGAGAGGTAAAATGACATGAAAATTCCATTTAACGAAGAACAGTTGGTTTTTTTGAAAAGCGTACCGCTGCCATTTGACCCATCAACCGACTTAACCGATGAGCAAATAGAGAAAATGGTTAATATCCTGGAAGACCACATCGCGTACCACGGGATGAATGAGGAAGGTACTGGAGAAAACGAGATCGGCACCCACTGTGCTGACCTGCTCACATTCTTAGCGCCATATGCGTAGTGTCAAATTAATAGCGTAAGGGTCTCTACCATAAAGGTAGGGGCCCTTTTGTTATACAAAAAATTGCCCCGGAACGGCGTAAAACTTGGCCAGCCAAGCGGAGGCGACCCGCGTTATCAAAGCGTAGGCAGGAAGGAGATCAATGAAACGTGAAGAGTTAGAGGCTATGGGGCTCGCCAAAGATGCTATCGATAAGATTATGGATCTGAATGGTGCTGACATCAACGCCGCCAAGGCCCCAGTAAACCAGCTGCAAGCGCAGGTCGAGACCCTGACAGGGCAGCTGCAAACTGCAACGGACGGGCTGAAAGCTTTTGAGGGTGTGGACGTCAACAGCCTGAAAGAGCAGATAAGCAAGCTGCAGAGTGACATGCAGGCCCAAAAAGAGGCGTTTGCCTTTGATTCCATGCTAGACGGGGCAATACGAGACGCCAAGGGTCGCAATGTGAAGGCTATACGTAGCCTGCTGGATATCGAGTCACTGAAAACCAGTAAAAACCAGGCCGAAGATATCAAAGCCCAACTGGAACGCTGTCAGTCTGAGAACGGTTGGGCATTCGGTAGCGATGACGCTGCGAACAGTGGACTTCAAACAGCTGCTACGGGCGCAGAACATGGAACTGGCGGTACGGTTGGTACTGAAGATGGCGTCGAAGCAGCCTTTGCCCGCCTCAACCCGAACTTAAAAATCGATTAGATGAAAGGAAAAATACTATGGCACACACTGCACAGGATCGCTATTCCAAACTGGTAGACGCCAAGCTGCGTTACACCTTGGTCAAAAAAGACGGCGTGTTTTTCAACAATCGCTACGAAGGTGACCCCAAAGCGGGCAATGTAAAAATCCCGGTACGCGACACGGAGGTATCTGTCCAGTCTTATGATAAGGCCAACGGCGTTGCTGGTACTAACGGCTCTACCGCCTATGTCAGCATGGCGATCACCAAAGACTATGCTGTGAACGAGATTGTGGACGGCTACGACGCTGCCAGCGTACCCGATAACCTGGTAGCCGATCGGCTGGACTCTGCTGGCTACTCGCTGGCTCTGCAAATGGAGCAGGATGCTACCGCCTGTTTGGAGGCTGCAGCAACTACGTTTGGCAATACGACTGCTCTGACCAAGAACACCGTATACGAATCCATCGTAGACGTGCGTACCAAAATGAGTGAGGCTAAGGTGCCCAATGATAATCGCCGTTGGCTCGCCTGTACTCCTGCGACCTATTCGCTGATCCTCAAAAGCCCGGAGTTTATCTCTGCCAGCAACCTGGGCGACGAGGTCAAGCAGACCGGTGCTCTGGGCCGGATTGCCGGCTTCCTGGTGTTTGAGGATGCGACCTTAAGTGCCACCACCGAATTTATCGCCGGTCATCCTGACTGGTGCTGCCGGGTAAAAGAGTGGGCTGTCCCGGTACATAACCAGGATATCAACGGCAGCGGTAAGTACATCGGCGCCACCGCCATTCAGGGGCGCCAAGTCTATGACCACAAAGTCACCAAGGCTACTGCTGTGTACATCAAGAAAACCGCTGGTATTGGCGGCTAAGGGGATATGAAAGATGTTGTATGCTGACTACTCCTACTACACTGAGACATATGGCGGGAAGTTGGAGGCAGAAGCATATACCTATTTTGGGGCCCGGGCCAGCAGACTTATCGACCAGTTGACTTTTGGCAGAGCAGACCATGCACCAGACATTATGGCAGACCGGATAAAATGGTGCTGCTGCGAGCTGGCAGATGAGCTGCACCTCCAAGACGCCACAAGCGAACAGACTGGACATGGCGCTATAGCAAGCGAGAGCAACGATGGGTATAGCGTAAGCTATGTGGCGCGTCAAGAGGGACAAGATATGGCTACATCCGCTAAGGTCTGCAGCCAAAATCTTACTTGGCCTGTCAATCTCATGTGGACGGGGGTATGCTGATGACCACCAACGGATCAATTACCATTTGGCATAGAGGGTGGGACGGGGCAAGAGGGGTAGATACCTATAGTCATGCGATATACGCGGCGCACTGGTACCAGCATACGCTTACCAGTGTGCAGACGGGGCTTGCCTATGCTAACGAAGTAAAGGTACGCATACCAGGAACAATGGCCATTGATATAGCTGTAGGCGACCGCATTATCCGCGGTGAGGTCAACACATCATCTCCCCCAAATATCGCATCCACCATCATTGGCTATAGCGATAACCGCAGAGGTCTAAACCCGCACTGGCTGGTGATGGCCAAATGAGCAAGATTATTGTCAAAACTCCAAGAGGATGTGTGGTAGAGCAGCGGTCCAAGGGTGGTAAAGTGTCTACCCGTATCGAATGGGATCCGCAGTTTGGACCTGAATGGACGGATCGGCTAAACACCGCGCAGGCCCGCTTTGATGTGGAGTGCCTACGGTTATGCGATAAGTACGTCGCTATGGACACCGGTGCTACCAAAAACTCAGCACAAATCGCCAGCAATATAGGCGAAGGAGAGCTGATCTGGAATACACCGTATGCTGGGTCAATCTACCATAGTAAGCGCAAACCTGGTGGCATGCATGGCGCTTTGCGCGGACCTCAGTGGGGAGACCGTATGAAAGCCGATAACCTGCAACATCTGGCAGCTTTTCTCAGAAAGCAGGTGAACAATGACTGAATCTGTGCGCACGTGGCTGCGCAGTTGCCCGCTGATTGACCAAAATGACCGTTTCAGCATCAATTATCTTGGTGCTGAACCTATGGAATACACCGTGGAAGAGGTCCCTGGTGTACCTGTATTGACCAAGTATATGGATGGCTCCACCATGCGATCAGCAAGTTTCGTCGTAGCATCGCGGTCGGAGTACAGCGCTGACGTGCTTCAAAACATAGCGAATAGTGGTTTTTGGAGCCAACTCGAAACCTGGGTGGAAGATCAGAATCGACAGCGCAAATATCCGAAACTAGATGACGGACAGCAAGCCAGATCTATAGAGATAACCTCTAGCCACTATCTGTACGAGGTAGGTGCTAACACCGCTCGTTATCAGATCCAACTACAACTGACCTATTATCAGAAAGGGGCAAGACATTGAAAGTATCAGAACTGATGGCTGGTATCACGCCAAAACCCGATTATGAGGGCTTTGCGACCAACGATGATTTCGTGCTGGCTGTCAAAATCGGAGAGGCAACCGGAGAGGCCGACTATACGGTGGTACAGACCGGTATCACCAGTCACGAGGCGGCACTTAACCCCCAAACAACTGACAGTCAATATATTCGCACTGGGTTGGTCACGACCAAGACCGGTACTCAGAGATCGTTTGCCGTCTCAGGCGAGCGCTATGAGGGCGATGCCTTCCAGGGCTTTTGCATGAGCCATGCCGTAAAATTCGGCCGTGGCAATGAAGTGGTGGTACCCTATGTATATTTCAGTATGCTCACCGGCAAAGGCGAAAAAGGCTCAGTAGCAATCATTGTAAATGACGATCAGACCGGAGAGGCTGGGGCAAACGCTGGATTCTCTGCTGATCTAAAGAGCACATCGACACCTACAGAATACACCTATTCTGCCGGTGCGTAAGGGGGGCTATTTATGTTAATCAACGGCGTAGAACTTGTCGTAAACATGTTTGACGCGGACTTTTCGGACAAATACGAGAAGGCTTTCCTTGACATGAAGCAAGGCGAACAGGATATCCCCCAAGACGCCACTTTGGGGGATATTATTCGCCAGCAATGTGCGTTGGCTGCCAAACTTTTCGATGATTTATTTGGGGCGGGTACAGCCAAAGCCATCATACGAGGTAAATCGGATCTGCGCGAACACTTGGACGCTATCGAGTTGTTGCTAGAAGAAGTTAGCACTCAGGCACAACAGGCGAATACACGTCTATCCAAATACTCCCCCAACCGGGCCGCTCGTCGCAAGGCAAAATGAACCTGCTGATCGACAATGCGCCAGATCGTGTGAATGGTATCCCCGTTTACACCGACTATCGTAATATGGTGCAGTTTGAACTGCTCATGCGCGATCCAGATATCGATAACCTACAGAAAGTGCAGTTAGCTATTGATCTTCTATACAAAAAGCCTGTCCCAAGTTTCGAAAGTGCTTGGGATGGGCTTTTATGGTTTTACCGCGGGGGTGTAGACGAGCAACGCTCGAGCGCCGCTAGTGGCGCAGAAAAGCGAGTTTACGATTATGAGCAGGATGCCGGTCTGATCTATGCTGCGTTCCGGCAGGTGTATGGTATTAGCCTACAAGCCGAGCCGCTGCACTGGTGGGAGTTTTTAGCCCTGTTATCTGCTCTGCCTGACAGTTGCACCATGGGCAAAGTCATGGGATACAGAGCCATGGATACCAGCAAATTGAAAGGTCCAGAAAAGAGACACTATCAAAAGCTACAGCGGCTTTGGGCTATCAAAACACCAGATATACAAAACCGATTATCTGCAGCGCAACGCGAGGCAGATATGCGCGATAAGGCACTGAAACGGTATAGGGAGGCCCAGATATGGATACAGCAAAAAAGCAAGTAGTCTGTCCATTTTGTGGCTACCGAATGCCTGTGCGTTATGTCCCGACAGCAACGTGCCGGGGTGTTTTTATCCGCTGTAAAAATAAAAACTGCAAGAAAGAATTCGAAGTAAAACTCTGACCAGTGCCATCAAGTGCCCGCGTCTCGATGAGAGGTGGGAACAGGATTGGCCGACTTTACGGTAAAAGGTGACACGAAGCTAGACTCGTCCGGATTTAGTACGGGACTGGGCAAGCTGGGTAAATTGGCGTCTAAAGGCCTGGCTGTTATCGGTACTGCCTCGGTCGCTGCCATCGGAGCAGTAGCGGCGGCCGGCGTACAGTATAACGCCTCGATGGAGCAATACCAGACAGCTTTCACCACAATGCTGGGTGGATCTGAAGCTGCCGATACACTGACCAATAGCTTAAAGACACTGGCGGCCAAGACGCCTCTAGCCATGTCTGATCTAGCTGATGCGTCGAAAACGCTCTTAGCCTTTGGCAGCTCAGCTGATGAGTTGCCAGATACCCTCCGCAAGCTGGGCGACGTGGCAATGGGCGATGCCCAAAAATTAGGCACCATGGCGACTGCATTTGGCCGCATCCAGTCCAACGGCCGCGCATCCATGGAAGAGATCAACATGATGATAGATCAGGGATTTAACCCTCTGAATATCATCGCTGAGCAGACTGGCGAGACCATGGAGGAGGTCCGCAAGAGAGTCTCTGATGGCGGGGTGTCCTTCGAAGAGCTATCTGGAGCGCTGGATGTTGCCACTTCTGCTGGCGGCCAGTTTTATGGTGCGATGGAGGCCCAGTCTAAAACGTTAAACGGCCAGCTATCCACCCTATCCGACAATGCAAGTGCCTTAGCTGGCGCCATGGCCGAGGGATTATCTGAAGGCATTGCCAGCACACTGCTACCCACGATAAATGGCTGGGTAGATCAGTTGCTGGTAGCAGTGCAGGAGCAGGGCATCGAGGGCGCTATATCGGTTGCCGGACAAATCATTGCCGAAGCCGTAAATATGCTATTAGAGGCGGCCCCGCAGCTTATTGAAACTGCCGTCAGCTTAGTAACCGCTTTTTTGAGCGGCATACAGGCGATGCTGCCATCATTGGGGCAAGGCGCTACCGGTATCATCACATCGCTGGCCACCGGGATCTACGGCCTGCTACCGCAGATTATTACTGTCGGTGCGCAGCTCGTCGTCACTCTTGCACAAGCAATCATCAATGCCCTGCCTACGGTTTGCACTGCGGGCATGCAGGCGCTATCCACATTAGTGGACACCATTGTTAACAACTTACCGCAGATAATAGACACCGGAACCAAGCTGATCCTGTCCCTCATTGATGGTCTGGTAAAAACCATACCTGACCTAGTTGCCCAGATCCCGGCTCTTATCGTCAAATTGGTAGTCGCAATCGCTCAAAACCTACCAAAGATCATTTCCGCTGGCGCACAGATCATCACATCCCTCATATCGGGTATTGGCCAGATGGCTGGGAATTTAATAGCTAAATTCCCCGAGCTGATGAGCCAGATCTGGGACGCTGTAAAAAATATCGACTGGATCGATTTAGGCAAGAGCATCATCAAAGGTCTAATAAATGGTATTGGGTCCATGGGTAGTGCGCTCTGGGATGCGGCAAAAAACATTGCCAAAAAGGCCTTGGACAGCATCAAGAAGTTTTTTGGTATCAAATCGCCGTCCCGTGTCATGCGCGATCAAGTGGGTAAGATGTTGCCGGCTGGTATGGCTATCGGCGTCGAGGCGGATACCGATAAAGCTGTGCATGCAGCTGAAATGGCCGCAGATGAGATGGTACAAGCCGCCCAGCAGGCAGTTGGACAGGCACAGTACCAGGTGGGAGCCGGTGTCTACACAGCTGCTGTAGCCCAGCAGGAGCCGGTGACTGGCACACAAAACGTCAGCAACGTACAGTACGTCACTTTCGAGCAGCCCATGCAGGCCCCAGACGAAATAGCACGGGCCCTGCGCATACAACAGACTTATGGATTGGCAGGTGCGAGATAATGGATACCGATGTGATCGTGCGCTTTGTCCGAGATGACGGCGCAGAACTCGTCATCGATGAAACAGATTGGGGTGCAACAGAAATAGATGGCGCAGCTGCAGCTGAATATGAGGTTTTCAGTGAAGATAATGCTGTTGGGGATGGTGACACCATTACTGGACAACGCGTTAAAGCCAGAGAGTTAGAGATCTCAGCGACTGTTATGGATCTGGCGCAAAATCAGGCTCTACGGCACACGGCGCTAGCCTACTTCAACCCAAAGCGCAACTATAAAGTGCATCTCACCTACATGGGACGCACCCGATGGATATCCGGCGTTCTAACAGCTCTTAAGGCAGAAAGCGCTTATATCTATGAACCACAGTCATTTACCGTGATGCTTCTCTGCCCCATTCCCTATTGGCAGAGTGAAGATGACTTTGGCCAAGATATCGCCGCTGTTACTCCACGCTGGGGCTTCCCCTTTATGGATCACCCAACCGTAGGGGTGCTGGTATCTACCTATAATTTCGGTCGTGATGTGGTATTCGATTATGACGGCGACGTACCTGGATATTTTCGGGCAAAGCTGTCCGCAGATAGCACAGTGGTAAATCCGCGGCTTATAAAAGATGGTTTCTACGTCCGTATCTTGGATGCCATGCAGCAAGGCGACGTGATAGAGATAGATTTTGAACGTGCTACTGTCACTAAAAATGGCCAGAACATTTTGGCAAAGATCGATCGGACCAGCAACTTCACTGCAATGCGTATGGAGCCCGGAGTAAATACAGTCTCTTATGCAGCAGAAACAGGCGAAAATGCGCTGCATGTAGTGCTCTATTACAACAAGCAGTATTTGGGGGTATAGTATGGAATTGTTGGCCCTCAATAAGGAATTTCAGCCGCTGGTCTATGTGCCTTACATTAACCTACAGTGGGAGCGCGAGTACTACACGTTTGGCCAATTTTCAGTACAAATTTTGGCCGCCGATTATGACCCGGCGATGACGTATCTCTACACACCAGACCGGCCCGAGACCGGTATCATTCAAAAAATCGAGCTCGAAGAGACAATAAAGGGGCGTTTTGTCCAGCTGAGTGGATTCTTCCTCGAAAAGATCTTAGATGATAAGATCGTATACCCCACATTTTATGCTAGTGGCATGATGGAGACTACTGTGCGCAGCATGGTACAGGCTTATAAAGGGGATATACCGCTCCTGTCTCTGGGAGCTGCTGCTGGGCTGGGGAATAGCGTCATATGGCAAGAGACTGGGGGACACCTAGGTACTGTAGGATACGAGAAACTGCAGACACAGGAGCTCTCCCAGCGGTGCCTATACGATTACCAGCAGAATAAGATCACATATGCAGTCTGGCAAGGCCTTGATCGCACGCAAGCCCAGACAGTAAACAATTTTGTTGTATTCTCAGATGGATTCCGCAACTTATCAAAAGTTCAAGCATCTCTAGACAGCTCGAATTACAAAAATTATGCGGTCGTAGCCGGCGAAGGCGAAGGAACAGCGCGAAAAGTTGCTTATGCAGACCTATCGTCTGGCGGGTACCGGCAAATGCTGTTTGTTGACGCCAAAAACGAACGGTACGATGCTGCCGAACAGACCGAAGAAGAATATCTTGCTGGGTTACGGCAAAAAGGGCTTGAAAAGCTGCTTGACTACCAAGTTGTGCAGAACATCGAGGTAGATGTATCGCAGGGCACATTTCAGTATTTAAGAGATTTCGACCTTGGCGATCGTGTCGATGTGGTGATCTCCGATATCGGTGTGAGTCTAGAAGCGCGTATCGTATCTGTACACGAGGTCATCAAGAGAGGCCAGCACACTGTCAGTATAGAGCTCGGAAACAAAAAGCTTACCGCTTACAAGAAAGCGAGGATCGCATGAGAAGTTACCCATTTACCAGTCGGGTCACATATGACGAGCAGGGTCTACCGCTGTACGACAGAGCGGTAGACTCTGATTTTTTGCGCAAGGTCTTTGCACAATACTTTTCGGACGGCGTATTCTATGACCCCACCAGTTCACTGCAAGTCACGATCGACACCGGTATGAATGTCAAAGTGCTGCCAGGTGTGTGCCATATCCGCGGTGCCATTGGGATCGAAGAGACACAGCGTGTGTTAGCCGTCCAGGCCAGTGATAGCTTAGACCGCATTGATACCGTCGTGGCCCGTCTAGATCTCGGTCTGGATGTCCGATCCATCGACCTATATGTGCGCAAAGGTACTGCCGCAAATACGCCAGTAGCACCCCCACTTACACGAGACAATACTGTTTGGGAGCTAGGTCTGGCCGATATCTTCGTAGCTAAAAACACCGGTACAATCACCCAACAGCGGATAACTGACACCCGGCTAGATGATACACGTTGTGGTGTCGTTGCGCAGACTATTGGCGATCTCGATACTACCCCCTATTTTGACCAAATCCAAGCTACACTGGACGACCTCAGACAGACCATCCAAGACGTAAAGTCTGGTGATATCGTACTGTCGATCAACGGCCAGAGGGGGGATATAGTTGCAGGCCCTGAACTGCTAAGCGCAGCGCATGAAGTACATACCCACAGCAAAAGCCAAATAACCGATTTTGCCCACACACACCCAAAGAGCCAAATTACTGACTTCCCTGCCTCGCTACCAAACCCTTATGCCCTGACCTTGCAGTTAAATGGGGCCGCCAACAAGACCTATAATGGCAGTAGTGCGCAGACTTTCAACGTCACGCCGGGAGCCATTGGAGCATACACAAAATCCGAGATAGACCAGTACGTAAAATATGCTGTGTTTGGCAGGTCTAGCGATTTGGTCACATCTGGATATAGCGGTAATTTCCAGTTTCAGGACACCAGACTGGGCTGTTATAGCCATACGGCCAGCCTTGCAAGCCTAAACGCGTCCGGTATGCCTGTAATTAAGACCGCCGGCAAGTATCTAGTGATTATCCGGTTATACTTTGTGGGGCAGACATCAGGCATTGCAATTAACGGTCTCACCATCGATACGCTCTTACGTCGCGGATCAACATCATATTCGGTTGGACCTACAATCATCCCCGGTAGTTGGACCGTACACGCTGGTGGTAGCGTACAATTTATTGCAAATCTCAATGTTAATGACTATTTCACAATATCTTATAGTTGTGACCCGAACGCGCAAAAAGTTACTCTCAATAAGACATCGGCATTTTATTTGATAAGACTGGGGGCGTAAAAATGGCCATAAAAGATGTTGGTATATCCGTCTCGGCAGGAGGACAAATCAACGAAAACAAGCTGTCTGATGAGCTTGAGGCTGCTAAGGTACCTAGAGTAAGCCTCGAAGTATTTGGCGATGGGCGCGTAGTGTTGACCGTGGATGATGGATATTCCGACGCCGCTGACGCCGTCATCGCAAAACACGATCCTACCCCGACGCCTCCCCTGCCAACGATAGACGACCGCGTGGCAGACGTAGAGGAGGCGCTGGCAGCCATGATGTACGGAGGTGACGCGATATGACAGCTATGCTACGCATTGTGTGTCGTGTGGTCGAGCGGCGAACAAAAGAGGGAGAGAGCCTGGAACAGGTATTGGACGACTATCCTCGTTTGACTCCGGAAGAAGTATCGGAGATCAAGGCAGAGCTGGGGATGGTAGAGTGACTGCAGTAAGGGAGGCACAATGGATGTAATAGAGACTGTGGCGGCAGTCGAACAACGGTCTAAATCTAATACCCGCCGTATCGATAAACTAGAACAGTCGCAGGATGCGCTGCAAAATCTGGCGTTATCTGTGCGGGAGTTAGCCACTCAAATGCGATCTATGCAGCAAACCCAATCAGACACAGTGGCCAGGTTAACCGATTTAGAGCGCAGACCCGGTGACCGCTGGGAGAAAATTGTACAAGCAGCATGCACGGTAATTGCATCCGGCATCATCGGTGCATTGTTGGCGTTAGTACTGAGGTAAGGAGTCACAACATGAAGATCAACTGGAAAGTACGAATGAAAAACCCAGTTTTCTGGGCACAGTTGGCGACGGCCATCGTGCTGCCTATCCTGGCCTATCTGGGCTTACAGTGGAGCGATATGACCAGCTGGACGGCGCTGGCCGGCATTTTGGTGCAGGCGGTAAAAAATCCGGTGATACTGGTGTCGGTAGTGGTATCGGTGTGGGGCATCGTGAACGACCCCACCACCGCTGGACTGAGTGATAGCAAAAAGGCAATGGGCTATCTAGCCCCGAAAAAGGAGGACTAGCTATGAATGTCGTAAAAATCGATCTCCCACAGAATAGGTACAATACCAAATGTCCGTATGCAATGAACCCTACAAGGATTGTCGTACATAATACCGCCAACGATGCCAGCGCTCGCAATGAGGTCGCCTATATGCAGCGAAACGATAACGAGGTATCGTTCCATTTTGCTGTTGACGACAAAGAGATTATTCAGGGCCTACCCCTGGACCGGAACAGCTGGAATGCCGGGGATGGCGCAAACGGCACCGGTAACCGGCAGGGCATTTCTATTGAGATTTGCTACAGTCTGTCTGGCGGTCCTAAATTTGATGCTGCTGAAAAGCGTGCTGCCGAGTTTATTGCTCAACTGCTCAAAGAGCGCGGCTGGGGCATCGATCGTGTGACCAAACACCAGGACTACAACGGCAAATATTGCCCACACCGTACCCTGGACCTGGGCTGGCAAAGGTTTTTGAATATGATCCAGGCACACATGGGCGATGGCTCTACCCCCGCGCCTGCTCCGGGTAAAGATATTGATACCGTTGCGCGTGAGGTTATCGCCGGTAAGTGGGGCAATGGTGACGACCGCAAAAACCGTTTGAGAGCTGCCGGATATGACCCGAGTGCCGTGCAAAATAAGGTAAACGAGATCCTGTACGGCGCAGACCCCACCCCTGCGCCGGCCCCGAAAAAGACCGTTGACGAAATCGCCCGAGAGGTTATAAACGGGGGCTGGGGCAACGGCGCTGATCGTAAAGCCAGGCTATCGGCTGCCGGATATGACCCGAACGCTGTACAGAACAAAGTGAACGAGATCCTATACGGCTCGGCTGCACCTGCACCCTCTAAATCTCTCGATGATATTGCCCGTGAGGTCTATGCAGGCAATTGGGGAAACGGTGCAGACCGCAAAGCTCGCCTGGCTGCCGCTGGTTATGACCCTGCTGCTGTCCAAGCGCGCGTTAACGAGCTTTATTACTAAAATTACATAGCACATAGCAAAAGCCCCCGGCTGTCCTTTCGGATGGCTGGGGGCTTTTTTTATTTTGGGGAAAGTGTCGTACTAAAGTCGTACTCACTTTCTTTACAGAAATAGGAAAAGCGCCTAAATCCGCATGGTTAGGCGCTTTTTTGATGGAGCAGGCGATGGGAATCGAACCCACAACCTCAGCTTGGGAAGCTGATGTTTTACCACTAAACTACGCCTGCATATTTGATTTTGATTGCCTATTTAGTATAGTGCTTTTCACCGTACAGGTCAAGGCCTTTTTACAAAATCTCACAGTGGCAAAAATGTGCGGGCATCCGGTACGGGAACATAGGCCGATGCTACACGCGGTGTCCAAAAGTGACCAAAGGCGCACCTCGGGGCACTGTTTTACATAGTCTGGGGACAAAACATATCTGGAGGTGCCCCATGGCAGACAGCATCAGTTTGTGCATGATCGTAAAGGATGAAGAGGCAGTGCTGGCGAGGTGCATAGACAGCGTGCGGGCGCTGGTGGACGAGGTGATTATCGTCGACACCGGCTCGACCGACCGCACCGCGCAGATCGCCGCCGCCTACACCGATAAAGTGTACAGCTTTGACTGGTGCGACGACTTTGCCGCCGCCCGCAATTTTTCGTTTGAAAAAGCCAGCGGCGATTATATCTTGTGGCTGGACGCCGACGATATCGTGCTGCCGGATGACCTGCGACAGCTGCTGCGGATAAAGAAAAAAGGTATTGGCGCCGACGTGTTGATGGTGCGCTATAATACTGGCTTTGACAAGCTGGGGCGGCCGACGCTCTCGTTTTACCGGGAGCGCATTTTGCGGCGCAGTGTGGGCTTTCGCTGGGTGGGGCGGGTGCATGAAGTGATACAGCCCCGAGGCAAGGTGCTGTATACGCAGGCGGCGATCACCCACCACAAGCTACACCGCAACGACCCTGGGCGCAACCTGCGCATTTTTGAGACCATGCGCCGGGAAGGACAGCCGTTTGACCCGCGACAGCAATTTTACTACGGGCGGGAGCTCTATTATGCCGGTGCGTACGACCGGGCAAAAAAGGAACTGCAGGCCTTTTTACAGCGGCCCGAGGGGTGGGTGGAAAACCAGGTGGAGGCCTGCCGCACCTTGTCGCAGTGCTGCCGTGCACTGGATGACCCCAGCGGCGCGCTACAGGCGCTTTTCAGCTCGTTTTTATACGACCAGCCCCGGGCCGAGGTGTGCTGCGATATTGGGCATCTGTTTATAAACCGGCGCCAGTACCGCCAAGCCGCGTACTGGTACCAGCAGGCGGCAGCGCGGCCGAGGATAGAGGGGGGCGGGTTTTACAGCCCGGCATGCTATGATTTTATCCCCTATTTGCAGCTATGCCTGTGCTGCGACCGGCTGGGCGACTACCAAAAGGCGTGGGATTACAATGAAAAGGCGGCGGCACTGCGGCCCGACGAGCCGGCCGTCGCCCATAACCGACAGTATTTAGGGGAGCTGCTGGGGCGCAAGCAGACAAAAAAGCGGGCCAAAACAGCTCGTTAAAATGTAAAATATTTGTAAACACGGCCCTATAATTTGCAATTTCAGATCACTTTTCATGCAAAAACAGAAGCGCATTTATTTTTGTGCACACCGCCATACAGAGGCCTTAAAAGCCCTGTATGACGGCGCGCACTTTTTTATAGCAGTGTGTTAAACCGGCCGCGCGGACGACAGAAAAGCTGCTCTAAGCAGCCGCCGCGCTTTACTGTGATAGCAGCATAAAACCCCATTGACATGCCATTTTTGCCGTGATAGACTGACTTAAAACCTTGACAGACTGATAGGACTTTGAAAAGCGAGACGAAGGCGTTTGGGACAGTTTGCCCCAGCGCCTTTTTGTGCTTTTTAACGGGTAGTTTTGGGGGTGTGCCGACTTGGCCATAGAAGATATCGACAGCAGCCGTTTAGAAAGAAATTTAGATGCGCTTTGCAAAATTGGTAAAAACCGGGACGGTGGTATAGATCGCCAGCTGGCCACCCCGGCCGACTTGCAGGCCAGAGAGTGGCTGCGCGCCTACTGGGAACAGATGGGCCTGACCGTGCACAGTGACGCCGTGGCCAACTTATATGCGGTGCTGCCGGGGAGAGAGCCGGGGCTGGCACCCATCGCCGTGGGCTCGCACCACGACACGGTGCCAAACGGCGGCAAGTACGACGGGGCCATGGGCGTGCTGCTGGCTACCGAGCTGGCCCAGAGCCTGCAGGACGCGGGGACGGCGCTGCGCCACCCGCTGTGCATCTGTTCGTTTACCGGCGAGGAGCCGAGTGACTACGGAGTATCGACCTTTGGCAGCAAGGTGCTGGCCGGCCGGCTGGGCAGCGCAGACCTGATGCGCCAGCGCCACGCCGTGACCGGCGAGACGCTGGCCGCGGCGGTGGCCCGACTGGGCGGAGAGCCGGGCGCGGCCGATCAAAACCGGCTGCGGCCGGGCGACTGGGCCTGTTTTATAGAGTGCCACAACGAGCTGGGGCGGGTGCTGTTTGACGAGGGGCTGGCAGTGGGCGTGGTGGACTGCATTACCGGTATTTACCGCGAGACGGTAGAGGTGACCGGGACGCCCAACCACGCCGGCACCACCCAGATGCCCCACCGCCGGGACGCGCTGCTGGCGGCCAGCCTGTTTGCACTGGAATTTGAGGCGCTGCTGCGCGCATATGACGACCCCCAACTGGTGGGGACCATCGGCCACATCGAGGTGTGGCCCAACGCCTCGAACATTATACCGGGGCGGGTGGTGATGGCCCTTGAGATGCGCTGTTGTGACCCGGCGCTGCGGGCCGACGTGCTGCAGAAGATGGAGGCGATGACCCGCCGGGTGGCGGACCAGCGCGGGGTGCATATACACCGCCGTCTGGTGCTGGACCAGGCGGAGACACAGATGTCGCCGCTGGTGCAAAAAGCGCTGCTGGCAGCCAGCGCCCAGTGCGGACAGCCGGAGCGAGTGATGGCGAGCATGGCCGGGCACGACGCGGCCAACATAGCCCGCAGTACCCCGGCGGGCATGCTGTTTACCCAGAGCGTGGACGGACTGGGACACTGCCCCCAGGAGTACACGCGGGCAGAGGACATTTACACCGCGGGCCGGGTACTATTGGCAGCGGTGCAGCACTTAGACGAGGAGTTGGACCGATGAAGTTATACGCCCCCCAATACCTGTACCAGAACGGCGCCTTTTTGACCGGGATGGCCGTGTGCACCGAAAAAGACACCATAAAAGAGGTGGGCCGGCTGGAAGACCTGCAGCAAAAATACCCCCGGGCGGCGGTGTGCGACTGGAAGGACCTGATCTTGCTGCCGGGCACGGTAAATGTGCACAACCACTGCTTTCAGAGCCTGCTGCGGGGCATTTGTGCCGACCGCCCCTTTTTGGAGTGGCGCGACGGCTCGCTTTACAAGTACAGCCCACGACTGCAAAAGGAGCACATCTACGGCGGGGCGCTGTTTGCCTTTGGCGAGATGATGAAGTGCGGTGTGACCACTGTCTGCGACTTTTTTTACCTGCACAACTTTGGCACCGAGAGCGACGAGATGATCGTGCAGGCGGCTAAAGACCTGGGTATTCGACTGGTGCTGGCCCGGACCATGTACGACTGGAACGGGGCCCCCAGCGGCTATGTGGAGACCGTAGAGCAGGCGGTGGAGAACACCCGCCTGCTGGCCCGCAAATACAAAGATGACGACATGACCACGGTACTGCCGGCCCCCCACAGCCTGCACGCCGCCACCCCCGAGATGGTACAGGCCGGCCACGCCTTGGCCGCCGAGCTGGGTTGCCGCTACCACATCCACGTGGCGGAAGAGCCGTTTGAGGTGGAGCAGGTACAGGCGGAGTTTGGCGCCACGCCGGTAGAATTTTTGGACCGGCTGGGCGTAGTGGACGAGAGCATGGCCATTGTACACGGGGTGTGGCTAAAAGAGAGCGAGATCGACTTGTTGGGCAGCCGCGGCGCACAGCTGTGCTACTGCCCCTCGAGCAACATGTTTTTGGCCGACGGAGTGACCGACATCGCGCGCATGATGCGCGCCGGGGTCAACATCGGCCTGGGCAGCGACGGGGCTTGCAGCAACAACCGCATCAGCGTGTTTGAGGAGATGCGCATGGCCTCGATCCTGCAGAAGGCGCACACGCTGGACGCGCTCTCGGTCAATTACCAGCAGGCCTTTGACATGGGCACCAAAAACGGCGGGCAGCTATTACAGCTGCCGGTGGGCCAGATAGCGCCCGGGTACAAGGCCGACTTTGTGGGCATACGCAGCCGCGACATGTCGATGCAGCCCATCTCGGACAGCGGCGAGCAGATACTGCCCAACATCGTCTACTCGATGCAGCCCACCGCTATTGCGCGGGTGGTGGTCGACGGGCGGCTGACCGTGGCCGACGGGGTGCTGCAGACGGTGAGCGAAAATGAGATCGTAGACCGGGTGCAGACCATTATGCGCCAGATCGCCGACTAGGAACAGGAGGGGCATTGTGACAAGAATACTGATCGAGCACGCCAGCCAGATCGCCACCCCGCGGGGCAGGAGCGCCCGCCGGGGCAGCGAGATGCGCCAGATACAGGAGATCGCGGACGGCGCTATCTATATAGAGGACGGCATTATAAAAGAGGTGGGCCCCACCGACCAGGTGACTGCCGCTGTGGGAGACCTGCAGGGCGTAGAGGTGGTGAACGCCGCCGGGCACAGCATCGTGCCGGGCTTTGTGGACTCGCACACCCACTACATATTCGGCGGATACCGGCCGGAGGAGTTTTTGGCCCGGCTGGAGGGGGCCGGCTACCTGGAGATCATGAAGATGGGCGGCGGCATACAGTCGACGGTAAACGCCACCAAGGCCTGCAGCGAGCAGGAGCTCTACCGGTTGGGGCTACAGCGGCTGGATGAGATGCTCGCTCAGGGCGTGACCACCATGGAGGGCAAGAGCGGGTACGGGCTGGACCTGGACTGCGAGCTAAAGCAGCTGCGCGCCATGCAGCAGACCGACCGCGACCACCCGGTGGAGGTAGTGCCCACCTACTTGGGCGGGCACGCGGTGCCGCCGGAATACCGCGGGGACCCCGACGGCTATGTGGACTTTATGATAAAAGAGGTGCTGCCGCGGGTAAAAGAGCTGGGGCTGGCCACTTTTTGCGACGTGTTCTGTGAGGACAGCGTATTTTCGATCGAGCAGTCGCGCCGGCTGCTGCGCGCTGCGCAGGAGATGGGCTTTGGCTTAAAGATGCACGCCGATGAGATCGTGTCGCTGGGCGGGGCCGAGCTGGCCGCCGAACTGGGCGCGGTGTCGGCCGACCACCTGCTGATGGCATCGGACCTGGGCATTGCCAAGTTGGCCGGCGCGGGCACAGTGGCCACACTGCTGCCCTCTACCGCCTTTTGCCTAGCCCACCCCTATGCCCCCGGGCGCAAGATGATCGACGCCGGCTGTGCGGTGGCGCTGGCCAGCGACTACAACCCCGGCAGCTGCTTTACCAACTCGATACCGCTGATTTTGGCGCTGGCGGGCATTCATATGCACCTGAGCATTGAGGAGGTGCTGACCGGCGCGACCCTAAACGGCGCGGCGGCGGTGGGGCGGGCTGACCGTATCGGCAGCCTGGAACCGGGCAAGCAGGCCGACTTTTTGCTGTTGCGCTACCCGGATTACCGCTTTTTGGTGTACCACTCGGGCGTGAATATCGTGGAGCAGGTCTACAAAAAAGGCCGGCTGGTATACGGTGGCCGACCGTGATACAGCTATACCGCAAAGAGCACTTTACCGCCGCTCGCTGGGCGGGCGGCACCACCACCCAGCTGCTGATACTGCCGCCCGACGGCAGCTATGCCGAGCGCACCTTTTGGGTGCGACTGTCTACCGCCACGGTGGAGCAGGCGCGCAGTACCTTTACCCCGCTGCCCGGCATACAGCGGGAGCTGATGGTGTTGGCGGGCAGTGTGGTGCTGGAGCACCGCGGCCACCACACCGCCGCGCTGAGACCCTACCAGTCGGACCGGTTTGACGGCGGCTGGGAGACGGTGAGCGAAGGCGTGGCTACCGACCTGAACCTGATGTGCCAAAACGGGGCGACTGGTTCGCTTACCCACCTGCCGCTGACAGCCGGCAGCGAGACCGAGCTGGGCGCCGGGGAACAGCTGGCGCTGTACTGTGCCGCCGGCAGCTGCACCGCGGTATGCCGCGGTGAGCTGGTAGAGCTGCGGCCGGGCGATCTGCTGTACACCGACGAGGCATGTCTGCTGCGGGCGGCGGCTGACGCCGACCTGGTGGCGGCCCGTTTTGCACTGCCGGCAGATGCCGGCCAGAAAAGAGTACATAGAGGAGGGGATGCCCATGTGTAAGCACCCGGAAGAGATAAAAGAGATCGAGATAGACGGACACCACCTGAGCATAGAACAGCTGGTAGCGGTGGCCCGTTTTGGGGCCAAGGTGCGCGTGAGCGGCGAGGCGATCGCGCGCATGGAGCGCTCGCGGGAGATGGTGGAGCAGATCATCGACGAGGGGCGGGTGGCCTACGGTGTTTCGACCGGTTTTGGCGAGTTCTCGAAAGTGTCGGTAGACAAAGAGAGCATGGCTCTTTTGCAGAACAACCTGATCGTGTCGCACTGCACGGCGGTGGGTGACCCCTTCCCCGAAGAGGTGGTGCGGGGTATGATGCTGCTGCGGGCCAACGCGCTCTGCGTGGGCAACTCGGGCATCCGCCCGGCGCTGGTATGTACGCTGATCGACATGGTAAACGCCGGGGTGCACCCCATCGTGCCGCAAAAGGGCTCGCTGGGGGCCAGCGGCGATCTGGCCCCGCTGGCCCATATGGTGCTGGTGTTGCTGGGCAAAGGTGAGGCCGTTTACGGCGGCCAGCGCATGGGCGGCGCCGCGGCCATGCAGAGCGCGGGGCTGCCGACCTATACCCTGCTGGCCAAAGAGGGGCTGGCGCTGATAAACGGCACCCAGGCCATGACCGCTGTTGGCGCGCTGAGCTATTACGACACGCTGCGCGCCGCCCAGTTGGCCGACATCACCTGCGCCCTGAGCATGGAGGCGCTGACCGCCTTAAAAAATGCCTTTGACCCCCGCATCCATCAGCTGCGCCCCCACCCCGGCCAGATGCTGGTGGCTAAAAACATCCGCCTGTTGACCGAGGGCAGCGAGATACTGGAAAAGAGCCAGGATCTGCGGGTACAGGACGCCTACGCGATCCGCTGTGTGCCCCAGGTACACGGCGCCATCCGCGGGGCACTGGACCACGTGCGCCAGGTCATTGAGGTAGAGCTCAATGCGGTCACCGACAACCCCATCCTGTTTTTGGAGGACGGGGCGGTGATATCGGGGGGCAACTTCCACGGGGAGCCGCTGGCGCTGGCCATGGACTACCTGGGCATTGCCGCGGCGGAGATCGCCAACATCTCGGAGCGGCGGTTGGAGCGGCTGGTAAACCCCGCGCTGAGCGAGGGGCTGCCCGCCTTTCTCACCCCTCACGGGGGGCTCAACTCGGGCTATATGATCTGCCAGTATGCGGCGGCCTCGATGGTCTCGGAAAACAAGGTCCTGGCCCACCCGGCCAGCGTGGACTCGATCCCCTCCTCGGCCAACCAGGAGGACCACGTGAGCATGGGCACCACCGCCGCCAGAAAGAGCGCCGATATCGTGCAGAACACGCTGTCGGTGCTGGCCTTTGAGCTGATGGCCGCCGTGCAGGGCGTCGATTTTCGCGACGGCGAGCAGGCGCCGGTGACCGGTCAGATACATGATCTGGTGCGCCGGGAAGTGGCCTTTTTTGACACCGACCGGGAGATACGGCTGGACATTGAGAAGATGAACCAGCTGGTGCGCTCGGAGAAGATACAGAAGCTGGTGTTCAGCGCGCTGCCCGACTTTGCCTGAGGCAGCGACACACCCATTTGCGTAACAGACGGGCCTGCGCCCGACACGTGATACAGCCAAAAGGAGGAAAACACATGGACAACAACACTGCCCGCCAGGCCATGACCATCTGTCTGGATGAGGAGCTACCCGCCTACCCCCAATTTGTAGAGGGTATTCGCCGCGCGCCGCGGCGGGAGAGCGAGCTATCGGACGCCGATGTGGCGCTGGCCCTGAAAAACGCGCTGCGCTACATCCCCGAGGAGCACCACGAGCAGATGGCGGCCGAGTTTTTGCAGGAGCTCAAGGAGCACGGCCGCATTTACGGCTATCGCTTTAGACCCCAAGGGGCTATTCACGGCAAGCCCATCGACGAGTATAAGGGAAACTGCACCGAGGGCAAAGCCTTTCAGGTGATGATCGACAACAACCTGGATTTTGACGTGGCGCTGTACCCCTATGAGCTGGTGACCTACGGCGAGACCGGTCAGGTATGCCAGAACTGGATGCAGTACCGGCTGATCAAGAAGTACCTGGAGGTGCTCACCGACGAGCAGACACTGGTGCTGGAATCGGGCCACCCGGTGGGGCTGTTTGCCTCGCACAAGTACTCGCCGCGGGTCATCATCACCAACGGGCTGATGGTGGGCCAGTTTGACAACATGGACGACTTTAGCCGCGCCGCGGCGCTGGGTGTAGCCAACTACGGCCAGATGACCGCCGGCGGCTGGATGTATATCGGGCCGCAGGGCATCGTGCACGGCACCTTCAACACCCTGCTCAACGCCGGGCGGCTGAAGCTGGGCATTCCCCAGGAGGGCAACCTGGCCGGGCGGCTGTTCGTGTCGTCGGGGCTGGGCGGCATGAGCGGCGCCCAGGGCAAGGCGGCCTACATCGCCGGGGCCGTGTCGATCATCGCCGAGGTGGACGCCTCGCGCATCCAGACCCGCTTTGAGCAGGGCTGGGTAAACGAGCGCACCGACAGCTTGGCCGAGGCGGTGGCTATTGCCGAGCGCCACCTGGCCGACAAGACCGCCTGCGCGATCGCCTATCACGGCAACATTGTGGACCTGCTCTCGTACCTGCTGGAAAACGGCATCCACGTGGACCTGCTCAGCGACCAGACCTCTTGCCACGCGGCCTACTCGGGCGGGTACTGCCCCCAGGGACTGACCTTTGACGAGCGCACCGAGATGCTCGACCGCGACCCGCACGGGTTTGCCAAGCTGGTGGATGAGAGCCTGACCAAGCACTACCACCTGATCAAGGCGCTGCACGAAAAAGGCACCTATTTCTTTGATTACGGCAACAGCTTTATGAAGGCGGTCTACGATGCCGGCAACAAAGATATCGCCAAAAACGGCGTGAACGAAAAAGACGGGTTCATCTTCCCTTCGTATGTAGAGGATATTTTGGGGCCCCAGCTGTTTGACTACGGCTATGGCCCGTTCCGCTGGGTGTGCCTGAGCGGCGACCCCGCCGACCTGGACAAGACCGACAGGGCGGCCATGGACTGCATCGACCCCGACCGCCGCTACCAGGACCGCGACAACTACATCTGGGTGCGCGACGCCAAGAAAAACAAGCTGGTGGTGGGTACCCAGGCCCGTATTCTGTACCAGGATGCGATCGGCCGCACCAAGATCGCCCTGAAATTTAACGAGATGGTGAGAAACGGCGAGATCGGCCCGGTGATGATGGGCCGCGACCACCACGATACCGGCGGCACCGACTCGCCTTTCCGCGAGACCTCGAACATCAAAGACGGCTCGAATATCATGGCCGACATGGCCACCCAGTGCTTTGCCGGCAACTGCGCCCGCGGCATGAGCCTGGTGGCGCTGCACAACGGCGGCGGTGTCGGTGTGGGTAAGGCGATCAACGGCGGGTTTGGCATGGTGCTCGACGGCAGCGAGCGGGTGGATGCCATTCTGAGCGTAGCTATGCCATGGGATACCATGGTCGGTGTGTCGCGCCGCGCCTGGGCCCGCAACGAGAACTCCATTGAGACCTGTGTGGAGTATAACCGCACCCACAGCGGCAAGGACCACATCACGCTGCCGTTCGTGGCCAGCGACGATCTGATCGCCAAAGTGATCGCGGACGCCCAGTAGCTTTTTTACAGAGACCTGATAGAGGGCAGGCCCGCCGGACGGTGGGCCTGCCCTCTTACCTGTTGGGACCTAAATGGGAGCCTAAAAAGGAGGAGCCATATTGATCTATTTAGACAGAGAGCTGGACCTTGACCAGCTGGTAGATATTGCCCGCCGGGGGCAGGCGGTGGCACTGAGCGACCAGTACCGGGCACGGGTACAGGCCGGGCGGGCAGCGGTGCTAAAGGTGGTGAAGCAGCGGCGGCCGGTGTACGGGGTGACTACCGGGTTTGGCGTGCTGTGCGACCGGGCGATACCGCCGGCAGACGCCGCTCAGCTGCAGCAAAACATCTTGCGCTCGCACGCCACGGCGGTGGGAGCGCCGCTGACGGCCGAGCAGACCCGGGCAGTGATGGTGCTGATGCTGCAGAACTGCGGCACCGGCCACAGCGGGATCGGCCTGGAGGTGCTGGAGCAGCTGGTGCGGTATTTAAACGAGGGGCTCGTCCCCTGGGCCCCGGCACAGGGGTCGGTGGGGTATTTGAGCGTGGAGGCACATATTGCCCTGACACTGATCGGCGAGGGACAGTTTTGGGGGGCGGACGGCAGGCCCACCGCGGCAGCCACCCAGCTGCAGGCGCGCGGTATAGAGCCGGTGGTGTTGGGGCCTAAGGAGGGGCTTTCGCTGATATCGGGCACCACCAGCCCCTGTGCGCTGGGGTGCCTGGCACTGCACGACATGCTGCTCTGCCTGCAGGCGGCCGACTGTATCGGCACGCTGTCGCTGGAGGTGTTGGGGGGCACTGACCGGGCTTTTGACCGGCGGCTGATGGAGCTGCGCCGCCACCCCACCCAGTGGGAGAGCGCCCGCCGGGTGCGGGCGGTGCTGCAGGGTTCGGCCCGGGTGGAGGCCGCCCGCCGCACGACCCTGCAGGACGCCATGAGCCTGCGCTGTATTCCCCAGCTGCACGGGGCGGTGGCGGAGACGCTGCTGCACGCCCGGACCGTATTGGAGCGGGAGCTGTGCTCCTGCTGTGACAACCCGGCGGTATTTTGGGAGGAGGATACGGTCATATCGGGGTGCAACCCCGACTCCTCTTTTGTGGGGCTCTGCATGGACAGCGCCTGCACCGCGGCGGTGATGCTGGCCAAGATGTCGGAGCGGCGCACCGACCGGCTGCTCTCTGGTAAGGGGGGACTGCCGCCGTTTCTCACCGCTGCGGCCGGCCTGTGCTCGGGCTTTATGGGGCTGCAGTACACCCAGGCGGGGCTGTTGGGCGACATGCGCCAGCAGTGCCACCCGGCCAGCGTCGACTCGGTCCCCACCTGTGGCGGACAGGAGGACTATGTGGCTATGGGCTACAACAGCGCCAAGCGCAGCCTGGACATTGCCCAAAAGCTGGCCTGGGTGCTGGCCACCGAGCTGCTGTGTGTGCTCCAGGCCAACTATTTAAAGGGGGATGACCTGCCCAGCGCCCCCTACCTGACCAAGTTGCGGGAGGCCTTGAACGGCGCAGTACCGGGTTTTGATGGTGACGAGCTGTTTGCCCCCTATGTACAGCTGCTGGCCGACTTTATTTTAGCGGGAAAGATGCCGGCGGTGTGACCGGCGGACATGCCGTTACCTGCAAGAGGGCCTCTGCACCGGCATACCGGTACAGAGGCCCTCTATTTTTTTAAATACTGTGTGACAGCCGGCGGAGACGCCCAGGCCTGATCGGCTGCCGGCAGCGGATGTGTAAAAACAGCCGTAGCGGCAGGGGTCGGGGGCACTGTGGGTGTGTTCGCTTTTTTGGCGTATTTGCCCGGCGGGCGGATAAGCGGCTACTGAATGGGGCGGTGACCGATGCCCAGATGGGGAGCCGCGTAGTGCTCCAGGTGCTCGGACAGCACGGCCAGCATCTCTTCGGCGCTCTGCACGCCGTACACCCGATCGTCGGGCAGCGGGCAGCGCACCCGGTCGTCGAGCCTGGTATCGGCCAATCTGCTGCTCCATCCCTCGGCATTTTTGTAGGCGATGAGCAGGCGGCCAAAGCTCCAGGCGTAGGCCATCTCGCTGAGCGTGCCGGCGCCGCCGCCCACGGCGATGACTGCGTCGGCGTTGATGACCACCGCGTTGCGCATCACGTCGAGACCGGTGGGCACCACGATATCGGCGTAGGCGTTGGCGCTGGTGCGGTCGAAGGAGGGCAGGATGGCCAGCGTATCCCCCTCACGGTAATTTTTTGAGGCGTGGGCGCCGGCGAAGGCGGCCTCCATAACGCCGGTGAGCCCGCCCGACTGCACCCGGTAGCCGGCGTCGACCAGCGCCTTGCCGGCGGCAAAAGCCAGCTGGTAGTTCTGGTGCTCCGGCGGGAGGCCGGCGTTGCCGATGATGGCGATACTTTTTCTCATGCTTTGTACCTTTCCTTTCTCGTTACAGATTGATGAGCACGACGCCCGCGAACGCCAGCAGCGAACACAGCGCCTGGCGGCGGGTGATCTTCTCTTTGAACACGAAACGGCCCACCAGCACCGTGAGGAACAGTACCCCCACCGAGATGCTGGAAAACACCACTGCTGCCGGCAGACGTTCCAGAGCGCGCATCTGCACGGTGGTGGTGAGCACATTGGGCAGACCTACAGCGACACCGGCCAGGATATCGCGCAGGCGGATGCCGCGGCGGATAGTCTTCTTTTTGAGCTGTAGGGCGACATATACGGTACAGTAGACGGCCGCCGAGCCGAATATGGTGAAGACCATCAGGTCTTTATAGCGCTCGATGCCGTACTGCACGAACAGTTTGCTGAACATCTCGATGGTGCTGTTGATGAGGGCCAGACCAAACAGCACCCCGACGCTCTGGATCTCTTTGGCGCCGCGGCGGCCGGACATGAGCAGCAGCCCCACCACGGCGATGGCAAAACCCACGGCACCCAGGCCCTGTGGGAACTCGCGCCACAGGAGCAGCGTGAACACCGCGGTAAAGGCAAAGGAGAACTTGCCGAATATGGTGGTGATACTGAGCCCGTTTTTGGCGATGCTCACCCGGATGAGCAGCAGACTGGCCAGGTAGCATATGCCGGAGACGGCACCCAGCACCGTGAGCAGCAGCAGCGTGTTGGGCACTGTTTTTTGGGTGAGCAGCGTCGAGGGCGTGCACTGGGCCATTTTTCCCCACTGCTGGGCCAGCCCGCCCTGAAAGGCGCGCACCAGGGAAAAAGAGGCGGCAAAGAGGTAGTTGACCCAGGTGACGTAATCGCCTTCACAGTCTTTCTTCTCGATAAACTTAAATACCATCGAGACCATGCCGGACAAGAGAATGGCCCAGAGCAGATAGATCATGTATGTGTGACCCCCGTATGTAAAAGATCGGCCCGGTCCCAGACGCCGGGACGGCAGCCGCGCGGTAAAGGCGGCCACCTCTACGATTATAAGAAACTGCGCGCCAAAATAACAGAGAAAAACTCCACACCTTTTGTCGGCCGTACTTTGTCAGGTATACCAGTCGCTGCGTTTTTTCGGTCATTATATCTCTATCACCGGCAGCTATCCGATACCGGCGAGCGGAGGTATGGGGCCGGTCTCTCCTGCCCTGGTATGGCGGCAGCGCGCATAAACATGAAAAAGAGCCGCCGGGATGCCCGGACGGCTCTTTTCGCTTTATTTTTGCAGCAGTTCGTCGGCCAGCGCCTCCATAGCGGGGAGATCGGTCTCTTTCATAGCCGAGCGGATGCTGACCATCTGCTCGCACAGATCAATGTTTTTCATCTCGCCCAGCAGCGCTTTCATACATTTACCGGCCGAGGGGGCCCAGGAGCCGTTTTCCATCAGAGCCACGGCGCGATTTTGATAAGTCTTGGCCTTGAGGTGGTGGAGGAAAGCCTCCATGCTGGGGAAGAGGCCGGCGTCGTAGGAGGCGGCGGCCAGCAACATCTTGCTGTAGCGGAAAGCGTCCTCCACCGCCTCGGACACGTCGGTGCGGTTGAGATCGCACAGCACCACCTCAGCGCCTTTTTGACGCAGGATCTCGGCCATCTTTTCAGCGGCTTTAGCGGTGTGACCGTGGATGGAGGCATGGGCCAGCAGGACGCCTTCATCTTCGGGCTGGTAGCGGCTCCAGGTGTCGTACAGGCCGATGTAGTAGCCCAGGTTTTCGCGCAGCACCGGGCCGTGCAGCGGGCAGATGATCTCTATATCCAGCGCGGCGGCTTTTTTGAGCAGCTGCTGGACGGGGCCGCCGTATTTGCCCACGATGTTAAAGTAGTAGCGGCGCGCCTCACAGGCCCAGTCCTCCTGGGTGTCGAGCGTGCCGAACTTGCCGAAACCGTCGGCGGAGAACAGCACCTTTTCGGACTGTTCATAGGTGACCATAACCTCGGGCCAGTGGACCATGGGAGCCATGAAAAACTGCAGCGTGTGCGCGCCCAGAGAGAGCGTGTCCCCCTCCCCCACCAGCACCTTGCGGCTGTCGGGCAGATCGAGAGTGAAGAACTGGCCGATCATGGTGAAGGTCTTGGCGTTGCCCACCACCTGCAAGTTGGGGTACATCTCGCACAGGCGCTGGATGTTGCCGGCGTGGTCGGGCTCCATATGGGAGACGACCAGGTAATCGGGCTGGCGGCCGGCCAGTGTCTGCTCGAGGTTTTTGAGCCACTGCTCGGTGCCGCGGGGATCTACGGTATCGAGAATGGCGAGCTTTTGGTCGAGGATGGCGTAAGAGTTGTACGATACCCCGTTGGGGACCGGGTACTGGCTCTCGAACAGGTCGATCGTCTTGTCGTCTACGCCGATGTAGCGGATAGTGCTGGTGACGGTGGGTGCGGACATGGCAAAATCCCTCCTATATAAAAGCAAAAACGTGAAGCGGACCGGGGCGAGTGCCGGGGCCGCGCGATGTGGCAGATGCGCTGGGGCTCCGGGCCCCGCGGGACAGAGCAGGCGCTGCCGCTGGCTTGTCCGCTCCTATTTTACCAGACCGGTGCGGCGGGCGCAAGACGGCTCGCTGCTGCCGGTGACAAAATCTGCGCTTTACCGGAACATAAAATGGGCCGATCCTTTAGAAATCTTCAGGTTCTTTTTAAGGAAAAATAAAGGTATGGCCGGTAAAATATCTGTATAATGGGTATTAGAGAGATCGCTTGTGCCGGGCGACCGGCAGCAGAGGGGGGATTTTTGTGCAGCGGACCATACTGGTGGCGGAGGACGACGCCGACATCGTAGAGCTGATAAAACTGTATCTGGAGAGTGAGGGCTACCGGGTACTGACTGCCGGCGGCGGCGACGAGGCGCTAAAAATCGTGGAGCGCCAGCACATCGACTTGGCGGTGCTGGATATTATGATGCCCGGACTGAACGGTTTTCAACTGACCCGGGCCATACGGCAGCGCTATGACCTGCCCATTATCATATTGTCGGCCAAGAATGCCGACAGCGACAAGATACTGGGGCTGGAGCTGGGCGCCGACGACTACCTGACCAAGCCGTTTAACCCGCTGGAGATTATTGCCCGGGTAAAGGCCAACCTGCGCCGCTCTTACCAACTGAACCAGCGCCGCCGCGGGGAGGCTGACCGGCGGCAAGTACAGGTGGGGCAGCTGGTTTTAGACACCCACGCGCTGACGGTAAAAAAAGATGGGCGGGAAATTGCCCTGACGCCTACCGAATACAAGATA
Organism: Neobittarella massiliensis (ex Bilen et al. 2018); assembly: GCF_014269355.1. Taxonomy (NCBI): domain Bacteria; kingdom Bacillati; phylum Bacillota; class Clostridia; order Eubacteriales; family Oscillospiraceae; genus Neobittarella (ex Bilen et al. 2018); species Neobittarella massiliensis (ex Bilen et al. 2018). Next base: position 173,283 of record NZ_JACOGI010000003.1, read on the forward strand.
CTGGCCCACCTGATGGGGGCGCCGGGCCGCATTTTTACCAAAGTGCAGCTGTACGAGGCGGTGTGCGGCAGCTACTTTGAGGGGGATGAGAACACCATGATGGTGCACATCTCAAAGTTGCGGGACAAGCTGGAGGACGACCCCAAGGAGCCCCGCTACATCAAGACCGTAAGGGGGTTGGGGTACAAAATTGAGAGACCACAAAAAGATTAGAGGCAGCTTTTTTTCGCTGCTGCTGCGCAATTATCTGGGCTTTACTTTGGCGATCGCGGTGGCGGCGGGGCTGATCTTCACCTTGGCCAACATGGACTTTAACCAGCGGATGCAGGGCCTTGACGGGACCGATATGCAAAAGTACCTGCCGGCCCTACAGGCCGGCAGGTACACCCGCTTTCCCACCCGGCGGCTGCTGGGGCGCAAGGGATATATACAGGTGGTAGACAGCGCAGGACGGACCGTTTACAAGACCACTGGCGCCCCGGACAACCCCTTTACCCCCCAGCAGATCGCCTGCGTGCCCGCCTACCAGAAAAACACCTACATCGCCGTGACCGAGCAGGAGACGGTGGATGGACAGAGCTACATTATGGTGACCCGCAACTCGCTTTATGAGGCAAACTATGCGGCCCAGGAGGTAGCGCTTTTTGACGACTGGCACAACCTGGTCTACGGCCAGCTGCCCGGCGGTGCAGTGTGGCTGGACGAGACCTCGTTTGCGCTGTTTACCCAGACGGGCCCCGGCGAACACACGCTGTGGCGGTACCCCTTTACCGGCAGCGACGGGCGGCACTACGACCTGCTCATGTATGCAGCCTACTTCGACGAGGCCGAGTACGAATATTTGACGGCTATATGGTGGCGGGATATCAGCAGTTTTTTGGTGGTGTATGTGCTGGTGATCCTGGTACTGGTATTTTGGCTGGACCGCAAGGTGAACAAGCCCCTGGGGATGTTGGGCCGGGCCATGGACCAGCTGGCGGCCGGGCACACCGGGGAGCCGCTGCAGTACCGGGGGCCGCGGGAGTTTGAACAGATCTGCCAGGACTTTAACAGCCTGCAGGCGCGGCTGCAGGAGAGCGAGCGACAGCGGGCACAGCTGGAGGGGGAAAAACAGAAGATGCTGGCCGACATCTCTCACGACCTGAAGACCCCTATTACGGTGATACAGGGGTATGCCAAGGCCATAAGCGACGGGCTCATCCCCGCCGAGAAGAGAGACCAGTACCTGCGGACCATCTACCAGAAATCAGACGCGCTGGCCGGGCTGATCGCCACTTTTTACGAGTACTCGAAACTGGACCACCCAGACTTTGCGCCCCAGCTGCGGCGGCAGGACCTGTGTGAGCTGGTGCGGGAGTACCTGGCGGGCAAGTACACCGAGATAGAGCTGGCGGGCTTTGCGCTGGAGGTAGAGCTGCCCGAGACGCCGCTGTACTGCATGCTGGACGCTGCGGCCATTGGGCGGGTGTTTGACAACATCGTGGGCAACGCGCTGCGCCACAACCCCGCCGGCACGGCCATTACCTTTTTGCTGCGGCAGGCAGGCACGGGCGCTGAGCTGATGATCGCCGACAACGGAGTGGGTATTCCGCCGGAGATCGCCGCCGACATCTTTGCGCCTTTTGTGGTGGGCGACGAGTCGCGCAACAGCCGTCAGGGATCGGGGCTGGGGCTGTCGATCGCCAAAAAGATCGCGGTTGCTCATGGTGGGGATATCGCTCTGATCTATCCGCCGCAGGCGGGCTTTTCGACCCAATTTGTAATGACTTTACCGCTGGCTAAACACTTGTAGACCCGGCGGGACCACACAAAAAGAGCGGAGACAGGAAAGTTTTCCTGTCTCCGCTCTTTTTTGTCTTACCATGCCGATCGCAGGGGCTGCAGGCCACACCACATATTGGCGGTATACCGCGCGGGCAGCGATTTGGGCAGCGATCTAAAATCATAAAGTAAGGAGGATACTGCAGACAGCAGCCCGATGGCGGGCTGCTTGTGAAAACTGGAAAGACGGGCATAAGGCGCTGCCCGTATAGAGACAACCATCGCGGGCGGCGGCTCTAAACTAGAGGCGGCTACCTTTTTCTTTACAAACCTTAATGTTTTGTAAAGGGTGGCTAAAGGTTGGGGCGGTATGGTAGAGACAGGTAAAAACTGTGCGTGAAAAGGAGCAGACAGATGGAAAAAGGAGCATTTTTGGCCTTTGTGCGGCAGCACAAAAAAACGGTGGCTTTGAGCTTAGCGGGTGTGGCGGCCGTTGGTGGAACTTTGGGGATCTGGGCGGCACTGCACCGGGGCGGCGGCGAGTCGGCGGGTACCGAATACGCCCGCAACGTAGTATTGAGTAAGGGAGAACTGAACCAGTCGGTGCTGGTGAGCGGCACTGTGGAGAGCGCCCAGGTATCTTCGGTGACGACGACTTTGCCCTATAAGGTGAAGAGCGTCAACGTAAAGGTGGGCGACATGGTAAAAAAGGGGGACATCATCTGTGTTTTAGACGACGGCGAACTGCGCCGAGAGCTGGCGGACAAGCAAAAAGCCGCCGGCGGAGAGGTAAAGACGCTGCAGGAGAGCCAAGATAAGGCCTACCGGCAGCTGGCGGCGGCGAGGACGGCAAGAGGCACCGAGCAGGCGGCCCAGGATCAGCTGGTGGAGAACGCCCGCCAGGTGCTGGCCGGCGCCGAGACCGAAGTACAGCGCACGGCGCCTATCTACACGGCGGCCCAAAATGCCTATGACACGATGACCGCTGCCGTGGCGCCGGCCCAGATAGCATACGACCAGGCCGCCGCCGAGCGACAGCGCGCTTACGGCGCCTGGGTGCAGTCTGGCGGCGGGACCGGCACTGCGCCGCACCAACACTACCAGCAGATGCTGCAGCAGGAGCAGCAGTGCGCCCAGGCGCTGGAGGACGCCAAAACTCTATACGACTACAAGCGCTATGCACAGGCGCTACAGGCCGCCAAGGCCCCTTATGACCAGGCGGCGGCCAGCCGCCAGCAGGCGCAGGAGGCCTATGACCAGGCATTGGCCACGCGCACCCGTACCTTGGGCGAGCAGGACGCCGGTATCGCCGAGCTGGAGGCAGCAGCAGGCACCGCCACCAGCCAGCTCGAGTCATCAGCGGCCGGCAAAGAGCTGGAGGAGCTGCAAAAGAAGTTGGAGGAGACCACTCTGCGGGCCGAGACCGACGGCAAGGTGACTGCCTTGGCGGTGAACGTGGGCAGCGTGTGCAAAGGCGACGTGGCCACCATACAGTCGACCGACCAGCTGATCGTATCGGTAAAGATACCGGAGTACGACATCGCCAAGGTAACAGTAGGTATGCCGGTAAACATAACCAGCGACGCGGCCAAACAGCCGGTAAAGGGCACGCTCTCGCGCATATCGCCGACGGCGGGCACAGCCGGTGGCAACAGCGGTGAGGGAACAAACGGCGGCAGCGGTGGTGACAGCGGCTTTTCAGCCGATATTACTGTGCATGACCCCAAGGGGCTATTTATTGGCAGCAAAGCCAAGGCAGAGATCGTCGTATCACAGAAAAAAGATGTATTTACCGTGCCACTGGACGCGCTGAAGACCGGCAAAGACGGCGGCGACTGCGTACTGCTGCTGCAGCCGGACGGCAAGTATAAAGAGGTACCGGTAACGGTGGGGGCACAAAACGACTTTGACGCCGAGGTATCGGGGCCGGACATCACCGAAGGGGCCCAGGTGCTGGCCAATGCCAGCTGGGAGGAGCTGGCCGGGCAGGCGGCCGGAGACCTGGAAAAAGAGGAGATGCTGTGATGGCGCCCGGTATGAGCGGACCGCTGATCCAGCTGCGGGACGTGGTGAAGACCTATAACCGGGGGCGGGAAAACGAGCTGGAGATCTTACACGGCATCGATTTGCAGGTGTGGCCGGGTGAATTTGTAGCGGTGGTGGGCGAGTCGGGTTCGGGCAAGACGACGCTGATGAACATTATTGGCGTGCTGGATACCCCCACCAGTGGCAATTACCTGTTGGAGGGTACCGATGTACAGGCCACCAGCCGCGACGAAATGAGTGCGGTGCGCAACCAGAAGATCGGGTTCGTGTTTCAAAACTTTAACCTCATCGGCCGCACGACTGCCCAAAAAAATGTGGAGCTGCCCATGGTATATGCGGGAATAGACAAAAAGCAGCGCGCCGCCCGTGCCCGCGCGCTGCTGCAGATGGTGGGCATGGACGACCGGCGCGACCACGAGCCCAATGCGCTATCGGGCGGGCAAAAACAGCGGGTGGCGATCGCCCGCAGCTTGGCCAACGACCCGGCCATTTTGCTGTGCGATGAGCCCACCGGTGCGCTGGACAGCAAGACCAGCCGCAGCGTGATGGATATTTTTCACGCGCTGCACCGGGAGCAGCACAAGACGATCCTACTTATCACCCACAGCCGCACGCTGGCCAGCGAGTGCCCGCGGGTGGTGACGGTAAAGGATGGGCAGATCGTATCGGACAAGAGAGGGGGGCACGGCTATGCCTTTGAGTGAGAACATACAGCTGGCACTGGCCAGCCTGCGCGCGGGCAAGATGCGGGCCCTGCTGACGATGCTGGGCATCATCATCGGTATTGGGGCGGTGATCACCATCGTCACCATCGGCGATTCGATGGCGGCATCAATCCGCGCTGAGATGGCCAGCTTTGGTGCCCGCAATGTGACGGTGGAGGTGCGCCAGAAAGACGAACCCGGCTATTTTGACAGCGCTGACGCCGAAGTTTTGGGCGGCGATGGCGGTGACGGCGAGACATTTGAATATCGAGAGCCCGCCGAGAGCGACCTGATCACCCCCCAGATGCTGGCCGAATACCGCCGGGTGTTTGCCGGCCAACTGGCCGCGGCGGCCGCGCGCGATGAACTGGGCAGTGTGAGCGTGCAAAACGGGCGCCACAAGGCCGGCGCCACGCTGGTGGGGTGCAACGCCGACCAAGCCAAGGTGGCCGGGCTAGCGCTGCAGGCAGGGCGCTTTATAACCGATGGTGACGGCGAGGACGGCCGGGCGGTGGCGGCGGTGAGCGACCTGTTTATACAGCAGTACTTCGGCGGGCGGCTGACTGCCGACGAGGCGCTGGGAGAGAGCTTTAGCGCCGAGGTGGAGGGGCGCACCCTGCACCTGTACATTGTGGGGGTGTACCGCTACCAGCCGCCGGATGGGGCCGCACCACAGCCCCACGACGGCACCACAAATACCGAAGTATACCTGCCCATCCACACCGGCAAAAAGCTGTTACAGCGGCCGGCGGGCTACCGCAGCTTAACGCTGCAATCGCAAAACCAGGCTGACAGTCGGCTGTTTTTACAGCGCACCCAGACTTTTTTTATGAGCTACTATACCCGCAACCCATACTTTACCGCCAAAGCTAGCAGCATGGAGAGCATGATGAATTCGATGGACAAGATGACCCAAAATGTAAAACTGGGCATTAGTGCTATTGCCGCCATCTCACTTTTGGTAGGGGGTATTGGAGTGATGAATATCATGATGGTATCGGTGACCGAGCGCACCCGCGAGATCGGCGTGCGCATGGCGCTGGGTGCCCGCGGCCGGACCATTTTGTGGCAGTTTATCGTAGAGGCAGTGATCATCTGCCTGATCGGGGGAATGATCGGCGCGGCGGTGGGCATTGGCCTGGGCAGTGCCGGGGCCACCATGATGGGCTACCCGGCCCGACCGTCGCTGGCAGCTATGGCGGTGGCGGTGGTATTTTCGATGGCGATCGGCATCTTTTTTGGCTACTATCCAGCTAAAAAGGCCGCCCGCATGGACCCCATCGACGCGTTGCGCTACGAGTAGAACTGCCCGCTTGTAGGGATGATCAGCACTCTGCACGACATAAAAAAGGGCACTGCCAAAAGGCAGTGCTCTTTTTTATACCGACAGGGGCGGTGCGCGGGCAGGATAACGGCCGGACGGCAGCGGTGAATGCCGCCGGACAAGCGGTCGTTTTATGCCGCCAAATAGACATTTGCCGGTGATCATAACGGGCAGCGATGGGCAGGCAGCTGCCCGTCGGCCACTGATAAGCCCCTTTTTTAGTGATGGCGGTGATTTTTTACCGCGACCGCCTTTAGGCAACTGGTGACAGTGCGGCGCCTGGGTAAGCATGGAGGAGCACCGGGGATATGGGGATATTTGCACGGTGAGAGACGGCGCACCTGACGATAGCTGCCGCAGAAATACCTTGACGGCGGTGGAAAAGATACCACTATCGCCTTTAAAACGGCGCAGTACCGAAGTTTTAGAAAAATGTGTAGGGGGCCGGGAAAAGCAGGCGGTTACAGGTAAAAAGGCGGCTATACCAACTGCGGCAGAGCGCTGGACAAGCCACGGACAGCAGGTAAAAAAGAGTGACCGATGCGGCCGGCGTTTTGGGCGGCAGTTTGCTCTCTGGTCGGACCGCGCAGGTATTCGTACCGGGAGCGCTGCGGTCTAAAGCCCAACTGCCTGGATAGGAGTCTGCGGGCACATAGAGAAACCGCCAAAGGAGAAACACCTGCGGGAGCGGCCGTCACTGCCGGCGGTGATAAAGGCCGAGACGGCTGTGATCTGACCCATGTTGCCGTATCACAGCCTGCCGCCCACCGGCATATTATTTGAAAATGAGGGCCAAAAAAACACTGTTTGGACAATAAAAAGCAGCGACTTTCCGATATTTGGTAAAAACATGGTTCGACTTTTACTGGTCACATCTGGTATACTGTAGGATAGGTATCTATTTTATTGAGGATGGGAGGGCTGGGCATGTACGAAAAGTTGCTGCTTCTCATATATAAGATGGAGCGCAACCCGGTGTTCTCGTCCATCAAAAAGGGATTTTTGCTCATTACTCCGGCGGTACTGGCTGGATCGGTGGCGCTGCTCATTAACAGCTTTCCCATCCCCGCCCTGCAGAGTTGGCTGCACAGCTTTGCCGGTGGGGTGTTATCGCAGCTGCTGGACCTCATCTTTGACGCCACCATCGGTTTTTTATCGGTGTATCTGGTGCTGGCCATCAGCTATTACTACTGCGCCGAGGTGGCGCCGTCGCCCAGCGGCATCCAGGTGCCGGCCATGGTGACGGCGCTGGCCTGTTTTGTGGCCACCTTTGGCGATACGCTGGACATCGACTGCTTTGGCACCATTGGCGTTTTCACCGCTATGTTATGCGCGGTGCTGGCCACCCGGCTGTTTTTGTTTTTGACCGGTGTGCGGCGGGGCAAGCCGATGCCGGCGGGGCGGTCTACTGCGGCGTACTTTACCAGCGTGCGGGCCATACTGCCCACCTTTGTGTGCGTGCTGGTGTTTGGCTGTGGGCATTTGCTGCTGTACTGGCTGGGCGGCGTGGGCAACTTGAACCAGCTGATCTCACAGGCGCTGGTATCACTGTTTGGCGGCACCCACACCAACCTGGGGGCGGGGCTGTCGTTTACGGCGGTGCAAAATGGCCTGTGGGTGCTGGGCGTGCACGGCGGCAATGCGCTGGACCAGGTGGCCAAAACGCTGCTGGTGCAGGGCAATGGGGCGATCATCACCAAATCGTTTTTAGACACCTTTGCCAGCATCGGCGGCAGCGGCTCGGCACTGTGCCTGGTGTTGGCGCTGCTGCTGGGATCGCGCCAGCAACGGCACCGGGACCTGGTGCGCTCCTCGCTGGGGCTGTCGCTGTTTAACATCAACGAGATCCTGGTGTTTGGTCTGCCGGTGGTGCTCAACCCCATATTGGCACTGCCGTTCGTTTTGACGCCGCTGGTATCGACACTGATGGCCTACGGGGCGGTGGCGCTGGGACTGGTGCCGATGGCAGTGAGCGAGGTGGGCTGGACCACACCGGTTTTTTTTAGCGGATACCTGGCGACCGGCTCGTGGACCGGCGCTGTACTACAGCTGGCTATTTTGGTGGTGGGCACGCTGCTGTACCTGCCGTTTGTGCACCTGGCGGTGCAGCTGCAGCGCCACCGGGCGGGCTTTATGGCCAAAGACCTGACCGAGCGCTTTCGCCGCGACGAACAGCGCCACCTGCGGCCGGACTATTTGGAGCGCGCCGACGAGACCGGGGCGGCGGCCAAAGCTATGGCCGCCCAGCTGCAGCTGGACGTGCAAAACGGGCAGGTACCGGTATTTTACCAGCCCCAGCTCGATGCAAAAGAGCGGGTGGTAGGAGCCGAGGCGCTGCTGCGCTGGCAGTATGCCGGGCAGCTCATCTACCCGCCACTGGCTATTGCGCTGGCCCAGCAGGTGGGCTGTTTTGACGCGCTGACGCGGTTGATCTTACACCGGGTATGCCGGGATATTGGCGAGCTGCGGGCGCAGATGGGGCCGGCGTTTACGATCTCGGTAAACATTACCGCTGCCCAGCTGGACGACACCAGCTTTACCGAGCAGATCATCTCGGGGGCGGCCAGCTACGGGGTGAACCACCAGCTGGTGTTGGAGGTGACCGAGGAGAGCGCGCTGGGGGACTTTGCCCAGATCGCCCCCAACATTGAACTGTTGCGGCAAAACGGCATTCGCATGGCCATTGACGATTTTGGCATGGGACAGACCTCGCTGGAGTATCTGCGGGAAAACCTGTTCGCCTATGTAAAACTCGACGGCAGTTTGGTGCAGCAGGTACTGCACAATCCCCGCTGCCGGGATATCGTGGGATCGATCGTGGAGCTGGGGCGGGCGCTGGATTTTGGCGTGACTGCCGAGATGGTAGAGACCGAGGAGACCCGCCAGGTGCTTTTGGAACTGGGCTGCCAGTACTATCAGGGGTACCTGTACAGCCCGGCGCTGCCCTACAGCGACTTTGTGGATTACTGCCGTGAACAGGCGGGGCGGGTTGCCGTTTCGCCCCGGCAGTAGTGGGCGTTTACCGGTATCCAGTATATAGAAGAAAGAAGAGGACCGGTTGCTTATTAAAGCAGCCGGTCCTCTTTTTATTGGGCGATCGACCGGTCCGCGGCCGGGATACTGTTTGCTGTATGGTGGCGCTGTGTGCTAGTGCTGGTGCTGGTGCTAGAGCTGGAGCTGACGCCGTGGCGGCTACAGCTCAGCCAGGGACTGGCTGATATCGGCCAGCAGATCGTCGATGTGCTCGGTGCCCACCGACAGTCGCACTGTGCCGGGCGTTATGCCGCACCCAAGCAGCTCCTCCCCGGTCATCTGGGCGTGGGTGGTAGAGGCGGGATGGATGATGAGCGACTTGACATCGGCCACGTTGGCCAGCAGTGAAAACAGCTGCAGATGGTCGATGAAGCGCTTGGCGGCTGTTTCACCGCCGGCCAGCTCGACGGTGAAGATGGAGCCGGTGCCGCGGGGAAAGTCGCGCTGGGCCAGCGGGAAATAGGGGCTGCTGGGCAGAGAGGGATAATTTACCCGGGCGATCTCGGGGCGGCGCTGCAAGAATTGCGCCACCCGGATGGCATTTTGCACATGCCGCTCTACCCGCAGCGAGAGCGTCTCGAGCCCCTGCAGAAATAAAAAGGCATGGAAGGGAGAGAGCGTGGCGCCGGTATCGCGCAGCAGCACCGCCCGCAACCGGGCGATATAGGCAGCCGGGCCGGCGGCTTTGGCAAAGCAGACCCCATGATAGCTGGGATCGGGCTGGGTGAGCGCGGGAAAGCGACCGGATGCGCTCCAGTCGAACTTGCCGCTGTCGACGATGACTCCGCCGATGGCAGTGCCGTGGCCGCCGATAAATTTGGTGGCCGAGTGGACGACGATATCGGCCCCGTGCTCGATGGGGCGAAACAGGTACGGGGTGGCAAAGGTGTTGTCGACCACCAACGGGATACCGTGGCGATGGGCGATGGCCGCCACTGCGCGGATATCGATGAGGCTGCAGTTGGGGTTGCCCAAGCTCTCGAGAAATACCGCTTTGGTGCGGGGGGTAATGGCCCGCTCGAAATTTTCGGGCAGGTGGGGGTCGATGAAAGTGGTGGTGATGCCGTAGGCCGGCAGTGTGTGGGCCAACAGGTTGTAACTGCCGCCGTAGAGGGTGTTGGCGGCCACGATATGGTCGCCGCAGGCCGCCAGGCCCTGCAGTGCGTAGGTGACCGCTGCCGCGCCGGAGGACAGCGCCAGCGCCCCTGCTCCCTGCTCGAGTGCAGCCATACGGCGCTCAAAGACCTCTTGGGTGGGGCCGGTAAGACGGCCGTAGATGTTGCCCGGCTCGGACAGGTCAAAGCGGGCGGCCGCCTGCCGGCAATTTTCGAACACGAAGGAGGCGCTCTGATAGATGGGTACGGCGCGGGCGCCGGTGGCCGGGTCGGGATGTTCCTGACCGGCATGTAGCTGTATCGTCTCGAAGTGATAGGTGTCGTTCACGGTGTATTCCTCATTTCTGCAGTTGGCCGGACGGGGATGACCGGCAATGTATGGGGCGAATAAGTCGCTGCCGGAGCCAGCGTATAAAGCGCGATCAGCGCCCACACATGCGCCCCGCCGCAAAAAAGCGGGGCAGCAACCATATTTTGTGGTACACGGCGACACCTCCGGATCTTATTCCTATAATTCCTATTATTTTAATATGATTTATATCATACCTGTCTCCCCTATCAAAGTCAAGCCCTTTTTGACGGGACGCGATTTGACTTCCCCCCACCCCTGCGGTATACTTATTCCATAGAATTTTTGTATGATATGGGCCTGCCCAGCACACGGCGGACCATCTGGATGGGGGACTTACCATGAAGATCTCGACCAAAGGGCGGTACGCTCTGCGGCTGATGCTCGATTTGGCCATACACACGGCTGAGGGGGGTCGGGTGTCGATACGGGCGGTGGCCCAGCGGCAGCAGATATCGGAAAAATATTTGGAACAGATCATTACCCAGCTGAGCCGGGCCGGCTTTGTGCGCAGTGCCCGTGGCCCACAGGGCGGCTACAGCCTGACCCGGTCGCCGGAGGCGTATACCGTGGGCGAGATCTTGCGGCAGATGGAGGGCGAACTGGCGCCGGTGACCTGTCTGGAGACTGGGGAAAACCAGTGCGGCCGCTTTGGTCAGTGCGCCACGGTAGAGGTATACCAGCGCATATACGATGCGGTAAACGGCGTAGTGGACGGGATCACCCTACAGGACCTGGTGCAGATCCAGCAGGAAAAATGCGCTGCCTGTGCACCCTAACCGTAAGTTGGATCGATGGCGCGCAAAAACGTTAAAAAAGAGAGCCGCGGCTCTCTTTTTTTGTGTCTTTGTCCAATATATGCACACAAGTGTGTGTATATCATAGACAATCGTGCGCCCGGTTGCTATAATAAAAGCTGTCGCGTCCGGTACGCACCGGGCAGAAAAGATAGAGGGGTGTACGAAAATGGAATGGGTAGAGGCGATCGTCAAGTTCGTCAACGACTTTATGTGGGACTTCTTTTTGCTGGTGCTTTTGTGCGGTACCGGCATCTACTTTACGGTGCGGCTGCGGTTGGTGCAGGTGACCAAGTTTGCCGCCAGCTTTAAAGCAGTATTTTCAAAGATCAAACTGCGCGGTGGGGCGGCTGGTAAGGGCGGTATGAGCTCGTTTCAGTCGCTGGCCACAGCGGTGGCCGCCCAGATCGGCACCGGAAACCTGGCCGGAGCTGCTACGGCCATTGTGATGGGCGGACCGGGGGCCATTTTCTGGATGTGGATCTCGGCATTTTTGGGGATGGCCACCATTTTTGCCGAGGCCACCTTGGCCCAGAAGTACCGCCATGTCTCAGAGGACGGCACCGTGACCGGCGGGCCGGTGTACTACATCCGGGCCAAATTTACCGGTCGTTTTGGCAAGGTACTGGCCGCCTGCTTTTCGATATTTTTGATCTTGGCTCTGGGTTTTATGGGCAATATGGTGCAGTCAAACTCGATCTCGAGCGCCTTTGCCACTGCGTTCGGCGCCAACAAATGGGTGGTGGGCGCGCTGCTGGCGCTGGTCTGCGGCTTTGTGTTCATCGGCGGGGTGCGGCGCATCGCCTCGCTGACTGAAAAGATCGTACCTTTTATGGCGCTGGTGTACATTGCCGGCTGCGTAGTGGTGCTGGCCATCAACGCGCGGGCGCTGCCCGGCGCCTTTGGCCAGATCTTTGTAGGGGCCTTTGCACCGGGGGCCATCGCCGGCGGCGCCGTAGGAGTGGCGGTGCAGAAAGCCATCCGCTACGGGGTGGCGCGGGGTCTGTTCTCTAACGAGGCGGGCATGGGTTCTACTCCGCACGCCCACGCGTTGGCTAAGGTGGAGCACCCCTGTGACCAGGGCCTGATGGCCATGATGGGGGTCTTCATCGACACCTTTGTGGTGCTGACCCTGACAGCGCTGGTGATCATCTCCTCCGGGCTGGCCGGTGGCGGCCTGGACGGCATCAACCTGACCCAGGCGGCATTTTCGTCGGTGCTGGGGGGCGCCGGTGAGATCTTTATCGCCGTATGCCTGCTGTTTTTTGCTTTTTCTACCATCGTCGGCTGGTACTTTTTTGGCGAGCAGAACATCCGCTACCTGTTTGGACAAAGAGGTGTGAAGGTGTATGCGGCGCTGGTACTGGTGTTCGTATTTTTGGGCTCGCTGCTAAAGGTGCAGCTGGTTTGGTCGATGGCTGACATGTTTAACGGACTGATGGTCATCCCCAACTGTATCGGCCTGCTGGCTATGAGCGGTATGGTGGCCAAGCTGTACCGCGACTACCGGCAAAACCCGCTGGCTGCCAGAGCCGGTGCCACGCAGCACTGACCGCGCGTATCTCTATGGCTTTATGGCTGTGGGCTGGGTGGTATGGCCGCGGATGGGCCGCTAAGCGGACGCGGCCTGATAGAGAAACTACTTTATAAAAGGCGCTTATCTCCCCTTTTGGGGTCTTGCGGTATAGCCAGTCTAAACGGAAAACGACAGACAGAAAAAAGAGAGAGCCCGACCGGTGACCGGTCTGGCTCTCTCTTTTGGTTTGTCACCGTGCGCGGGGTGCGGTGTTTTAGGGTGCGGCTTGCTGTTTACTCAACAGGCGGTGTCTGCTGTTTTTCGCCGCGGATCTCGACCCGGCGGATCTTGCCGGAGATGGTCTTGGGCAGCTCGGTGACGAACTCGACGATACGGGGATATTTGTAGGGAGCAGTATTTTGCTTGACGTAGGTCTGTATCTCTTTTTTGAGGTCGTCGCCGGCGGTGTAGCCGCGGGTGAGAACAATGGTGGCCTTGACCACCTGGCCGCGCACCGGGTCGGGGGCGGCGGTAACGGCACACTCGAGCACGGCCGGGTGCTCCATGATGACGCTCTCGATCTCGAAGGGGCTGATGCGGTAGCCAGAAGACTTGATGAGATCGTCGGTGCGGCCCACGAACCAGTAGTAGCCGTCCTCGTCGCGCCAAGCCATATCGCCGGTGTGATAGACGTTATCGTGCCAGGCGGCGCGGGTCTTCTCCTCGTCGAGATAGTAGCCGATAAACATGCCGTGGGGGTGGCCTTTATCGGTGCGTACAACCACTTCGCCCATCTCGCCGGGGACGGCACTGTGGCCGTCGGCGGCGACGATATCGATATCGTACTGGGGGTTGGGCTTGCCCATAGCGCCGGGTCTGGGCTCCATGCCGATGAGATTGCCGATGGTGAGGGTCGTCTCGGTCTGGCCAAAACCCTCCATCAGCTTTAAGCCGGTGGCGTTATACCACTGCTTATATACCTCGGGGTTCAGGGCCTCGCCGGCGGTGTTGGAGTACTGCAGCGACGACAGATCGTACTGGGTGAGATCTTCTTTGATAAAGAAGCGGTACATGGTGGGCGGCGCGCAGAAGGTGGTGATGTTGTATTTGGCAAACAGCGGCAGGATCTGGTGGGCGTCGAAACGGTCGAAATCGAAGGTGAATACACAGCCTTCACACAGCCACTGGCCGTACAGTTTTCCCCACACCGCTTTGCCCCAGCCGGTGTCGGAGATGGTGAAATGCACCCCGTCGGGGTCGACGTTGTGCCACCAGCGGGCAGTTACCACGTGGCCCAACGGGTAGGTGAAGCTGTGGGCGGCGATCTTGGGATAAGAGGTGGTGCCGGAGGTAAAGTACATGAGCATGGGGTCGTCGTTATCGGTGGCGGCACTCCCCTGTGGGCGGGGGAAGGTATCGGCAAACCGGGTGAGCTGGCCGTCGAAATCGCCCCAGCCGTCGCGGGTGCCGTTTACCGCCACCTTCACCTGTACGGTGGGGCTTTGGGGCAGCGCATCCTCGATATGCTGCAGCACATCGCCCCGGGCGGTGGCCACCACCGCTTTGACCTTGGCGGCATTAAAGCGGTAGACGTAATCTTTTTTCATCAGCTGGTCGGTGGCGGGGACCGCCACAGCCCCCAGCTTGTGCAGCGCCAGGATGGTGAACCAGAACTGGTAGTGGCGGCGCAGCACCAGCAGCACCACATCGCCTTTACCTATGCCCAGCGAGGCAAAATAATTGGCGGCCATAGAGGAGTAGCGGCTCATATCGGCAAAGGTGAACACCCGCTCCTCCATATTTTCGGAGAGCCAGATCATGGCCTTTTTGTCGGGTTGGGACGCGGCCAGGCGGTCGACGACATCGAAGGCAAAATTGAAGTGCTGCGGCTCGCAAAAGGAGATGGACTCCAGCGTGCCGTCAGGCCGCACCTTCTCGTTTACAAAATCGTGATAGATGAGTTTTCGCATCTCTAGGCCCGCTCCTCTCTGTCTTTTTTGTGTTTTTCCTCCAGCACCAGGGCCAAAAACTCGCAGTCTTCACCGCCGGTGGCGATCATGCCGTGGCCGTGGCCGGAATCGTAATAGATGGCGTCGCCGGCCTCCAGCACGGCGGTGTGCTCTTCCATGCGCACCTTCAGCTTGCCCCGCAACACGTAATCAAATTCCTGCCCCTTGTGGCGCGACAGCGCGATGGGGGCGTCCTGCTCTTCTTGGCGGTATTTGGCGCGGACCAAAAACGGCTCACAGCTGCGGTTTTTAAACAGGTAGGCCAGGTGCTGATAGGCAAAGCCCTGACGGCGCTCGATCGGCATGCCGGACCCCTTTTTGACGATGGTGTAAAAGGAGAGCTTGGGCACATCGCCGGTGATGAGCTCGGTCATGTCGACGCCGAAGCGCTTGGCGCAGTTGTACAGGAACGTAAATGAAAAATCGTCTTCCCCCTGCTCGCAGGCGGTGTAGGCGGCCTCGGTCATGCCGGTGACTTCGGCCATCTCGGCGGTGGAAATCTCCAGCATCTCCCGCAGGCCGCGAATGCGCTCGGCTATTTGTAGGATCTCGTTTTGCAGCATGTTCTTCCCTCCATCTCTGGTCGTATCCCGGCGCGGCAACAGCTGCGCCGGGGTACAAAAAAAGCGCCCCGTCTCTTCTAACTCGAAGAGACGAAACGCATAGGTTCCGCGGTACCACTCTTGTTGCCCCCACTAAAAGGGGCCCCTCTGACGTGTCAGACAACACGCTTTCAGATAACGGTGAAAAGCCGGAGATACCTACCGGGGCCGCGGCCCTTTGGGTACACTGTTCCAGGGTGATCTGATCGCCGCCAGCACGAGACCTCCCACCACCCGGTCCCTCTCTGTAGCGCTGCTCCGCTGCGATCCTGTCCCTATCGTCACATTTGGGATATTGAGGATTTGTATCCAAAATAGCACACTGCCCGGCGGTTGTCAAATACTTTTTTGCGCGCTGTGACCTGACGGCGATGGCAGCCCATACCAGCCGACAGCTGCAGCGGAGCGGCTATCGGAAGGTGCCAAGCGGGCTACTCGCCCGCTTCCAGGCAGTTTTTGACCTGTTTGAGGATCGGGTCGATATCGCCCTGGATACACAGTGCTCGATCTTGCAGTTGGTGGGGGACCTTTTGTTTTTCGGTGTTGACCGAGACATAGGTGGATCGGGGCTGCCGGGCGGTAAACTGCCAAAACGGGTACTTGATGATGCCGGGCGTATTGCCGCCCACCCCCAGCTCGAGATACAGTACCGCCCCGTTTTGGTGCCGGTGCAAAAAGTCACGGTAGCGGCCGGCAGCGGCGTGCCATCCGACATCTTCGACAAAGCAGCCGTCCACCCGCAGGTTCATGGTCATAAGTCCGCCACAGACCGGGCAGCGGGGAATCAGTTCGGTGGGGACGCGCATATCGCGCTGCCGGGCAACCATCTGCCTTACCGTTTGCCCGTTGTCGTATGTCTTGTAATGGCAGGGTTTTTGGCACTGCCACAGGCCGTAGTCGCCCTGGGTGTAAAACAGGCGCTGTTTGTCAAAACCGGCTTTTTGAAAGCAGTGGTCCACATTGGTGGTGAGCACAAAATAATCTTTGCCGCGCACCAGTGCCAACAGATCGCTGTAGACTCTGCCCGGCGGCTGGCCATAGCGGTTGATGAGGATATAGCGGCTCCAGTAGGCCCAGTACTCCTCCGGCGTGGCGTAGGGGTAAAAACCACCCGCATACATATCGGTAAAGCCGTACTTCTGGTAAAAATCGGCAAAATGGCGGTAAAAACGGGAGCCGCTATAGGTAAAACCGGCGGCGGTCGACAGGCCGGCACCGGCGCCGACGATCAGGGCATCGGCCTTACGGATGCCAGCTGCCAGCTGCTCTATTTGCAAGCAGCTGGCTGTAGAGCCGGTAGTCGCTCGGGGTAAAGACATCAAAGATCACCTCCAATTTGTTAGCGCTCTGCTTTTGAAACTGGCGGACGGTATCTACGGCGATCTGGGCAGCGACCGGGGCAGGAAAGCAAAATTCACCGGTGGAGATGCAGCAGAAAGCCAGGCTGGTGAGCCCATTTTGCACCGCCAGCTGCAGGCAGGCCCGGTAACAGCTGACCAGCTGCCGGCGATCTTGAGCGGTGAGCCGGCCACAGACGATGGGCCCCACGGTATGCAGCACATACCGGGAGGGCAGATTAAAAGCCGGGGTGATCTTGGCCTGCCCGGTGGGCTCCTGATGGCCTTGTCGGCGCATGATATCGGCACAGGCCTGGCGCAGCTGCACCCCGGCGGCGCTGTGGATGGCGTTGTCGATACAGCCGTGACAAGGCGCAAAACAGCCCAGCAGTGCACTGTTGGCGGCGTTGACGATGCCGTCTACCGCCAGGCGGGTGATATCGCCCCGCCAAAGGTAGAGGCCCGGCTCGGCTGCCGGTATATCGGCCAGTGAGACGGTGCCCCTCAAGGCCAGCTCGGCCTGGAGATAGTCGTTTTGGAGCTGTAAAAACTCGGGCGATACCGGTTGGGGCGGGCGCAGATTGCGCAGCGCCCGAAACATCTGTTTTTGACCGTGTAAGTCCTGGGGGACTGCCAATGTACTGCCGTCGGGACGCTCGGCCAGCAGGTACTGGATGAGGTCTTGCAGGCGCTGCTGCTGGGTCATGACCGGCTCCTCTCGATAGCATTTTGGGGGCACACCTGTTGGCAGCGGCCACAGTGCAGGCAGGCAGATGGGATGATCTGCACCGGGACGCGCGAACAGTCGATACAGTTTTGTGGGCAGGACTGTTGACAGCGGCCGCAGCCGGTGCAGCGTTTCGTTACATAATATCCCACTTTTTGTAACACCCCGTCACCGATGGAGAACCGCTGGCGAAAGATGGGCTGACAGCTGAGGTCAAAGTACTCACCGCTGCCGGTATAGAGACAGAATACAGTCAGTGCAGCGCGGCTATCGGCGCTGGGATAGATCTTTTGCATATAGGGGTTTTGGGCAAAGATCTCGGGCAGACGGGCCGAGCCTATCTCGCGCACCCGCCCCTGCAGCGAGATAGACCGGCTGGACAGCGTATCGCCCCCTGAGACACCGGTCAGGGCCACCCGGGAATCCTGCTGCAGGCGGTGATAGAGAGACTTGCCGCGGGCCGTGAGAAAGTAGAGACCACCGGTATCGGCAAGCATGATATCGATGGCACAGGTATAGGGGCTGCCATCGCTGCCGACGGTGGCGAGCACGACAGTATGCATTTGATCTCTGAGCATGTACAGGTAATCCTGAGCGGTCACGATATGGCACCTCCGGGCAGTATATTTTCTACTTACTACTTACAACATATCCCGCCAGCACCTGGCTGTAAAGTAAGCACTTTTTCGTAACATGGTATCTTTTAGATACTATTTATGTATAGCCACTGTTTGCAGTATACCGGAGCGGCCACAGCAGTAGCGAACTGACGCCCAGTACGCACGGACAGAAAAGCACGGCAGTGGCAGATGGGAGACAGATGGCACCACCATCGGCCACCGCTATCGCACCTGACGCCTAAATATCCACCACCCGGTGTTTTACCTGCCGCCGCTGGGCACACGGCAGTACATGCCCCACTGCCGGCAGACCAAAACTGCCTAACAGGCAGCGCTGTTTTGATGGCCGTCTAAACCGTACAGAGGACCAAGATGGTATGACTGAGCGGCGGGGCGGCAAGACTATACTGCGAGCTGGTAGGAATGCCGATATATTTTTATAGCGGCTACTTTGCAAAAAACAGTTTCTTTTTGCCGCCAAACATGATAAGATTTTAAAAGTGAAGCCGCCGGGGCAGTGGTGCCGCGGCGACAATACGGCGAAAGGACGATACACCATTATGGCAGAATTTAAATACGAGATCACGGACAAGATCGGCGTGCTCAGCGAGAACGCCAAGGGCTGGACCAAGGAATTAAACCTCATCAGCTGGAATGGCCGGGAGCCCAAATACGACATTCGCGAGTGGTCCCCCGACGGCAGCAAAATGGGGAAAGGCGTCACCATCACCAAAGAGGAGCTGTACTCTTTAAAAGAGCTGCTGATGGAGATGGAGCTGGAGGCCCCCGACGACGAGCCCGCTCTGTAAAGGGCAACTGTGTGACTTGTAGCCAAAGGCGGCCGGCGCGCTGTCTTTGGCTATCCTTTTATGTCCGCTCTGCGGCGGCGGGCGCGTTTTCACCGGCGGGGCACCGCCACGGTTTTGTGAGAGGATAGTGGAGGACAATATGGAAACAGCACTGGCAGTATCGCAGCAGGTCATTGTGATGGTGCTCATCGCCGCCTGCGGCGTGGTCTTAAAAAAGGCCGGCAAGATCACCGACGACCTGAAAGCACCGCTGAGCAACATTCTGCTCTACCTGGTGTCGCCTATTTTGATCATCAACTCGTTTATTCGGCCCTTTAAGAAGAGCGAGTTTTCGCTGTGGCTGCTGTCTATCGCCATGAGCCTTATCATTCAGGTGTTGCTCATCATCATCTCGAAGCTGACCTGTCGCCGGGCCGATGGCGACCGGCGGGGCATCGACCGCTTTGCGGTGTGCTACTCCAACGCCGCCTTTATCGGCATTCCGCTTATACAGGCCAGCCTGGGGCCGGACGGGGTATTTTTTCTGATCGGATTCATCTGTGCCTCGGGTCTGTTTATGTGGACGTATGGCGCACGGGAAGTATCGGGTGGGCGGTACAAGTTAAACGCCAAAAAGATCCTGCTCAACCCCTCGAATATCGGTGCCGTCATCGGTTTTATCATCTATATCCTGCAGATAGATGTGGGCTCGATCCTCACCAGTACCCTGCAGAGCATCTCGAACATCAACACCGCTGCCTCGATGATCATTATCGGCATTTTGGTCTCGAACGTGCGGCCCAAAGAGATCCTGAGCGAGGTGCGGGTGTTTAAAGTGGCCCTGTTGCGCCTGGTGCTCTGCCCGCTGCTGGTGCTGGGGCTGGGCGCACTGATTATGCGCACCGGTATTGCCGGGGCCAAGATGGCAGTGATGGTGAACCTGATCGCCTCCTCTACCCCGGCGGCCAGCGCCACCGCCATGATGGCCACGATTTTTGGCTCGGACGACGTGTACGCCGGCAAGGTGGTGGCGGTGACTACGGTGTGCTCGGTGATCACCATACCGGCCATTATGTTTTTGGCCGGGGCGGTGCTGTAGGCGCGCGGTAACGTTTTTGACACGGTTTTGACAGCAGTAAAAAGGCTCGGCCAATTATGTGGCCGGGCCTTTTTTGATCGGGCACGGAAGCGGGCAGAGAGCGCTGCGATCTAAGTTGCCCGGCTGTGCGGGACAGGAAGGGAGGACAGATATCCAGCCTTTCTATCGCAGCGCTTTGATTGTAAGCATTTTCTTATTTACATAAGTGTTTTAAAATATATATTGAGCATTTGTATATATTTTGGCGTTTTTTTAATCTCTATTTGTACATTTCGCAAAATTATTTGTTGACGGACACACCGTTCACCCCTATACTAGAGAGTAGTGACCCAACCAATAAGAGATAAAAAGGAGAATGAGATCATGGCAGATAGAGTGAGAAAGATCATATTGGATGTAGATACCGGCTCGGACGACGCAGTGGCGATCATGCTGGCGGCGCTGGCCCCGGAAGTAGAGGTATTGGGCGTATGTGCTGTAAATGGCAACCAGGCGCTGGAGTACACGTTGGAGAACACGCTGCGAGTCGTGGAGCTGCTGGGTGCACAGGACCGTATCCCGGTCATTAAAGGCGCCGCCACCCCGCTGGTGCGCACCCTGAACCCCGGCCGGTTGTGCCAGCCCCAGACCCCATCGACCCAGTATGACGAAAACGGCAACGAGATCGCCTACCACCCCAAAGAGATCGGCAACGGTAAGGCGACCATTAAACCGCTGGACATAAACTTTGTCACCTGGTACATAGATACCATTAAAAACAGCCCCGAAAAGGTGACGCTGGTGCCGGTCGGCCCGCTGACCGATATCGCCATGGTATTGAGAGCCGACCCGTCGGTGGTGGACAACATCGAGGAGATCGTGATCATGGGTGGCGGCAAAGACCAGACCAACACCACCTCGGCGGCGGAGTTCAACATTTGGCTGGACCCCGAGGCGGCACAGATCGTGTTGACCTGCGGCGCCAAGATCACGCTGGTACCGCTGGACGCTACCCACAAGGCCTCTACCCGCTATAGCGAGAAAGCCGATTTTCTGGCCCTGCACAACCCCGTGGGCGACATGATCGCCGACATGATCGAGATCCGCACCACCGCCTACAACAAGTTCCAGCCGCTGCACGAGCCCGACCTGGCCCCTATGCACGACGCGCTGTGCGTGGCCTATCTGATCGACCCCAACGTGCTCAAAGACGTGCGCTTTACCCGGGTGGATGTAGATATCTCGGGTGGTTTTGCCGATGGGCAGACCATCATCGATACCCGCCACTTCCACAACCAGCCTGACAACTGCTATGTGGCGCTGGACGCCGACCGCGACCTGTTTGCCAAGATCTTGCTGGACCGCTGCAAAAATTTTTAAACAGCTGAACATTTTTAAAGGGCCGCCCAGATGGGCGGCCCTTTTTTGCGCACAGCGCATATCGGCGCGGCGTTTTGGCACAATAGTGGTGACCGCACATACCAAATAAACACAGATGTAGGGGGAAACACCATGAAAAAAGTTCTTTCTCTGCTGGCGGTGCTCTGCCTGAGTGCCGGCCTGTTCGTGGGATGTGGCAGCGACTCCAACTCCAACACCAGCGATGTGAGCTTGCGCCAGATCCACGAGGATATCAAAAAAGAGTACGGCGACGACTACCTGCCTTCGGTAGCCATCGACAACAACATGCTCAAGGATTCATACGGTATTGATGAGAGCTGGGTGGATGAGGTCATTGCCGAGGGGCCGATGATGACCAAGCATGTGGATACCTTTATCGCCATCAAGGCCAAAGACGGCAGAGCTGACGATGTGGAGAAGGCGCTGAAAGCACACCAGCAAAAGCTGGCCGCCGACGCCGATAACCACCCTGAGAACGCCGCCAAATTAAAGAGCGCCCAGGTGCGCCGCCACGGCGACTATGTGTTCTTTGTGATGCTGGGCAAAGACAAAGATCTGTCTGACAACAGCAGCTCGGCTGGGTCGTCATCGGCCGGGTCGGAGAGCGGCAGTGTCGGCAGCACAGTCGGTGATGTAGCCGGCGATATCGAAGACGGCGCCGACCACCTGCTGGAGTTTGCCACCGGCCAGGTAAAACGCGGTATCGATATCATCGACAAGGCTTTCAGCAAGTAGTCTGCCACCAAAAAATGATCTGATGCACAAAAAAGCAGTGCGGCGGTATATCGGTATACCGCCGCACCGCTTTTATTTTTCCTTTTTAACGGGAAACGCTGTCGCGGCAGGGCGGGCCAGCGCCAACTGCTGGGACAACAGCGCCGACCACACCCGGAACAGGCTCGCCACCATCTCGCCCAACATCTTGCGGGTCTGCCGGTCAATACCGCCCAGCGAGCGCAGCATTGGCGCCAAGGTGGAGAGACCCATTTTAGACATCTCGTCGAAGGTGGCGGCACCGGTGGAGTCGAGGACGGTAAACAGCGTATCGACAAAGCGGCCCCGCTGCTCAGGGGTGAGCGCCGCCAGCCAGCCGCTGAGCGTCTGGTCGAGAAATTCGCTGCTGCGGGTGCGCTGCTGCACATACACAAACGCGCCGCCCAGCACCTGCCAGCTCATGGCGTCGTGTTGCATCATGCCCACGGCATCGCTGGCGACGATGGTATACTGGCTGCTGTGCTCCAAAAGCACCCCCACCACCGATGACTGCGGAATAATGGTGTGGATGCGGCTCTGCAGCCGGCGGTAGGCCTCGCTCTCGAACATGGCCTGCAAAAAGCCGGGCCCGTCGTTGTTGTATACCGCCCGGATGCGCTGCTGCACGGCCGGGTCGGCGTTCACCGACGCGTAAACTGCCAGGTTGCCCCCCTTGGAGTGGCCGCCCACCCACAGCCCGACAGAGCAGGCGGCGGCGACGCGCTCCAGGTAGCGCCGGGCCTCTTTTTGTGAGGGGACTACCGGCATAAAGCCCATATTAAAGTCCTCTCGCCAGCCCAGCAGCGTGTTATCGGTACCGCGAAACGCCACATAGCAGCCACCGTCACAGCTACAGCACACGGCGGCGAACTGCTCTACCTGGTCGCGGTCGCGGCGGCACACATACCCCCACAGCTGCACATCGGCGTAGCGGCGGCTTTGGGCCATGCGGTGCAAAAGCAGGATAGAGGTGCGGGTGATACAGCCCGAATCCTCCATCTCGGCCGGGTCGTGGGTGGCGGCATAACGGCGCCCAGCCTCGGCCAGAGGGATGGACTGGGCGGGACCATCACCCGATAAGACACCGCCGAAATCCACATAGGCGAGCCAGGAGAAAATGAGGTTATCCACCTCGCAAAACGGGGCTTCGGCAAAGCGCAGA
This sequence comes from Neobittarella massiliensis (ex Bilen et al. 2018), assembly GCF_014269355.1. Taxonomy (NCBI): domain Bacteria; kingdom Bacillati; phylum Bacillota; class Clostridia; order Eubacteriales; family Oscillospiraceae; genus Neobittarella (ex Bilen et al. 2018); species Neobittarella massiliensis (ex Bilen et al. 2018). The sequence continues at coordinate 196,405 of NZ_JACOGI010000003.1, forward strand.
TCGCCTCGCCAGTCGATATAATCCAGTATATTGGGCATATTATTCCTCCTGCCAGGCATGGCCTTGGCGGCGTTCGATCTGGGTTTTTTGTCCGCAGCTGCCCGAGCTGATACAGCTCTGCTCCCGACCCTGTTGGGCGCTGCTCTGACTGCCCTGCGGCTGGGCAGCAGCCGAGCCCTGACTGGCTGAAGCCTTACCTTGGCCGCAGCGCCGCTGCAGCTGCTGCCTGCGCTGGGAGTCGTTGCAGTGCACCGTTATCTGGGGCTGCTGGCCGCGCTCGGCCAGCGCCGCATACAGCAGCGAACAGGCTTCGCCCACCTCTTTGCCCTTGAGATCGAGGTCGGTGAGCAGCTCGCTGGAGCCATCGGCCTGCACCGCGATGACTCGGTCGGCCCGGTTTACCGCCAGCTCTACCGGCACATCGGCCTGCACCACCACCCGTGCCGACGGGTCCAGATATCGGTACCAGCCGCCGCCAGCCAGCACCAGTGCCAAGACCAGGCAGCCAAACGCCAGCCGCAGCTTGTGGCGGCGGTGTTTGGCTGGGGCGGCGGCACGCACGGCGCGAACTGCCTGCTGCCGTATGGGCTCTTCTGCCTCGATGGGGGCAAAAGCCCGGCGCAGCTGCTCGTCTAGATTTTCACGCATCGGTCGTCCCCCCCTCCAGTGTTTGGCGCAGCAGCGCCCGGCCCCGGTGCAGCCAGCTGTAGACCGTGTTGGGCCGCCGGTGGACCATGGCTGCTATCTCGTCGGCGGCGTAACCCTCGACACAGTGCAGGTAGATGGCCAGCCGGTAGTTGGGCGGCAGGCCGAGCACCGCCTCCAGCACCGGGCCGCTCTCCTCCTTTTGGGGGATGGGGTGATCGTACTCCTCCAGCGACAGTGCGGGGTGGCGCTTTTTGCGGCGCAGCAGATCGGTACACAGATTTCGGGCCACCCGTATGAGCCAAGCTTTTTGGTGCTCCTGATCGGCAAACAGCTTTTTGCGGGTGAGCAGGCGCAGAAAAGTTTCCTGAAATACATCCTCCACATCGGCATAACAGGACAGGTATAAAAAACAGACCCGCCGCACCGTGTCGCCGTGCCGGGCTATGCTCTCCTCTACCTGCCGCTGCTGCATCTTCTACACCCTCTTTACGCTGTAACGCTGTTTAAAAGCCTCCTACTGGCGGCAACTGCCGTCACGGCGCTGCTGGCCGTGCCCGCCGCTGTGATGGCCACTCCCCCGCCCGCCGTTACCGGCGCCGTTTGGGCACGCCCCGCGCTGCTGCGCACAGCCGCCCGAACACGTACCGGGGGCATAGGGGCAATCTGCGCGGGGACAGTCTTCACGGGGGCAGACTGGTGCGGTCTCAACAGGCTGCTGATAGGCGGCTGCCGCCGCAGGGGCAGTGGCTTCGGCCGGCTGTTGCACCTGCGTGGCAGCAGTGCGCACGGGGGCGGCCAGCAGCATGCCGGCCAAACTGATAGCCAGCGATATCTTGGCAAAGTACATAAATATTTCCTCCTGTATACAGTGGTGTCAGCGCCGCGGTGAGCGGCCCTGCACAGAGAACACGTATGAGACCGCTCTAATCTTGCACCAAAAAATATTTTTTATTGCCCCGTTTGGCAAAAGAGGAGCCGACGCGGTGGTCGACTCCTCTTTTTTTACACGGTACCTATCGGCCGCTCACAGCACCTCGACCTGGCCAAATACCGAGGTGGCCTCGATATGCAGGACCGGGCCCTGACCCTGAGCGATGACGCTACAGCGGTTTGAGCCCAAGATGGGCACGCTGTGCATCTGCACCTGGCAATCTACCGGGGCAAAGATCCGCACCCGGCCGAAGACCGAGGTGGCCTCGAATTTACAGTCGCCGATCAGTGCGCATTCGCGCAGATCGACTTCCAAATTGCCAAAAACGGCGGTGGCGCTGCCACCGGCAAACTGTTTGGCCGCATTTTTGGGATAATCGGATGAAAAGATAGCCAGGTACTCGGGATGCTGGGTAAAGTCGGCGCCGCCAGAGCCGGCCTTATACTGGACACTGCGGCGCCGGGAAAAGGAACTGAATACCAGGTAGAGGCCCAGTATGACCAGCGCCGCCGGCAGCGCGATGCGCCGGATGAACCCGTGCCGCAGGACCCCCTGCTGGTGCAGCAGCAGACATATGCCAAAAGCCAGCCCCAGGAGATTGCCCAGGTGAGGGCCGCTCTCGATGATGGCAACCAGGCAGGGAACGATGATAAACAGCGTCCACCAGCCCTCAAAAAACAGGTCGAAATGCCACCAGGAGAACTGGTTGCCCAAATACCCGATGCCCACTGCCGCTATGCAGAGCCCCAACACCGTGCGCGAGATGCGCTTACCCATATTGTCCTCACTTTCTAGTAAGCTGAGAGAGCCTGCCTTTACGCCCAGTTCTGGGGCGCGCCGGCCAGCCGCTCCATCAGGTGATTTTCGATGGTGTGTACGGTCTCGCCGTCTTTTTCAGAATCGGCGTAGGCGGCTTTCCACTCGGCGTCGTCCACGAACAGGCCCCACTTTTCGTCCATCTCGGCCTTATCGGCCCACTTGACGATGTAGTAGAGCGTGTCGTCGCCGCTGCAGTCGACCCAAAAATCGACTACCTGGATACCCAGGCGCTCGAAAATGTGGAAGGTGTGCTGCTCAAAGCGCTGCACCACTAAGTCTAGCTTGCCGGGGTTTATGTGATAGATGCGCAGTTCGTACATAACTCATACCGCCTTTATATATGTTTGCCAGAGCGCGGCCCTGACAGTCTTATTGTAGCACAGCCAGGCATATTTGCGCAATCGACGGTATACAGTATAAAGAAAGCCCCGGCTTTCCCGCGCGCCTACCGGCGGCCACGGCGCAGCGGCACAATACCATCCGCCGGAGAAACGGAGCTACCCATGAAGTCGTTAAAAGGGACCCAAACCGAAAAAAACCTCAAGACCGCTCTGGCCGGCGAGGCTCTGGCCCACACCAAGTACCGCTTTTACGCCGACGCTGCCCAGTCGGAGGGCTATGTGCCCATCAGCCAGATCTTTGCCGAGACCGCACAAAATGAGCGGGAGCACGCCAAGGTGTGGTTCAAGATCCTGTACAGCGGTATACCAGACACCATGGAAAACCTGCTGGACGCCGCCTCGGGCGAGCACTACGAGTGGACCGAGATGTACGAACAGTTTGCCAAGCAGGCCGAAGACGAGGGCTTTACCGAGCTGCAAAAACTGTTCGTCGAGATCGGCGAAGTGGAAAAGGCCCACGAGGAGCGATACCGCAGTCTGATTGAGAATATGACCCAGGACAGCGTTTACAAAAAGACTGCTCCGGCAAAATGGCAGTGTCAAAACTGCGGTTACGAATACGAAGGGACCGAGCCGCCGGCGTTTTGCCCCGCATGTCATCACCCCAAAGGATTTTTTGCGATCAAATGCGAGAGCTACAAATAACTTTCGTCACATCCGTCCCGACAGCCGATGCTGCCGGGACTTTTTGTGCGTATCTCCCCTTTTATATGCGTGCCGGCTGTCGGGCCATACCGCAGTTAATGGCCGCTGTAGGCTAAAATTTTTGGCCGACAGAGATCACCGCCGACCGACAAAAAGGTATGCTTTTTCTGCAAACTGCGACAAAATGCTGTAATCAATTTTTACGCTTTTCATACAAAATCGCCATTTAAACCTCCACCTGTTCACGCTTAATTCATAAAATTCACAATATCTTCATTGTGATTTGCCCATTTTTTTGGTATACTAGAGAAAACAGAGGGGTGCCAGACCCGCCCCGACCTATGGAGGTATTTCCTTTAGCAGACTGTGATAGTAGTTTTTTGAGATAAGGCCTTTTTATTTTTCTTTAAAAATCCAATAGGTTTCTGTATCCTCCACTCTACACAAATGTTTGCTAGGACTTTGTATAGAGTTTTTTTGTTTGTGAGTCCGCTTTTTAAGAGGAGGTTTTTACTATGGATAAGATCTTACTGGGCGCTTCGCTGGGCAACTGCGTACACGTGGGCGGCGTGGTGCACTTTTTGCAGCTGGCCGAACGCGAGGGCTACCACACCGTGTTTTTGGGGCCGGCCATCCCCGTCGACCGCATCGTTGAGGAGGTGTTGCGGCATAAGCCGGCCATGGTGGCGGTGGGTTATCGCCTGACGCCGGAAAATGTGCGGCCGCTGCTGGCAGAGCTGATCGACAAGGTGCACCAAAACGGCATTGAGACCACCTGGGTATTCGGCGGAACCGGGCCGGTAGCCAAAGTAGCCGAGGAGACCGACTTTTTCAGCTATATCTCTAACGGGACCGACGACATCGACGACTCGCTTTACTTTTTGCGCAATGGGCGCCGCCCACAGGAACAGGAGAAGTACAGTGACAGCTTGGTGGAGCGGATAAACGACAAGTACCCCTACCCGCTGCTGCGGCACCACTACGGCGAGCCCTCGGTAGAAAAGACGGTGGCCGGCATTGAGAAGATCGCCGACAGCCGGGTGCTGGACATCGTGTCGGTAGGGCCTGACCAGAACACTCAGCAGTTTTTCTTCCACCCCGAGAAGCGCAACCCCGACTTTGAGGGGGCCGGCGGGGTACCGTTGCGCACCCGCGAGGACTTTGTGGCACTGAAAGAGGCCACCCAGCGCGGCAACCACCCGCTGATCCGCTGCTACAGCGGCACCGCCGACGTATTCGATATGGCCCAGCTGTTAAAGGACACCTTAAATAACGCCTGGTGCGCAGTGCCGCTGTGCTGGTACAACAAATTAGACGGCCGCGGCGACCGGGATATCGATACCTCGGTGCGCGAGGCGGTAGAGCTGATGCGGTGGCACGCCGAGCGCGGTATACCGGTAGAGGCCAACGAGCCCCACCACTGGGGCCTGCGCGACGCCCACGACACCATGTCGGTGGCCATGAGCTATATAGCTGCACTCAATGCCAAAAATGCCGGGGTGCGCCACTATATCTCGCAGTACATGTTTAACGTCCCCAACACGCTGAGTTTCCCCATGGACCTGGCGCGGGTGCTGGCGATGGTGGAGCTGGTGGAGAGCCTGCACGATGACACCTTTACCACCTACCGGCAGACCAGGGCCGGCCTGCCGTTTTTGAGTGCCGACCTGGATGTGGCCAAAGGTCAGCTGGCGGCCACCACTTTTTTACAGATGACCATCCAGCCCCACATCATCCACGTGGTGGGCTTCTGTGAGGCTGAGCACATCGCCTCGCCCGAAGACGTCATCGAGAGCTGCAAGATCGTGCGCGGTGTGATCAAGACCACGCTGGAGGACCGGGTAGACTTGGCCAAAGACCCCCGCGTCATCGAGCGCAAAAACCAGCTCATTCGCGAGGTGCGCTACCTGTTGAGCTTTATCTGCGCTTTCTACGGCCGTGACGACGCGCTCACCCGCCCTGAAGTCATTGCCGACTGCATCAAGCGCGGCTTTATCGATGCGCCCCACATCGTTAAGGGCGGCGAATTTGTGGGCAACCTGTACACCACTGTTATCGGCGGCCGCTGTGTGGCCTATGACCGCCAGGCGGGCCGCGAGCTGACTGAAAGAGAGCGTCTGCAGGGGCTGTGCACTCCCCAGGAATGGGCTGCCGTCACCGCGCCAGCGGTGCAGGCACAGGACTAGAGGGGAGGAAAAACTGTGAAAATATCTGTAATTGGCGGCGGCAACGGCGGCACGGCTTTTACCGGATACCTGATCCACAACGGGCACCAGGTATCGATGTACACCCGCAACCCGGAAAAGGTGGCCTTTTTTAACCGCGAGCCGGATATTTACCTCTCGGGGGTGGTAAACGCCTCGGTGAAAGCCGGGCTGGTGACCCATGATCTGGGCCAGGCACTGGCCGGCAGCGAGCTGATCATGATCGCCTCTTCGGCCGATGCCCACCGCCACCTGGCGCGGCAGATGGCCCCCTACTTAAAAGATGGACAAGTCGTGGTGCTCAACCCCGGCCGCACGTTTGGCTCGTACGAGTTTGCCAATATTTTGGCCGAGAGCGGCTGTACGGCCGACGTGACCATCGGCGAGACGGACACGCTGATCTTTACCTGCCGCAACCACGAAATCAACCATCCCATCATCTACTCCATCAAAAAAGACGTAAAGTTCGCCTGCCTAAAGCCCGAGCGCACCCAGCGCACGGTAGAGCTGCTGCAGCAGCTGTTTCCCACGGTGCAGGCGGTGCCCTCGATCCTCTATACCGGTCTCACCAACATCGGGATGATCTTTCACCCCACCCCGATCTTATTTAACTTTACCCGCATTGAGTCGGGGCAGACGTTTTTGTTTTACAAAGAGGCCATCACGCCGATGGTCGCCTCGTTTATCTCGCATATCGACGAGGAGCGGGTAGCGGTGGCCCGGCGCATGGGCGTAGAGGTAGAGACGGCCATGCAGTGGCTGCTGCGGGTATACGGCGCCAGCGGCGACACCCTGTATGACGCCATTCAAAATAACCCCGCTTACAATGACGTGTACGCGCCCAAGAGCACCGATACTCGCTATGTGTGGGAAGATGTGCCCACCGGGCTGGTGCCCATTGCCAGCGTGGGCGATCTGATCGATGTGGATACACCTTATATCGATACTGCCATCAACCTGGCCTGTATGCTCTACAATGTGGATTTTAAGGGCACTGGCCGGCAGATCACCAGCCTTGACGGCATTCACGGCGAACCGGTGCTGCTGCGGCAGTAATACCCAGCGCACTGGTGGGGATCGGCCGAAATTGACGGACGTGCTCCGGCCTGATGGCCGGGGCATTTTTTCAGGCGGTACTGCTGTGTCTTTGGCTGCGGGACATTGAGATGCCATTGGCAAAATGCGAGCTCGACCTGACAGGTAGAGAGCCGGCCAAAATATACTTGCCGAAATTCCCCTAAAGCGCCTGCTCTTTTGGTACTTACACGTCGCTTACCGGCCGTTTAGCGTGTAGCCCTCGGGGAAAGCTACCGCTAAGGAGCACACTGATCAGGTGGATAGACAAGATAAATAGTCGCTGCGAGACGATGTCCCCCAGAAAAACCTTATCACCAGATGATCTGGTGCGATGTGCGTTGACGGCGACTTTATCCCGTGGTAAGCTGGCAGTATAAAGTGAGCTATTAGAGGAGGCACAGCATATGTTGACGTATAGATATGACACCCAACTGCTGATCGAAGGTGAGGGGCTGGACGAGGACGCCATCCACGACTATTTTGTGGACCACTTTGCGGGAGACTGTCTGTTGGCGACCGGCGACGAGGATCTGATCAAGATCCACTACCACACCAACGAGCCCTGGCTGGTGTTGGCCTATTGTGCCACGCTGGGCGAGATCTTTGATATCGTGATCGAGGACATGGACCGGCAGTCGCGCGGGTTAAAGGGATAGCCGGTCATCTACTTAACCCATGGGCTTATATATTGTTTAAAAAGCGGCCGGGGACTGATCAGTCCCCGGCCGCTTTTTGCCCAGTTAAATATTTACTTCTTGTCGAACTTCTGCAGCATGCAGGTCACGGGGGCGTTGACACCTTCGGACCGGTGCAGCGCGATGCAGGCGCAGCAGTGACCGTGGTTCTCGCACTTTTCAGTGCAGGGACAGGTATCTTTGTTTTTGCTGGTCTCACAGGCCATGTTCGGCACTTCCTTTCTGGTCATGTTAGGGGCAGTATAACATATTCATCCAGCCAGCTCAAGAACATACGTGTAGAAACCCCATTTTTTTGCATTTTAATGCCATCTTTATATTATACTTATTGTATTTATTTTTCGATATTATACGCATTATGGATTTGAGTTTCTTTATCCTGTGTGACTTCTGTGTAAATAATTCCTGTTTTGGGTTCGTAGACACAGCTATAGTTGTACACAGTGACCTGTCACCTGTACAAATACAAGTGTCTCCTGTAAAAATTGACCTGTACTCTGTTTTTTGATATGATAAAAACAACCAAGGAGAAAAGGATGAGGGCTTAGCGACTATGTTTATTACCAGAGAGATCGATTACGCTTTTCGAGCGGTACGCGCGTTGGCGGGTGGCGGAAAGCTCAACATCAAGCAGATATGCGAGCAGGAGAGCATCCCCACCGAGTTTGGCTACAAGATACTCAAGAAGTTGAGCCGGGCGGGGCTGGTGACGGTGATCCGCGGTCAGGGCGGCGGTTACCGACTGTCGTGCGACCCCGACCACACCACACTGCTGGACATCGCCTCGGCTATTTCAGACAGCTTGTTTTTAAATGAGTGCGTGGAAAATGGTTACGACTGTATCAACAATACCGGAGACCGCAAATGTATGGTCAACCGCGAGCTGTGCCGCATCCAGAAGGTGCTTGACGCCGAACTGCGGGCCCACAGCCTGACCGAGATCTTGCAGGCCGACGACCAGCAAACGCCTGCCGAGTGATAGACCGTTTACCAGTATGGATGCATACCAAAAAAGCCCACCCGCAGCTCAGTTTGCTGCAGGTGGGCTTTAGAAATAAAGAGACCGGGGCCCCACGATAGGGGCGTCCCGGTCTCTTTTTAAGTGTGACGCACAAAGGTTTAAACGATTTACCGGTCATATGGGCAGCCGCGGTGCATTCTATTTGAGGTCAGTCGGCGGCCACGCTGTCATCATCCGACTCGAACTGGCTGTTGTACATGGTCTTGTAGAAACCACCTTGGGCGATGAGCTCGTCGTGGTTGCCCTGTTCGATGATGTTGCCGTCCTTCATCACTAGGATGAGATCGGCATCCTTGATGGTGGAGAGGCGGTGGGCGATGATAAAGCTGGTGCGGCCCTTCATCAGGTTGTGCATGGCGCGCTGGATACGCACCTCGGTGCGGGTATCGACCGAGGAAGTGGCCTCGTCTAAAATGAGGATCTTGGGATCAGAGACCATAGCACGGGCGATCGTGAGCAGCTGCTTTTGGCCTTGTGAGATGTTGCTGGCTTCCTCATTGAGTTCCATATCGTACCCGCCGGGCAGTGTTTTCACAAAGTGCTCCACATGGGCAGCTTTGCCGGCGGCATATACCTCTTCGTCGGTGGCGTCCAGCTTACCGTAACGGATATTCTCTTTGATAGACCCGCCATACAGCCAGGTATCCTGCAACACCATGCCGAACATATCGCGCAGATCGTGGCGCTTCATATCTTTGATGTTGACCCCATCGACCAGGATAGAGCCCGCACTCACATCGTAAAAACGCATGAGCAGTTTGACGATGGTGGTCTTACCGGCACCGGTGGGGCCGACGATGGCGATGCGCTGGCCGGGTTTCACATCGCAGGAGAAGTTTTTGATGATCAGGTCGTCGGGGCGGTAGCCAAACGAGACATCTTGGAAAGTGACCGAACCCTGCACCTGTGCGGGGGCCGACAGTTTATCGCCGTCGGGCTCCTCCTCACTCTCGGCCAGGAACTCGAACACCCGCTCGGCTGCGGCCGCGGTGGACTGCAGCACGTTGGCGATGGAGGCCATTTGGGCGATGGGCTGGTTGAACTGGCGCAAATACTGGATGAACGACTGTATATTGCCGATGCTGATCTGCCCATTGACAGCCATCCAGCCGCCCAGCACGCAGATGCCCACATAGCCCAGGTTGCCCACAAAGTTCATGATGGGCATCATCAGGCCAGAGAGGAACTGGCTCTTCCAGGCGGAACCGTGCAGCTTTTTGTTGATGGTCTTAAACTGATCGACGGCGATCTGCTCGCGGTTATAGGCCTTGATGACATTGTGGCCGGAGTACATCTCCTCGATATGGCCGTTGACCTCACCCAAAAAGCGCTGCTGGTTTTGGAAGTGCTTTTGCGATACCCGCACCACCAGCATGATAAGGCCGATGGAAATGGGCAGAATGACTAGCGCCACCAGTGTCATCCACACCGAGATCGAGAGCATCATATACAGCACGCCCAGCACAGTGGCCACCGAGGTGATCATTTGGGTTAAGGACTGGTTGAGTGTTTGCGACACCGTATCTACATCGTTGGTCACCCGGCTGAGCACCTCGCCGTGAGAGACCCGGTCGAAATAGGCCAGCGGCAAGCGGTTGATCTTTTGCGAGATATCGCGGCGCAGGTTGTAGCTGACCCGCTGCGAGACGCCGGTCATGATAAAGCCCTGGATATAGGAGAAGCCGGCGCTGACTGCGTACAGGGCGACCAACCACAAGAGGATCTGGGTGAGACCGTCAAAATCCATAGTGGGTTTTTGCGAGAGGTCGAGGTCCTTTACCTTTTTCAGGTTGTTTTTGGGGATCTTCTCCTCGATCTGGGCGCGGGCCTCGGCGGGCATCTGTTCCATCAGGTCCCCCACCGTCATACCGGCCGGAGCCTTGAACCCGTCGGGCATATTGTCCATAAACTGGTTATAGGCGGTGCGCTGTACATAGCCGTCGACGATCTTGTCGGTAGCGCGGCCCAATATTTTAGGGCCGGTGACCACGAACACCGTGCTGGCGATGGCAAAGACGAACACCAGAATGATCTTGACATAGTAGGGCCGCATGTAGCCGATGAGCTGGCTCATGGTGCCCTTAAAGTTTTTGGCCTTTTCTCCGGCCGGTTTTATGCCGCCGCCCCCCATGGGCCCATGGCGGCGTTTCTGGGCGGCGCTCATGCTAATTCCTCCTTTGACAGCTGGGACTGGGCGATCTCGCGGTAGACCTCACAGTTTTCCATCAGCTCTTGATGGGTGCCGATACCGGCCACCTCGCCGTCGTCCATGACCACGATCTGCTCGGCGTGCATGATGGTGGAGATACGCTGGGCCACGATGAGCACGGTAGAATTTTTGGTCTTGGGTTTTAGGGCGCGGCGCAGAGCGGCGTCGGTCTTAAAGTCGAGGGCCGAAAAGCTGTCGTCAAAAATGTAGATCTCGGGCTTTTTGACCAGTGCCCGGGCGATAGCCAAGCGCTGTTTTTGGCCGCCGGACACGTTGGTACCGCCCTGAGAGACCTCGGTCTCGAAGCGCTCGGGCTTCTCGTCGATAAACTCGGTGGCCTGGGCGATCTGGGCGGCCTCCTCCAGGGCGTCCTGCTCAGCCTCGGGGTCGCCAAAGCGCAGGTTGTCGGCGATGCTGCCGGTAAAGAGGATACCTTTTTGCGGCACCAGGCCGATCTTCTGGTGCAGGTCGTGCTGACTCATCTGCCGCACGTCGATGCCGTCGACCAATATCTGCCCCTGCGAGACATCGTAAAAGCGGGGGATGAGGTTGATGAGCGTGCTCTTACCGCTGCCGGTTGAGCCGATAAAGGCCGTGGTCTGGCCGGGCAGGGCGGTAAAAGAGACGTTGTGGATGACGTTTTCGTCGGCGCCGGGGTAGGCAAAGCTCACGTCTTTAAACTCCACTACACCAGTCTGGTCGGCTTTGGGGGCCTGCGGCGTTTTGGGGTCTTTAATAGCCGGTTCGCACTCCAACACGTCGAACACGCGCTGGGCCGAGACGCTGGCCCGGGGGATCATGACGAAGGCCATAGAGACCATGAGGAACGCCATGATGATCTGCATGGCGTACTGGATAAAGGCCATCATGTCACCGATCTGCAGTGTACCGGCATCGATAAAGTAAGAGCCCACCCACACGATGGCCACCGTCAGCAGGTTCATCACCAACATCATGGCCGGCATCATCAGGGTGATCATGCGGTTTACAAAGAGGTTGGTCTTGGTGAGATCGTTGTTGGCGTCGTCAAAGCGCTGTTCCTCGTGGGCCTCGTTGCCGAAAGCGCGGATGACCAGCATGCCCACCAGCGACTCGCGGGTGACCCGGTTGAGGCGGTCTACCAGCTTCTGGACCATTTTGAATTTGGGCATTGCCAGCGCAAACAGCACGATGATGAGGGTCAATATCATGACCACCGCCACGGCGATGAGCCAGGACATCGAGCCGCTTTTGCCCACCGCGCGGATGACGCCGCCCACCCCAACGATGGGGGCGTAGAATACAAAGCGGAGCATCATCACCACCACCATCTGCACCTGTTGGATGTCGTTGGTGGTGCGGGTGATGAGCGAAGAGGCGCCGAAGTGATCGAACTCGGTCAGAGAAAAGCTCTCGACCTTTTCGAACACATCGTCGCGCAGACGCATCGAGATACCGGCGGCGATGCGGGCGGCCAAAAAGCCCACCGCCACGGTGCACACCGTGCCGATGAGGGCCACTCCCAACATCTTGAGGCCGGCGGGCAGGATGTAATCGAGGTCGCCTACGGCAATACCGTTATTGATGATATCGGACATGTAGTCTGGCAGTGCCAGATCTGCCTGGGCCTGAAAGTACAGCAGTATAAATACCGCTGCGATCTGCCACAGGTAGTACTTGACGTATTTTTTGAGTTTTAACACGTTTTCTACTCCCCCTTATCTGTTTCGTGCTGTAATTGGTGGTAGTCGCGCATGTAGCCAACGGCCAACTGACACAGGCGCAGCATCTCGTCGAACTGCTGCTCCCCCATCTGTTTGGCCACATAGGCCAAGCTGTCGAGCGCGCGCTGGACGCGCCCGGCGATCATTTGACGGCCCTGATCGGTGACGGTGATCACTGCCCGGCGGCGGTCGCTGGGGCTGACGGTGCGCTGTAAAAAGCCTTTGGCCTCCAGCCCGTTGAGGGTAGTCGTCACCGAGGCCCGGCTGACTTCTAGTTTTTTGGCCAGCTGTGACGGAGTGACCCCCTGTATGCCCTGCTGATCGGCGTTATACAGGTGCATCATCACTGCCATCTCGCCGTGAAACAGGCCGCCGGTTGGCGATCTGCGCAGGCGCCTGGCTCCCAGTGAACAGCCCCACTCTAAAAAGCGGCGCGCCTGCTCCTGGTCCCTGTCCATAATACCCCCCCTGAAAAAATTGGTCTGCCGCACAGACAATAGCCCTGCACAGCATTTTTTGGACGTCACTGGCGGCGGCAAAGCGGAGCTTTTTACTGCCGCTGTCTCACACAAATAGTTAACCTTGTAAATTATTAATGCACCTTATTATACGCGTCTCTATAGTAATTTGCAACAGCCAGTTTGTAACGAAATTGTGAATTATAGACAGTTATCCTGTAAACAGGCGTATTTTTTACCGGTACAGGCCCGCCTTTCGCTGTTTTTCGTTAGGCTGTTTGGGGCAAACGTGGTACAATGCCTGTAAAGGAACACTGTTGGGGAGGTCCGCCATGCACACCGAAATTCTCACCGCTGCACACAACTTTTACGATACCGGCACCACCCGCCGCCTCTCGGAGCGCCGTCGGGCCCTGGGCCATTTATACGCTGCTCTGCAAAAGCACAAAAAGGGGCTGTTGGGCGCACTGCAACTGGATCTGGGCAAGAGCCCCTTTGAGAGCTACGAGACCGAGTTGGGCCTGCTGCTGCAGGATATTGGGCACACCGTAAAAAACATGCGGCAGTGGGCGGCACCGCAGCCACAGCCCATGCCGTTTCTGCACTACCCCTCTAAGAGCTGCGTGACGCCTGAACCGCTGGGCACGGTGCTGATCATCGCCCCCTGGAACTACCCGCTGCTGCTGACGCTGCAGCCGCTGGTGGCAGCCATTGCCGCCGGCAACTGTGCCGTGGTCAAGCCCTCTGAGTATGCGCCGCACACCGCCCGCGCTCTAAAAAAACTGCTGGCAGACTGCCTACCCGCCGGCTGGGTGCAGGTGGTATGCGGCGGTGTGGAGGAGACCCAGGCACTTTTAGACCTGCCTTTTGACCACATCTTTTTTACCGGCAGTACCCGGGTAGGCAAGCTGGTAATGGAGAAAGCCAGCCGGCACCTGACCCCGGTGACGCTGGAGCTGGGGGGCAAATCGCCCTGCATCGTGGAGAAGTCGGCAGACATTCCGCTGGCGGCACGGCGTATCGTGTGGGGCAAGTTTTTAAACGCAGGGCAGACCTGTGTGGCCCCCGATTACCTGCTGGTGCAGCGCCAGGTCCTGCCCCGGCTGCTGCGTGAGGTCGCGCGAGCTATCGAGCGCTTTTACGGGTCTGACCCGCTGCACAGCCCCGATCTGGCGCGCGTGGTCAACGCCCGCCATTTTGACCGGCTGGCCGGTTACCTGTTAAAAGAAGAGGTACTGCTGGGTGGTGACTGCGACCGGGCAGCTTTGAAGATCGCCCCCACGCTGGTGCGGGCCACCGAATCGTCCCCCACCATGGAGGACGAGATATTTGGCCCGATCCTGCCGGTGCAGGTATTCGACACACTGGATGATGCCATTAGCTTTACCAGGCGTTACCCCAAGCCGCTGGCGCTGTACCTATTTACCCGGCGCCACGATGTACGCCGCCGGGTGCTGGCTGCGTGCCCGTTTGGCGGCGGCTGTGTAAACGATACCATCATCCACCTGACCAGCCCCTTATTGCCCTTTGGCGGAGTGGGGGCCAGCGGCATGGGCCAGTATCACGGTAGGGCCGGCTTTGACACCTTTAGCCACTATAAAGCTGTGGTGCAAAAGGGCTGCTGGCTGGATATCCCGTTTCGCTATCCCCCCTACCGGCACAAGTTGGGACTGCTGCAGCTGCTGATGCACTGACTGGTACCCAGCTCACTCCACCGGTCTTTACATACCGCTGCCGCCGGGTCCGGGGTATGGTTTTTGCCGCATATGTGCGCTGTCAACGGCGAAAGCATTTTATAGAAGTGTGCTGCTGTGCCCGGAATGCTCTCGGTGTTGCCGGCCACAGGGGCAACAGGGACAACATAAAAGGTACAAAAAGGCCCAGATATCTGCTGTATGCCAGATATCTGGGCCTTTTTCTATGTATTTATGATCTGCCTACCGGAACCACACTCACCAAAGCGGTGTTTTGGCGATACAAAATTTGATGGGGATACCCTGCTGGGCAAACATCTGCTCGTGCTCGGTGACGATGTTCTCGGTATAATTGCTGTGGTGCAGGTCGCGGGTGAGATAAGTGATCTCGAACCCGGCTGTTTTAAAGTACAGCTGCGACTCTTCGAACAGCTCGTCGTCATCGGTCTTAAAGCGGATCTCGGCCCCCGGGGCCAAAAACTGCCGGTACTTTACCAGCTGCCGGGTATGGGTGAGCCGCCGCTTTTTATGTTTGCCGCGGGGCCAAGGATTGGGGAAATTGATGTAGATGCGCTCCACGGTATCTTCCGGCGCCAGCAGCTTCTCGATGACCTGTATCTCCTGAGGCATGATCTTGAGATTGTCTATCGGTCGGCCGACCGCCTCGTATGCGGCCTGACACTTGCGCCGTGCCTCGCCCATGACCTCGGTCTTGATATCGATAGCCAGGTAATTGGTCTGCGCGTTGGCGCTGGCCAGCTGCGAGATAAAGCCGCCTTTGCCGCAGCCCAGCTCGAGGTGCAGCGGCTGGCGGCGCACAAATTGTTCGGCCCAGCGGCCCCGGTACTGGGTGGGTTCTTTTATATAGTAGGGGCACACGGCCAACTCGCGGTGGGCCCACTCTTTTCTACGCATCCTCATGGGGTGTTTCTCCTCTGCCAAATGATAGGCCCGGGCACAGCCTTGACTGCCTGCCGCCCGGCCGTGGACATTGTACCACAAAATAGAGGTCGGCGCAAAGCGGCCGCTTAACCGGCGGCAGCCCTGGTGTAAAAAAGCAGCCGGGCACGCAAGTGCTGCCCAGCTGCTTTTTTATGTGGGAATATAAGCCCTTAACGGGGATTTGAGGGAGGTGTTTAGCCCTCGATGACTTTTACCCAGTACTCGCGGGAGCGGGGGCCGTCGAACTCGATAAAGAAGATGCCCTGCGACGAGCCGTGGGTCGCTTTGCCGTCTTTGACGATGCAGCTGACCGAACAGCCCATCAGGCTGCTCTTGATATGGCCGGCGGCGTCGAACGGCGTGTCGAACTGGTGCAGGTAGTTGGCCCTGGCCGGTACCATGCGGCCCAGTTCTTTTTGCATATCGGTGTGGCCGCGCTTATCCCAAAAAGAGGTGATGATGATGCCCGAAGTGGTGTGCGGGCAGGAGATGACACAGATGCCGTCTTTGATGCCGCTTTTGGCCACCACGTCGTTTACCTCTTTGGTGATATCGTGTACGCCCTGAAATTCGGTATTTATTTTGATGATCTCCAGCATGTTTCTTGGCCCTCCCTTAAATGATGACGACAGCCGACTCGCGGAAGCGCTTCGCTCCCTCATCCAGCTGGTGGACCGGCGAATCGGGACGGAAGTCGGGGATGCCCTTGATCAGGCCCCAGAATGCAGCCACGTAATCCATGGGGATGTGCTGCATGAGCGGATTGGCCCAGGGGTATTTGGGCTTGGGCAGGGTGATGACATCGACCCCGTCGGGGAACAGGCTGGCGTCGCCGTCGGTGATGACCACGGTGGGGCGGCCGATGACGGTGCAGGTGTGGATGGTCTCGAGCAGGCGGTCAAAGCTGGGGCAGGTGGTGTTGGCCACCACAAAGGTGCCCACCTTCTCGGGGTTTTTCATAAAGTAGTTGATGTGGTTCCAGTCCTCGGAGTCGTCGTTGGTGGTGAGACCGCCAAAGCTCTCGACCATTTTGGCCGAGCCGTAGAAAGCGGTGGCATAGTCGGCGCCGTCACCGATAAAGTCCATATTGTCCACGCCGGCATCGATCCATTTCTGGGTGATGGCCAGCATCTTGTTTTCGAGGTCCTCCATCACGGCGGGGGTGTAGGCGTGGGCGTAATCCACCAGCGCCTGACGGGCCTCTCTCTCCTGCTCCTCGGTCATTTTACCGCGGGCCACACCGTGATAAAGGCCAAATGCCATCAGGCCGAAGGTGCTGCCAAAATAGCTGGTCACGCAGGGGGCCGGGTGGTTTTCGGGTACGCCCAGGCTCACCACATGCTGTGCCTCTTTGGCAAAATCGCTCTCGGGGTTATCGGTAAAGGCCACCGACACACCGCCGTAGTGGTTGGTCCTGGCCATGGCCTCGATGACCCGGCGCACCTTGCCGGAGATGGAGACACCCAGCACCAGCGGGATGTCGTTTCCCTCACCGATCCACCAGCGGCGGTAGGTGTCGTAATAGCGAGTGAACTCGATGTTGCGCCAGGCCTCGGCCTTGACGGCGCCCACGTTGTTGATACCGGGGTTTTCGTACACCGGGCGGGCGGCGATGCCGGCGCAGTAGCTGTCGCCGCAGCCGGTGAGGATCACCTTGCGGGTCTTTAAAATATCCTCTTTGGGCACACAGCGGGCAAAGTGCTCGTAGGGCATCGTGGCATTGAGCGAATCCACTGTTTCTACTGCGGTGCGCACCTGGCGCAGCAGCTCGTTATTCATGCTTTTGGGGTCCATATATCTATACCTCCTCGCTGTGTCAGCCGTCGTCTCTCATGACCCGCACGATAACGTTGCGGGTGCGCGGTCCGTCAAATTCCAGCAGCAAAATATCTTCGCTGCGGCCGGCGACGAGCTCGCCGCCGGAGATGATCAGGCTCAGGGTAGAGCCGAACAGGGCGGTCTTGATGTGGCCGGCTGCGTCGTATGGGCTCTCGTGGTGGCAGAAGTCGATGCGGGACGGCACCAGCCGCTCCAGCTCTTCCTGCAGGTCGGCGCGCACGTCGGGGTAACCGGTGGTGGAACAGATACCGGCGGTGGAATGGGGGATCTGCACCACGCAGATACCTTCCTGCACGCCCGACTGGGCCACTGCCTCTTTGACGAAATCGGAAATGACCACTACATCGAACCTGCAGCTGGTCTCTAAAGTCTTTTTATACAGCATAACTTCACTACCTCCTTACACGATGGTGATCTTGCTCTGCCGGATGCGGGTGCCGCCCTGCTCGACATAGATAGGGTTGTCGCGGCGGAAGTTCTCGACACCCAGCAGCTCGGCGCTGTAGCCGGAGATAAAGTCGTAAGGCAGGTGCTGCATCAGCGGCGACAGCCAGGAGTAGGGGGCCTTGGGGGTGGTGAACACCTCGAACCGGTCGGCAAACTCCGACTTGTCGGCGTCGGTGACCACGATACAGGGGCTGCCCAGCTGATCGACCGCCACCAGCGTCTCTTTTACGCGGTTAA
The DNA here is from genome assembly GCF_014269355.1 of Neobittarella massiliensis (ex Bilen et al. 2018). Taxonomy (NCBI): domain Bacteria; kingdom Bacillati; phylum Bacillota; class Clostridia; order Eubacteriales; family Oscillospiraceae; genus Neobittarella (ex Bilen et al. 2018); species Neobittarella massiliensis (ex Bilen et al. 2018). The sequence continues at coordinate 214,375 of NZ_JACOGI010000003.1, forward strand.
AGCTGGGGGTGTCAGAATTGGTGATGAACACCCGGCCGATGGTATTGGGATCGCGCAGGAAGTAGTTGATGTGGCACCAGTCCTCCGAGTCGTCGTAGGTGGTGTAGCCGCCGTAGGTCTCGAGGATCTTGGCCGAGCCGAAGAAGGCGGTGGCATAGTCGGCATAGTCGCCGACAAAGTCGACACAGCGCAGGTCTTTCCAGGTGCCGGCCAGCTCAAAGCAGCGCTGGTCCATCTCCTCGATGAGCGGCGCGTAGGAGGCGGCGTAGTCCACGATGGCCTGCACCATTTTTTTGTGCTCGCCGTCGGTGATGAAGCCTCTGGCTCTGCCGATGCGCAGCGCCAGGCACATGAGGGCCGAGACCGAGGCGCAGTAAGAGAGCAGGCCGGGGCCGTACTCGCCGGGCTTGGGCATATCCAACAGCAACACGTGGCGGGCTGCCTTGGCTGCCGGGCTGTCGGGGTCGTCGGTGATGAGCAGGCTGTTGGCGCCGTAGTGCTGGGCGCGCTCCATCGCTTCAACTACCCGGCTGACCGTGCCGGAGATGGAGATGCCGATGACCAGCGGCGTGTTGGGCGAGAACCCCAGCTGGCCTTTGTCCATATAGCGGTTAAACTCGATATTGCGCATCACCTGCACATTTTTCACCCCGCTGACCGATTCGAACAGCGGCCGCGCGGCGATACCGGCCAGCCAGCTGTCGCCGCAGCCGGTGATGACGATCTGCTGTGCGTCCCAGATCTCGGTCAGGGGCAAGGCATTATTGAGCTTGTCGTAGCCCATGCTCTCGACGATGGTCCGCACAAAGCCGGGTGCCAGGCGGGCCTGTCGGGCCATTGCGTTGTCGAACTGCATTTTGTCCATGAGATTCCCTCCACTTGATAATATTGTGACGGCGCCGCCGGAGAGAGGCGCCGGACTCCACTTTATTTAAATATAGACTTCCTCGTAGCTGGCGCTGTACCGGTCGAGCATATCGTGCGCCTGCTGGCGCAGCTGTGGGGTATAGTCGCCGATGAGGCCCATGTGCTGGGCGTTGATGGTGGCGGTGATGGTGCCGATAAGGCCGATATCTTTCATGCTGTGACCGCTGGCGTAAGCCCACAGCACCGCCGAGGTGCTGGTGTTGCCACAACCGGTGGGATCGGCTTTTCCCTCGGCGCGGATGATGGGGAAAAACAGCGCTTTACCGTCCTGTATGTAGTAGCTCCCCTTCTCACCCACCCGGAAGAATACCGGCACGGGGAATTTTTTGAAGAAACTGACCAGCTGCATCTCGTCGCTGATGCCAAACAGTTCCTGGCTCTCGAAGCCGTTGATAGAGAACATATCTACATAGCGCAGGCAGCGAAACAGCGTCTCGATCTTGTTGTAGCTGGCGGCGCGGAAGTCAGAGTACTCCCACATCACCTTGAAGCCGTAGCGCTGGCGGTACAGGTCCATCTCGCGAAACAGGTGCTCATCGGCGCTAAACAGCACATCCAGGCCGGCACAGTCGGCCAGATAGGGCTGCAGCAGCTCCATATCCGGGTCCATGAGCGCGCGCAGTTTTTCGGTGTAGGCCTCGGGGTTCTCTTTGGTGGGGACGCACACATAGGTGCCGTTTTCGGCGTATACCAGCCGGTAGTGTATCGTGTACTTGGCCCGCACACGGTTTCCCTCTAACGGGATGTTGTTTTTGCCAAACCAGCCGCCGAAATAGTCGACGAAATCCTCGCCCACATAGTTGACCGACAGCACATCGTCAGTCCACAGCTTCATGCCCGACATGGCAAAAACCGCCCCGCCGCCCAGGCGGTTTTTGATAGTCTTACCGTCGGCATACTCGATGTCGTCGATAATGACATAACCCGACGCCATAAATTTTTTTGACAAACAGGTGCACCTCCTAATTTATAGGGCAAAACGCCCCTCACCCCTGAACAGACCGGCAACAGTGCTGCCGGTCCACTCAGAAAATATATAATCTGTACATGTTACGTCTCTATATTACACCTAAACCAAGCATTTTGGCCAGAAATCGGTGGGAGAAGTTTGTACAAAAAAACTGTATACCTGTGCCAGAGGTTCCTTTTGTTAGGGGCAATTTGCATGTTGTGCTGTGCTGTCGCGTCACTTTTTAAGCAGATTTTCGGGGTGCGGCGGCAAGACACCAGGCAGACGGGCAGCGCCTTGACCGGTGGCGAGATCTGCATAGCGGCAGCCATAGGCGTACTGTGCCGGCCAAAACCGGCGCGGGTCGGCGGTCGTGAGGTGAAAAAAGCTGGTGACCTGCGGGCCGATAAACTGTAAAAGGAAGTGCCCGATGCCGGCCGGACAGCTGTTTGGACTACCGCCGGTACGGCGCACCGCGCGATGATATGCGGCTTAGTGGCTGGTGGCTGGTGGCAGGTGTTAACTATCATAAGCGACAGCAACACTGCGCCCGCTTTCGGGGCTACGGCGGCAGCGGGTGCAGGTCTGTCATCTTCGCGACCACACATTGCCCCGATGCACATAAAGAGAGCCCCACTGCCCAGATCGGGCGATGAGGCTCTCCCCGTTTGCAGATATTTCATTTTCCAGCACCGGCACATAAGACACTGTGCCCTGCGCGCCGGTAAACGCCCTACTGTACCCGAACGTGGACCACGGTCCTGGCCGGCAACCTGCCGCTGAGCAGGCCGTTTTGTATATCGGCCTCACCGCTGCCCAAAATGATCTCGCAGCTGGCACCGTCTGCCCGGCACAGCGGGCCGGTATAGTCGCTGTCGGTATCGTTATAGAAGCTGTAAATGGTCTCGCTGCCGTCATCAGCGGCGAAGCGGTTACAGTATACGTCGTCGGCTCTGGTGGGCCAAAACGGTATGGGATCGGCGCACTGATAGGTGAGCCGATGAGCCATGTACACCGCTTTCCAGCCCTTGATGGTCTGGCGCTGCTCGGCGCAAAACGGCATCCAGCGGCCAAAGATATCCTGCCAGATGACCATGGGCACCGCCGAGAACTGGGAGTACTGGATGAGCAGGTCTTTATCCTCTTTGCGGTACCAGCGGGAGATGACCGGCGCAATGTGCCGTGGCAGCAGATAGCGCAGGATATCTACCTGCGGCATGGGCCGGGTGGCCCAGAACTCGTCCCAGGAGGTGGTGATGATCTCCATGGGGCGTTTTTTGGTGGGGTGAGACTGAGTGGTCATCACCAGGCCCGGGCGCACCGCATTACATTTCTCACGGAACGACTCGGGGATCGCGCTGAGCGTATCCAGCTGGTAGCCGTCGGCGTCGGTATCGGCCAGCAGCTTGGCAAACTCGTCGCCCAAGCTGTCGGTCGACTCGTGGCTGCCGGCATCCCAGGGGATATAGGGCATAAACACCTGCACGCCGTGCCGGTGAAACTCTTCCACCGCCTGGCGGATGGCCGGGCGCCCGCCGGGAAAATCGTCGAAGAACTGCCACTGGCTGCGGCGGTCGATACCCAGGCGGGGGTACTGGTTCCACACGGTGACGGTGTCGAAACCGCCGAATTCATCCCCCTCGGCCAACAGTTTTTCCACATCGATCTTCTTTTTTACCGGGTCAAAGCCCTCGGTGCCGTAGAGGAAGGTAAAGTTGTGTAAAAACTTTTCGCTGAACCACTTGAGGTCGGGCTTATCGTACTCTCTGAAATCGTACGGGGCCTCCCACTGGGCGCGGTAGCGGCGAAATGCCTCCGGCCATCCATCCGTGAGGCCGGTGATCTCTAACTCGATGGTGTCGGCATAGGTGGCGTCGGGGTTGATGGGCAGACTGTGCTCATGCAGTTCCTCGGCGCTGGCGATGGTAGAAAGACTCATGTTGCGGTTTTGTACCGCCCCGTCATCAGACAGATCGGCCAGCGACGGAAAGCGCACGCTGAAGCCGTACTGGTCCTCGGCATCGGTGACCACCAGCGGGGGCTTGATATCCGAGTTCATAAAGCTCTCTTTGGCCAATTTCAGCAGTTGCTTGCCCTCCCGGTTCTGCACGGCACCGGCCGGGTAATAGTACTTGTCGCCGGCACCGGCCATCTGCATCGCGGCCAAAAATGGGCTGTGGATAAACAGCTCGTAGGGGACTTTTTCACGGTAGAGATCTTTTACCTGTAAGAGCACGGTGACCGTATCTTTTTTGTCGCTGATCAGGTGCAGCCGCATAGACAGCTGCAGGTCGCGGTTCTCCAGCAGCACCGTGGCCATCTCGCGGGTATTGTCTTGGGCGGCATAGGCGCCGCAGACCGACAGATCGGCCGAGGTGTACTGCCTGCCCATAAAGGTAAAGGTGAGCAGTTCGCGGTCGGTGTTTGACACCCGGCCGCTGTGCAGGTTGGAAAACTCCTGCATTCTGAGCCCGTTTTGGTAGCAGAGCACCGCCCGGACACTGTTATTTTCCAGGATAAAGGTCTGTTTTTCTCGGTTGTGGGTGATCATGGTCACAGCTCCTCCCCGTCACAGTCTTTGACGCAGCGAAAACCCACCGTGGCGTTGCGGTCCATACCCGGGGCCAGCAGGTGCATCTTCAGATGTGCGTCGTTGGGTTGGGGGCCGCCTTCGGCGTGCCAGTAGTGGTGGGCGCGGTAGTAGCAGCCGCCCCGCAACAGAGTAAAGAAGTGACAGCCGTCGTCGTGGGTGTCCTCGACCATCTCCCAGCTGTTGCCGCACATATCCATACAGCCCACCGGCGACACCCCCTGTGGATAGGCGTCGACCCGACTGAGCGCATCGGTGTAGAAATTCCCTTTAGAGAGGTCGAGTTTATCGCCCCACGGCCACTTGAGCGCGTCGGGGCCGGCGGCCAGGTACTGCCACTCGAAATCTTTGGGCAGGCGCTTGCCGTAATGGGCGGCGTAGGCGCGGGCATCGTTCTGGTCGACGTTGGTGACCGGCTTATCGGCGTCCCCCTCTAAGTACTTGCCGTCTACCCAGTGCTTTAAAAAGTTGGTGTCGTCGGCAGGGCGGTACCCGCTCTCCTGCATAAAGAGCCAGTACATGTGGTTGGTCACCGGGTACACATCGGCCTGTAAGGGGCCCACCGTCACCGGTATAGGGCCGTGCTCACATTGGCAGTCGCCCTCCATCACCCGGTGTACCACCCGGTAAATGTAGCTGGCACGCGGAACTTTCACCAGCTTTTGCTCTAAATAGTTTGCCATAGGTATCTCTCCTGTCGGTCGCGCCGCAGCCCGCCGCCGCGGCAGTTTGAAAAGGCCGGTGGTGACCGGCCCTCAGGCCTCTTCTCTGAGCACCGATTTATCGGGCAGGCACAACACATCTTTGATGCTGCTCTTTAAGATGGTCTTGGAGTATCCCGGCCGCAGCACCACTGCCGTGTCGGCCCCGTGGCCGGTGCCGCCCACGGCGACGATATCCTCCCCGTAAGGGATGTGGCCGCCATCTAGTGCCATAGCTGCGCACTCGACGCAGACCTTGGCCCCCTGCGAGAGCATATACAGCGTGTGGGCGATGAGCTCGAGCGGGTACATACCGCCGGCATCGGTGGAGATGCTGCGCTCACCGGCCGAGAGCGCGTGAGCCGCCGTGCACACGGCAAAGCCGTCGTCTTTTAGCTGCTGGCGCACCGTCTCATCCATCACATTTTGCCCGAGCTTGCGCGAGCCGTAGGCCAGCGTGACGACCGTCACCTGCACCCCGCAGTTTTTAAAGTACTGGGCGGTATAGCCGGTAGAGCTGGCGATGACGATATGCCGGATGCCCCGCTCCTTGGCGGTCTGTATGGCGATACGGGCGGTCTCCTCGGTACCTGCTTTGCCTATTTTAGTAAAGATCATAGTCGTTTCCTCTCTCATTTCGTATTGGCGGACGTCGCTCACCTGACCGGCGGCGCATGCCACTTCATCCAGTCGAGCGCACACGAAAACCGCCGGCGACAGCTGCCGGGATGGGGCAGCGCGCGCTTTTTGATCACGGTCTAATACCTCCTGCCCTCTGTAGACACGGCTACTGAGCCTGTGAAAAGCCCGGCCTATACACCGCGCGCACCAGCCGGTGGCTGTCGGCGTAGAGCGAGAACTGCGCACCGTCAAAGCGCACCAGCTCCCCCTCTAAAGTGACTCGCTGTACCCCCTGCGCCACGGCCTGCAGCACCTTTTCACGGCTGCCCGGAGGCAGCGGCAAGGCGCCGTCGGCCACCGCGCGGCAAAAGCTATCTATCACGTGCTGCTGCCAGTCCTCGGGCACGGCATCCCCCTTTTGCCGGTTGCAGGACCGGCAGCACAGCACCAGGTCGTAAACGCTGTCGGGCCCGCCGGCTGTTTTGGGCAGGTAGTGGTCGAGGGTGGCATTTTTCATATTCAGCCGCTTGCCGCAGTAAAAGCAGCGGCCGCGCTCGCGCAGGTAGCAGTATCGGCGCTTGGTCTTATCAAATACGTAGTCGTGCATCGCACATCTAGCGGCCAAACACCTCGGCCGCCCGCTTCATGTTGGCGATGACCGGCACCGCAAAGGGGCAGGCCCGTTCGCAGGAGCCACAGGCGATGCAGTCGCTGCCGGTATGCTCCAGGGCGTTATAGTGTTCGCGGACGCTGGGGGGCACCTGCCCGCCGCTGACAGTGGCCAGATCGAGGTACTTGTGCACCGAGGCCACATCGATATTTTTGGGGCAAGGCAGGCAGTGGTTGCAGTACATGCAGTTGCCGCGGAAGCTCTCTTTCAGGTCGCCGGCGATGACCGAGAAGTCGCGCTCCTCCTCGCTGGCATCCAGATAGCGCAGCGCCTCCTCCAGCTCCGGCACTGTCTGCACGCCCACCAACGCGCTGGCTACAGCGGGTTTTGACAGCGCATAGTGGATACACTGCGTGACGCTCAGCGGCACCGAGAACGGCGTCTGGGCCGGGTCCATCAGCTTGCCGGCGCCCAGACTCTTCATCACCGTGATACCGATGCCGTTGGCCTCACAGTACTCGTACAATTTGCGGCGCTCGGGGTCGAGCTGGCCGGCAATGGCCCCGCCGATCATCTCATTGAGCGGCGTGCCGGTGGGGATCATGTCGTAAGCGGGGTTGATGGCGAACATCATGCTGTCAAACACCCCGTGCTGCAGCGCGCGGTAGGCGGTGCTGGCCATATGGGAGCTAAAGCCCAACTTGCGCACCACGCCTTCTTTTTTCAGCTTGAGACAGTAGTCGATAAAGCCGGTCTCGAAAACCTCTTGATAGTCTTTTTCGGTATCGATAAAAAAGACCATGCCCAGGTCGATATAGTCGGTGTGATAGCGCTTTAAAAAGTCGCGCACATAGTACTCGGCCGTCTTTATATCGCGCGAGCGGGAGCTCTGCCCGTTTTGCAGCACCGAGCCGATATGGCCCTGTAAAAACATCTTTTGCCGGTAAGGGGCCAACCCTTTACCCATCTTGTCGCGGTAGTCCTCTTCGGGCATAAACAGGTCGACAATATTGACCCCCGCCTCCACCATGCGGCCGATGACCGCATCGATCGTCTTCTGGTCGCGGGTGCACAGGTGCTCTCCGCCCAGGCCGATGGCACTTACATGAAAGCCGGTCTTTCCCAGTTCCCTGTACAACATGCTTTGGTCCACTCCTTTTTTACTGGCTGATTTCAGTCTAATTGTATCAATTCATCCAATTATATACAGTATAGCACACCCCCGATGGTGCTCCTATCCGCGAAATGCATAACAGTTCTTTCTGTTCCTAGTCAATTTGCTCTATGTCTCTCCCTACAAGAGGTGCTCCAGACAGGATCTGTTGGCCGATACAGTTCCTATCACCGTCAAGCAGCGCATAAGCATCTCAGATCCAGTGCGGCGAAGTACACGGCGATCGGGGCTGGAAAAACAAGAGATCCGCTGTAAACAGCGGATCTCTTACAAATATATACTGCATTTTTCGACGCATATTGCGCATCTGGGATATGAGCTGAAAGACGACGTGGGGAGGAGCGTCTCTGGGCACATCACCGAGCACCTCCAGCATGGCCGCACATGCTGGAGGCAGCGCCTCTTTCATAGAAAAGCACCCGTAGACCTCGACGGTAAGCGGGTCTTTTAGCGGCTCCTTATTCTAAAACAGTCCGTCAAGACAGCCTCAGGGGGCACTCCAGATTTCGCCGTAATACGCCGGCAATCCGAATTTTCCTTTTTAAAGGCTGTGGACTGTCCCCAAGATACGGCAGCCGGTAGAGTCTAAGATCGGCTGGTCTTCTCTGATCCTCCTGAAAGCATTGCGCGTATGGCGCGTGTCGCGTGTATATATCGTATGCGTTCATCTGTATTCCTATATACGATTTCGAAAAAGGTCTTATAATGACCATAGCGGACGAAAACCAACCCGTCATTTGAAAACACGATGCAGCCTGCATGCGGTATGTGCCCCACCAACCCCGCATGTAGATCATGCCTGACCCGTATCAAATTCGCCCCGATGCAGCGGATAGATGTCCGTTTCTATATACTTTATATATGAAGGCAACTTCTTACCTCTCATGGTTTTTTGACCGCCCTCTGTAGGGAAACCGGTATCTCCCCGTCGGCCCTATCCAACTACAGGGCTGGGCGGATAAAGCGTCTCTCTGTCGATAAGCTGTCAAAAACTTCTGGCTACTTTGGTGCGACAACAGGCAGTCTGTTGGGGAAAATCTGCATCGGCCCAGGATGCAGTGGCTAAAACGTCTGATATGGATGTGGCAACTCTAGTCGCTTTTACATACACCGTGTATCGCGAGAGCCGAACGCTTTCCGGCGAGGATAAAAACGCGCTGTTTGACATGGCCGGCCTACTCAAAAAAGACTCTCCCCCAAAGACGTACATCTATAACGTGCAACAAAAAAGTCTCCCCGAAAAGATGTTTCGGGGAGACTTTTTCTATTCCAGATCTTCCAGTACCTGCTGAGCCAGGATCCCTTTACCCACCAGGTCGGTAAAAAAGTGGTTGATACGGCCCAAAAAGCTCTGCAGTTGGGCGATCTCGGCGTCGCTGAGGGCGGCCGTCAGGTTCTCTACCAGCTTTTCGTGAAAGATCTGGTGCAGCAAAAAGATCTGGCGGCCGGGATCAGTGAGGCTGATGTTGACCACCCGCCGGTCCTGCTCGCTGCGCCGGCGCTGGACGAGCCCTTTGCGGCACAGGCGCTCGATGGCGATGGTCATGGTGGGCATGGTGACCCCCAGCCCGGCGGCGAGGTCGCCCATGCGCTGGGACTGATCGAGGCCCACCTTTTCGATGATGTGGGCCTCGGTCACCGAAATGCCCGGGGTGTGATCGCGGTTGACGGTGGCGATGAACTCTTCCTCCAGTGTGAGGATGCTGCTGAATATATCGGTCAAAAAAAGGTTGATCTGGTCTTTTTCATCCAACGCCCGTCACCTCCTCTACCGGCAGGGGCGGTTTTAAAAACTGTCGAGTATCTTTTTCACATCGTCGGCGGTCTGTAGATTGTGCACCTTCATCTCGCGGCTGATGCGGCGGCCGTTGCCGGTGAGCACCTTGCCCGGCCCGCACTCAGCAGCTTTCAGATGGCCGTCGGCGACCATGTTGAGTACCGTATCTACCCAGCGCACGGGTGAGCACATCTGCCGGCCCAGGTGGGCGGCCAGGTCGCATCCAGACTCCAGCGGGCGGCCGGTCAGGTTGGTGTAGACCGGCAGCTGCAGCGGTGAAAAGGCCATGCCTGCCAGCTGAGCTGTCAAGGCCTCGCCTGCCGGTTGCATGTACCTGGTGTGAAAGGCGCCGCTGACTGCCAGCGGGACCACCCGGCTGGCGCCGGCGGCCAGGCACCGCTCGCCGGCCGCCTGCACGGCGGCGGGGTCGCCGGCGATGACGGTCTGTGCGGGAGAATTGTAGTTGACCGCCTCTACATACCCGTCGCTCTCGGCACAGCAGGCCTCGATCTGATCGGGAGCCAGACCCATCACCGCAGCCATAGTGCCGCCGTTATCTGCAGCCGCCTGGCCCATAAGCTGGCCGCGCAGCGCCACCAGCTGAAAGCCCTGCTCCAGTGAAAAGGCGCCCGCCGCGCACAGGGCTGAGCACTCGCCCAGCGAAAAGCCGGCGGCGGCCTCGACCTCGGCCCCGCCCGCCCGCAGCACCGTGGCGATCGCCATGGAGTGGGTAAAGATACACAGCTGCGCATTCTCGGTCTGGGCCAGCTGCTCGGCGGTACCGGTAAAACTCATGCCGCACACGTCTGTGCCGGTGATGTCGCCGGCCATCGTGTATACCTCTTTGGCCAGTGAAAATTGCTCGTACAGATCTTTTCCCATACCGGGGTACTGGGCCCCCTGACCCGGGAACAACAGCGAAATCGACATACTGTCCTCCTGCAAAACGGGCGCTGCCGGGCCGGTGCCGATGCGGGTCTCCCCACCGCTGCCGGCCGCCCACAGGCGCCGCTCGTTTGACAAATATACTGTGATTTATTATAATAAAAAACAATTAGTTTGTCAATCAAACTAATTGCCGGCAGCTGTTGCTCCCGCGCGGCCGGCGCACATTTTGTCAAAATCACCGCGGCTGTATAGAGCCGGGTCCGGTTCGGCAAAAACTTTCAAAAAAGGGAGGTCCCTACCGCCGGTTTGTGCTAAAATAAGAGGTAGTGCCGCCACCGTTTTGCGGCGCCTTTTACGACCTACCGCCCAGTTGGGATAAAAGGAGATATAGGATTTATGGGAATGAGAGTGTTGTCCTGCGGCAGCTATTTGCCCGAGACTGTTTTGACCAATGCCGACCTAGAACAGATGGTGGAGACCAGCGACGAGTGGATCACCGAGCGCACCGGCATTAAAGAGCGCCGCATCTCGGCCGAGATGGGCACCGCCCAGATGGGCCATCAGGCCGCCGCACAGGCACTACAGCGGGCCGAGCTGGCACCGGAAGATATCGACCTGATCGTGGTCACCACCGTGACCCCGGACAACTTTACCCCGTCGGTGAGCTGTATGATCCAGGGCCTGCTGGGATGCAAAAACGCGGTGGCTTTTGATGTGAACGCCGCCTGTACCGGGTTTGTGTTCGCGGTGGACATTGCCGACAGCTTTGTGCGCGCCGGCAAGGCAAAAAATGTTTTGATCGTGTGTACCGAGCGGCTCTCGGGCATTACCGATTACCGCGATCGCTCGACCTGTGTGCTGTTTGGGGACGGCGCGGCGGCGCTGGTGCTGTCCAGCGACGACAGCTGCAGTTACCCGATCTCGAACTGCCAGTGTCAGGGGGATAAAGGCGACGTACTGTTGGCACCGGCACTGCGGGGCAACAATATGCACGGCGACTGTGCCCCGGTGGACAGCTTTTTGTCGATGAACGGGCGCGAGGTGTTTCGCTTTGCCGTATCGAACATTCCCAAGGCCATCGACCGGGTGCTGGCACAGGCAGAACTCACCATCGACGATATCGACCGGCTGGTGCCACATCAGGCCAACCTGCGCATCATCGACAGCTTTTCCCGCCGCTATGGGCTCGACCCCAGCCGTATCGCCATCGATCTCGACCGCTACGGCAACACCTCCAGTGCCAGTATACCGCTGTGCATCTGCGAGGAGGTAGAACAGGGCCGCATACGCCCCGGCGACAAGGTGCTGGCCGTTGGTTTTGGCGGCGGCTTAACAGTGGGGGCCACTATCCTGCAGTTTTAAATGGGCGACCTGCTGCGGCCGGTCACCATGATCCGGTCACCATGATATAGATATATTTTGATACATTGCGGCTGCACCGGCCGTTGGCCGGCAGCCCCTACCCTACGGAGTGTGTAGAATATGGCAAACGAGAACAAAAAGCCACTGGCACTGGTCACCGGCGGTACCCGCGGTATCGGCGCGGCCATTGCCTTGAAACTGGCCCAGGACGGTTTTGACCTGGTCATCAACTGCTTAAATGACGACGAGCTGGCGCAGGAGATCTCGCAGCAGTCTATCGCCGCCTGCCAGTCGGCTGGTGCCGACGTGTACGCGTTGGCATGGGATGTGTCGGACTATGCCGCCTGTGAGGCGGCGGTGGAGAAGATCACCGCCGACCGGGGCAATGTAGATGTGCTGGTAAACAACGCCGGTATCACTAAAGACGGGCTGATGCTGCGCATGAAACCCGAACAGTTCCAGCAGGTGCTGAATGTCAACCTCAACAGCGCCTTTTATATGAGCAAGCTGTGTGCCAAAGGCATGACCCGCCAGCGCAGCGGCAAGATCATCAACATCTCGTCGGTAGCTGGGGTGTACGGCAACGCCGGACAGGCCAACTACGCTTCCTCTAAAGCCGGGCTCATCGGCCTGACCAAAACCATCTCGAAAGAGCTGGGCAGCCGCGGGATCACCGCCAACGCCGTGGCCCCCGGTTTTATCGACACTGCCATGACCCAGGCCCTGCCCGAAAAGGTAGTAGAGGCCGCCAAGCAGGGCATTTCGCTGCGGCGCTTTGGCACAGTAGAAGATATTGCCGGGGTGGTGGCTTTTCTGGCCTCCCCTGCTGCCGACTACATCACCGGACAGGTGCTGGTGGTGGACGGCGGGCTGGCCATGTAATCTTTTCGCACAACCGGTCAGATAAGACTTCTTTCGTCTGGTCTGTCATATATCCCCGCCAGGCAGTGCGAAAAGTGCAAGATATGCTCTCGGGGTTACGCCCCTCCCGCCGCTTACGCGGCAACGCATTTCTTGCGGTCTCGGTGCTTTTAAAAGATGCTGCTCGCACAACCGGTCAGATAAGACTTCTTTCGTCTGGTCTGTCATATATCCCCGCCAGGCAGTGCGAAAAGTGCAAGATATGCTCTCGGGGTTACGCCCCTCCCGCCGCTTGCGCGGCAACGCATTTCTTGCGGTCTCGGTGCTTTTAAAAGATGCTGCTCGCACGACCGGTCAGATAAGACTTATTTTGTCTGGTCTGTCTCATATCCCCGCCAGGCAGTGCGAAAAGCGCAAGATATGCTCTCGGGGCCAAGCCCCTCCCGCCGCTTACGCGGCAACGCATTTCTTGCGGTCTCGGTGCTTTTAGAAGATGCTGTTCGCACGACCGGTCAGATAAGACTTATTTCGTCTAGTCTGTCTCATATCTCCGCCAGGCAGTGCGAAAAATGCAAGATATGCTCTCGGGGCCAAGCCCCTCCCGCCGCTTGCGCGGCAACGCATTTCTTGCGGTCTCGGGGCCTTTGGAAGATGCTGTTCGCACGACCGGTCAGATAAGACTTATTTTGTCTGGTCTGTCTCATATCCCCGCCAGGCAGTGCGAAAAGCGCAAGATATGCTCTCGGGGCCAAGCCCCTCCCGCCGCTTGCGCGGCGCGGCAGGCGCGCAGGGGATAGAATTTGATAGGACACACAATTATTAAAGGGCAGTGGCAGCGACGCCTTGCCGGCAACTGTCTTTATATGTTCCATACCCCCAACAGATAGATGGGCCGCCGCAGCTAAAGCGGCCCGCAAAAACGACGGTCTTTGTGCTCTGATCTTGCCGCACAGGTACGGCCGGGCAGAGCGGCACACCCTATATGCAGGAGGAAAAACATATGAACCGTGTAGTCATCACCGGTATGGGTGCCATTACACCTATCGGCAACACCGTGCGCGACTTTTTTGATGCGGCGGTGGCTGGCAAAAACGGCATTGGCCCCATTACTCGCTTTGATACCGACGGCTATAAGGCCACCTTGGCTGCCGAGGTAAAAGATTTTGACCCCACCCAGTTTATCGAAAAAAAAGAGGCCCGCAAAATGGACCGCTACTGCCAGCTGGCCATGGCCGCCGCCGCCGAGGCGATGGGGCAGGCCGGGTTGGACAGCGCCAATATCGACCCCTACCGCTTTGGGGTGATCGTGGGCAGCGGGATCGGCGGCATCGAGACCTTCCAAAACGAGTTTGAGAAGATCTTTACCAAGGGCCCCGGCCGGGTGTCGCCGTTTTTTATCCCCATGATGATCTCGAATATGGCGTCGGCTCAGATATCCATCAAGTACGGGCTGAAAGGCACCAGTTTTTGTCCGGTAACGGCCTGCGCCAGCGGCACCCACGCCATCGGCGAGGCGTTTCGCACCATTAAGCACGGTTACGCCGATGCGATGGTAGCCGGCGGCGCCGAGAGCTGCGCCGTGCCCATTGCGGTGGCCGGTTTCTCGAACATGCACGCTTTGAGCCAGTCGACCGATCCCGACGCCGCCTCGCTGCCGTTTGACAGCCGGCGGGCCGGTTTTGTAATGGGGGAAGGCGCGGGAATTTTGGTGCTGGAGAGCTTAGAGCACGCCACCGCCCGCGGCGCCACCATTTTGGGGGAGATCACCGGATACGGCAGCACCTCAGACAGCTATCACATCACCAGCCCCGACCCCACCGGCCAGGCGCCCAGCATGGCCATGAAATTGGCGCTGCAGGAGGCGGGGTTGGCCCCGGAGGAGCTGTGTTACATCAATGCCCACGGCACCGGCACCCCCATCAACGACAAGTACGAGACCAACGCCATCAAGCTGGCGCTGGGCGAGGAGGCGGCCAGAAAGGTACATATCTCCTCGACCAAGTCGATGACCGGGCACCTGCTGGGGGCCGCCGGCGGCATTGAGGCCATTGTCTGCGCTATGGCCGTGGCCGAGGACGTCATCCCCCCCACCATCAATTTAAAAGAGCCCGACCCCGCGTGCGATCTGGATTACGTGCCGGGCACGGCGCTGCACACGGCGGTGGAGACGGCCATGAGCAACTCGCTGGGCTTTGGCGGTCACAACGCCACCATCGTGGTGAGAAAATACCGCTGACTGCCGGCGGATACCAGGAGAGAAGAGGAACTGTAGTATGGATATTCGTATTGCCAAAGAGACAGCGCTGGAACTGCTTTCACGCGCTAAGGCCGAGGGGGCCACAGCCCTCTCCTTTACTGCCGATGAATTTTCTTTCTCGGTAGAGTTTGCCCCCAAACAGGTCGCTGTGGCCGCACCGGCGGCAGCTGCCGCGGTGCCGGCCGCCGCTGAAGAGGCCCCGGAGGCCCCCGCCGCCCCCGAGGTGCCGGGCACCCCTGTGCGCTCACCCATCGTGGGCACCTATTACGCCGCCCCCGACCCCCAGAGCCCGCCGTTTGCCACCGTGGGCCAAGAGGTGAAAAAGGGCGATACTCTGTGCATCATCGAGGCCATGAAGATGCTCAACGAGATAACAGCACCCTGCGACGGCAAGATCGCCCGCATCTTCTGCCAAAACGGCGACCTGGTGGAGTACGACCAGGTGGTCATGGCCATCCAGTAGCGGCCCGGCCCGGGCTGGTGTGCCAAAAGCACGAGACAGCGGCTGTTTTATAAAGAGAGGTTACAGATATGAGCGATATACTGCTAGATCAAGAGCAGATCAAAAAGATCATTCCCCACCGGGACACCATGCTCTTAGTCGACGAGATCACCGAGTTAGAGCCCGGTGTGCGCGCCAAGGGGCGGCTGCACGTCACCCCCGACAAGATCTTTTTTCAGGGGCATTTCCCCGGCAATCCGGTGATGCCCGGGGTGTTTATCATCGAGGCGTTGGCCCAGACCGGCGCCGTGGCCATTTTGTCGCTGCCGGAATTCGAGGGCAAGACCGGCTATTTCGGCGGCATCGACGGCGCCCGCTTTAAGCAGAAGGTGCTGCCCGGCGACACACTGGACCTGGAAGTCGAGATCGTCAAGCGCCGGGGCCCCATCGGCATCGGCAAAGCCACAGCCTACGTCAACGGGAAACGGGCCGCCTACGGCGAGCTCACCTTTGCCATCGGCTGATCACATACCCAGGGAGGTCCCCACTTATGTTTGATAAAATTCTCATCGCCAACCGGGGCGAGATCGCAGTGCGCATCATTCGCGCATGCCGGGATATGGGCATCACCAGCGTGGCTGTGTACTCCACCGCCGACGCCGATGCGCTGCACACTACTCTGGCCGACGAGGCGGTATGTATTGGCGGGCCGGCCCCCAAAGACAGCTACCTGAACATCCAAAACATCATCGGCGCCGCCCAGGGCTCCGGCGCCCAGGCCATCCACCCCGGCTTTGGCTTTTTGTCGGAGAACCCCGACTTTGCCGCTGCCTGCGAGGCGTGTGGTCTTACCTTTATTGGCCCCAGCGCCCACACTATCGCCCTGCTGGGCGACAAGGTGGCCGCCCGCGACACCGCCAAAAAGGCCGGCGTACCGGTGACCCCCGGCAGCGACGGCGCGGTCTCTACAGCCAAAGAGGCGGCCGCCATCGCCGGTGAGATCGGCTACCCGGTAATGCTCAAGGCCGCCTCTGGCGGCGGCGGCAAAGGCATTCGCAAGGTGGATGACCCGGCCGACCTGGAGCACGAGTTTCAAAATGCCGCCGCCGAGGCGGGCATGTCGTTCGGCGACAGCCGCGTGTATGTAGAAAAATTCGTGGCGGACCCGCGCCACATCGAATTTCAGATACTGGCTGATGCTCATGGCGACACTATCCATCTGTTTGAGCGGGAGTGCTCCATCCAGCGGCGGCACCAGAAGTTGGTGGAGGAGGCCCCCTCCTCGCTGCTGAGTGCCTCACTGCGGCAGGAGATGGGCGACGCCGCGGTGCGGGTGGCCAAGCAGGCCGGGTACCGGGGCGCCGGCACGGTGGAGTTTTTGGTGGACAGCGACTTAAACTACTACTTCTGCGAGATGAACGCCCGCATCCAGGTGGAGCACCCGGTGACCGAGCTGGTGTGCGGGCTGGATCTGATCCGCGAGCAGATACGCATTGCCGCCGGTGAGCGGCTGCCGCTGCGCCAGGACCAGCTGCGGCCGCTGTGCCACGCCATCGAGTGCCGCATAAATGCCGAGGACCCCTACCGCAACTTTGCCCCCTGCCCCGGCCAGATCACCGGGCTCAACGTGCCCGGCGGCGCCGGGGTGCGGGTGGACTCGGCGGTGTACCAGGGATATCGCATCCCCCCCTACTACGACAGCATGCTGGCCAAACTCATCTGCTATGGGGAGGACCGGGCCCAGGCGATCGCCCGCATGAAACGGGCGCTGTCAGAGTACCTGTTCGAGGGGGTCACCACCAACATTGACCTGGCCATGGCCATCATCCATGCGCCCCAGTTTGCCGCCGGCGATTTCGACACCAATTTTTTGGAGCGCAGTCAACTGCTGGCGCGCTTTAGCCAGCCCGATGGAGGTGATGCACAGTGATCTTAGACATGTTTAAGAAAAACCGCAACATCGCCAAGGAGCTGGAGGGCGTGCCGGAGGTGGAGCAGCCCAAAGACGTTGTGGTGTGCAAGCGGTGCAAAAACGAGGTGCTGCGCGAAAATTACCAACGCAACCTGTACGTGTGCCCACTGTGTGGGCACCAGAGCCGCATGTCGGCGCCGCAGCGCATCGAGATGCTCTGCGACGAGGGCAGCTTTAAAGAGCACGACCGGCGGCTGCGCACCCTCAACCCCCTAAAGTTTAAAGGCTATACCGACAAGATCGAGAACCTGCACCAACAGACCGGCTTGACCGAGGCGGTAGTGACCGGCTGCGCCAAGATCGGCGGTATGCCGGTGGCCATTGGGGTGATGGACGCCCGCTTTTTGATGGCCTCGATGGGCAGTGTGGTAGGCGAAAAGCTGGCGCGGCTGTTTGAGTACGCCACCCGCAAAAAGCTGCCGGTAGTTTTGTTCACCGCCTCGGGCGGGGCGCGGATGCATGAGGGGATCTTTTCACTGATGCAGATGGCCAAAGTCAGCGCGGCGGCGGGCAAGCACAGCCAGGCGGGCCTGCTCTACATCACTGTGCTCACCGACCCCACCACCGGCGGAGTGACGGCCAGCTTTGCCATGCAGGGCGACATTATTTTGGCCGAGCCGCGGGCGGTGATCGGCTTTGCCGGGCGGCGGGTCATCGAGGGGACTATCGGCAGCAAGCTGCCGGCGGGTTTTCAGTCGGCCGAGTTTGCCCAGGACCACGGGTTCGTAGACAAGATCGTGCCCCGGGGGGAACTCAAAGAGACGCTGCAGCGCATTTTGGCGCTGCATGTGGGCCATCACAAGTAGGGGGGAGCGGAAATTATGTCTAAATCGGCATTTGAGCGCATGCAGCTCATCAAAAATATTGCCCGCCCCAACATCGACCAGTATGTATCGGCCCTGTTTGAGGACTTTATAGAACTGCACGGCGACCGGGCATACGGCGACGACCCGGCGGTACTGGGGGGCATTGGTACCATTGGCGGCAAGGCGGTGACGGTGATCGGCCACCGCAAAGGAAACTCTACCGAAGAGAACATCCGCTACAACTTTGGCATGCCCCACCCGGAGGGGTACCGCAAGTCGATACGGCTGATGCAGCAGGCGGAAAAATTTGGCCGCCCGGTGATCTTTTTTGTGGATACCCCCGGCGCCTATTGCGGTGTGGGGGCCGAGGAGCGCGGACAGGGGCACGCGATAGCCCAGAGCATTCAGCAGCTGATGTTTTTAAAGACACCGGTGCTGACCATCATCACCGGCGAGGGGGGCAGCGGCGGCGCACTGGCCATGGCGGTGGCCGACAAGATCTACATGCTGGAAAACGCCGTGTACTCGGTGATATCGCCCCGGGGGTTTGCCAGCATTTTGTGGAAGGACCCCAGCAAGGAAGAACAGGCCGCCGAGCTCTTAAAGATGACGGCGCCGGACCTGCTCTCGTTTGGGGTGATCGACGGCATCGTGCCCGAGCCCAAGGGGGGCGCCCACACCGACCCCGCCCGCACCTGTATCGAGCTGCGGCAGGTGATCGAAAAAGAGCTGGAGGATTTTAGCTTTTTGGGCACCAAGACGCTGCTGGAAAACCGCTACCGCAAATTTCGCGGTATGGGCGTATTTGCCAGCAACTAAACAGAATTTGAGATATCTGCGCCAAACAGGCCGGCCCCAGTGGGGCCGGCCTGTTTTTTGTTGTGGTGTCAAATTTTTCGGCCGGTGGCGGAGAAAAGATCCGCGAGCAGTGGCACCAAGTGGCGGCAGGTATAAAAAAGAGCTACTGAGGAGCTGCATCTCCCCAGTAGCCGGGCGCGAGGTGCCGCCACGATGGCACCTGACCATATCTACGATACGCCGCCGGCGGCAGGCTGTCAAGGCCCTATGATACTGCCGCCCAGCAGTGCTCGGCAATACCCGGCGGCTCCCCATATAGATACGGGGCGGACAGCGGGGCGCTGCGGGACCGGGAGAGGCAGGCATGCGGATCATATAAAAAGCTGTGCGGACACGCGATCCTACACAGCTGGGTGGCCGTTTGCGGCGGCTACTTTTCGGTTTTGGGGGCCTCGCTCAGGTGGGAGGCAAAACGGAACATATCGGCGCGGTAGATGGTCTTGGAGACCTCCAGCGGTTGGCCGGTATTGTCGGTGGTGAGACTGCGGCCCAGAAAAGCGGGGGTGCCGGCTTTTTGGCCCAGATACCCGGCCTCGTCGGGATTTAAGAAGGTGATCTCGAGCGTTTCCTCGGTGTGGACCGGGTAGATGTGCTTGATCTTGCGCAGGTAGCCGTAAGACAATACCGTGGTGGGGTCGTAGTGGAGCACATTGCCGAAGCGGGGGTGGCTGCGATAGGTCTCGTTGAGCAGGGCGGGCACTTTGTCGGCGTAGCGGATGCGGTAGACGCGAATCGCCTTTTCGCCGTCTTGCAGCTGCAAAAACTTTTTGACATGGGCGGGCGGATCGACCACCTCGTAGGCCAGCACCTGGCTGGTGGACTCTTTTTTGTTCTGCTCGAAGATGCTGGAGATGCTGCGGACGTAGGAGAGATCCTGGGTGATCTTCTGGTTGTCGACGAAGGTACCTTTGCCCTGATGGCGCTTGGCGTACCCCTCGGTGACCAGATCGTTGAGCACGCGGCTGGCGGTGTTGCGGCTGACGCCGTACTCGCTCACCAGCTGGGCCTCGCTGGGCAATTTATCGCCCGTCACATAGAGACCCTGCTCGATCTGCTCCATGATGTCCTGCTTGATCTTGTTGTACAGAAAGCTCCGCTCCACACCACTGCCCCCCTTAGACATGCTACCTCAGTATTTGGTATTATTATAGCGCAATCTGGCGGTGGATATCTAGCGATATTCTCTCCATAAATTTTTATGTTTTTTTGTCATATTTGTTATTTCACCTGCGTATTTCGCTGTATTTTCATAATATTTATAAAATGATCTTAAAACAGCTTGTGACATTGGCACGGGACAGGCGGGCGCTGCCTGTATGCCCGAACAGGCGACAAAAAGCCCCCTGACCGTTTGCCGGCCAGGGGGCTTTTGTCGGGCGCTATCTATCCCTTTTAAAAGGGGCGATCTTATGTAGCTACCGGTGCGATCAGTAGTAGTAGCCGCCGCCGATGCTGACGCCTACCACGACCACAAAGACAAAGTAGATGATAACGGCCAGCAGACCCAGCGCTGCGGCCAGGATGGAGAACAGCCGCGATTTTTTGGCTGCCTCCTGCGCGCCGGCTATGTTGCCCATGGCGACCATCTGGTCGATCTTGGTGGCAAAGACGATGGCCGGGATGCCCAGCGGCAGACAGCACAGCAGGGTGGTGAGGATGCCGAACACCAGGTAGATGGTGCCCTTGATGGGGGGCTGGCCGCCCATGTAGGGCTGCTGGGGCTGCATGGGGGGCTGCTGGGGCGGGGTGCTCCACTGCGGCTGCTCGCCGCCGGGAGCGGGGGTCTGGTTGTAGATGGGGGGCTGCTGCTGAGACTGCTGGTCCTGGGCATCGAGCGGGACGCCGCAGGTGGTACAGAAAGCTGCCCCGTCGGGCATGGTGGTGCCGCAATTTTTACAGGTAATCACAGTGGTCACTCCTCCTCTGATATGCGCCCGGCAGGCCGGGCCACAGACTGGTGCAGGCGCCAGGCGCCCGGTAAGTCCTTAATTTTAGTGTATCAGTTTTGTCGGGGAAATACTACTATTTTTACAGAACTTTACTCAAAAATTCGCGCAGGCGGGGGTGCTGGGGATTTTCGAAAATGTCTTTGGGGGTGCCCTGCTCGAGGATCTGGCCCTCGTCTAAAAACAGCACCTTGGTGGCCACTTCGCGGGCAAAGCCCATCTCGTGGGTGACCAGCACCATGGTCATGCCGCCCCGGGCCAGCTCTTTCATGACGTCGAGCACCTCGCCGACCATCTCGGGGTCGAGGGCGGAGGTGGGCTCGTCGAAGAGCATGATCTCGGGCTCCATGCAGAGGCTGCGGGCGATGGCCACCCGCTGCTTTTGGCCGCCGGAGAGCTGGGCGGGATAGGCGTCGGCCTTTTCGGCCAGGCCCACCCGGGCCAGCAGCTCGCGGGCGCGCTTTTCGGCCTCCTCTTTGGAGACGCCCAACACCTGGATGGGGGCCAGAGTGAGGTTATCGAGTACACTGCGGTGGGGAAAGAGATTGAAGTGCTGGAACACAAAGCCCATCTTGGCGCGCATCTGCTCGAGCTCTTTGGGGTTTTTGGCCTTGGTATCGACCTTTTTGCCGTCGATGTAGACCTCGCCCTCCTCGGGCTCCTCCAGGCCATTGATACAGCGCAGGAAGGTGGATTTGCCGGAGCCAGAGGGGCCGATAAGGCAGATGATCTCGCCTTTCTCGACTTCCAGACTGGCGTCGCTGACGGCCTTGAGCTGGCCGAATTTTTTGGTGATATGGCGCAGACTAATCACTTTCTGCAAGCCTCCTCTCCAGGCGTTTTGAGAAGTGGGAGATGGTGAGCGTCATGGCCAGGTAGACCACCGACGCCAGCAGTAGGGGGATGACGTAGTTGTAGAAGCGGGCACCCAGCACCTTGGCGCTCTGCAGCAGCTCGACCACGCCGATGGTGGACAGCAGCGAGGAATCTTTGATGAGGGTGATGAACTCGCTGACCAGCGGCGGCACGATGCGCTTGAAGGCCTGGGGCAGGATGATGTAGCGCATCATTTTACCGTAGGAGAGGCCCAGCGACTTGCTGGCCTCCCACTGGCCGCGGTCGACGGCCTGGATGGCCGAGCGGATGAGCTCGGTGGAGTAGGCGCCGGAGTTGATGCTGATGGCGACGATACCGATGAGGTAGACGCTGGGGTTTATTGGGGTGCCGGTGATGGCCCGCATGATGGCCGGGACGCCCAGGTAGAAAAACAGGATCTGCAGCATCATAGGGGTGCCGCGGATGACCTCGACGTAGACGGTGGCGATGCCGCGCAGCAGCTTGCTCTTGGAGATCTTGGCGGCGGCGCCGAGCACGCCCAGGATGGTGCCGAACAGCAGCGAGGCGGTGGCGATGACCACCGACAGACCGGCCGCCTTGAGCATGAAGATCAGATTTTCGGCGGTGACGATCTTCTGAATCATTTCCATAAGACAGTTCCTCTCGTATATTTTCGGTGGCTGGCGAAGGGGCCTTACAGCAGAAAACAGGTGACGGGCCCTGCCCGCCGCCTGCCTGCTGTGTTTTTTGACTTTTGCTCTAGGCCTCGGTCAGGCCCCATTTCTGCTGCAGCTCGACATAGGCGTCGGAGGCCTTGAACTGCTTGACAGCTTCGTTTACTTCTTTGAGCAGCTCGTCGTTGCCCTTTTTGACGATGACCGAGTTCTCCTCTTTTACCAGGGGCTCTTCCATGATGACGAAACCGTTGGCCTCGGCGTTGTTTTTGGCCACCTGGCCGTCGCAGACCACCGCGTCGAGAGCGCCATTTTTGAGGGCCTCGAACATGACGGTGTAGTCGCCGGGGCTGGTGACTTCGGCGCCGGAGATGTTCTCTTTGGCGGCCTTTTCACCGGTGGTGCCGGTGCCGGCACCGATCTTTTTGCCCGACAGCTCGTCGAGGCTCTTGACGGTGGAGCCCTTGGGCAGCACCACCAGCTGCTCGGAGATCAGGTAGGGATCGGAGAACAGGCAGTCGCGCTCGGGGTCATAGGTGAAGGCGGAGATGCCCACGTCGATCTGGCCGGACTGCAGGGCGGTGATGATGGACGAGAAGTCCATATTCTTAAAGGTGACTTTTACGTCTTTGCCCTCGGCGCCCATGTACTTGGCCAGCTCGTTGGCCATGTCGACATCGAAGCCCTCTACTTTGCCGTCGGTGCCCATGCTCTCGTAGGGGGGATAGTCGGCGGAGATGCCGACGACGATCTCGCCGGGGGTCATGATCTCTTTTTCGTAGGCTTTGCCGGTGAAGGTCTTGTCTTTGTCGCCGCAGCCGGCCAGCGACAGCAGGATGCCGCAGGCAGCCAGCATGGCGGCCAGTTTTTTCATGGTTTTCATAAGTGTACTCTCTCCTCTTTTTATATGGATGCGGCACATGGCCGCTCAGTTTACCTGTTTTTCCGGGGGATCTTACACGGTGACGATACAGAAGCCGTCGAAGGTGTATTTTTTGAGGCCCTCGGCGTCGATCTGGTAGTCGACCTCGCCGTTTTCGATCTGGGCGAAGGCCTTGGCCACCTGGCCCAGCACGCTGCCGGGGCGCAGCGGCTCGTTGTGGGAGCAGATGAGGGTATAGTCGCTGTACTGGGCCGCCAGCCGCTCCATGGTCTGGCGGTAGGTGCTCTGTACCGACTTGAGCCCGTCGTGGGAGTCGAGGTGGGCGTAGAGGGTGGCGGGATAGAAGGTGTCGCCGGTGAAGAGCAGCTTGTTTTGCTCGTCGACGAGCATGAGGCTGTCGGGCGAGTGGCCGGGGGTGGACAGCACGGTGAGCGTTCTGCCGCCCAGGTCGAACACATGGCCCTCTTTGATGGTGGTGAAGTTACAGGGCTCGATGTGGTAGGTATCGGGATCGAACTCTTTGGGATAGGGGTACCAGGTGGAGTCGTCTTTTAAATTGTCGGCGACCTCCTCGTGGGTGAGCCCCTCTTTCATTCTTCGCACAGCGCCGGGGTGGTCGAGCACGTGGACCAGCTCGAACAGGTGGTTGCAACCGATATGGTCGAAATGGGTGTGGGTATTGACGACTACCAGCGGCAGGTCGGTCAGCGCGTCGACGACATTTTTGATGTTGCCGATGCCCATGCCGGTATCGAGCAACATGGCTTTTTCGCCGCCCAGGATGAGATAGGAGATCACTTCCTGGAAGTGGCCCTGCTCATAGATGGCGAAGATGTCGTGGTCGAGCTTATAGACATCGAACCATGCCTCGGGCTGGTCTACCTTGGTGAGAGTGCTGTACTGCGGCCGGGGCAGTGCTTTGTACCAGGCCTTGGGCTGTACAGCGTCGGCGATCATTTCAGACATCTGTGCTCCTCCTTAATCGGTGCTGTGCGCCTTTTGTAAGGTGCATGTATAATTATACGCACAGAAACGGCAAATGTCTACCCTATTTTTCAAAAATGTTGCAACAACTCGGGATTATTTTTGTTTTAAATCTGTACACAATGCCCATTTTATACATTTACGCCAGAAAATATGCATATTCATGCAGCGTTTATGGCTGCTGGATGCGGTAGGAGAGCATTTCGTAGACCAGTGCGTCGCCCACGTCGACGCCCGGCGGCAGCAGGGCCATAGCCACGGTGTTCTCGATGCCGTTTTGGTCTAGCAGGATGGCGTAGTCGCCGCGGATATCCTGCACGGTGTAGTAGATGGGTTCGAACATTGGTATCCTCCTCTCCCCCGCTCGGACGGCGGGAGACGATCTATTTGGTCCAATTCCGGCCGGTGCTGACCGGTGCTGGCTGATGCCGGTCAGGTTGCCGCGAGGCGGCACAAAGCGCGGAGCCGGTGAGCTGACGGACTGTTTACTGTATGCCGTCTACAGTGAACTGTAGACTGTAGACTGTGGACTGTGGACTGTTCACTGTGGACTGTCGGCCGGATGGCTGGTGGAGCGTGCTGAGGGGGCTGGGGGGCTGAGGGGGCCGACCGGTAAATGGGTAAATAAGTTGGCGCTCCACCGGGCGGGGGCGCAGGTGGACAGGTGGGCAGGTGGGCAGGCGGACGGGTAAACGGTGTTTTTGTGGGCGACAGCGGCGGTGG
Organism: Neobittarella massiliensis (ex Bilen et al. 2018); assembly: GCF_014269355.1. Taxonomy (NCBI): domain Bacteria; kingdom Bacillati; phylum Bacillota; class Clostridia; order Eubacteriales; family Oscillospiraceae; genus Neobittarella (ex Bilen et al. 2018); species Neobittarella massiliensis (ex Bilen et al. 2018). The sequence goes on from NZ_JACOGI010000003.1 coordinate 239,217, forward strand.
CGGCGGGCAGGGACCGACAAAAAGCGCATAGGTATGCGGTTTTATAGAGAAAGCACTGCGCGGTGAAGTGCTGCTGACGGCTGTTCAAATTGTTACGAAATTGTAAACTCGGCCTTTTTTTATGCTGTTTTAGCCCTTTTGGCCGCTGGGATGGGGGCCCGCGGCCCGCATGCGAGGCTCTTTTTTAGGGCCGGAGCGGGCGAGCACCGCCGGCAGCGCAGACAGAGGCGGACCACAGCGCGACCACCCCCGACCGACCGGCCGCGGCGGACCGCCGGAGCAAGAGCCGGCAGTGGGTGGGGGCCGGGGAGCTCACCGCCCCTACCCCCTACACATTATAGCGCGTTTTTACGCCTGTGTGGGGCTTATATGGGGCTTGTGCGGGGCCTTTAAAACGCCCGGTGATGGGCTGACGCCGCCGGCAGCAGGGCTGCGGGGTGCGGGCGGCAAAACTTTTTGCGGGCGGCAGCACCGGGTGCGATACGGTCTAGAGCGCATACTGGAGCTGGCAGTCGAAGGGTTCGGGACCGGTGTGGCACGCCAGCTCCTCGGTGGCGGGGACACAGCCCATGGCCCGGTAAAAGGCCTGGGTCTCGACGGCGGAGTGGGCGGAGATATACAGCGCCTCGGCACCTCTTGTTCGGGCAAAGGCGGCGGCCTGGGCGAAGAGCTGACGGCCGATGCCGCGGCCGCGCCGGTCCTGCGAGACGTGCAGGCTGGTGAGGTCGCTGAACTGGCTGCGGCTGCCGGTGAGCGGGCCCTCGACCGAGCAAAAGCCGGCCAGCCGGCCGCCGATGAAGGCGCCGTACACCGCTCCGCCGCCGGGCAAGGTGCCCTGCAGGCACTGCACCAGATAGCCGTAGTCTGACGGGGACCACTGGTCGATAAAGGGGCAGCGGCGCACCGCCCAGTGCCCCGCCTCGCGGCGCCAGCAGTCGGTGACCAGCTGGCGGCGGGAAAAGCCGGCAAACAGGCCCGGGCGCAGCATGGCTGCGGTGAGCGGGCGGATACAGGGCGGCAGTTCGCCGCGGGGGGCGCTGTCGCGGATGGCGGCCAGCAGCTGAAAGTAGTCGCCGAACTGCCAGTCGGCCAGCGCGGCGATCTGCTCTGCCTCGTGCTGGGCGTAGCGGTCGGCGATGGCGGCGACCTGCAAGCCGGCGGCTTTGGCGGCCTGCACGCCGATGAGCGAGTCCTCCAGCACCAGGCAGTCGGCGGGAGCGAGGCCCAGACCGGCCACCGCCTTTTGATAGATCTGGGGATGGGGCTTGAGCTGGGCGGCGTCTTCGCGGGTGTAGATGACCGTGAAGGTGCTGTCGAGCGGGGCTTTGGCCAGCAGGTTTTTATTTTTGGTGCGGTAGATATCCATATTGGTCTTTTTGGTGGTGGTGGCGATGGCCAGCAGCAGGCCCCGCTGCCGCAGCTGGGCCAAAAAGAGCGGGACGCCGGGCTTGTAGTCTACCTGCGAGACCAGAAAGTCGCCGGCGATCTGGTAGCGCAGATCGTGTATCTGCCGGGCGCTGAGCGGGCTGTGACACAGCGCGCCCAACTGCCAGCAGTAGTCGAGATAGGGCTGGGGGCGGTGGCTGTAGCGGCGCAGCAGATCGTCGCGCTGCCGCAGCACCGCCTGCTCGGACAGCTGGGGGCCGCCCAGCTGCCGGATCAGCGCCGCGTCGACCTGGTTCCAGATGCCGACGGAGTCGATGAGCGTGCCGTCCATATCGAAGATGACGGCTTTTTTACCTTGTAGCAGATCGGCCATAAAGGACTCCTTTGCTGGATAGAGCGGTGTACGGGCGGGCACCAGCCAGTATACCACGGCGCCGGCGGGCCGCACAAGCGCGGCGGGGAGCGGTAGGCGGGGCCGTAGCCTGGTCTGGTGCTGACTTGGGGGGTGGTTTGGGGGCGGCTCGAGGCGGGCTTGGGGCGGATTTGGGGCGGGCTTACAGGGGCATGTGCCGCGCTGGGGCCGGACCGGGCGGGGCAATGTTGGGGCCGGATCGGGGCTTGGCTGAGTTGGGCTGAGTTGGGCTGAGTCGGGCTGGGTCGGACTGAGTCGAGGGCGCGCCGGCCGTACTGGGGCGCGTTTACAAACCGCCGGCGCTGTGCTATAGTAAAGCGGTAAACACCACTTATATAGAGGAGGAGATACTGTGTTTGACTTTTCACGGCCCATCGACCGGCGCGGCACCGGCTCGCTGAAGTGGAACCAGCCGGACCCGGCGGTGCTGTGCATGGGCACGGCAGACCTGGACTTTGCCTCGGCCCCGGCCATTAGACAGGCGCTGTTGGACCTTGCCGACAGCGGCATGTACGGCTACTACGCCAAGCCCGAGGCCTATTACCGGGCGGTGACCGGCTGGTATGGCCGCCGCTTTGGCTGCCATATAGAGCCCCAGTGGGTGCTCAACGCGCCGGGGGTATGGGTGGCCGCACGCATGTGTATCGACACCTACTCGCAGCCGGGAGACTGCGTTTTGGTGCAGGCACCGCACTTTTCGCCGATCGCCCGCATCATCGACTGCGCCGGGCGCCGGATGGTGACCAACCCCATGGTGTTAAAAGACGGGCACTACGCCATCGACTTTGCCGACTTTGAGGAGAAGCTGCGGCAGTACCGGCCCAAGATCTATTTTATGGTGAACCCCCACAACCCCACCGGGCGGGCGTTTACGGCCGGGGAGCTGCAGCGGCTGGTGGAGCTGTGCGACGCCTACGGGGCGGTGCTGGTGGCCGACGAGGTGCACTCGAACGTGCTGTTTGACGGACACGCCCACCACCCGATACTGGGCCTTGGCCAGCGGGCGCAGAAAATCGCGGTGCTGATCACCAGCGCCAGCAAGGCCTATAACATCATGGGGCTGACCTACGCCACGGTGCTGATCGCCGATGAGGGGCTGCGGGAGCAGTTTGCCGCGGCCATGGGCGGTTACTCGATGGATTTTGCCACCAACATTTTTAGTGTGGCGGCGATGACGGCGGCCTACAGCCCCGCATGCGACCAGTGGCTGGACGAGCTGGGCGCCTATTTGGCGGGCAACCTGGACTTTTTGTGCCAGTACATAGCGGCGCACATACCGGCGCTGCAGGTGATACGGCCGGAGAGCAGCTACCTGGTGTGGATCGACTGCCGACAGCTGGGGCTGCCGCCAGAAGAGCTGCGGGCGCTGTTTTTAGAGAGGGCCAAGGTGGGCCTTACCTGGGGCGAGGATTACGGCCCGGAAGGGGTGGGCTTTGAGCGCATCAATATCGGCTGTGCCCGGGCCACCTTAGAGGAGGCGCTGGCGCGCATAGAGCGGGCGGTAAAAGCCCTGGGGGCACAGTAGGCCCCAGGGCAGGCGCCGGCCGACGCCCGGCGGCCAATGGGACGGCCGGCCAAAGACAGAGCGCCCGCCCAGGAGAACGATCTCTGTTCTCCTGGGCGGGCGCTCTGTTTTGCCAGTGGGGGATCGAGGCGGTCAGTCCTCGTAGTCGGTGTAGTCGTCGGCCACGTTGTGGACCTTGAGAGCCAGCTGATCGGCCCCCATCTTGATCTGCAGGTCGCCGGCCAGCTCCAGCTCGAAGCCGGAAGTCTCATCGCTGTTATTATAGGAGTAGAAGTCGACCGAGAAGAGCGGCAAGCCGGTCTTTTGGAAGCGGTCGAGGATACCGCGGCAGGCGGTGGCGAACTCCTGCGCGTTGGCGTAGCCGCTGCGCAGAGTGACGTTCACGTGGATGTTGGTGCTGTCTTTGAGCTCGTCGAGGGTGGGCACTTTGCCGTCTTTGAGCCGGTAGAGATTGGTGTAGACATCCACGTCCCAGACGTCGCTGGCGTCGGCCACCTGGTTATACAGCTGGTTGTAGACGTCTTTTTCCAGCTGCTGCTGGGCCTCGTACCGGGCGGGGCCGTACTCGTCCCAGAGCGTGCCGGCGACGCTGCCGCCCACGCTGCCCAGCACCAGCAGCAGAGAAAAGAGGATGCTGAGGCCGTCGTAGCGGAATTTTTCTTTTTTATAGACAAAGCTGTAGACGATGATCTCGGCCCCCAGCAGGATGAGCACGGCGGGGGAGAATTTTAAGAAGGTGCCCATGGTGAACTTGGGATCGACGATGCTCAGGATAGCGGCGACGCCGATGGCCACCAGCGCCACCCCCAGCGTTAGGGTGCCGACGCGGCGGGTGGGCTGTTTGGCCGGGACCCGCACGGCGGCGGGCTGCCGGTAGGCCCCGGCAGGCGGGGCTGACGGGCCGGCAGTACCGGGCCGGGGGCCGGACTGGGGAGCGGATTGAGGGCCGGGTTGGGGGCCGCCGGCAGGGGCGGCACCCTGACCGGGGGCGCCGGTGGGCTGTTCGCTCTGCGTGGGTTGGGTGGACTGGGTGGGCTGGGTGGGCTGAGTGGGTCGATCGGGTCGCTGCTGGAAGTTTTCGTTATTGGGCTGATCCATAAGTAAATGCCTCCTCTTTTCATGTTTTGCCGGTTGTTGCCGCTACTGCCCGCATTGGGGGCCGCCGGGGGCGGACTGGTCTTTACCCGCTTTTTGGCGGGTGCTGCGCACCAGGTAGACGCCCAGCGCGATGAGACCGAGGCTAAAGAGCACGGCGGGTATGTTGCAGAGCAGATCGTACAGCCAGGGAATGAGGTCGTAGAGATCCCACAGGAAGGGGCGCAGGAAGTTGTAGAACACGGCGTACACCCCCAACACCACCAGGCCCCAGCCGGCGATCAGGCGGGCCTTGTGGGCGTTTTGCGGCTGCTGGCCGTGACCGATGAGATCCTCGAACAAGAACTTATCCTGGGTCTTCCAGTAGGAGAGCTGTTGCAGGGTGAGGTTGGATTTGTTCACCGCGTCGAACAGGCTGTAAAACCAGATGACCGGGATGCCCAGCCACAGCAGGTGCAGGCCGGGTATGCTGCAAAGAAAGCAGTCGGCGAAAAACAGCGCCATGAGCGAGGCACCTTTTTTAGAGAGCCCCAGGTACATGTGCCCGGCGCCGGGGACGATGGAGAACAGGCCGGCGAGAAAACCAGATTTTTTTTGATACATGATATATGCTCCTCTCAGCGCCGCACCGGTCACCGCCGGGCGGTTACTTCTTTTGTTCTGTATTCAGTATAGGCGGCGAACATTTCGTTTTCCCGCGCAAAATTCTGAAGAAATGTTTACGACTTGCCGCAAAAAATACAAAACGCGGCCGCCTTGAGCTGAGAGGGGCGCAGACGGGGCCTAAATGGGGGCGTTGGGTGAGGGGGGCAAAAGGCGGGCGGGGGCAGGTCTGGGGCAGCTCTGAAGTGGACCAGGAACGGACCAGGAGCGGGGCAGAAAGAGTGGGGCGCGTGCTCGGATACCGAATACACGCGCCCCACACGGCAAAATGCCGATCAGGTGATGGGCAGGAACATGGGCAGCACGCCGAAGAGCAGGCAGCCCAGCGCCCCCGAGAGCAGCACCACCACGATGGGGTGCAGCTTTTTTAAGCGGGTGATGACGAACATGACGATAAAGATGAGCACCGCCCGCCAGTTGAGAAAGTCGGTGAAAAAGCCCTCGAGGCCGGTGAACACCGCATCGAGGTGCAAGAGCGCGGTTTTGCCTACCGAGAACACGGCGGCGGCGATGAGGCCCACCACTGCCGGGCGCAGGCCGGCCAGACCGGCGCGGACACGGGGGTCGTTTTGCACCGTCATAAAGCACTTGGCGACGATGAGGATGATGATGAACGAGGGCAGGATGACCCCCAGCGTGGCGCAGATGCCGCCGATGGGACCGGCGCACTCGGTGCCGACGAAGGTGGCGATGTTGACCGCGAAGGGGCCGGGGGTGGACTCGGACACGGCGATGAAGTCGACCACGCCGGACAGCGGCATCCAGCCGCGGGCGGTGACCTCCTGGGTGATCATGGGGATCATGGCGTAGCCGCCGCCGAAGGTGAACAGGCCGATCTTAAAAAAGGTGAAAAACAGCTCTAAGAGGATGCTCATTCCTGCACCTCCCCGCTTTTGATGGCCCGCAGCCTGAATACCAGGCCGCAGATGGCCGCGCCGATGAGGATGAGGATGGTGCTTATCTCGGTGAAGGCGGCCAGCGCGAAGGCGGCTAAAATGAGGATGATATTAAAGGCGTTTTTCTTGAGATTTTTGGAGAGCTTGACCACCGCGTTGAGGATGAGCAGCACCACCCCGGCGCGGATGCCCATAAAGGCGTACTGCACCCAGGTGAGGGCGCGGAACTGGGCGTAGAACACGGCGATGAGCGAGATGATGAAAAAGGAGGGCAGCGCCACACCGATGGTAGCCAGCGCGGCGCCGAGGAACCCGCCGACTTTGTAGCCCACGAAGGTGGCCGAGTTGACCGCCAGCACACCGGGCGTGCTCTCGGCGATGGCGATCATGTCGAGCATCTCGTCGTCGTTTATCCACCGGTGGTTCTCGACCACGTCGCGCTGGATGAGCGGGATCATGGCGTAGCCGCCGCCGAAGGTGAACAGGCCGATGCGAAAGAAGGTGGAAAACAGCGTCCACAGTATGCCGGGGGCGCGCTGTGCGGGCTGCGCGGGTTTCGCGGGGGGCTTTTTCATGTGATCCTCTCCTTTTTTGGGTTTGACTTCCTCTTTTTTACCGAAACAGCGGGTGCCGCGGACACCGTGCGGCCGGGAGCGGCCGGCGGCGGTGGGGCGCGGGTACAGACATGAAAATAGCCCGCTTAGAAAGCGGGCTATCGGTGCGTGCTGGCATCTACCTATTTTCCCAGGCAGCTTCCCGCCAAGTATTTTCGGCACGACATAGCTTAACTTCTGTGTTCGGGATGGGAACAGGTGGGGCCTATGCGTTATCAACACCAGCAGTGCGGGGGCTTTGTTACCCTGCACATACAAATATAGTATAGCGGCCGGCAGGGCTGTTGTCAATACTTTTTTTGAAAGGCAACGCGGGCGGACAGCGCTGGGGCCTAACTTGGGTCTGCTTGAGCTTGCTTGGGAGGCGGACAAAAAATGCGCCCGACTTATTGACTTACGCGGTAGAAACCCGTACAATATTCTATACAAATATAAGAATTTTAGCCAGCCATTTTTAGTGCATACAGTACAATTACACCATTGGATTTTATGCGTTTTTATGAAGTTGGCCACGGATTGGAGCTGACATCACCGTATGGAACGCGCGAGCGGCATTTTGTGCCATATCACCTCGCTGCCGGCCCCACAGGGTATCGGCACGCTGGGGCGCACCGCCTACCGATTTATAGATTTTTTGCACGGCGCCGGGCAGCGCTACTGGCAGATGCTGCCCATCGGCCCCACCACCTACGGGGACTCGCCCTACCAGTCGCCCAGCGCCTTTGCCGGCAACCCCAATTTTATCGACCTGGATATGTTGGCCGACGAGGGACTTTTGGATATTGAGGACTACGCCGACTTTGATTGGGGGGACGACCCCCAGCGGGTGGACTACCAGCAGATCTACCGGCACCGACAGGCGGTGCTGCAGCTGGCTTGGCAGCGGGGGCGCGACCGGGACCGCCGGCAGGTGGATGCTTTTTTGCAGGAGCAGGCCTTTTGGCTGCCGGACTACGCGCTGTTCGTGGCGCTGAAGCGCCACTTTGACCAGCAGCCGTGGTACACCTGGCCGGAGGATATCCGCAGCCGGCAGCCACAGGCGCTGGAGCACTACCGGCAGCTGTTGCGGGAGCAGGTGGACTGCGCGGTGTACATCCAGTACCTGTTTTTTAAGCAGTTTGCCCGCCTGAAGCGGTATGCGGGGAAAAAAGGGGTGCTGCTGTTTGGCGACACGCCGCTTTACGTGGCGCTGGACTCGGCCGACGTGTGGGCCCAGAGCCGGCTGTTTTGCCTGGACGAGCAGCTGCGGCCCACGGCGGTGGCCGGGGTGCCGCCGGACTACTTCTCGGCCACCGGACAGCTGTGGGGCAACCCGCTGTACCGGTGGGAACAGATGGCCGCCGAACAGTACAGCTGGTGGATCGAGCGGCTGCGGGTGGCGTTTTCGCTGTTTGACCTGCTGCGCATCGACCACTTCCGCGGCTTTGCCGGGTACTGGTCGATCCCCTACGGGGACCGGACCGCTGCCGGCGGGCACTGGGAGAAAGGGCCGGGACTCGACTTCTTTCGGGCGGTGGTCACCGAGCTGGGACGGGTGTCGATCGTGGCCGAGGACCTGGGGGTGCTCACCGACGATGTGCTGCAGCTGCTGGAGGAGACCGGCTTTCCCGGTATGAAGGTGCTGGAATTCGCCTTTGGCGACGGGCCGGACAACCTGTACCTGCCCCACAACCACACCCCCGGCAGCGTGGTGTACCTGGGCACCCACGACAACGACACTCTGGCCGGGTGGATCGCCACTGCGCCGCGCAAGACGCTGCAGCACGCACAGGCATACCTGGGCGCCGCCCAGCCCCGCCTGCTGGCTGACAGCATGCTGCGGGCAGCTTGGCAGAGCGTGTGCGATCTGGCCATCGTGCAGGTGCAGGACCTGTTGGGGTTGGGCAGCGAGGCGCGGATGAACACGCCCTCGACGGCCAGCGGCAACTGGACCTGGCGGCTGCGGGAGGGGCAACTGACCCCGGCGCTGCAGGCGCAGCTGCGGCAGATGACCGAGCTGTACGGGCGGATCGTGCCCGAAAAGGAGCAGTCTGCCGGCGAGGGGGGCCATAATCGGCCAAATTTTGAGCGGGCGGACAGGTAAGCTTTTAAACGTGTAGAAAAGGCGGCGCTGCCGCTTTGATAGCCGGACCGACCGCACCCGACTGCGGGCGCGGGACAGGACCGGCCCGATAGACCGAGACCACACGGGCAGGCGCCCGCGAGACCGGCGGCTTAAAAGCCGATGGAAGAGAGCATGGAGGGAATAGATATGCGCTACACCGACGTTTATAAACAGTGGAAGACCGCGCTGGCGGGCACCGAGTACCAGCCGGAGATCGACGCTCTGGAGGCCGACGAGGCCCTGTGCGAGGACAGTTTTTACCAGTACCTGGAGTTTGGCACCGCCGGTATGCGCGGCACCATCGGCCTGGGGACCAACCGCATGAACGTGTTTACGGTGCGGCGCTCGACCCAGGGGCTGGCCGACTATGTAAACAAGATCGGCAAGCAGGAGCAGGGCGTGGCCATCGCCTATGACTCGCGCCTTTACAGTGACAAATTTGCCCTGGAGACGGCGCTGGTACTGTGCCAAAACGGGGTAAAGGCCTATTTGTACGACTGCCTGCACAGCGTGCCGCAGCTCTCGTACGCAGTGCTGAAGCTGGGCTGTGCTGCCGGCGTGGTGATCACTGCCAGCCACAACCCGCCCCAGTATAACGGCTATAAGGTGTACGGCGAGGACGGCGGCCAGCTGGCCGTGGAGGACGCCGCCACTGTGACCAGCTTTATCGACGCCATCGACGACCCGTTCGCCGTTGTGGGCATGGACGAAAAGGAGGCGCTGGAAAAGGGGCTGCTGGTGTATATCGGCAAGGAGATCGACGAGCAGTACTACGCCGATGTGCTGAGTTTGTGCTACAACCCGGCGGTCATCGAGCAGGAGCGGGATTCGCTGAAGGTGGTGTACTCGCCGCTGCACGGCTCGGGCAATATTCCGGTGCGCACCGTGCTGGAGCGTCTGGGTATCAAAAACCTGAGCGTGGTGAAGGAGCAGGAGCTGCCGGACCCCAAATTCCCCACCGTCTCGGCCCCCAACCCGGAAGACCCCAACGCCTTTTCGCTGGCCACCAAGCTGGCTGACGAGGTGGGCGCCAACATGATGTTTGCCACCGACCCCGACTGCGACCGTCTGGGTGTGGCGGTGCGGCAGGGAGACGGCAGCTTTAAGGTGCTCACCGGCAACCAGACCGGCGTGCTGCTGATGGATTACATTTTGTCGCAGACGGCGGCAAAGGGTTTTAAAGGCGACGAGTTCGTGGTGCGCTCTATCGTATCGACCGAGATGGCCGACGTGGTGGCGGCCAGCTACGGGGTGGAGATGCGCAGCGTGCTGACCGGCTTTAAGTTTATCGCCGAGCAGATCAAGCTGGCCGAGCAGACCGGCAAGGGGACCTTCTTATTTGGATTTGAGGAGAGCTACGGCTGCCTGAGCGGCACCTTTGTGCGGGACAAAGACGCCTGCATCGCCTCGATGCTGGTGGTGGAGATGGCCTGCTACTACAAATCTAAGGGTATGACCCTGTATGACGCCATGCAGGAGATGTACAAAAAATACGGCACCTACAACGAGACGGTACTGTCGAAGACGCTGAGCGGCATTGAGGGCATCGCCAAGATCACCGGCGCGGTGCAGACACTGCGCGACCAGCCGCCCAAGGAGATCGGCGGGATGCCGGTGAAGGCGCTGGCCGACTACCAGCTGCAAAAGGCGGTAGACCTGCAGAGCGGCGCCGAGACGGCACTGACTCTGCCCAAATCGAACGTGCTGGCCTACACGCTGGACGACGCCAGCTTTATTCTGCGCCCCTCGGGCACCGAGCCCAAGCTGAAAGCCTATGTGTCGGCCCACGGGGCGACTGCTGAGGCGGCCAAAGCCAAGTTTGACGCGGTGGTGGCGGCAGTGACCCAGCTGATGGATGAGCTGACCAAGTAGTTTTTGTAAAGATACCTGATCCTAAAAAAGCAGTGCCGGCCGGCACTGCTTTTTTTGCTGGAGAAAGATAGGTATTTTTTAGGGGGGATCATGTGAGGACTTGCGGGACGGGGCGACCAGCTATGTATTGTGGGATGTGGTGCGGCATGGGTGCAACAGTTTGGATAAATGTGGGGTACGGGGTCATATTCTGCCGGGCGAGGATGAGGTGTGCTGTGGGCTGCACGGTGCTGCGTGCTTGGGGGCTGTACACTGTGTACTGTGTACTGTATACAGTGTACAGTGTCTGTTTACTGTATGTTGTGTGCTGTGCGCCGTGTACGGCTTTACTGCCGTTGGGCGGAGTTTACTTAGGGGCAGCTGTGGGTATTTTTACGTTTATAGGGGGTTGGGGGGCGGCTGAAAGTGATTGTACATACGTCTTACACTGCGAGCAGGGAGAGAAACGTCACCTTGTACACAACTGCGGTAAAAGGCAGCGCAGAAAAAGTTGACGGCAGAGCCAAAGGCAGAGCACATGGCGGACAACAGGCAGTTTGGCAGAGAATTTTGGTGGACGGCGCTGATGTAGGAAGTGGGAGAGGTGTATGCGGATGGGGATGGGGTTTTATAGAGCGGTGTTGGGCTGGTGGAGCCAGTTTTGGGGAGGCGGCCATAATTCGGTACCGGTGGTAAATGATACGCAGGACAATTTTATAACTTTGGCGGTGGGTATTACCCAGGCAGCCACAGATGTACAGGAGAGCCGGTTTGAAATGATCTTATGGCCGTTTTGACAAGCAGAGCAGTGTGGCAAAAGCCGGATGCTGGGGCGTGCCGTGTTGAGATACCGGCGAAGAGCGACGCCGCAGCGCTAAGCATGGGCATGTATGTATGCGCGTTTATAGAGTATGACCAGGGACGCGCACAAGATACTGTCATCGTGTCATCGTGTAACCGTGCAGCAGAGTCGCTCTGGTTGGTGATGAGATCCACCATCTCCTGCCGGGAGTACTGGCCCGAAAAACACATGTCGATGACCGGCACCAGCGGCAGCGCCCGCTGCGCTCGGAGGTGAAGGCGCTCTCCCCCATCGTGGCGTCATTGACGTCGATGACCCGCCCGTAATGGTGGGCGCCGACGGTGATGCCGCCGCCCATGTGGGCCACGATGAGCCGACTGTCTTGATAGCTCTTACCCAACTCTGTACAGGCCCGGCGGGCCATGGCTTTGAGTGCGGCGGGGATGGCGACAGATCTTTTGCTGGGCAGCCACGGGAAAGATGGGCGAAGGCGAGACTTTTTGCGGGGTGGGCAGCAGAAACCGCACAGACTGCATAGGCCGCATAGACAATATAGGCGATGGAAATTTTGCAGGGGCGCTATGGCCGTATTGCTGTATTGCTGTATTGCCATATTGCTTTATGTGGAAATATGGCGCTTTATGGGAATAGAGCTGTGGCGTTGAAGCGGGGCCCCCGAGAGGCCTTGGTTACAGTTGGCCGTAGTTCTCCATAGAGAGTTACTCTGGTTTGGGCAGGCAGCGGCGGGCGGTAGTGTGTAGCGGTGGGCAGCAGCAGGCAGCGGTGGGCAGCAACAGGCAGCAGCGGGCAGTTTGCCGGCTTGACGATTCATATCGTGCACAGAGGGCCGGCTGGGTGGGCGCGCTTGTCGTGTTGGGAGGTCTTTTTAAGAGCAGTATATTGTTTGGTTGGGGGTATATCTGTAGATGATCGGGAGGGAAAAAAGCGGCACTATTGGGCGCTGCACAGTGGTGGCGGAGGTAATTATCTATTCTGGGTGGGACAGATGTAACTTTGCAGCGGGCCGGGCCTATTGTGGGGCTGGGCGGCGCATACGTTATACTGATGTTGTGGCAGATAAAAGAGCCGCCGGCATAACCGGTGGCTCTTTGGCAGTTTATGAGGGGGCACCCCACCCCTGTGTTTGTAACTGGGGCGTATAGGGGCAGCTTGCACCGTTATCGGCGGTGGGACTTTCACAGGGCCGCATACCGCACACTAGGGCTTTAACTGGAAGATGGCGGCGGACAGCGGCGGCAGGGTGGCGGTGAACTTGCTGCGGGCCACATCGACGCTGTGGCCGCTGAGCAGGTCTACCGCCAGCGCATAGCTGTGCCGCCGCAGCAGGTGCAGGCCGGCGGCGTTGAGACCACTGGTGATGGCGTGCAGATCGATCGTCTGCGTGCAGGGGGCATCGGCGCGGTTGATAAGGGTGAGCGTGACCCCGTTTTGGGCCGGGGCACCAAAAAAGTCGTGTTCGCGGCCACAGAGACGCAGGATGCCCAGCAGGTCATCGCCGTAGTGGACAAAGCCCACGTGACCGGTCTTGAGCGCGTCGCTGCCGGTGCGTACCGCCGACAGCCGCTTGGTAAAGGCGGCCATATCGCGGTCGCGGCGCATAAAGGGGCCGCGGTTGAGGGGATCTTGCAGGCCGTGCATGCCCCACTCGTCACCGTAATAGATACAGGGTACCCCGGGCAGCGAGAATATAGCCGCCATAGCCAGCTTTTGCCGGGCGGCGGCAGTCTGGTCCTGTGCGGGGGTGATGGCCCGGGTGGCTGCCACCTGGCTGGGGCGGTCCATGCCCTGACCGGTAAGGCCGGTGGCCAACCGAGTGCGGATGCGGGCGATATCGTGGGAGGAGAGCAGGTTCATGAGACAGTAGTACATGTGCTGGGGGTAGTTGACCCGCTGCATGAGCAGCAGATCGACCAGTGCCCCGGCCGACTGCTCGCCGAGCAGATAGCGGACCAGTCCCTCTTTGAGGGGGTAATTCATGACGCTGTCGAGGCCCTGACCCAGGGCGTAGGTGCGCTTGGCGCCGTAGCTCTCTTTGATGGTGGCGTCTTCCCACACCTCGCCCAGCAGCACGTCGTCTTTACTGTGGCGCTTGAGGGCGGTGCGCATCTTCTCGATGACGTCGTCGGGCAGCTCGTCGGCTACGTCCAGCCGAAAACCGGCGGCGCCCCGGGCCAGCCAGGTGTTAAACACGCTGTCTTTGCCGGTGATGACGAACTGCTGCCAGTCGGCGGCCTCCTCGTCGACTTCGGGTAAGGTGTCAAAGCCCCACCAGCTCTTGTAGTCGTCGCGGTCGGCCCCGAATTGATACCACTTGTAGTAGGGCGACTGCTTGCCCTGATAGGCGCCGGGGCCGGGGTAGTTCTCGTTTTTATTGAAGTAGACGCTGTCGGAGCCGGTGTGGGAGTACACCCCGTCGAGCAGGATGCGGATCCCCTTGGTAGCGGCTTTTTGGCAGAGGTGGATAAAGTCCTGTTCGCTGCCCAGTACCGGGTCGACCTTTTTGTAGTCGGCGGTGTCGTAGCGGTGATTAGAGGCGGCCTCGACGATGGGGTTTAGGTACAGCACGGTGACCCCCAGGTCGCGCAGGTCGTCGAGGTGCTGCTCGATACCCTTTAAGTCGCCGCCAAAAAAGTCGCAGGGGGCGTAGTAGGGCTGACCGGGCAGCGGCTCGTACAGCGGGAGCTCGTCCCAGCGCTGGTGTGGGTATACCAGGCGGCCCATCTGTCGGTGGTACTCCAGCCCTTTTTGGGCGCCGGCCCGGTCGCCGCAGCTGTAGCGGTCGGGGAAGATCTGGTACATGGTGGAGCGCTTGAACCAGTCGGGGGTGGTGAAGCCCCGCTTGTACACGGTAAGCTGGAACGAGCAGGGCGGCACATCGTAGAGCTGCCCCTCCCCCGCTGTTTGCCCCATGGGCAGGCCCATGTACAGGGTGTGGCCGGCGATGGTGTGGATGATGAAATAGTACCAGTCGACACCGGGGGCGGCCTGGGCGGTAAAGGTATAGGACCACAGCCCCTCGCGGTCGAGGGCCATAGGGTGATCCTGCCCCTGGTCATTTATGAAGATGCGCACGGTGACGCCTTCGACCTGGGCGGGGTCGGCCTGCAGGCGCAGGGTGACTTTTTGCCCGGTACAGACGGCGCCCATAGGCAGCCGGTAGGCGCACAGGGCGCTGTTGTGGCGGATGTCCTGCATAGAGGTCATAGGGCGTGTTCCTGCCTTTTTAGAGAGTGTGGGGGGCGGCACCCGGCGGGTGCACCCATAAACTCCACGACGCGCCACACGCCCGGGCAAAGCCGGGGCGTGTGGCGCTGGTGGGAGCTGTTGACAGCTGGTGAATTGGTGAAGTCTGGTGAGAACTATACAGTTTACAGCGTACTGTTTATTGCCCGACGCGGGCCAGACTACTTGAGTTTTTCGAGTTTCCAGACGCTGCGATTGTACTCGGAGATGGTGCGATCGGAGCTGAAGAAGCCGGACTTGGCGGTGTTGATGGCCGCCTTTTTGTACCAGTCCTGGCTGTTGTCGCAGTACAGGGCATAGGCCTTGGCGAAGCGGTGGATATAGGAGGGCAGATCGTAGAGTACGAAGTACTTGTCGGCCCCGTCGAAATCGCCGAACAGCAGCGACTGGTACAGGTCGGAGAACTGGTGGGCGGAGACGCCGGGCAGCGTGCCGTCGATGAGGCGGTTGATGGCGTCGCGCACGTGGAGGTTCTTCTC
Organism: Neobittarella massiliensis (ex Bilen et al. 2018); assembly: GCF_014269355.1. Taxonomy (NCBI): domain Bacteria; kingdom Bacillati; phylum Bacillota; class Clostridia; order Eubacteriales; family Oscillospiraceae; genus Neobittarella (ex Bilen et al. 2018); species Neobittarella massiliensis (ex Bilen et al. 2018). The sequence goes on from NZ_JACOGI010000003.1 coordinate 254,308, forward strand.
GAACAGCTCGCCGGGGCGATAGCTCTTGTGGGCCTGCATCTGGCTGATCTGCTGGATGTTGGCGCCGAAGATATAGATGTTATCCTTACCGACTTCGTCGAAGATCTCGATATTGGCGCCGTCCATGGTGCCTAGAGTGATGGCACCGTTCATCATGAACTTCATGTTGCCGGTGCCGGAGGCCTCCAGCCCGGCGGTGGACAGCTGCTCGCTGATATCGGTGGCGGGGATGAGCAGCTCGGCGATGGAGACGCCGTAGTTCTCGATGAACACCACCTGCATTTTGTCTTTGCTGCGCGGGTCGTTGTTGACCAGGTCGCCGATGGCGTTAATGAGCCGGATGATATTTTTGGCGCGGGCGTAGCCCGGGGCGGCCTTGGCGGCAAAGATGAAGGTGATGGGGGTGGTGATGATGTTGGGGTTTTCGGCCAGCGCATTATACAGGTAGAGGATGTGCAGGCACTTGAGCAGCTGGCGCTTGTACTCGTGCAGGCGCTTGGCCTGCACGTCGAAGATCGAGTCGGGGTTGATGGTGATGCCCTGCGTGCGCTGCAGGTACTGGGCCAGGCGCACCTTGTTCTCTTTTTTGACCTGGGCGTATTTGGCGAGGAAAGCTTCGTCCTCGACAAAGTCCATCAGCTTTTCAAATTGGGTATAGTCTTTGATAAAACCGTCGCCGATATACTCGGTCATGAGGGCGGTGAGACCGGGGTTGGCCACCGCCAGCCAGCGGCGGTGGGTGATGCCGTTGGTGATGGCCAGATATTTGCGGGGGTAGATCTTATACGAGTCGGCAAACAGGCGGTTTTTGAGGATCTCGCCGTGCAGCTGGGAGACGCCGTTGACGTGGCTGGCCACCGCCACGCAGAGGTTGGCCATGCGGATCTGGCCGTAGGCCACCACCGCCATATCGCTGATGCGGTCCATATCGCCGGGATAGTAGCGGTTGAGGCGCTCGCAGTAGCGCTGGTTGATCTCCTGCACGATGGAGTAGATGCGCGGCAGCAGGGCTCTGAACATATTCTCGTCCCAGCACTCCAGCGCCTCGGAGAGGATGGTGTGGTTGGTGTAGTTGAAGATGCGGGAGACCAGGTTGTAGGCCTCGCTCCAGGTGTAGCCCTCCTGGTCCATGAGGATGCGCATGAGCTCGGGGATGGCCAGTGTGGGATGGGTGTCGTTGATCTGCACCACCACGTGGCTGGGCAGCGTGTGCAGGTCGCCATAGCGCTCTTTGTGGGAGCGGACCATGCTCTGCATGGTGGCGGAAGTGAAGAAGTAAAACTGCTTGAGCCGCAGGATCTTGCCCTGTTCGTGGTTGTCGTCGGGGTAGAGGACCTTACAGATGGACTCGGCCAGCTCTTTTTCCTGCATGGCCTGCAGGTATTGGCCCTGGTTAAAGGTCTTGATATCGAACGGATCTTTGGAGCGGGCGCTCCACAGCCGCAGGGTGGCGGGCATTTTGCTCTCGTACCCGACGACCGGCATGTCGTAGGGGACGGCGATGACGGTGCTGTAATCTTTGTGCACCGCATGCATGCCGGCCTCGTCCCAGAACTCCTCTACGTGGCCGCCAAAGCGCACCTCGACCTCCTCGTCGGGGCGCTCCATCTCCCACACGCAGCCGTCTTCTAACCAGTTGTCGTCCATCTCGACCTGCTCGCCGTCGACGATCTTTTGGCGGAACAGGCCGTGCTCGTAGCGGATGCCGCAGCCGATGGCCGGCAGATCGAGGGTGGCCAGCGACTCTAAAAAGCAGGCCGCCAGGCGCCCGAGGCCGCCGTTGCCCAGACCGGCGTCGCGCTCCTGCCAGGCGATGTCGTCGAGATCGAGACCCAAGCTGGAAAACGCCTTTTGATAGCGTTCTTTGAGGCCCAGGTTGACCAGATTATTGGTGTAGGCGCGGCCCATGAGAAACTCGGCGGACATGTAGTAGACCCGCTTGAGGCCCCGCTTTTCGACCTGGGCGTTGGCGGCCACCCACTTATCGATGATCTCGTCGCGGATGCAGATGGCGCTGGCCTTATAGAGTTCCTCTTTGGTGGCGTTCTCGAGCGTTTTGCCGAAATGCCGTTTGAGCTTGCCGACGATATTTTTGACCTCGGCGGACTGTTTTGGTTGTCTCATAAACTAATAACCCCTTATATCCTAAAAAACGGTGTTGTCATCATAGCGATTGCGGTGACTGGCCCCTTACAAGACAGAGCAGGCCGAACAGGCTTTTACACCTCTTCGGTCTGCTCCCATGTCCCCTGTATTGCGAAAGTGTAAGGACCGATGCGGGGCTGCGCCCCTCGGTCCGGATGGGCCTTTTGCTCGGTGTAGTTTTCGTAAAATGCAGTTGTTACTATGCTATGCTTGTAAACATATCATAATACTTTTTCGCGGAGACTGCAAATGCGTTGTCACAGGCAAAGGCATTTTTGACTAAATTGCTCCGTTTTTCCGGGTCACTGATGGTCTCCAGTGCGTAGCGGATGACGTAGAGCATGTCGTGGGCGTTAAAATTGGTAAACGAAAAGCCGTTGCCGGCCCCGTTTTGCTCGTCGTAGGGGAATACGGTATCGCGCAGGCCGCCGGTCTCGCGCACGATGGGCAGCGTGCCGTAGCGCAGGGCGATCATCTGCGAGATGCCGCAGGGCTCGAACTTGGAGGGCATGAGGAACAGGTCGCTGGCCGCATACAACTTGTGGGCCACGGCGTTGGAGTAGCTGATGTAGGCGCAGACCCGGCCGGGGTACTGTTTTTCCATCTGGCGGAAAAAGTCTTCGTACATCGCATCGCCGGTGCCCAGGATGACCACCGCCACATCTTCCTCCATGATCTCGTGGAATACGCGCATGACCAGATCAAGGCCCTTTTGGTGGGTGAGACGGGTGACCATGCTCATGAGGGGGGTGGTGGGGGGCACAGTGAGACCCAGCTCCTCAAACAGCGCCTCTTTGCACAGCTGTTTGCCGGCCAGGTCGCCGGCCGAGAAGTGGTAGGGGGCGTAGGCGTCGTTCTCGGGGTCGAATTCCACCGTGTCGATGCCGTTTAAGATGCCCACGAAGTCGTCGGCCCTAGAGGCCAGCACCCCGTGCAGGCCGTAGGCGTAATACGGGGTCTTGAGCTCCTCCACATAGCTGGGGCTGACGGTGGAGATCTTGTCGGCGAAGACCAGGCCGCCTTTCATGAAGTTGGCGCTGCCGCCCATCTCGATAAAGTCGGGGGTGTAGTAGCGGGGGTCTACATCCAGCCAGTCGTGCACCACGCCGAAGTCGAACTGGCCCTGATACATGATATTGTGGATGGTAAACACCGTTTTTATACCGCCCTGCGGCCGATTTTGGTACTGGGCCTTGATGAGCATGGGGATCATGGCGGTGTGCCAGTCGTTGACGTGCATCACATCGGGCATGAAATCGATCTTTTCCAGGCACTCCAGCACGGCGCGGGTGAAGTAGGCGTACTGCTCCCCCTCCTCGTAGCCGCCTTTATATATGGGGCAGCCGCCGAAGTAGTAGTCGTTGTCGATAAAGTAGTAGGTGACGCCGCCCAGCTCCAGCTTCTCGACCCCCACGTAGACCTCGCGCCAGCCCAAAAACATCTTGAAGTCGGCCAGGTGCTCGGTCTGGGTGGCGTATTTCTTTTTGGCCTCGCTGTGGAAGGGGATCATCACCCGGCAGTCGATCCCCAGGGCGATGAGGTCTTTGGGCAGGGTGCCCATCACATCGGCCAGGCCGCCGGTCTTGGCAAAGGGAACACATTCCGCCCCCACCATGAGTAGTTTGAGCTTGGGCGCCGGCTTTTTGACGCTTTTGGTCCGGGGTCTTGCCGCCGGTTTTTTGGCTGTTGTTTTTTTCGTCTCGGCCATATTAGACCACCGCACCTTTCGGGATGATGAGGGGGTAACTCTCGTTGCCCTTTAAGTTGGAGTAGGGGCGCACATTGACCCGCTTATCGACGATGACCTGATCCAGCGAGGTGTTCTCGTACACCCGGCCGTCCTGCATGACGATGCTGTTTTTGATCTTGGCGCCTTTACCCACGTACACGCCGCGGAACAGGATGCTGTTTTCCACTTCGCCCTCGATGATGCAGCCGGAGCCGATGAGGCTGTTTTTAACCACGGCGCTCTGTCCGTATTTGGCGGGGGCACCGTCTTTGACCTTGGTGTGGATGGGCCGGTCTTTGCTGAACAGGTCCTCCTGCACCTCGGGCCGCAAAAAGTCCATATTGGTCTTGTAGTAGGCGGAGGTGGAATTGAGCCGGGCCACGTAGCCGTTGTGGCGGTAGCCGTAGATCTTGAGGCTCTTGATATTTTTGATGAACACGTCGGTGATGAGGTTGTATTTGCCGTGGGCCATAGCGTCGTCGACCAGGTATTCCAGCAGGTCTTTGCGGATGAGGTAGACATCCATGGCCACCTTTTTCTCGCTGGATTTTTGGGATTTGTACTGCATGTCGGTGACGCGGCCGTCGTCGTTGAGTGTGAGCCGTAGATCTTTGAAATGGCCGCCGCTCTCGGCGCATTTTTTCTCCTCGTTATAGAGGATGGTAATGTCGGCGCCAGTATCGATATGCTGCTCGAACATCTCGTTATAGGTGCCGCTGTACAGGGTATAAGAGCCGGTGAGCAGGCAGTATTTCTGCCGGGCCCGGCGCAGATAGGCGGCGGCACCTTTGATGGTATCGACCAGACCGTTGTAGGAGCCGGTGTTCTCGAAGGTGTCATAGGGGGGCAGGATGAACAGACCGTCGTTTTTGCGGTTGAGATCCCACTCCTTGCCGGAGCCCACGTGGTCAATGAGCGACTGATAGTTTTTCTTGGGGATGATACCGATGTTGCGGATGCCGGAATTGACCATATTGGACAGGGTGAAGTCGATCATCCGGTAGCGGGCGCCGACCGGCAGCGCCGACACCGAGCGCAGGTTCACCAGCTCCCGCAGATTGATATTTTCCTCGCCTGCATAGACCAGGCCGAATACGTCGTTGCGCATCATAATCTACTTCCCCCTAATCCTGTTTGAGCACTCTGCCGGGCTCGATCATATCGCCCTCGGCGATCACTGAATTTTTGGTGGCGTACACGCCGGTGCCGACCACGGTGATCTTTTTGTCGCCGCCGATGACCACCCCGTCTTCACAGGTGACCTCCTCGTCGATGATGGCGCGGTCGATGGTGCAGGCTTTGCCGATATCGGATTCCTGCATGATGATGCTGTCGCGCACGGTGGTGCCGCGGCCGATGGTGACACCGGGGAACAGCACGCTGTTCTCGACTTCGCCCAGCACCTTGCAGCCGTCGCCGATGATGGAGTTTTTCACCCGGGCGCCGTCACCGATGTAGTGGGGCGGCTTGGCGTAGTTGCGGGTGTAGACGCGGAAACCGTCCTCGTGCAGATCCAGCTGCGGGGTCTCGTCGAGCAGCTCCATGTTCGACTCCCACAGACTCTCGATGGTGCCCACGTCTTTCCAGTAGCCCTTGAACACATAGGCATACATCTTTTCGCCCGCCGCCAGCATGGCCGGCAGCACGTTTTTGCCGAAGTCGTTGTCGGAGTGGGGGTCGTCATTGTCCTGCATGAGGTAGCTGCGGATGGTCTTCCAGTTGAACACATAGATGCCCATCGAGGCGGTGTTGGATTTGGGGGCCGGGGGCTTCTCTTCAAACTCGACGATGCGGCCCTCCTCATCGGTGTTGACGATGCCAAAGCGGGAGGCCTCCTCCATGGGGACCTCGATGACGGCGATGGTTGCGTCGGCACCTTTTTCGCGGTGGTAGTCGATCATCTTGGAGTAGTCCATCTTATAGATATGGTCGCCGGAGAGCACCAGTATGTAGTCGGGGTCGTAGCGCTCGATAAAGTTGATATTCTGATAGATGGCGTTGGCGGTACCGGAGTACCACTCCCCTTTTTGGCCGCTCATGTAGGGCGGCAGCACCAGCGCGCCGCCGCTGCTGGCATCCAGGTCCCACGGGGCGCCGGTGCCCACGTATTCGTTGAGCTCCAGCGGCTCGTACTGGGTGAGCACGCCCACCGTATCGATGCCGGAATTGGCACAGTTAGAGAGGGGGAAATCGATAATCTTATACTTCCCCCCATAGGGAACGGCCGGTTTGGCGCGCTTTTTGGTAAGTACGCCCAGGCGGCTCCCCTGACCGCCGGCCAAAAGCATTGCCACACATCTCTTTTTGGTAATCATCTCTCCTGCCTCCTAGTTTTTTGCTCTGCCGGTACCGGACAGCCTGCTGGCCGGTACATATTCAAAAAACGCAGCGCCCAGTGGGGGCAACGTTATTTCTGCACTCGCCGCAAAACCGGCGTAAGACTCGCCGCGGACAGCGATCTCCTTGGCGTTTTTGACGCCGCTGCCGCCGTAGCGGGCGTCGTCGCTGCTGAGTATCTCGCGCAACACCCCTTTACCGGGCAGCCCCACGGTGTAGTGGTAGCGGACCACCGGGGTGAAGTTGACCGCACAGACGATGTGCTGCACCCGGCCCCGCCAGGGCCTGGAGTTGCGCATGAACACCAGCACGCTGTTGTCGCGGTCGTCGCGCTGCAGCCAGCTGCAGCCCCCGTCGCCGCGATCGTCTTCGTACAGCGCCCGGTATTTGGTGAGGATGCGGCCCAGCCGGGCGATATAACGGGACATGCCGGCGTGGGAATCGTACTCGTGTAAAAACCAGTCGAGCGAGCCGTCGGTATCCCACTCGACGAACTGGGCAAATTCGTCGCCCATGAACAGCAGCTTTTTGCCCGGCTGGGCGTAGAGCAGGCCGTACAGGGCGCGCAGGGTGGCAAATTTCTGCCAGTAGTCGCCAAAGCAGCCTTCGATCATCGAGTGGCGGCCGCCCATCACCTGGCTGTATGGGTAGCCCAGCAGGAAGGTGTTGTCGCCCCGCTGGTCGATGGGCAGGACTGGCTTGTCGTGGTAGTCGCGGCGAAAGAGATGGTCCATCTGCACATAGGCAGCCATCTCGCCGGGATAGTCGCCGCGCAAGACCATATCGAACCCGACGCCCCCCTCCTCCTGCGGCAGCGTGAGTGCGGGATCGCCTTCGCCGCCGCGGGCAATGAGCAGTGCCCGCGGATAGATGGAGCGGGCGGCGGCCGCCAGGCGCCTGACAAAACCGGTATCGCCGGGGGACTGGTGGCTTGTCCCGTCGAGACAGAGACCATCCAGATGGTAGGTGCGCAGCCAGAAACAGGCGGCCGAGAGCAGGTAGCTCTGCACCTGCGGCTTTTGCAGGTCGAGCAGCGGCGGCTGACCGGCCTGGGGCGGCTGCTCGTAGAGGTCGGTGCCGTCAAAGCGGACCAGCGTGTGCTGCCCCTCAGCCAGCGCTGCGCCGGGAAAGTCGAGCAGGGCGCCGATGCCTTCGCGGTGGAGCATGTCGATGAGGTACATGAGCTCTTGCGGGGTGCCCAGCTGCGACAGTGGGGCGAAGAGACCGGCAACACGGTAGCCGAGACTGCCGTCGTGGGGGTGCTCGCAGATGGGCATGAACAGCACATGAGTAAAGCCCATCTGCTTTAGGTAGCCGGGCAGCTCCTGCGCCAAGTCGCGGTAGGTGTAGGCGGTGCCGTCATCGTGCCGCCGCCAGGAGCTGGGATGCATCTGGTAGATGTTGACCGCGTCTTCGCGGCCGGGGCGGCGACCCCGCTTGCGCATGTAGATGCTGTCTTGCCAGGCGTAATGGGTGATATCCCACACGCGAGAGGCGGTATCGGGCCAAACTTCGCTGTATAGGGCATAGGGATCGGCTTTATAGCGGCGGACGCCGTCGGCCCCGGTGACCAGGTACTTGTAGTTGCAGCCGTTTTTGACCCCCGACACCTGGCAGCTATAGATGCCGCCCTGCTGCTGCATAGGGGTGGCGGTGTCGTCCCAGCTGTTAAAATCGCCTACCAGGTGCACCGCCTGGGCACTGGGGGCCCACACGGAAAAGCGGTGCTGCTCGTCCTCTTCTATGTAGTGGCAGCCCAGCAACTGCTGGCAGACGTCGAGTTCGCCGCTGTCGAAGCGCTGCCTATCGGACTGGGTAAAAATTTCTGTTGTCCCCATACGCTCTCTGCCCTCTCTTTATAAATAGTATTACAGGTGCCGTGCTAAAATGCTTGGACTTTGTCAGCCGCAGTGCAGCTTTGACCGAGCCTGTGCCGCCCTGACCAATAGGCAAAAGCGACAACAAAAACGCAAGGCGTCTGTGCACACAGATACCTGAAAAGTTACTCATCAATGTAACATTTTGCCTATATTTTGTGTTTTCATTATATCACGATTTATTTATTGTTTATACTATTTTTTAGATAGTTCTTTGATTTCTCCCTTTTGGCAATTTTTGTTTGGCTTTTTTCGTTCTATTGAACAGAACGCTCGTTCAAGTGGCGAGATCGCTGCACAGCTTGTACGAAAAAGCGGCAGAGAGACTGTAAAAAGGGACGAAACTTTTGCCTTGAAAATGACCGGCAGTCAGGGGAAATCATGGAGCATGGCTGACCGCGGGAGCGGGAGACTGTAGATGGAAGGCAGACAGCTTGCCAGATGCAAAGAGTGGTTTCGAAATGAGGGTAGGTATTGTGGGAATTAAAGCTTGGAAACCGGTAGGGTCTGGTAGTGGGATGGGGCGCCCTGGAGGAGTGGCCGCTGACTGTTGGCTGTATTTATAAATATTATGGGTGCGGCGGCAGGATAGGTTCGTATGGAATATAGCAGTGAATGGTGACTGGTGACTGGAGGAGCGGAGGCCTGATCGACGAGGTTCGTATAGGTGAAACAGGACATGCCGACTACTGGGCAAAGTAGAAGATCGCTACTGTAGGTAAAAGTTGGGGAAAACGATTAGGCAGCAAGCGTGACATTTTTGAAAAAGGCACTGCTTGCTCTATATAATCGGCGGGCGAATTCATGCTCATGTTCATATTCGCTGCGTGACGGAGCAGAGGGAAAACTCACCTAGTTTGTGTATCTGCCAGCGGTAAAAAGATATTAGGCAGTCAATTTTCAGGAGTGGATTAGGTTTACTGATGATGATGCGGGGGACAACCAGGTCGGCCTTGTTAACCGTATACGTATATGCTGCATTGGTTTTTTGCCTTTTTGTTTTTAGGTGATAATGTGGCCATGATCTTATTTCTTTATGGTGGGCATAAAAAAACGCGACCTGTACGGTCGCGTTTGCGTCGGGTCCCGGTTCATAGTCGACAGAGTGAAAACCTTTGGGAAAGAGCGCAGGGAGCAGGATCAGAGCCAGCAACACCAGTGCCAAAATGACAGCGGCTACGGTGTAGGCCACTTTGTGACGGCCGCGCTCGTTGGGCGGCAGCGGCTTGATGAATACCTCACGGCTACTTTTTAAGTTGGGCAGATTGCGGGCAGAGCGGTCATCCATATCAGACACCTCACTTTTTGCGCTGTTGGTCTTGTAAATACGATCTGTTATTATAATGTGCCAGTACAGCGGCAAAATACCGCCATTTACCTACGTATGTCAAGCAGTACCGGGAGACAACGATTTTAGAAGCGGCGGGCGCGGTTTAAGGGAGCGCACTACGCATCGTCACAACATAAAGTCAGTGGTTATGCCGGCAGGTACGCTGGGCAGATTCTCCTCTGTAGGGGTGCCATCTTTGAGCCAGCAGAGGATGGGGATCGCCACCAACACAGCTATCAGCAGCAAAAACAAAACAGCTGCCAGCGTATAGCCCCAGTGGTGACGGCGATTGTCACTTACGGTACGCGTGAGCATTGCACCACCAGTTTTTCGTGTAAAAAGATTGTCGCGGGAAGACCGGTCCACGGGTATCACCCCTTTTTGCAGGTAAGAGCAGCAAGTTCTAGGGTAGGTTTTTCTATGCGCTATCCCTATAAAATGTGGAGATCATCTATGGGATAGATGTCGAAAAGCGGGAAAGTCCTCTCTGTAATTTTAATGTAGCACAGGGCTGTTCCTTTTACAAGCGGTGACATTTGAATATCATTTAAACGGCGAGATCTTTGGCGTTTATGTGCAAACAGTACCTATTTATTAGAATAATACACAGGAAAAATCAGTGTTTGGGGCAAAACACATAAATTGGACATGTAGAGATATATAAACACAAAAAAGACCACCTTATTCAGGTGGTCTTTTTGTGTCGGCGTCTACCTATTTTTCCGGGCAGCTTCCCGCCAAGTATCTTCGGCACAACATAGCTTAACTTCTGTGTTCGGGATGGGAACAGGTGGATCCTATGCGTCATCAACACCGACTCTATATATGAATATCAGCTCTCGCTGTACCCAACTTGTCAAAAAAGGTCTCCGGCCGCCTTCTCGTTTTGCCCTGTGACCCGAAAAACACTGTGTTTTGCTCCAGCAAAACTGATGAACTCCGTTCATCAAAGGGTTTTTCTAGCCACAACGCTCTGCGTTGTGGTGACCCGTGGGGGAATCGAACCCCCGTTACCGGCGTGAGAGGCCGGTGTCTTAACCGCTTGACCAACGGGCCATGTGGTGCACCATCAGGGACTCGAACCCGGGACCCACTGATTA
>NZ_JACOGI010000004.1:0-44497 GCF_014269355.1 Neobittarella massiliensis (ex Bilen et al. 2018)
TAATCAGTGGGTCCCGGGTTCGAGTCCCTGATGGTGCACCACATGGCCCGTTGGTCAAGCGGTTAAGACACCGGCCTCTCACGCCGGTAACGGGGGTTCGATTCCCCCACGGGTCACCACAACGCGGAGCGTTGTGGCTAGAAAAACCCTTTGATGAACGGAGTTCATCAGTTTTGCTGGAGCAAAACACAGTGTTTTTCGGGTCACAGGGCAAAGTGAGAAGGCGACCAGAGACCTTTTTTGACAAGTTGGGTACAGCGAGAGCTGATATTCATATATAGAGTCGGTGTTGATGACGCATAGGATCCACCTGTTCCCATACCGAACACAGAAGTTAAGCTATGTTGTGCCGAAGATACTTGGCGGGAAGCTGCCTGGAAAAATAGGTAGACGCCGACTTACATGAAATTTAAGGGAGTTTGCATAGAAACTCTTTTTTTGGAAAGAATACTTGCAAGCTGTCCAGTAGTTTGTACGTGTTCTTTTTTCTGTTCCGTGCAAACTTTTATATATTCCTCCTTAGCTCAGTCGGTAGAGCATGCGGCTGTTAACCGCAGGGTCGTTGGTTCGAGCCCAACAGGGGGAGCCAAAAAATTCTCTTGTTCATAGGGGCAGGAGAATTTTTTATGTGAATTAGATAGCGATACTCGATAAGAGAGCGTCAAGGCGGCCAAGCAAGGGCCGTCTCTGGCGCTCTTTTTTCGCACTACAGCAGTGGAATTTTAACATATACAGTCCGTTTTATCGTACAGGTGAGCGTGTATACTGGAGATACAAAAGAAATAGAGGAGGTACTAGCTATGAAACACCCGATCGGCTTTACCGCAGAAATACCTGCCGACAAAAGAGAGGCGATGCCCACTCCTGTACAGTTATGCCATTCCACACCGGTCAAGTCTGTGGTGCAGGTACATTTTCCAAGAAAAAACAGGACACTGGGCTATTACAACGACTCCTTTGACCTGCACCGCGGCGACTTGGTATATGTAGATGGCAAGTTGGCGGGGCAGCGTGGCCGCGTGGTGGAAGTCAGCTATCACTTTAAAATAAAGTTGTCAGACTACAGGCGCGTGGTGGCCGTCGCAGATACCGAGGTACACGGCACCTTTTACCTGGCGGGTTCGCACCTGGTCACCTTTGCGCGCGAGACACTGCCCTACAGCAAAGTGCGCAGTTGGTTTAAAGCGCCTGAACAGGAAGAGACCTATGTAACTGGGCACGATAGCGAGACACTTTGCGACCTGGAGCACCTGGATGACCTGCAGGTGAGCAGCGCGATCGCCGACCGCGGTTACACGTATTATTTGGAAGACCGGGTCAAGTATATCTGTCTAGACGGGCCATATGGCCGTGCACTGGTGCAGGGCAGCACGATGTATGAGGTGGAGTTTACCTGCCATGGCCGGGAGATCAGTGATCTGTTGTGCGACTGTTTTTGCAGCTATACCTGTAAGCACGAGCTGGCGGCCATGCTGCAGCTGCGCAATGCGTTGGTGTTCATCGAGAAGTATTATGCAGACCAGTACAATGCGGCCCACTACTTTGCCGCAATTGAAAAAGGGGCCTTTTACACCTTGGTGGTCGACAGCAGAGAGAGCGGCAGCATAACGGTTTAGACCGGGCGTGGACAGCCGCCAGACAGATGGACGCAGGGAGTTGGAAAGACCACTCGGTGATGGGAGAGACCGCAAATGGGGCGAAAAGTGGCAATAAGAAAAAGTGAGTGGACTATAGTGGTGGAGTGGGGTCCAGGCTGTACATAGTGCAAAAATCGACCCTCCGGGGATGGATAATTTGAAATACACAGGGCGAGATGGCCGCCTTAACGAAGCAGCGGTGCTCCTGTCCCTACCTATCCCTCATGTGCCACCGTTCGATAGGAAAGCAGTCGCCGAGCCTGCGGCCCGCTTGCCCTGTGCTGCACGATGCGCTATACTGTCCTCAACAGCACCTTTTAGAGCTACTACAGGGGAGCGCTGTTATAGGCCGTCTGCTCCCCGATACACCGCGTAGTCCCTTACCAGCTGTTTGCTTCGGCTGCCGGTATAGCTGGTGTAAGAGTGGTCGCGGGTTGTCCAAGAGCCGGTATATCTGTAAAAAAGAGAGGTGCAGTAGAATACTGTACGGCGTGCAGAGAAATTTACCACTCTACAGCTTACCTGACCAGTCAGCGCCTCACTGTATTTTACCTGCGGAAAATACATCCCACCCACAACTGTTAGGAGGAACGACATGTATCAGTCCAGCATTTGTTTTTTGCCCTGCCGCGACCTGACCCAGACCACCAGCTTTTACACCCAGACAGTGGGCCTTGAGGTAGCAGAGCAGATGCCGGGATGCGTGATCTTTGATACCGGCCGGGGCTATTGGGGCTTTTGCGCATACGGCGATGACCGGCCCATGGCCACCGGGGTGGTGCTCTCACTCAACTGTGCTGACAACGCCGCTGTCGACGCCGAATATCGCCGTCTGATGGCCGGTAATGCCGCTATCGTGCAGAACCCGCCAGCCATGTATGCGGTCTTTCCCGTCTACTCCTTTTTTATTACCGATCCCAACGGCTATCTGGTGGAATTTCAGAAGATACAAAAGTAAAAACACAGATATCGGTCCCACCGGCAACATCATATCGTAAAAAGGGCTGCTAACCACAGATAGCGCGCTTATGACTGCCACAGCGGCTGGTAAAATTTAGCCAGTAAAACAAGCAGTGTCGTAGTATAAATAGCCATTACCACGTAAAATAGAGCGGTATAAAAGCGATTTATATTTTTACCCAGCGGTGTTATCCGCCCGGACCCATCATGGCGATCACATGTCCCCACTACTACAATTAGGCCGGGCCAAATTTGCCGATCATGGAGCCGGACTGGCAAATGCTTAAAAAGACTTATGTTCCGCCCGGCTGGAAATAGCCGCCGCTCCCCCCTCGATATAGATGGCATAACGAGTGATACGCACACACAGGGTCTGAGGGATCGGTCCATACTGTTTGGCCACTTATTTGTTGGAGAATACACTTACTACAGACTTGACCAGCGCGCATTGGCGTGGCTGTACAGGCGCAGACATCATCTCTCTTTTATCAGCAGGTATTTCTGCAGTATCGATCAGGTGTTTCATAGCTGCTGCCTCCTACATTTCTTTGCTGTGCGATAAAATGGACTGTATGCCTGATCAAACGCTTATGGCTTAAGATGTCTACCGTAGTGGGGGTTATAACATGCCATATACTTCTATCACATAAAAAGAGCGCCGGGGTCGACTACGTGTAAATCTACCCCGGCACTCTTTTATAAAATCTGCTTTTTAATAAAAAATTTTTTCCCCATTTGGGAAAGAGAATGTTTTGGCTCCCCCTGTTGGGCTCGAACCAACGGCCCTGCGGCTGACAGCCGCTCCTCTTTGCCACTGTCTGTACACCACATGCAAAATACCAGCGGCCTGAATATAAATCAATAGAAAGTCCCCAGTTATCGTATCCACACAAAATTTGTATGGGCGGTGCCAAAATAACGGCGTACAGCGCAGCGGTCCAGTCACTGCAACACTGCTCTTGCCGAATGCCGGACCTGCTGCCGCAGCCTTGAGAACCGCTGCATGTCGGTAGGTGTGTAGAACAGTGGGGCAGTATGTCGGGGGGATACCCGTTCCTGTTATGGCGCTGCACATCGGGCGGTCTTCTTCGGTGCAACCGTGGCTGCCCGCTTTACAGGGCAAGCAGCGCATAGCTCTGTTACCCGCCATACCTTTCTGCTGACTTCTTCATCGTGAACGAAAAAAGAACCGCCCAGGCGGTTCTTTTTATTGCTGGTATTCCGTACGACCTATTTCACGGTGTCTACATCGATCAGATCGTAGTTTTTATCGTAGGTCACTTTATACCCATCCATCACCTTTTCGATCTGCTCGTATACCTTGGCGGTTTTATAGGTGCTGGTGTAGGTGCTCAAGTTTTCCTGAATGTAGGCGTCGTCCAGCGGCAGACGCTGAATGATGTGGTAGCCAAAACTCGACTCCACCACGCCGCTGACGCTGTTTTCCGGCAGGGCAAAGGCGGCCTCTTCAAACTCGGCGACCATCTCATTTTTGGTGAAGTAGTAGCCGTCCGGGCTCTGGGTCATGCCCGGGTCCTCGCCGTAGGTGCTGATGAGGCTGTCAAAATCCTCGCCGGCAGCTGCTTTCTGGGCCACCTCGTTTGCCACCTGCTCAGCATTCTCGGTAGCAGAGGTGATCAGCACATGCTTGGCGCGCACGTAATTGTCTTTGACATACTGGGTCACCACATCGTCGCCCATCGGTATCTCGCCACCGTCGCCGGTCAGCTTCTCGGTCAGCTTTTGCTGCAGCGTAGACATCTCGCCCATCGAGAGGTATACCTCTTCGGTCAGGTAATTCTGTGCCAGCGCCTCTTCAAAGGCCTCCTCGCTCTCGTAGTTCTCCTTGATCGAGGCCAGATTGTCGCTGATCGATTTGCGCTCGTCAGCGGTCAGGCTCACCCCTTTTTCCTTGGCCAGGTCCATCAGCGCATAGTTGGATTTGATGGTATCCTCCACATGGGTCCGCAGCAGCTCTTTCTTGTCGTCGGCGCCTTCCTGTTCCCACACCGAGTCGTCGCCGCCGTCCAGCTGGTATTTGGTGTTCAGGTAAAAGTATCGGTATTCCTCCATCGACACGTTGTGGCTGCCCACCTTCATGACGACCGGCATGTTCACCGTCTGCTTACCGACTACCAGGTACGAATTTTTGACACAGCCGCTCAGCAGCGTCAGGGACAGCGCCCCCGTCAGGGCGATTGCCGCCAGTTTGCGTGTGAAAGTATGCTTGGCCATAAAACACTCCTATTTTTATATGCTGTTACAACATAGAATGGGCAGATACGTCTGCGCAGTATCTACTATTATAAACGATTTCTGTGTAAAACGTGTGAAAAAAAGTAAACTTTACGCCGAGTGGGGCAAAATTTTTACAGGGACCGGTCCGCAAAGTGGTTATACCATTGGCAAGTATTCCACAGCTGTGGAATATGTTGTGGAAAAACAGATGTTTACCACCAGATATGCAAATACTTGTAAAGGCAGTCGAGCAAAAGCAAACGATAGTTTGCACCTGGTACGAGTTTTTGGTATACTGAGATTACTTTTAAATATGTCATACACGGCTGGCGGCGATCTTTGCAGCGGCCATTTCGATGGGGGAGACGTCCATGCACAGCAAAACGGCACAAAAATGGTGGTCGGCACTGGCCACAGCCTGTATCCTGGCGGTGCTGTGCCTGCTCGCAGCCGCGGCGGCTGATGACGCGCTGTACGCCTTTACCCACAACGGGCAAGACGTGGTGGTGCTGGGGCAGATCGAAAAAATGAGCGGCGACACCGCCACCGTGCAGGTGCGGGAGCTGCTGCGCAGCAGCAAGTCCCAGCGCGGCGCATCGCCGCTGCACTCCGAGCAGGTGGCAGCCACCATTACCGTAAAGGGGCTGTCCGCATTTGCAGCGGGTGACCGGGTGCTGCTGTCTCTGCAAAAAAAGGGCGGCAGTTATCAGGTAGACATGGGCGCCTACCGCGCCAGCAGCACCGAGCTGCCGCTGCAGATCACCGAGCCAGACGGCGCGGCCAGCGCCCAGAGCGCCTGCCTAACCGTGTTTGCCAACTCCCGCGGGGCGCTGTGCGATTTTACACTGCAAGACGGCAGCGCCTTTCTAGAATACCGCGGCCAGCGCTATCAGGTATACAGCCCCGCGCAGGGCTTTTTAGATCCGCAGGTGCCCGGTACCCCGCAGCTGCAGCCCACCTATCCCGCCGCCGGCAGCAACTGGTTCACCCGGCTGCAGTCACCGGCCCTATTTGGGCTGTTGGGTCTGGGCGCGCTGGCAGTACTGTTTTTCTTTTGGCAGCTGCGGCGCCGGGCCCGCCGCCGTACCGTGCGGCTAAAAAACGGCGTGCATCAGCACGACGACTGACCACCACCCCACCCTCGGGCGCTCCGTTAAAAAAATACCGCCAACAGCAGCTGCTGTTGGCGGCATCAAAAGCCTGAGGGGTGCTTTTGAGGAGGATAGTGCAGCCCTAAAAACATTTGCGGCATTGTCTTTAGGCTTGCCTATATTATAGCAGTGTTATTTTTAGGGTTGTGAATGATGTGTAAATAAAAAGTGAAGAAACCTGCCTGATTTTTTGAACTTTAAAAAGCGGGCAGAAACAGATACAGAGAGGACTGCAAGATGGAAAAAGTAGAGCAGAACAAACAGCGGCTGCTGGCCTTTTTGCGCCAGCGCATCGGTCAGGGCATCCCGCCTTCGGTGCGCGAGATCTGCACCGAGATGGGCTTTAAATCCACCTGCACCGCCCACAAATACCTCAAGATGCTCGAGACCGAGGGCCAGGTGGAGATCCTGCGCGGCTCCAACCGCGGCATTCGCCTGCGCGACTTTGGCACCAGCCAGGTGCCGCTGGTGGGCACGGTGGCCGCCGGTACCCCCATACTGGCCCAGCAGAATGTCGAGGGCTATATCGTCACCGACGACCTGCACACCACCGAAGGGGTGTTTGCCCTGCGCGTCAAGGGCGAGAGCATGATCAACGCCGGCATCCTCGACGGCGACATCATCTTGGTGCGCCAGACCCCCGCCGCCGAAAACGGCGAGATCGTGGTGGCACTTATCGAAGACGAGGCGACGGTCAAGACCTTTTATGTAGAGCGCGACGGCCGGGTGCGGCTGCAGCCCGAAAACGACAGCATGTCCCCCATCTACCCCGAGACGGTGGCCATTTTGGGCAAAGTGGTGCGGCTGATCCGCGACTTCTGACAGGCCGGTACATAGGTGTCCTCCCGCGGGGCGGCAGAGCTGCTGCCCGCGCCGTTAGATACAGCTATATTGTCTAAAAAACTGCACTGTGTTTTGTAAAAAATTTTGCTTTATCGGCGCGGATGTAGTATAATAACAAAGTTAAAGCAGCGGACGTTTCATCACAGCTAGGAGGAGTACCAGCTTGATTAGAGAAGACTTACGAAATATAGCGATCATCGCCCACGTCGACCACGGCAAGACCACTCTGGTAGACGAGATGCTCAAACAGGGCGGCATATTCCGCGAGGGCCAAGTCGTGCAGGACCGCGTCATGGATTCCGGCGACCTCGAGCGCGAGCGCGGCATCACCATACTGTCTAAAAACACCTCAGTGGTGTATAACGGCGTCAAGATCAACATCATCGACACCCCGGGCCATGCCGATTTTGGCGGCGAGGTCGAGCGGGTGCTGCAGATGGTCGACGGTGTGCTGCTGCTGGTCGACGCCTTCGAGGGCCCCATGCCCCAGACTCGTTTCGTGCTGGAAAAGGCGCTGGCGCTGGGCCATAAGGTCATCGTGGTAGTCAACAAGATCGACCGCCCCGACGCCCGCCCATCCGAGATAGAGGACGAGGTCTTAGAACTGCTGCTGGAGCTCGACGCCAACGAGGAGCAGCTCGACAGCACTTTTGTCTACTGCTCTGGCCGCGACGGCACCGCCTCGCTGGATTACAGCCAGGCCGGCACCGACCTCACCCCGCTGTTCGAGCAGATCCTGAAAGACGTCCCCGCCCCCGAGGGCGACCCCGAGGCCCCCACCCAGGCGCTGGTCTCCACCATCGACTACAACGAGTATGTGGGCCGTATCGCCATCGGCCGGGTAAAGCGCGGCACGCTGCGCCAGGGCCAAGACGTGATGGTCTGCAACTACCACGGCGACAAAGAGCCCAAAAAGGGCCGCATCGTCAATCTGTACCAGATCTCGGGCCTCCAGCGCGAGGCGGTGGATGAGGCCCAGGTGGG
The DNA here is from genome assembly GCF_014269355.1 of Neobittarella massiliensis (ex Bilen et al. 2018). Taxonomy (NCBI): domain Bacteria; kingdom Bacillati; phylum Bacillota; class Clostridia; order Eubacteriales; family Oscillospiraceae; genus Neobittarella (ex Bilen et al. 2018); species Neobittarella massiliensis (ex Bilen et al. 2018). The sequence continues at coordinate 7,814 of NZ_JACOGI010000004.1, forward strand.
CGATATCGTTTGTTTCTCCGGCATCGAGGACATCTCGATCGGCGACACCATCTGCCAGCCCGACGCCGTCGAGGCGCTGCCGTTCGTCAAGATCTCTGAGCCCACCGTCGAGATGACCTTCTCGGTCAACAACGGTCCCTTTGCCGGCCGTGAGGGCAAGTTCGTCACCTCCCGCCAGATCAGGTCCCGGCTGTACAAGGAGCTGCTCAAAGACGTGTCGCTGCGAGTATCCGACACCGACACCACCGAGAGCTTCAACGTGGCGGGCCGCGGCGAGATGCACCTGTCCATCCTCATCGAGACCATGCGCCGCGAGGGTTACGAGCTGCAGGTCAGCCCGCCCCGCGTGCTGTACCGCGAGGAGAACGGCAAGCGCATGGAGCCCGTGGAGCGGGTGTCCATCGACGTGCCGGAGGAATGCGTGGGCAGCGTGATGGAGAAGCTGGGCTACCGCAAGGGCCAGCTTCTCGAGATGAGCCCCGCCGGCAGCCGCATGAAGCTGGAGTTCCTCATCCCCTCCCGCGGTCTGTTCGGCTACCGCAGCGAGTTCTTGACCGATACCAAAGGTGAAGGCATCCTCAACACCATCTTCGAGGGCTACGAGGAGTATAAAGGCGATATCCCCATCCGCCAGACGGGCAGTCTGGTGGCCTACGAGGCCGGTACGGCGGTGACCTACGGCCTGTATAACGCCCAGGAGCGCGGCACCCTGTTCATCCCCGCCCAGACCGAGGTGTATGAGGGGATGATCGTGGGCAGCACCCCCAAAGACGAGGACATCGTGGTCAACGTCTGCAAGAAAAAGCAGATGACCAACACCCGCGCCTCCGGCAGCGACGACGCGCTGCGCCTTACCCCGCCCAACATCATGAGTCTGGAAGAGGCGCTGGAGTTTATCGGCGACGACGAGCTGGTGGAGGTCACCCCCAAATCCATCCGCCTGCGCAAAAAGATCCTCTCTAACTCCCTGCGCGCCAAGACCCAGCACAAAAAGAGCTAGAGCCCGCCCGCACGGCGAGCAACGACATAAAAGGCCGACAGCACGCGGTTGCTGTCGGCCTTTTTAGCAGCCGCCGGGTCGGCCGTCTGGTTTTAAGGGCGGCGCTGTGGTATAATAACTCTACTGAGAGCGTTTAAAGAGGTGCCGGGCCGCCGCCCACCCTGCGGCAGCCAGCGGCCCGGGCACTACAGTACGGAGGGATAGCGGATGAGAAAAGAAAAATCCTGCGGGGGCGTCGTTTTCAAGCGCGAGCCCCGCAACCTGCAATTTTTGCTGATAAAGCACCGCAAAGGCGGGCATTGGGCGTTTCCCAAAGGCCATGTAGAGGCGGGGGAGACCGAGGAGCAGACCGCCAAGCGCGAGATCTGGGAGGAGACCGGCGTACACGTGCACATGCTGGAGGGCTTTCGCGAGATGGTCTCTTATAAAATAGGACGCGACGTGAAAAAAGACGTGGTGTATTTCCTCTGCGAGATCGACGGCGACGACCCGGTGCGCATCCAGGAGGAAGAGATCATCGAAGCCTCTTTTTTTACTCCCGGTCAGGTCATGAAACGGCTCACCTATCAAAATGATAAGAACACCTTCCAAAAGGCACTGGAGATGGTCAAGAGCCGATAGCGCTACCTGAAAGCGTACGCCGATACCGGTCTCCGGGCACCATAAATGTGAACCGCCCAGCCGCACCAAAAAAAGTGGGGATTTTACTTGACAAACCCCGGGCTGCGATGTATTATAGATAGGCACCGTAGTTGCGCCAGTAGCTCAGCTGGATAGAGTGTCTGACTACGAATCAGAAGGTCAGGGGTTCGAGTCCCTTCTGGCGCACCAAAGCAAGCAGAAACATTTTGTTTCTGCTTGCTTTATTTTTTGCGCAAAGACTTCGGTCTGGTCCCATGGGTAGCCTGCCTCTGCCGGCCTAGCCGAGATGTACGCCTGGCCATTGTCATGGCGCCCCTTTGCCCTGGGTGCTAGACATCGAGAAGATTTGCCACCGGCTAAAGGAGGGGGCGCAATGAAACAGGCAGTTGTAAAGTGTGACATATGCGGCGGCTATTATGTAGCCCAAATGGCTGCAGATGGCAGCCCGGTCTTTTGCTGTTCAAATACTCCCCGGTGCAGCTCCACAAAAAGTGTTTGTGAATTTGTGCTGGCCTATATCCGCCAATATGGTATCAACGTGTATAGATGGGGTGCTCACTGCTGGAATTGCTGCGAGATCACACCCATATACACATATCGTCTGATAAGAGATCTGGCGTGGGTCAGCCCGTTTTTCAACAGCTTTCCAGAAGTCATGCTCGGCACACTGCCATCGGTCGATGCTTTTTTTATAGAGCATTTTGACTCGGTTAAAGGGGTGGGCAAAGCGGGGAGAGCGGTCAACACTTGTATATACTGTGGCGCGCAACAAGGTCAAGTGTTTCGGATAAACGATCATGCCCTGTTTTTGAAACAGCAGAGAGCGCGTCATGCCAATTTTTGTATGGGAAATATTGTATATCCAGATACAGCGTGGATAGAGAATGATATAAAAGCAATTTTTGATTGCTCATAGTAGAGCTCTTTTTCTATATGAGACGAGAAGACAGCCGTGTCTCCCCGCGGCCATTGCAGCTGGGCCGATCCACTTTCATGAACCGAGTTTCCCCCCCTGGATATGCCGGCTGACGATTGACCTTTTAAATGACCAGATATTTATAACTGTAAGATTAGCAGGTATAGAGCGAATGCTTTTTCGGTCAGCTTTTTGTCCAGGGGAGATATGGGCCTGTTGTCGGAAACGCCGTTATTTTCCGTCTAATGATGGCTCTTAAAAAGAGAGGCATATAAGCGCCTCTCTTTTTGTGCGTTTACCTATGTATCAGTGCCAGCACATCCTCCCGCCGGGGTATCGAGGTCTGCGCCCCCATTTTGGTGGTGCTCAGCGCCGCGGCCGCCACCGCCATTCGCAGTGCCTGCAGCAGGTCGCCGTGCTGGGTGAGCTCGCCGCAGAAGGCGCCGATAAACACATCGCCGGCGCCGGTGCTGTCGATAGCTGATACCGCCGGGGCCGGCAAATGCACCGGCTGCCCATCCACCCAGGCCAGTATGCCCTGTGCGCCCAACGACACGATGGGCCGGGCAAAGCCAGCTTGCCGCAGCACCTCGCCGGCCCGGCGCGCCGTATCCGGGTCGCAGACTTCTATACCGGTCAGGGCGCTGGCCTCGGTCTCGTTGGGCTTAACAAATTCCACCATGGGCGGTATGTCGGCTGGAAACTCCGACAGCGGGATGGCCAGCGGGTCCAGCATCACCCGCATCCCCTGCCGGTGCGCCATGCGGATCGCCGCATACACCGTCTCCCGCTCAAATTCCATAGTCAGGGCCAGCATGTCGCCGGGCACGAACAGCTGTCGGCTGTTTTCAATGTCCTGGGGCGTCAGCCGCAGCGTGGCCGCCGGGTCAAACACCACGTAGTTGTTGCCCTGCTTATCCACCAGCACGATGGCCATGCCCACCGTAGTGTCCGGGTCCACGATCATCCCCGCCATATCCACCTGCTCCCGGCGCAGATAACCGTCCATCTCGCAGCTGGTGGCGTCGGTGCCGATGCGGCCGATAAAGCGCACCTGTCCGCCAAATCGGGCGGCGGTAATGGCCTGATTGCTGCCCTTACCGCCGGGAAAGCGGTGGAAGTTGTCGGTCATCAGCGACTGGCCCACGGTGGGCAGCCGGTCCACATACATGGTGTGGTCCATCACGATGCTGCCCATCTCCAAAATGCCCCGTTTTGCCGCCAAAGCCTACAGCTCCTCTCTCAAAAGCTCCACCTGCTCCATAAAGGCACGGGTGCGCTGGTACTCCACTGGGTTTTTCCAGTTGTTGTCGGTCTTGAACCAACTGCCCACAATGGCACCATCGGCTACCGAAAGCAGCTCACGGGCATTCTGGGTGGTGGTGCCGCTGCCCAGCAGCACCGGCAGATGCACGTGCTCCTTACAGGCCCGCACCTTGTCTGCGGTGGGGGCTTTGCCGGTCTCGAACCCGGTGACGATGAGCACCTCCGCCCCTTCGTCCTCGTTGTCTTTGGCCTGGTCCATCACCGTGCGGTCGTGTATCATGTAGTGGCTGCCGTGCTTTACGTTTACGTCGCAGAAAAATTTTACCTCTTTGGCCTGCAACTGCACCCGCATGCGGGCCAGCCGGGCGCCGATCCCCTCGGTGATGCCGGCGTGCGACACATAGGCGTTTACGAACTCAAACACCCGTATCCACTTGGCGCCGCAGGCTACCGCCGCCGCCAGCGACGATGCGCCGCCGTTTAAATGGCAGTTGAGTCCCACCGGAATGTCCACCGCCTCAATGACTTTGCGCGCCGCCACCGCCAGCGCAGTAGAGGTCTCGTGGCCGATCTGCTGGTCTTTCAGGTAGGGGTAGTCCCAGATGTTCTCCACCTGCAGGCCGTCCACCCCGGCGCTCTGCAAGATCTTGGCCTCCTCCACCGCCGTGGCGATGATCTGGTCCATGCCCATGCTGGCCGGGTCATACAGCGGCGAACCGGGCAGCGGCCGCAGATGGATCATGCCGATAATGGGCTTTTGATGGGTAAAGATGCCGTCTAAAACACTGTTCATAGCTGTGCGCTCCTTATGGTCGTGGCGCGTGCCGCGCCGCCGTGGCCGCCGGCCAGGCACGCGCGGCGGGCCACTGTCTTACAGGTTATGCACATCATAACACACCGCCGTCGGTCATTCTATCCGCAAAGTGGCGCAAAAAAAGCGGCTGCATTGCCCATAGTACACAAATACACGCTTTACCGGCTGTCGGGCCCCGCCCCACTGCTGCCGCGCCTGCATACCAGCTGGGGTCCACCTGGCCCTTTAAGGCCGGTGAGTCACCGCTCCACCGCCACCCGTACAAAAAGGAGCCGCCGAGCATTGCCCGGCGGCTCCTTTTTGTAAAAATGACAGCAGCTGATGTGCGCTCATAGCGGCGCAGCCATCAGGCAAATTTCGAGATGGCCCCCTCCACCATGTCCCAAAATTTGTCCAGGTCCAGCGTGATGCCCACCTTGCTGTTGGGCGTCTTGCCCATATAGCCCGACCAGTCGCACACGGTGCGCCCGTAGCTGGGGCCGTGTTCCAGGTCGATCTCGGTGTACATGTCCCGCATGGTAAACAGCTCCGGTGCGATCAGGTAGGCCACACAGGTCACGTCGTGCATCGGGCCGGCGTCCAGGCCAAAGCACTCGTGGGCGGTCTTGAGTGTAAAGCGCATAATGTCGCCGAACAGGTGGGCGGCCCGGTTGTCCAGCCGCTCCATGCGCTCGATGATGTCGGGGGTGCACACCGTCTGGTTGGTCAGGTCCAGCCCCATCATCACAATGGGCGCGCCCGAGCGAAATACCACGTCGGCCGCCTCCGGGTCGGCATACAGGTTGAACTCGGCCGCCGGGGTGATGTTGCCCAGCCCGTAAGCGCCGCCCATCAGCACGATCTCCCGGATCTTGGGGATGATGCGCGGCTCCATGCGCATGGCCACGGCAATGTTGGTCAGCGGCCCCACCGGCACCAGCGTAATGTCCCCGTCCGAGGCCATCAGCGTGCGGATGATGTAGTTGACGGCGTTCTCCTCCTCCGCCTGGCGCTGCAGCGGCTCAAACACGGGGCCGTCCAGGCCGCTCTCGCCGTGGATCATATCGGCCACCACCTGTTTTCGCACCAGCGGCAGCGGCATGCCCCCGTACACCGGCACATCGATATCCAGGTACTGGCACACGTGCAGCGCGTTGGGCAGCGTCTTGTCCAAAGTCTGGTTGCCCGCCACCACAGTGATGGCCATCAGGTCGATGGCCGGGTGGCTGGCTGCCAACAAAATGGCGATCGCGTCGTCGTGGCCCGGGTCACAGTCCAAAATGATCTTGCGTTTTTCCATAGTGATCTCCTTTTTGTCATGCGGCGTGAACACCGCGCTCTTCCATTGACTTTATTGTACGTTTTGCCGTATGCTGCAGATAGGAGAAATCTCCGAGTTTTGGCAAAAAGGGGGCCGATTTATTTGAAAGAGGTATTTGATGAGCCGCTGCGGCAGCGATTTATCGACCGCTCCGGCTTTGGCGACTATTTCTCCTTCCCGGTGGCGGAGGTGGTGCGGCTGTATCGCGCTGCGCGGGGGGCGCACATCCTGCGTGAGGGAGACCCGGTCGACCGGCTGATCTATCTGGTCTCCGGCCGCGCCCGCCTGTCCGAGAGCCTGCCCAACGGCAAATCGGTGCTGCTGGACTTTCCGCAGGCCACCTGCTTTTTCGGCGAGCTGGAGCTGCTCGGCGTCCCGGGCGAGACACTGGGCATTCGCGCCCTGACCAACTGCTGGCTGCTGGTGCTGCCCTTCGATACCTGCCGTCACGCGCTGTTAAACGATGTCAAGTTCCTCCGCTTTCTCGGTACCTACCTGGGCGAAAAGAGCCGGCGCATGGAGCGCACCATCGTGCGCACCCACGGCTATCCGCTGGCCAACCGGCTGGCCGAGTTTTTGCTCACCGCCGCCTGCGGCGACCAGTACCGCGAGCGCAACGTCGACGCGGCGGAGTACCTGGGGGTCTCTTACCGCCACCTGCAGCAGACGCTCAGCGACTTCGTTTGCCGCGGCTATCTCGAAAAGCAGGGTCGCAGCTATACCCTGCGCGATGTCGCGGCCCTGCGGCAGCTGGCCGATGCCATGCAGCAGGGCCGGCCCTGACACATGCCCGGCCGGCTGTCTCAGCCCCCTCTGACCATCCGCTTCCTCTGTGCCCGCCGGGCGTCAAATACATGCACAGCATGTCTACGGCTATAAAAAAAGACGCCCCTGGGGGTGTCTTTTTTTGCTGTGACGACCACAGCAGAAGGAGCATATAGCCCGTCTGGCCACTGTGTGTGGGGGCGTGGCCGGGCGAGCCCAAAACAGCGCGGACAGCACCCGCCGCCCGCGCAGAGGCCAGTCATCATACAGGTCGGTCAATGCCGGCTCGCCGGCGGCTGTGCCGCCCGGTCCAGCTCGCGCGAGAGGTAACCCACCAGCAGCTCTTTTATCTGCGCCGCCGTAGCGGACAGGGGCGCCTGCTTGCCGGCAAAGTAGTGCAGGGCGTCGCGCCAGTCGGCCGGCGCGTACTGCGCCGGTAAGATCCCGTCCAGCGCACACAGCAAAAGCGGGTAGGCAGTCAGGGCCCGCAGATCCGACAGGTAGGGCAGCTTTACCGCCGCCGCCAAGTCCTCCAAAAGGTGCAGGGTCTGGTCGCCGGTGGGGGGCAGGTCGCAGTCGTCGATGGGTCGCATAGAGATCCTCCTCTTTTTGCCGTCTACAGGTGGGGGCGGGGATAAGAGCGGGGGGAGCACGGCGCTCTTATCCCCGCCCGGCCGCAGGAGCACTGCCGCCCCCCAGGCCCCCTAAAAGAGCTCCCCTATATAATAAGTGTCACCGGGCGCAGTTTTGGGTCTAAAATATTTTCCTTGACAGCAGTTCCCGGCCGTGGTATAGTTTAGTCAGTTAGTTACATGTGTAACAAACCATCAAACCAGAAAGGCGGCGTGCGGATTGCAGATCGATACCAGCGGCGACCGGCCCATCTTTTTGCAGATAGCCGATCAAATAGAAGACGCCGTGTTCACCGGTGTGTTCCCCGAGGGGCAGCAGGTGCCATCCACGACCGAGATATCGGCCCAGTGGCAGATAAACCCCCACACCGTGCTCAAGGGGATGAACCTGCTCGTCGAGCAGGAGATCTTATTTAAAAAGAGGGGTCTGGGCATGTTTGTAAAAGAGGGAGCTTGCGCGCGTATACGGGCCAAGCGGCAACAGAGTTTTTTCGACCGCTACGTGGCCAGCTTGGTGGCCGAGGCCAAAAAACTCGACCTGACTCGCGAGCAGGTCGTGGCACTGATAGAAAGGGGTTATATCGATGACCGGGATACAGATACAGGAGCTGACTAAGCGATTTGGAGACAACGTGGCGCTGCAAAACGTCTCACTCACCTTCCAGCCGGGCAAGATCTACGGCCTGCTGGGGCGCAACGGGGCGGGCAAATCCACCCTGCTGGGCATCGCCGCCAACCGGCTGTTTGCCGACAGCGGTCAGGTGCTCATCGACGGCGAGCCCGCCTGTGAAAACGACCGCGCCCAAAAAAAGCTCTACATGATGAGCGAAAAAAACCTCTACCCCAAAGACATGCGTGTGCGCGATGTCTTTCGCTGGAGCGAGCGGTTCTACGGCAGCTTTGACCGCCAACAGGCGCAGGTGTTGGCCCAGCAGTTCGGCCTCAACACCAAAAAGCGGGTCAAAGAGCTGTCCACCGGCTACACCTCCATCTTCAAGCTCATCGTGGCGCTGTGTCTGGATGTGCCCTACCTGTTTTTAGACGAGCCGGTGCTGGGTCTCGACGCCAATCACCGCGAGATGTTTTATCACCTCCTGCTCAAAAACTACGCCGACGAGCCCCGCACCATCATCATCGCCACCCACCTTATCGAGGAGGTGGCCAACCTCATCGAGGAGATCGCCATCATCGACGAGGGCCGTCTGCTCATGAGCCAGTCGGTGCAGTCGCTGCTCGATAGCGGCTACTGTGTATCCGGTAAGGCCGGCGATGTCGACGCCTACGCCGCCGGCAAAAAGGTCATCGGCGAAGATGTGCTCGGCGGGCTCAAAACAGCCTACATTCTGGGCAGCTGCGACCGGCAGGCGCTCTGCGACAGCGGTCTCGAGCTCTCTAAACTCAACCTGCAAAAGCTCTTTGTTGAGCTCACCAAAAAGGAGGGGGAACAGTGAACCTAAAAGCATCTATCGGCTACCAGCTGCGCTCCAGCGGCAAGGCGCTGGCCATTTTTTACGGGGTCATCTACGCGATCATCGCCGTGGCCGCCATCGTCGCCGTCTCCACCGACGGGCAGCTCGGCGTAGCGGGGCTCGAGACCAGCACCGCTGTCTTTATGGGCTTTTTGGGGGTCTTTACCTTCTCCGAAGACTTTCGTTTTCTCATCCAAAACGGCTACTCCCGCAAGTCGATGCTGCGCAGCTTTCTCTGCCAGTTCGCGGTGGTATCGCTGCTGGCGGCGGCGATAGATGTGCTCAACAGCCGCCTGCTGCTGCCGCTTTGGGGCTACCGCAGCACCTTTACCCAGCTCTACGGCCAAAGCCAGCTGCCCGGCCTTATCTGGCAGCTCCTGTGGGGCTGTAGTCTCTACTTTGCCATCGCCACCATCACCTACTTCATGGCCGCGCTGTACCAGCGCCTGGGCCGCCTGCAGCGGCTGCTGTTTATGCTCATCCTGCCGCTGGCGGTGCTGGTGCTGTTTCCGGTACTCGACTTTCAGCTGTTGGGCGGCACCGCGACCCGGTGGTTGCTAAAGGTGCTGTCGCAGGCCTTGGGCTTTGCAGAGGGCGGCCTGCAAATGGGCCTGCCGGTGCTCTTCTTCCTGGCCATCAGCGCCGTGTTTTCCGTTTTTTCCTACCTGGCCACCCGCCGCGCCAGCGTCAGCTGAGCGGCCTCTGCACGGCTAGTGTTCATGCCAGAGCCGGGGCGCCCGCAGCGGCGCCCCGGCTCTTTTCTGTTTTGCTGCCGGTATTGGCGTGGTCTTTGTCCCGGCCTGGGGCGCCGTAGCTGGGGCGCGCTGTGGCGGTCGTGGGGGTGCGGTGGCGATGCAGTGATGAGTGATGCCGCGGTGCGCGGCCGCCGCTTTGCCCCTGTATATGGGCTGCCCAGCAGCCGCTGTTGCGCCCAATTTTTGCCCCGGTCGGGCAGCTGTCAAAACAGCTGCCCTTTTTTTGTGCAAACTTTTTGGTCTCGGCCCACATTTCTAGCGGACCCGTTAAATTTGTTTTGGCGTGAACTCTAAAAAATGAACGCAAATACTATACATACTGCTAAAAATGAACAGCGATTTAAAATGCCTTTTATGCTTATTGACTTTAAAATGCATTTCTAGTAAAGTAAAATTACGCAAAACAACTGGCGGGCGCCAGGCGCTCTGTCCAGCTGAAAAATAGCCCTCATCCCTGTGCAGGCCGCCCCTGCACAGGGTTTTCATGCGGTCGGCGCCCCGCCGTACCGCGGCTCCCAGCAAATATCGATCACGCTGTGCCGGTATCCGGCAAAACGACTATTGAGGTGATGAAATGGACTTTATCGCAATTGGCAACACCATGACCGACAGCATCATGAACCAGGACGGCAGCTGCACCGAGTACCACATGGGCAGCCCGTCCCCGTTTGCCTATGCCGGCATCCGCATCTGGAACGACAGCTGCTCAATGATCACCAATGTGGGCGAGGACTACAATGCCCTCTACGGCGATTGGATCCGCAAAAACCAGGTCTGCACCGACGGCATCACCGTGGTGCACGAGACCACCCACAACAATATCCTCACCTATAATGAGGACGGCACCTACGGCGCCTCCAATCTGGCCCCCCACGACTACGCCACCGAGATGGGCTACATGGAAGTAAGACCCGAGCAGATCGAGCAGTTTACCAAAGGCGCCAAGGCGGTCTACTTCTTTTTCGACGCCTACAACCCCGTCTTCTGGGAGGAGTTTGCCCGCATCAAAGAGAAAAACGGCTTCGAGTTCATGTGGGAGGCCTCCGGTGTTACCAGCACCCCCGAGTACCTCGACCGCATCAAAAAGATCATCAGCGACTGTAAAGTAGAGCAGTTTTCCATCAACTACCCCGAGACCAAGTCCCTCTTTGGCGTCGACACCCGCGAAGACGCGCTGGCGGCCCTCAAAACGCTGGGGGTGCCGTTTATCATCATGCGCGACGGCAAAAACGGCATGTACACCATCAAGGGCGACAAGCACTATCTCATCCCCAGCGTAGACATGGGCAAGTTCGTCGACCAGACCGGCTGCGGCAACTGTTCCACTGGCGCGGCCATGTACGCCTATTATGTCACCCGCGACCCGGTCATGGCCGGCATCATGGCCAACATCTCCTCCGGCTATAACATCTGCCAGTTCGGTCTCACCCAGCAGTTCACCCCCGAGATGCGCACCCGCGCCGAGGAGACCGCCCAGCAGATGTACGCTGACTATCTGCAGCAGCACGGCCTCAATAAACAAGATCTGTAGGCCCCGTCGGGGCGACCACTGTAAAGAGAGAAGTATCATGAAATATATCTGTTCTGGCAACATTATGCTCGATACCGTCAAATACCCCAACGGCACCACCAGCGGCACCCATATCGGCGGCCCGGCCATCTTTGCCTACGCCGGCATCAAGCTGTGGGATGACGACTGTCAAATGCTCACCAACGTGGGCAGCGACTACGATGAATACTACGGTCAGTGGATGCGGCAAAACGGCGCCACCTATCAGGGCATCACCGTCATGAGCGACTTTTGCACCCACCACTACCTCACCTACCACGACGACGGCACCTACGACTGGGAGTATGTCCACGGCGCGCATAAAGGCGCCATCAACATGGGCTTTTTAGAGATGCACCCCTACCAGTTCGAGGCCGCCTGCGACCAGGATTCGGTGCTGTATTTTCCCATTTCCCTGGAAAATCACACCTTCTGGGATCAGCTTTTAGAGGTCAAGCGCAAAAAGAAGTTTACCTTCATGTGGGAGATAGGCGCCACCTCCGCCGTGCCCGAAAATCTGGAGCGCATCCGCCAGATCTGCTCGCAGATCGAGATGTTCTCCATCAACTACCCCGAGGCCAAGGTCCTCTTCGGCGTCGACACCGAGGAGGAGGTGCTGCGCGGCATGAAGAGCCTGGGGGTCCCCTTTAGCATCATGCGCATCGGCAAGCGGGGCATGTACACCATCGAGGGCCAAAACCACTGGCTCATCGACTCCATCCTCATGGATCAAGTCGACGCCACCGGCTGCGGCAACTGCTCCACCGGAGCGGCCATGTACGCCTACCACAAGACCAAAGACCCGGTCATGGCCGGTATCATGGCCAACATCTCGGCCGGCTACAACGTCATGCAGTACGGCCCCTGCAAAGACCTGGCCGCCGTGCGCAGGGAGGCCGAGCAGCTGGCCCAAAAGACCTACCAGCAGTACAGAGAGCGCTACGGCCTGTAAGGCCAAACCGATAAGGAGGAATGACCATGAAATACGCAGCAGTGGGCAACTTCATCACCAACCGCCTGCAATTCGTCGACGGCCGGGTGGTAAACGACGTGATGGGCGGCACCGCCTACGGCATCGAGGGCCTGCGCCTGTGGCACGACGACAGCTCCATCATCTGCGGCGCCGGCACCGATATGGACAAACACTACGGCGCCTGGTTTGAAAAGAACAACCTCTCCCGTGAGGGGATTCGCCTGCTCACCGACCACACCACCTACAACTACGTTCAGTACCGGCCCGACGGCACCTATTACGAAAACAGCATCGTCGGCACCAAGGTGTACGGCTGGAACAACTTCGGCTATCTCACCCCCACCGCCGCCGATGTAGAGCGGGTGTGCGGCGGCATCGTGGGCCTCAACATCTGCCGCGGTCTCGACCACTTCTTCTGGTCCGAGATTGGCAAGCTCAAAAACAGCCACTGCTTTAAAGTCATGTGGGAGATCGGCACCAGCTGCTGCGTGCCCGAAAATCTGGAGCGCATCCTCGACACGCTGCAGTATGTCGACTACTTCTCCATCAACCTCCCCGAGACCAAAAGCCTTTTCGGCGTCGAGACTGAGGAGGAGTGCCTGGCCAAATTAAAAGAGTTGGATGTGGAGTTCACCCTGTTCCGGGTAGGCGAGAAGGGGCTCTACAGCATCGCCGGCGATCAGCACTGGTTCGTGCCCTGCCTGCGCTGGGACGGCGACATCGTCGACCCCACCGGCTGCGGCAATTCCTCCACCGCCACCGCGCTGGTGGCCCTGTGTGAGGGGGAAGATCCCATCATGGCCGGCATCATGGCCAACATCACCGCCCACTACAACGTGCGCCAGTACGGCCCGGTGTTCGATATGTCCCATGAGCTGCGCGACGAGATGACCGCCCTGGCCAAAAAGCTGCGGGCCGAGTACCCCGACCAGCCGGCTCCCCTCTGCCAGTAAAAACTTACCAGCCGTCGGCTCCAGATCATAGCCCGGCTGCCGCCGCAGCGCGCAGTTTTCTGCGCGCTGCGGCTTTTTGCTGTAAATAGGACAAAAAGTGCCCGTATTTACAAAAAATTAACAATTTCTATTCTGTCACAAATGCGCTGCCGCCCAGTCTAATAAAAAGGAGGTGTATAAATAATGATGTCTACAACACACGAAAAACAGCTGCTCGCCGCCGCCGTCGCCGGCGACGAACAGGCGCTGGAACAGGTGCTGCACAGCGTACAGGATATGGTCTTTAACCTCTCGCTGCGCATGCTGGGCACCATCCCCGACGCCGAGGATGCCGCGCAGGAGATCCTCATCAAGGTCATGACCCACCTGTCCTCTTTCCGCGGCGACAGCGCTCTGTCCACCTGGGTGTACCGCATCGCCGTCAACCACCTGACAAGCTGCCAAAAAGGCATGTTTAAAGACCATCCCCTGAGCTTTGAGGAGTACGGCGCCGATATCCTGTCCGACCGCGCGCACGGCCTGCCCGACCTCAGCGGCGGCGTCGACCGGGCGCTGCTGGCGCGCGAGCTCAAGCTCTCCTGTACCTGCGTCATGCTGCAGTGCCTCGATGCACCCAGCCGCGCGGTGTACATACTGGGCACCATGTTCGGCCTCGACAGCCGCACCGCCGCCCAAATACTCGGCACCACCCCCCAGGCCTACCGGCAAAAGCTCTCCCGCACCCGCAAAAAAATGGCCGCCTTTCTGGGCGCCTACTGCGGCCTGGGCGGCGGGTCCTGCCGCTGTGCCGACCGGGTCGATTACGCTGTCGCCAGCCACCGCATCGACCCGCAGGACCCGGGTTTTTGTGCCCTGCATCCGGCCAGCCCACAAGCAACCGTCCACACCGGCGCCATGGAAGAGCTCGACGCTCTCTCCCAGGTCTTTGCCGACCTGCCCCATTACCGCTCGCCGCAGCAGGTGTCTGACTGGGTGCACCAGCTGGTGCGCAGCAAGAGCTTTCGCACCGCTGTAAACGGGCAGGGGGGAGATGCGTGAACATGCAGCAGATGCTCGACTTTCTCGCCCAACTCGAACAAAATAACTGCCGCGACTGGTTTTTGCAGCACCGCTCGCAGTACATGCAGGCCAAGCAGTGTTTCGAGCAGCTGGTGGCAAAGCTGGTGTGCCGCCTGCATCGCGCCGACAGCGCGATCCCCCTTACGCCGGCCAAAGCGCTCACCTTTAAGCTCATGCGCGACACCCGTTTCAGCCGCGATAAATCCCCCTATAATCCCGCCTTTCGCGCCCATATCGGCCCGTCCGGCAAACAGCCCATCCCGGTGGGGTACTTTCTCTACCTCCGCCCGGGCGGCCGCTCTTTTCTCGGCGGCGGCCTGTTTGCCGATATGCTAAAAGGCGCCACTTCTATGGTGCGCGACCACATCGCCGCCCACGGCGACGACTGGCAGCAGATCATTGCCTACCCCGATTTTCGGCGGCACTTTACCGTCGGCGGCACCGCTCTCAAAAACGTGCCCCGCGGCTACGACCCCGGCCATCCTCAGGCCGCATACCTCAAAAATAAGAGCTGGTATATCGAGTGCCCGCTCACCGACAGCCAGTTGCAGAGCGGGTCGTTTCTCGACGATGCTGTCGAGATCTATTTAAAAATGCGACCCTTTCACGACTTTCTCAACACCGCTCTGGCTGGCTTTGTGATGCCCGCCCGCTAAAACGCCAAAATGTCTTTCTGTTCCCCGCCGCCCCTCCCTCGAGTTAAAAATACCCCCGCCCGTGTCATATCCGTCCACACTGTGCCCTGCCGGGCCCGCGACAGCTGTCGCGGGCCCGGCTTTTTTGATCGCCGCCCCGCCTAAAGCGATCACCCTCCCCATTTTGTGCATGTTTTTACACGCGGCAGCTGGTATACTGCAAAAAAATAGTGCAGTTACCAAAGATGACTCGCCGTCAAACACCCATCACATTGGGCTGTAAAAATATACGGTACGGTAAACGCAAAGAAGTGTGGCCGGGCCGCGTGCCCGGCAAAAAAAGAGGGATCTAAACACATGAGATTTACACTGGCTCTACTGGTGGGCAAACTGCTGGCCAAACTGGGCGGTCTGCTGGGCAAAGCCACCAACCTGCCCGGGCAGGTCGCCCTGAAGATCTGCCCCGACCTGATGGCCCGCATCCGGTTTAACGGCAAGGTACTGGCCGTCACCGGCTCTAACGGAAAGACCACCACCGCCAATCTGGTGGCTCATATCCTCACCCAAAATGGCTACTCGGTGGCCGGCAATGCCAAGGGCTCCAACCTCACCGGCGGCGTCGCCACCACGCTGCTGTGCGCCAGCGATCTGCACGGCCGCGCCCGACAAGATTTTATCGTGCTCGAGGTGGACGAGCGCTACTCCCGGCTGATCTTTCGCTGGTTTTCCCCCGACTACCTGCTGGTCACCAACCTGTTTCGCGACCAGCTCACCCGCAACGGCAATGTCGATGTGATCGTAGATAAACTGCATCAAGCCATCGGCCCCGACGTGCAGCTGGTGCTCAACAGCTGCGACCCCATCAGCGGCGATCTGGCCCCCCACAACAGCCGCGTGTACTACGGGCTGGCCAAGACCCCTCTGTCGACCGACGAGAGCCCCAACCTCACCCACGACGCCCGGGTCTGTCCCCGCTGTCTGGGCCGCATGCAGTACAGCTACTACCACTATAACCACATCGGCCAGTACCGGTGCCCCAGCTGCGGTTACCAGAGCCCCAAGCCCCAGTATCTGGCCACAGACTTTGACCCCGCCACCGGCGACTTTGCGGTAGGTGGACAGCGGGTACACACCAGCTACCCCAGCTTGTTTCACGTGCTCAACATCACCGGGGCGATTGCCCTGTGCTGCAGCGTCGGTCTGCCGCTCGATCGCGCCGCCGCTGCCGCCTCCACCTTTACGGTGAGCAAAGAGCGGCTGGAGACCTTTGCCGTAGGCGACCGTCAGGCCACCATGATCCTGTCAAAAAACCAAAACCCCGTCTCGTTCGACCAGTCTATCTCCTACCTGCTCGAGCGCGACTGTCCCGGCGGCAAAACGGCCATTATTCTGGTCAACAACATCAACCACACCGGCCATAAAGACACGACCTGGCTGTACGATATCAGCTTTGAGCGGCTGGTGGGCCAGGTGGAGCAGGTGGTCTGCACCGGGCCGCGAGCTCTCGATCTGGCCGTGCGGCTGCAGGTGGCCGGCCTTCGCCCTGATCAGGTGCGCATCCAGCCCGAGGTGCGTCAGCTGGCCCCGGTGGTGGCCGATACCACCGGCGACCTGTTCATCCTCACCGAGATTTACGATGCCCACTCGATACTGGAGGTGATCTGCCCGTGAGCGATAAAAGAGAAGTCACCCTGCTCTGGCTGTACGACGACCTGCTCGATCTGTACGGCGACCGCGGCAACATGATGGCTCTGCAGTATATCTTTGCACAAAACCAGATAAACTGCGTACTGCGCTGCCAGAGCCTGGGCGACGCGCTCGACTTTGACAGCTGCGACTTCGTGTACATGGGCCCGGGCAAAGCCCGCAATCTGCAGGCGGCTACACAGCACCTGCGGCAGTACCGGCCGCAGTTTATGCAGGCGGTGCAGCGCGGGGTGCCCATGCTGTTTTGCGGGGGCGCCATCATGGCGCTGGGTCAAAGCGCGCAGTTTGCCGCCGACCGGCCGCCCGAGGAGGGGATGGGCCTGTTTGCCTACACCACCGCCGACAGCGGTGAGGTATTCGTCAGCGATGTCACCGCTATCGAGCGCTTTACCGGCCTCGATCTGCGCACCTACGGCTTTGTAAATCGCACCGCCGCACAGCAGTGGTCTGCCGCCAGTGCCGACCGCCGTTTTTGCCAGCTGCTCTACACCAGCCGCCCGCTCGACTGCGACCCGCAGGCAGACTCTGCCGCCGGCTTTCGCACCGAGGGGGCCATCTGCAATAATCTGCTGGCTACCTGGCAGCTGGGCCCACTGCTGGTCAAAAATCCCGGTCTGGCCCGCCACTTTGCCCAGCTCATCGCCGGCCGGCAAGACCTCATTTTCGACGACAGCCTGTGGCAGCAGGCGCTGGAGGCCACCCTGCGCGAATTTAGTGGCCTGCAAGCGATCTAGACCGTCCCAAAAACCGGTAAAACTGAAAGTTTGGTGTTGACACAGCTGAGAAATACTGGTATGATATCAAAATAATTGAAAACAGAAAACACCCATGGGGGAGTAGTAGGCGCGATTTGCGTGGCAAGTCAACATACTGACCGGTCTGTCCGGTCTGGCTTGCCTTAATGTACGAGACTCATGTATGGCCGTTACCGGCAGTACATGCGTCTTTTTTAGTTTAGCGTCAAGACCCAGGTACAGTCACTGCGGCTGTACCTGGGTCTTTTCTATTGTAAAAGTTTTATGGGAGGAAACTTTTATGACCGCTCATACCGCCACTACTGCTGATCTGCTGGCCCGCTTGCAGGTCGATCCGTCTACCGGTCTCACTTCCGCCGCGGTGGAGGAGAACCGCCGCCGTCACGGCGCCAACAGCTTTACCCGCGAAAAACCGCCCACGCTGGCTCGCCGCATCTTCGCCTCCGCCACCGAGCCGATGATCGTCATGCTCATCTTAGCCGCCTGTATCACGCTGGGGGTCAATCTGGTGCGGTATTTTACCGGCGGCCAGGCCGACTTTTTAGAGTGTATCGGCATCTTTGCCGCCATCTCTCTGTCCACCGTCATCACCGTGGTGATGGAGGGGCGCAGCGCCAAGGCGTTCGAGGCGCTGGGCCGCATCGGGGCAGATACCCGGGTGCGGGTGCTGCGCGGCGGCGAGGTGCTGCTCTGCCCGCAAAAAGACATCGTGGTGGGCGATATCCTGCTGGTCGAGACCGGGGACAAGCTGCCCGCCGACGGCCGCCTGCTCGAGAGTGTCGCTCTCATGGCCGACGAGTCGCCGCTCACCGGCGAGAGCGCCCCGGTCAAAAAGAGCGCCCAGACTGTTATCACCGACGAAAACACCCCGGTCGCCGAGCGCGGCAACATGCTCTATTCCGGCTGTTTTATCACCGGCGGCAGCGGCAAACTGGTGGTCACCGGGGTGGGGGATGCCACTGAATTCGGCCAGATCGCCCGGCAGCTGGCGTCGGTCGACAAGAGCAGCACCCCGCTGCAGGAGAAGATGGCGGCGCTGGGTAAGCGCATCACCGTCATGGGTTCGGTGGCAGCGGCGGTGGTGTTCATCATCCAGCTGCTCATCTTTCTCTCTCAGGGCACCGCCACGCTGGATACCGTGTCCGAGGCATTTATCACCAGCATCGTGCTCATCGTCGCCGCGGTCCCCGAGGGCCTGCCCACCATCGTGGCGGTGTCGCTGGCCATCAACGTCATCAAAATGTCCCGGCAAAACGCGCTGGTCAAAAAAATGATCGCCTGTGAGACGGTGGGCTGCATAAGTGTCATCTGCTCAGATAAGACCGGTACCCTCACCGAAAACCGCATGACCGTCACCGACGTGTACGCGCACCGCCGGCTGGTAAAGCCCCAGGACTTGCACGACGCAGACCTGCTGGAAAACTTCTGTGTTAATTCCACCGCCGATATCCGTGTCGAGGACGGCCGCGCCCAGTTTATCGGCAACCCCACCGAATGTGCGCTGCTGGTGGCGGCACAAAAAGCCGGCTGCCGCTACTGTGACCTGCGCAATAGCGGCAGCCCGGTATATGTCTACCCCTTTACCTCCGAGCGCAAAAACATGACTACCGTGCTGGCGGCGGGGGAGAGGTACCTGGCCTACAGTAAGGGAAGCCCAGAGAAGATCCTCTCGATGTGCGCCATAGACGACAGCGAGCGGCAGGAGGCGCAGGCCCAGATAGCCCGTTTTCAGGAAAAGGCCTGCCGCGTGCTGGGCTTTGCCCATAAGGAGCTGCAGAGCCGCCCCGACTTTGACGCCGAGCGCGGCGAGATCGAGCAGGGGATGATATTTGACGGCTTTGTCGCCATCACCGACCCACTGCGGCGGGATGTGTATGCGGCGGTGGAGCGCTGCCGCAGCGCCGGTATCGAGCTGAAGATGCTCACCGGCGACAACATCGTCACCGCCCGGGCCATCGCCGACGAGCTGGGCCTTTTAGACGGTGATCACGTCGCCGTCGAGGCCCATCAGATCGAAAACATGACCGATGCGCAGCTTGCCCGAGAGCTGCCCCGCATCCGGGTCATCGCCCGCAGCACGCCGGTGGTCAAAATGCGGGTGGTCGACGCCCTCAAGGCGCAGGGCGATGTGGTGGCTGTCACCGGCGACGGTATCAATGACGCGCCGGCTATCAAAAATGCCGACGTGGGGGTAGCTATGGGCATCTCCGGCACCGAGGTCTCAAAAGAGGCCAGCGACATCGTGCTGCTCGACGACAGCTTTTCCACCATCGTCAAGGCGGTGCAGTGGGGCCGCGGCATCTACGAAAATTTTCAGCGCTTCATTCAGTTTCAGCTCACCGTCAACCTCTCCTCGGTCATCGTGGTGCTCTGCTCCATCCTGTCGGGGTTCGCCGCCCCGTTTACTGCCCTGCAACTGCTGTGGATCAATATCATCATGGACGGCCCGCCGGCCCTGACACTGGGGCTCGAGCCGATGCGTGGCGATCTGATGCGTCGTCGGCCCACCAGCCGCAGCGCCAGTATCGTCTCCGGTGGCATGCTGGCGCGTATCGCGGTAAACGGCGTCTTCATCTCGGCGGTGTTCATGGCCCAGCACTGGACAGGCTTTTTGGGCGGCACGCCGCGCCAACAGCCAACGATACTGTTTACTCTTTTCGTGGTCTTTCAGCTGCTCAACGCCTTTAACAGCCGCGAGCTGGGCAGCGACAGCATCTTTAAAAACCTGGGCGCCAACCGGCTCATGCTGGGAGTGTTTGCCGGCACCTTTTTGCTGCAGGTGATCATCACCCAGTTTGGCGGCTCCTTTTTCGGCACAGTCCCGTTGCCGCTGTACATGTGGGTAAAAATTGTAGCGCTGGCGGGCTCGGTGCTGCTGCTGGCCGAGCTCACTAGGCTCACCAAGCTTATGGGGCGGGCGTTCGCCCGCGCCCGCCGCACCTGATCGTCCATCAAAAAATACAAAGAGAACTGCCGGCTTTTTTGCCGGCAGTTCTCTTTGTACGTGATGCATGAGTTCTCTATTTTTCGTCGCGGATGCCGGTGATCAGCTCTTTGGCGTAGGGCAGGGAGCCGATCCAGTCGCAAAACACATGCCACTCGGCCAGCTTGTGGTCCTTGCGCGCGTAGTACATGCTCACCAGATTTTCGTAATTCATGGTCACGGTGCGCATCTGCTCATAGCTGGTGGGCAGCAGCTGGATCATCGAGTACCAGATCTCTTTATCCTTGGTCTGCAAGTACTGCTGGCGCAGCTGCTCCAGGCAGGCGATCACCCCGTCTAAACAGGCGCGGGCGGTGCCATTCATCCGGTCGCAGCTAAAATCGTCGGCCGAAAAGGGCTTAGCGTGTATCTTGTGCATGGTAGAGGTGGAGTTGGCCACCGTGCCTACCTTGTAGGTATCAAATTCTTTCCACCAGTACAGCGGGGCGGTAATGTCTACCGACACGAAGATCTGCCGCATAAATTTGCGGTGATCCGAGCCGGCCCGGGCCAGCCGCATAGCCAGCGACAGGTCATTTTCCCCCAGTAGGTATTGGCCGTCGTCGCCGTAAGCGCTGTCCGACCGCGCCCAGCTGTTGAGCGGATTGCGCGCGCCCCGCAGGGCATTTTCCATATTCATCACTGCTGTCTTGTCTACCCGCAGCATAGTCGGTCCCTCCTTTGTGGGCAAAGCAGGCCGCACCTTGGGGGCGGCCACATCGCAGCTATCATACCATGTGCCTATGGCCCTTGTCAAAACGGTGAACCCTCTCTGCCCGGCGGGCATAGAATGTGATGACCCTGGCGGCAGGCGGGCAGCCGCTGTGGCGAAATGCAAACCGAACAGGAGGAATTGTTTTGGGCACAGGACAACTGATTTTTAGCATCAAGACAGCACAGAACGCCCTGCCGGTACAGAGTGTACGGGTCACCGTTACCCGTGAGGAAAACGGCGAGATCGTCTTTGACCGGGAGCTGGTGACCGATGCCGACGGCAACACCCAACCCATATCGCTCACTGCGCCAGATATGGCCCTCTCTCTCGACGAGAGCTATCGGGGCGCAGCGTACGAGACCTACGACGTGGTGATCGAGGCCGACAGGTACCTGCCTTTCACCATCAAAAACCTACAGATATTCGATCAGCGCACCGCCCTACAGGAAGTGCAGATGATCCCCGACGACACGGGCAGCCACGCGGCGCCCGCCCAGTATTATAATATCCCACCCAACCAACAGGCGCTGCCCTGTCCCTGCTACTCTACGGCCCCGCCGGAGAGCCGTATCCTGGTGCAGCCCATCATCCCCACCAACATCACCGTCCACTTGGGCCGTCCCACTAACGCCTCAGCTGAAAACGTGACTGTCAGCTTCCGCGACTATATCAAAAACGTGGCCTCCAGCGAGATCTATCCCACCTGGCCCGAAAATGCCTTGCGGGCCAACATCTACTGCCAGATCTCGCTGGCCCTCAACCGGGTGTATACCGAGTGGTACCCCAGCCGCGGCTACAATTTCCAGATTACCAACTCCACCCAGTACGACCAGTATTTCGTCAAAAACCGCAACATCTTCGAGAACATCAGCCGCATCGTGGACGAGATCTTCAACGTCTTTATCCGCAAGACCGGCCGCGAGGAGCCGTTTTATGCCGAGTACTGTGACGGCCGCCAGGTGACCAACTGTCCCGGTCTCAAACAGTGGGGCACGGTCACGCTGGCCAACCAGGGCCTCACGCCGCTGCAGATCCTGCGCCGCTACTACGGAAACGAGGTCTATCTCTACGAGAGCGACCGCATCCAGGATATCCAGCAGTCCTACCCCGGCACGCCGCTGCGGCTGGGCAGTTCCGGCTACGACGTCACCGTCATTCAAAACCAGCTCAACCGCATCCGCCGCAACTACCCCTCTATCCCGGTCATCAACCCGGTCGATGGGCAGTTCGGTTCGAGCACCGAGGCCGCCGTCCGCGCCTTCCAAAAGGCGTTCAACATGACGCAGGACGGCATCGTCGGCAAAGGCACCTGGTACAAGATCTCCTACATCTATGTGGCGGTCAAAAAGCTGGCCGAGCTGGGCAGTGAAGGCGAAGATATCGACGTGCCCGACAGCCCGCCGTCCTCCGTCCTGCGGGAGGGGGATACCGGCGACGGGGTCAAGGTGGTCCAGTACGTGCTCAAGTCGGTAGCTCAGTTCTACGACGAGATCCCCGACCTGGCTGTCGACGGCATTTTTGGCCCCGGCACCACCACCAGCGTCAAGGCCTTCCAGCAGTACTTCGGCCTGCCTACCGACGGTATCGTCGGCCAGGAGACCTGGAACAAGCTCATCCAGGTCTACAAAGAAGTATCGCCCGAGGTGCCCGACGTCAACTGTCCCTGTAAGACTTACCCCGGCACACCGCTGCGGCTGGGCAGCCGCGGCACCAACGTCAGCGATGTGCAGTTCTACCTCAACGCCATCGGCACCGTCAATATCCTCATCCCGCGGCTCACGGTCGACGGCATCTTCGGCACCGGCACCCAAGAGGCGGTCATGGTATTCCAGCGGCTGTTCGGGCTCACCCAAGACGGCATCGTCGGCCCGGCTACCTGGGCCTCTATCTGTGAGCAGTTCTGCGGCCTGCCGGTAAAACCTCCCTGCCCGGCCTACCCGGGCGGGACCTATCGCCAGGGCTCTACCGGAAATGCGGTGCGCAACATCCAGTCGATGCTCAACATCATCTCGCTGGGCTACCCACAGATCCCGCGGGTCACCGTCGACGGCATATTTGGCCCCGCCACCACCCAGTCGGTGCGGCTGTTCCAGCAGAACTTCGGCCTCACCGTCGACGGTATCGTCGGCCAGGCAACTTGGAACAGCATGTGCCGGGTGTATAACACCATCTAACTTTTTGCGCAAAGCCAGCTAAGAGCATCATCGGGACTGAAAATCCATCCCACCCAAAAGCGGCGCAAAAAGCGTGAGGACCACTCTCAGGGCACAGCCCTTCGCACCGCCTTGGCGGTGGCGCGGACCTCACCAAAACGCGGGTGAGCACACGAACCCTATCTGCGCAAAGCCAGCTAATGGCATCATCAGGACTGAAAATCCGTCCCACCCGCAAGCGGCGCAAAAAGCGTGAGGACCGCTCTCAGGGCGCAGCCCTTCGCACCGCCTTGGCGGTGACACGGACCTCACCAAAACGCGGGTGAGCACACGAACCCTATCTGCGCAAAGCCAGCTAAGAGCATCATTAGGACTAAAAATCCGTCCCACCCGCAAGCGGCGCAAAAAGCGTGAGGACCGCTCTCAGGGCGCAGCCCTTCGCACCGCCTTGGCGGTGGCACGGACCTCACCAAAACGCGGGTGAGCACACGAACCCTATCTGTGCAAAGCCAGCTAATGGCATCATTAGGACTAAAAATCCGTCCCACCCGCAAGCGGCGCAAAAAGCGTGAGGACCGCTCTCAAGGCGCAGCCCTTCGCACCGCCTCGGCGGTGGCACGGACCTCACCAAAACGCGGGTGAGCACACGCGCCATATTTGTACAAAGCCAGCTAATGGCATCATCAGGACCGGAAATCCGTCCCACCCGCAAGCGGCGCAAAAAGCGTGAGGACCGCTCTCAGGGCGCAGCCCTTCGCACCGCCTTGGCGGTGGCGCGGACCTCACCAAAACGCGGGTGAGCACACGAATCATATCTGCGCAAAGCCAGCTAATGGCATCATCAGGACTGAAAATCCGTCCCACCCGCAAGCGGCGCAAAAAGCGTGAGGACCGCTCTCAGGGCGCAGCCCTTCGCACTGCCTTGGCGGTGGCGCGGACCTCACCAAAACGCGGGTGAGCACACGAACCCTATCTGCGCAAAGTCGGCTAATGGCATCATCAGGACTGAAAATCCGTCCCACCCGCAAACGGCGCAAAAAGCGTGAGGACCGCTCTCAGGGCGCAGCCCTTCGCACCGCCTTGGCGGTGGCGCGGACCTCACCAAAACGCGGGTGAGCAGAATGGTCTGCCCCGAGTAAAAGCCCCTGAGTGCCGGTGCAAAACGAGGGGCCGGTTCCCGCGACCAGCGGTGTAAAGAGAATAAAAAGCGCCGCCAACCCGCCGGCAGCGCGGTACGCCTGTGTTGCCGGCCCTGTACACAAGACATATCCTATCTTCGTCACAATTTTTTTATGAGGTGAACAATCATGTCTAGTTGCGTATGCAAATCCTATCCCGGGTACGTACTCACCGTCGGTTCCTCCGGTTCTAACGTGGCCGATGTACAGTACTATCTCAATGCCATCAAGACCCGCTATGCACAGATCCCGGCGGTCACCGTCGACGGCCAGTACGGCTCGGCCACTCAAAACTCGGTGCGCACCTTCCAGCAGATCAAGGGTCTGGGCGTAGACGGCAAAGTCGGCTGGGCCACCTGGAAGGCCTTCTGTCAGGAGCTCTGCGTCAACCCCGTAAAGCCGGTGGCCAAACCCTACCCCGGCCGCAGCTACTCCCTCGGCAGCACCGGCAACCCGGTACGTGATATCCAGCACTACCTCAGCGTCGTCGCCACCCGCTATCCCATCGTGCAGAGAGAGTCGGTCGACGGCACCTTCGGCAACTCCACCAAGTACTCGGTGCAGCTGTTCCAAGAGGCCTTCGGCCTGCCGGCTGACGGCATCGTCGGCCGCAACACCTGGAACAAACTCGTTGAGGTGTATAACACAGTAGACCCCACCGTTCCCGATCTCAGCATCTAACTGCATATAGGTAGCCGCCACTGCGGCCACCATAGGGCAGGGCCCGGCACGTATCCCGTGCCGGGCCCTGCTGCGTCCTGGGCAAAAAAACGCCCAAGTAAGCGGTGCCCCCAGTACCGTGTAACATAGTGGCCGCGGCAGCAGATAGCCGTAAGCGGTGCCTGGTACCCACAGCCGTGGGCACACCTGTCCCGGCTGCGGCCGGTTGCATATCGCCACCGGCGGCGCCGAGCCGTATATCCGGCCCAACAGCGGCCGGTGCTGCCGAAAAAGTGCCGTCACCGGGCCACCCAGCCAAAAAGCACCGCAGTGCCCCAGTGCCCCAGTGTCACCGCGGTACCCGGCATGGCTGTGCTCTTTATGCGCCGCGGCCGCCTTGGCGCAGAGGCATCGCGTTCCGCTTAGGCCAACGGGTCGCCGGCGCCGACTTGCAGTGCGGTGGTGATACGGCCGATCACCTTCAGGTCCGGTCGGCCGTTGCCGCGCTGCCAGCTGAAGACGGTCTGTCGGGCAATGTACAACAAGCCCCCCCAGCGCTGCCGGGATCAGGCTCTGCTGCGGCCGCAGCTGGCGTGTGCGGCTGCCGATATCCCCATAAAGATCACCTCTATGCACCTGCACCTTTACGGTAGCACTTGGTCGCCGCAGCGCAACGCAGAGATAGCTTATCCTCTGCTAAAATATGTGCGCCGTGGTCGTCACCCGTATAAACAGCGGGTCATTGTGCAGCAGCCCCTGTGCGCCCGGGGCCGAATGTGTTATAATGGCGGTGGACGCCGCACGCTGTGCGGTGCGCCAAATCTGTGTAAAAGAGGGGGAGCGAGCCGTGCCGCCCGTCACCTACTATATTCTGGTCAACCCCGGTCACAACCGGGTCTACCTCAAAAATTCTCAGCAGATGGCCCTGGCCGAGCTCCAGCTGCTCTGCAGCCGTTTTGCGATGCCTTGCCGCGACTTTGCGCGCATCCAGCTGGCCGGCGGCGTGTGCGACAGCTTTATAGCCGATGAGCCGCTGCCCCCACCGGCGCTGGATGCACTGTGGCGGCTATCCGATATTTACGCCCTGTTTTCAGGGGCGCCGGACGGCTTGCTGCGCCCCATACAGCCCAGCTGGCAGCCGGTGTTCGACGAGGGGATCAGCACCATCTTAAAATACACCGGCAAGACAAACGAACTCTTTACCCGTATGCTCATAAATGTGGCCCGCCTCTCCAGCGATTACGCCGACGCCCCCGACCTCTGGCTGCTCGATCCTATTGCCGGTAAAGGGACCACGCTGTTCGAGGGGATGCGTCAGGGCATGGACTGCTGCGGCATCGAGATCGCCTCGAAATCGGTGCAGGAGTCGGTGGCCTACTTAAAAAAATACCTGCAGACCGAGCGCTTTAAATACACCTATAAAAAAGAGCGCCGCGGTGGAAAAGATGCCAAAGGCGCCAGCTTTACCGCCGCGCTGCACCAGTTTACCTATGCCGCCGATAAGCAGCAGCAAAAACAGGGCGGCCGGCAGTGCATATTTGCCGCCGGCGACAGCACCGTTGCCCCGCAGATTTACAAAAAGGGCCAGTTCCACCTCATCGTGGGCGATCTGCCCTACGGCGTGGCCCACGGCAACGTGTCCGGCCCGCAGAACGGCGGCAAGACCCGCAATCCCACCCAACTGCTCAGGGCCTGCCTGCCCGGCTGGCGCCAGCTGCTCAGGCCCGGCGGGGCCATCGCCCTGTCCTGGAACAGCTTTTTGCTCGGCCGCGACCAGATGCGGCAGCTGTTTGCCGAGAGCGGTTTCGATCCCTGCACCGGCCAGCTGTACGACAGCTTTGAACACCCGGTCTCGCAGGCCATCCGCCGCGATATCGTCGTCGCCCGCCGTCCGGCCCGGTAAAGAGAGGAGCTCCCATGTCTATCCAAGTCACCCTGCATATCCTCATGGATAACCAGCCCGCCCCCGGCCGGGAAGAGGAAGGCCTGGTCTGCGAAAACGGCTTTAGCTGCCTGGTCACCGTGACCGAGAATGGCCGGCAGCATAAGCTGCTGTTCGATACCGGTGACAGCGGCCGCTTTCTGCAAAATGCGGCGCAGCTGGGGCTCGACCTCTCGGCGGTCGAGTACGTGGCGCTCTCCCACGCCCACTACGACCACACCCGTGGCTTTTTGGCCTTTGCCGGCATGGGCTACGACTATAAACTGCTGGTGCACCGCTACTTTTTTACCCCCAAATACTGGGATCAGGAGCACAGCTACCTGTATGTGGGCAATGCATTCGGGCAGGAGTATATCACCCGCCACCACATTCCCTGCGCCATGATCTCCCACCAGACACACCCGGTGTGGGAGGAGGGGCACACCTACCTCATATCCGCCTTCGACCGCACCTGTCCCTTCGAGCCGCTGGACAGCTGCCAGCTGCAATCCCGCGGCGGCGAGTACTGCCTCGACGACTTCCGCGAAGAGATGGCTCTGGTCATCGAGGGGGCAGATGGCCTGGTGGTGCTCAGCGGGTGCAGTCACAGCGGGCCGGTCAACATCTGTCAAACTGCTGCCCGACGCTTTGGCAAGCCGGTCAAGGCCTTTGTGGGCGGTACCCATCTCATTGCCGCCGACGAGGAGCGAGCTGCCAAGACCATCGAGTACTTTAACCGCTCCGGTATCGAGACTGTGGGGGTCTGCCACTGTACCGGTGAGTTGGGTCTGGCTGCCTTTGCCGATCACTGCCCCCACAGCCAGCATATCGGCGTGGGCACGGTCCTGCGGTTCGAGATATAAAAGACAAGATACAATAAGGCGTAATTCAAAAAAATATTACTAAAAGTAAAATAAGGAGGAGATCAAATGACTTATCAAGTGCTGGGCGATACCATCGCTCTGCGGCTGCAGATCGGCGAGGAGATCATCACTTCTATCACTGCGGTCTGCGAAAAAGAGCACATCACCGCCGGTACCATCAGCGGCCTGGGTGCCGCTGACCACGCGGTGGTCGGGCTTTACCGGGTGGGGGAGAAGAAGTATTTCCCCACCGAACTGGACCGGGATATGGAGATCACCTCGCTCATCGGCAATATCTCGCAAATGGATGGCAAGGTCTACCTGCACATCCACGCCACCTTTGCCGACGACACCGGCCGCGTATTTGGCGGCCACCTGAACGAGGCCACCATCAGTGCCACCGCCGAGATATTTCTCCGCCGTCTGGACGGGACGATCGGCCGCCGCCACGACGCATCTATCGGCCTCAACCTCATGGACGTGTAGAGCTTTCGGGCGGCACCGTTCCTCGAGCGGCCGGGTCCGCAGCGCTGTCGGGGAGCACCGGTGCGGTACATGGTCCGCACCGTGCCCCCGATCTTACCGGTAGCCTTCCCAAAATGTTTCGATTAGACCCTATAAAATACGGGAGAAACAGGTGATGTGTATCCGGCGTGCCCGGCACCGAGCGATCAGCGGTGCGGCCGGAAAAGAGCGGCAAAGATCAGTAGCACAGGTAAAACAGACTGCGTTGGCAGTTCTGTTTTTGTGCCTTACCTCTTGATCTACTGCTGCTATCATTTTGTCCATCGTCTCGAGCAGCTGCAGAGAGGTATCTGTGGCTGCTTTCTTTTTATCGGGTAAAAGCGGGCCCGAATATCGGCGGTACATCGTATCTGCCTGCCGATCAGGCTATTTTGCTGCCAATACCTCAAAATGCAGTACATCCTGCTGGGTGCCGCCGATGATGAGCGCAATAGAATGCGTTCCAGGATAGTGGCTTCTCGTGCTTAGATCGGCGAAAGAATGCGTTTTGTCGTAGCGCTTTCTCTGTCCCGCCTTTAGGGATATCTCGGATATAAAAAATATTTTGCGGCTCTTTTTGCCGCCCGCCTTTACATAATCGATGCTGTATTCCAGCCGTAACCGAGCTGCTCTTTTGGCCTCTATACAAACGGAAAAAGGCAGGCTCTCTCCGATCGAGACGGCCGATGCCCCCAGTGAAAAGTCGATAATGTCTACACAGTCGACAGCAGAAAGGCCAAAGATATCCAGCGCGCCCCGATCGCCTTTTTTAAGGAGAGATCGGCACCCGTGTTTTACGATCCAATCGGTATATGGGTGCTTTCCGTACCACTCTCTGGCGATCGTTACGACCAGGTCGGGATGTGTTTTAGATATATCATTGAGATTGTTGGCCACGCTTTTGCGGACATGGACCGATGGATCGGTCTTCAGCTGTTCCAGGATGCCGAGCACTGGCGACGGATCTTTTTTAAAGCTGGGCAGCGCCTGGCCCCAGGGCAGTTGTGGGCGGCAGCCCTCGCTGGCCAGCCGCCGCACAAATGCATCTTCATGACCGGCCCAGATGGACATCTGCCGCATCATGCGTTCTTCGTGATGTATGATAAACGGCCTTACAGCAAATTCGGCAGTAGCGTAAGGGGTATACCGCTCTAAAGCCGCCATCGACAGGTCCCAGTTACACACATCCTGCCCATATACCTCAACATAATCAGGAAAACATGCACAGGCATTTTGGTGAAATCCGATGGGATAACGCACGATGACCTGATCCATAATAGCGAGCGCCCGGCCATAATCTGCCGGTAGATACCTGCCCAGGTAAATGGTGACACGCCGCATACGCTCTTTTAACTTTCGTGCGTCCCAAATGTCATCTATGATGTCGGCAATAAAAGCAGCCGCTTCGAATGTGGGATATACGGCCTTTATGCGCAGAGCCAATTCGTGGAGCACATCAACATGATAGTATTTGTTTTTCATCAGGTCTGGCATATGCTCGTCCCTTCAAGTCACGCTGCAAAAACACTTCTGCATGCCTGTAAAATATGGCCGCTTTTTAAAAGAGCGAAACGGTACACATTGTCAAAAAACGATCTTCATACCCCTTTTTATCTGGAGAGGAAAAACTGCGATGTATCATCAACTAGCCGCCTGCCTGCAGCCCCCGGCCACCGCCTACGCCCCCAGCGATGTCAGCATCTGGACCGACGCGCACATATCCAGCCAGATGCTGGCCGCCCATCTCGACCCTTCATTTGATGGCGCCAGCCGTCCCCATCGGTTTATCGACCGCTCGGTGGCGTGGATCAAAGAAATATTGCCCCCACAGGAGTACCGGTCGCTGTTGGATGTCGGCTGCGGCCCCGGCCTGTACGCCGAGCGGTTCTGCCGGGCGGGATACCGGGTCACAGGTGTCGATTTTTCATCCCGCTCCATAAACTATGCGACTGCTGCGGCCCAAAAACAGCGGCTGGATATTCGCTATGTCTGTCAAAACTACCTCCAGCTGTCGTCCCGTGCCGCTTTTGATCTGGCTACACTCATCTACTGCGACTACGGCGCTCTTTCGGGCGAGGATAGAAAAACCGTACTGCAAAAGATCCACCGCGCACTAAGACCCGGTGGAAAACTGCTGCTGGATGTATTCTCCATGCGGCAGTACAGCGACTTTACCTGTGGCCGCAGTTGGGAAGACCACCCCGCCGGTGGATTTTGGAGCCCCGCTGCACACCTGGAAGTAAACAGTGCCGGCTACTTTGCCGACGATCTCACCCTGCGCCAAACGGCCGTCATCACCGAAACCGAGATACGCCGCTTTTACCTGTGGGATACCTACTTTACCCGCGAGAGTCTCGCCGACGAAGTGCAGGCCGCTGGGTTTGCGGTGTGCGCCTGCTACGGCGACGTATCCGGCGCCCCGTATCGGCAGAGCAGCCCAACGCTGGCGGTACTGCTCACAAGGCAGTGAACAGGCGCCGCCCATCGCCGCCCCGCCCGCGGCAATAGAGAGCAAAAAAGAGCACGGCGTTTTCGCCGTGCTCTTTTTTGTAAAAGCCTCGATCAAGGCCCTAAGCAAAGCCCCGGCGTACCGGCCAAGCGGCAGGGCCGGTACATAATTCCGCATACCGGTCTCGATCCGCGCCCGCTCAGCGCTCAAACGTCTCGGCCACCGTCGGCCTGACGGGTACGTCCTCCTCTACCGGGGCCACCGGCCCTGCGGCTTTGTAGGTCTCGGCGTCGGTGGGCATGCCGCGCTTTTTAAGCCGCTCCTCCACCAGCGATTTGGTAAGCACATAGATGACCGAGAACATGGGCACCCCCACGACCATGCCCAGCACCCCCAAAAAGTGCCCGGCGATAAGGATGGAGAACATCACCCAAAAAGCCGAGAGACCGGTGGATTGCCCCAGGATCTTGGGCCCCAAAAAGTTGCCGTCGAACTGCTGCAGCGCGATGACGAACAGCACGAACCACAGTGCCTTGATGGGCTCGGCGATGAGGATGATGAACGCCGCCGGTACCGCGCCGATGATCGGCCCAAAAAAGGGGATGATGTTGGTCACCCCAATGACCACGCTCACCAGCAGGGCAAACGGCATCTTCATCAGGCTGCAGCCCACAAAACAGATGATGCCGATGATCAGCGAGTCGATCAGCTTGCCCGATAAAAAGCCGCCAAAGGTGCGGTGGCTCAGGTCCACCACCGATATGGTCTTGTCGGCAGTACTGCGGCGCACCGTGGCGTACAGCAGCCGCTTGGCCTGCGAGCAAAAACGCTCCTTATTAAACAGCAGGTAGATGCTGGCCACCAGCGCCACTAAAATGTTGAGCACAAACGACCCGATCGAGAGCGAAAAGTCCAGCAGTTTGGGCAGCGTCTGCTTGGCGATATCCAGCGCCTGTACCAGGTACACCTCCCACGAGGCGAACAGGTCGGTGACCTTGGCCGGGTCAAACGAGTGCTCGGCCAGCGTGGTGCGCACCAGCGACTCCAGCTGTTTGTACCAGCCGGGTATGTACTCCAGCAGCGTGCGCACGCTCAGCACCACCTGGGGCAGCACCACCGCAATAAATGCGGCCACGATCAGCAGGGCCATCGTGTACACCAGCAGCGCCGCCACCAGCCGCCGCAGCCGGGGGCTGCGTATGCCCTTTAGCCATTTGCGCTCCAGGTAATTGAGCGGGGTGCTCAGCACGTAGGCGATGGCAAAGGCGGCAAAAAATGGCGTCAAAATACCGCTGAACTGCTGTATCGACTGGGCGATGCCCTTAAAGTTGATGCACAGCACAAACAGCAAAACACCGGTGCACACCACCACCACGCCCGGCAGCGCCCGGTAAAAGATGTGCGAGACTCTTTTTCTGTTCATAGATAGAGACCTCTCTTTGCAGATGTAAAAAACATACAGTCCCAGTATACGATGAAACGCCGCCAAACACAACCTGCCCGGCCGTTTCTCGGCGCCCGGCCGTTTTCCAATATTTTTTGGACGCGGTCTATCCTGTAGTTTCTCTTGCAGCATAAGCGGGTTTTTGCTATAGTAGAAATGATACGAACAAATTTCAAGTAAGGGCTATTTGCACGCCCGCCACCAACCGTCATCATAAAAAAGGAGTGTTACCTACATTGGAAGATGGCAGTATAGGCCTGTTTATCATGCTCATCGTCGTTTTAGTTGCACTGTCGGCATTTTTTTCGGCGTCCGAGACCGCGCTGTCCACCGTCAACCGCATCCGGCTCAAAAAGCTGGCTAAAGGCGGCTCAAAAAAGGCGTCGCGCGCGCTCGACGTGGCCGAGCAGTTCGACAAGGCGATCTCCACCATCCTCATCGGCAACAACATCGTCAACATCGCCTCCGCCTCTATCGGCACCGTGCTGTTCACCGCCCTGCTGGGCGCCAGCGGCGCGGGTGTGTCCACCCTGGTCATGACCATCGTGGTGCTCATTTTCGGCGAGGTGCTGCCCAAGTCGGTGGCCAACGAGTACTCCGAGAGCTTTGCCATGTTCTCTGCCGGCACGCTGCGGGTGCTCATGAAGGTGTTTGCCCCCTTTGTGTGGATGTTCAGCAAACTCAAAAATGTGGTCTCTAAAAAGCTGCAGGGCTCAATGGGCGAAGTCACCGCCCAGCCCTCGGTCACCGAAGACGAGCTCAAAGTCATCGTCGAGGAGATCGGCCAGGAAGGCGTGCTCGAGAGCCAGGAGAGCGAGCTGGTGCGCTCCGCGCTGGAGTTCGACGAGATCACCGTCAACGAGGTGCTCACCCCCCGCGTCGACGTGGTTGGGGTCGAGGTGGGCGACGATATCGACGAGATACGCGACCTGTTTTTTGCCGAGCGGTACTCCCGCATCCCGGTGTACGAAAAAAACATAGACAATATCATCGGCATCCTCAACCAGCAGGAGTTCGTCATGCGCCTGTGTAAAGGCCAGAATTTTAAGGTGGCCGATATCCTGCAAAAGGCGCTGTATGTGCCCCCCACCAAAAATATCTCGCAGCTGCTGCGCGAGCTGCAGCGCGAGAAGTTGCACATGGCCGTGGTCACCGACCAGTACGGCGGCACCCTGGGCATCGTCACCCTCGAAGACCTGCTCGAAGAGCTGGTGGGCGATATCTGGGACGAACACGAGGAGATCACCTACTCCATCATCCCGGTGGGGGAGGACCTGTACGAGGTCAGCGGCGACTTAAATGTCTACGACATGCTCGAGAAGCTGGGCTTTGACACCGACGGCTACGATTTCGACGCCACCAGCGTCAGCGGTTGGGTGCTGGAGGAGTTCGAGCACATCCCCCAAAAAGGCGAGCGCTTCACCTTCGAGAATCTGGAGGTCGAGGTCACCCAGGTAGACGACCAGCGCATCCTCAAGGTGCTCATCAAAGTCGCGCCCCCGCCGCCAGAACAAGAGGATCGATGACCGCTGCATAACCCAGCAGCAGATAAAAAGAGGGCCGCCCGGCCAGAGCGGGGCAGCCCTCTTTTTTATTTAGGCCAGGTCCATGTGCACCGTGCCGGTCGATCCGTTGCCCAAAACGTCGGTCGCCTGCACCGTGTAGTCGCCCGGCGGTATAGAAAACACAGCCCTCTTGGCCGCCCGGTCCAATTTGCCCGGGTATATACCGCCGTCGCTGCCCACACAGGTCACCGCCTGCAGGTCGCTGTCATCCGCCAGCTGTAAAGTCAGCGTGCTGCCGTCTTGCATAAAGTGCAGCAGCTGTGGCCCCCGGCGGTCCACCCCCTGCACATACACCGCCGTTTGGCTCTGGGTGCCGCCCGGCGACCGGGCCCGCACCGTGTATTCTCCCTCCTCGGTCACGGTGGCGGTGTATACTGCACCGCGGCGCCGCTCGGTCAAAGCCACGGCTTTTCCACTTGGCCCGTACATCTGTACCCGGTTGTTACCGGTCAGCCCGCGCGGCTGTATTTGTACGGTTTTCTGCCGCGCCGGCTGGCTGTCCTGCACGGTGGCCTGTATGTCGATCGGCCGCAGCGTGGCCGCCGCCCCAAAGCAGCAGAGTATCGCCGCTATCCCCGCCGGCAGCAGCCGGCGCGCGGCCCGCCCTTTATCTCCGGCCGGGCGCGCCGCGCCCCAATGCAACAGGGGCAGAGGGAGGGGGAGGAATACAAAGTGCAGCCCCTGCCGCATCTTGTCCAGCGCCGCGCGCAACAGCCGTTTTACCGTCCGCTCCGAAAGGTGCATCCTGTCTGCCACCTGGGCGATCTTCAGCTGCTCAAAGTAGCGCAGGGTCACCGCCTCCAGCTCGTTTTCGCTCAGCCAGCCTAAAGCGGTGCGCACCGCCTCGCGGTCGTCATAGGCGGCCACCGGGTCGCGGCGGTCGGCGATGTCCTCCAGCTCTCCTGCCCCCTGCACGCGCTCGGTCTCCCGTGCCTGTCGGCGGCGGTAGTTCATGCACAGGTTATAGGTGATGCGGTTTAGGTAGGCCACCAGCCCCCGCGGCTGCGACAGCCGCCCAATATTTTGCCATAACACCAGGTACACGCCCTGCAAAATATCGTCGGTGGCCTTGTCGTCGCCCAAATAGCGCCGTATCTGTCCGGCCTGCATGGGGGCGGTGGCGGCATACAGCGCGTCAAAGGCGGCCCGGTCGCCCCGTCTGGCGCGCACCAGCAGCTCGCCCAATTGCTGATGGGTCAATTGCATACGATCTTCCCCCACTGTCTTAACGAAATATATCGCCGGCACAAACGGCATACCGATGGCAGATATGCTGCTATTATAACATTGCCGGCCTGCAGATTCGACAAAAAACACCGGTATCCCATATTTTACAAAAAAGTTGTCCCTTTTCCCCGCGCCCCGACATTATAGAAATGTAGCGTGTCATATCTGTGTGTGGAAAAACAGGAGGGAACGATCATGTCGATAAAATTGAACAAGAGCCGACTGTTGGCCGGCCTGCTGGCGGTGGCCCTGTGTGTGGGCAGCCTGCCGCCGGGGCTGCCAGCCGTTTCAGCGGCCGCAGCCGAAGACGATTCCAGCAGCGAATTCGTGGGGAGCTTTGACCTGCAAGAGATATTTGACTACAGCCACCCAGAAGAGGACACAGCAGGTGTACTGGGTCTTTTATCTGACGGCAACAGCTGGCACGCGGCTGATGTAAAGTCTTATTGGGACCACCCACAAAAGCCCGAGACAAGATATTATACCGGTTCAGGCGTGTCGAGTAAAAATCTCCTCTCTATGAACGCCAGCTGGGAGATCGTGGCCGAGACCGAGATGAAACTGCACCCCAGCCTTACCTACTTAACAACGACGATGCATTTGATACCGGAAAAACCACCGGTCACAGCTACTGACCAACAAATTAACCAGTATTTTGTGGTAGGGCTTGATGGCAACCGCAACCAAAAAACAGTATCCTCATGGAATTTTCACAGTGTTAACGGGGTAGACAAATTTGATAGCTATACAAACGACGATGGCCTCACCGCATCCGAGATGCAAACGAAACAAAATATAACGCTGGCTTATGACCATGATACGAAAAAGCTCACCTGGGGGTTGGATAACCGCCATATTACTGTTGAGCGGAAGGCCAGTATCGCCAATACGGATAAGGCGTGGTTGAGCATAAGCGGTTCAATTATCTGGAATAAAACGAGCGCCCTGCCCACCGATTCAACAGTAGACCTGGCCTTTAAATCTGCCCGCTACACCCACTATGCGCCGCAATTCGTCAGTACCAAGCTGCTTGGCACCGACGGCAGCGAAATGAGCGACGAGCAGAAAAAGCAGCTGAAAGACGGCGATATAGTCACCGTGCAGGCCATCGTCAAAAACACCCACCCCGACGCCGGGCAGGAAGTAGTGTACGACCATCTCACCATCGTCCCCCAGAGCGACGACAAATACAAAAAATATCCCACCGCCGGGCTGGATATCCTCACCGCGGCCGAGGGCCAGCAGATCGTGGTAGACGGCAAGCCCCTCACCGAAGATATCGATGTAGCTGCCGACGGTATACCATTCGGCTGTACCGCCGCCGGCAATACCATCACCTATAGGGTAAAGATAAACAACCCCCAAAATAAAGCTGTCACCGTCGGTCAGGTCATGAGCGACGACTTCTTCGGTTCCCGCCAGTACTCTGGCACCGAACTGGTGCCCGAACAGCCGCTCATTCCCTACGACCCTGCCGCCCCGGAAGAGGAACAGCTGGAGCCGGGCAAAGACTACCACTACATCCGCACCCCAGCCAACGAAAACGGCTGGAACAACGGGGACGTGAAGATCGAGTTCTGCCCCGGCGACTTCGACCGGTTCGGCATCACCGACAGGCAAAATACCGGCGACAAGGTGCTGCTGGACGAGACGAACAAGGTCCAGCAGTACACCGACGAGCTCTCCGGCAAGCCGGTGTACCTGCAGGCCGAGAGCTCCAAAGAAAACGCTGTATCGGTAAAAAAAGAAGACGAGATCAAGATCGATAAGACCGCCCCCGGTCTTGCCGCCGCCAGCACCGACCTCACCCTCACCGACAGTCTCTCCGGCGT
>NZ_JACOGI010000005.1:0-37237 GCF_014269355.1 Neobittarella massiliensis (ex Bilen et al. 2018)
TTTCGCCGGAGCTTTTCGCCCCCGCCGACAAACCCGACTGTTAGGCCGTTTTCTCGGCCCCCTGTCGCTGACAGCTTGTTTATATTACCACACCCCTTACCGCCTGTCAACGCCTTTTTACTATCTTTTTTACTTTTTTTATCGAATACCCATTTTGTTATACGGCGTGTATTTTTATTCCCTTTTAAGCAGTGCGATCATTACCCATTGGAATAAAAAGAGAGAGACGCACTCGGTGCGTCTCTCTCTTTTTTTAAATATACAAAACCTGGGCTTTAACCGGCACAGGCGGCCAGCAGCATAGATAAGAACTTCTCTTTGTCGGCGCGATAGGCAACAGCGGTGTGGACGTCGGGGCGGATGCCGCCGCGGTGGTCGACGATGAGCTGGCCGTCGCCGGCACCGCCGTTTATGTCCATATCGCAGGGCTCTTGCCGCAGGTCGGTGATGACGGTGGGGTCGATGACCGAGGCCACCGCCAGCGCATCGTGCAGAGCATCGCCGCCGTCGACTGTCCAGCCCAGCGACTCGCCCACCTGGATGCGGTTTTCGATCATATCGGCCACCAGCCGACCGGCAGGCGTGCCCAGTGACGCCAGGCGGGCGGCGTCGGGGCGGTGAAACTCGGCTGAGTGGGTGGCATTGAGGCCGATGATACGGCAGGCGACGCCGCTGTCGAGCACGATCTTGGCCGCCTCGGGGTCGCGGAAAAAGTTGGATTCGGCCACGGGGGTGGCGTTGCCTTTGTCTACACTGCCGCCCATGAACACCACTTCTTCCACCTTGTCGGCGATGGTGGGGTCCATGCGGAAAGCCATGCCCAGATTGGTGGGCATACCCACAGAGATGAAGGTCACTTTTTGAGGGCTGTTTTTGAGAGCCTCTACCAGATAGGTACAGGCGTGGGTGGTTTGGGGCCGGGTGTGGGGCGCGGGGATGGGCAGCACCGGCGGGTGCAGCTGGATGGGCCTCCCCTGCTTATCGTACGCCTGGGTGGCGTGGTGCGGATGGTTTGCCAGGCGGCCGGGGGTGAGCTCGCGCACCATGGGGGCCGGGCAGCCGGGGTAGACCGGGACCTGAACGCCCATACCCACCAGGTCGAGCACCTGCAGCGTGTTTTGCACACAGTTAGAGAGCGGCACCGCGCCGCGGACGACGGTGATGCCCAACACCTTGAGCCGGTCGCTCAGCAGCGCCAGCAGGATGGCGGCAGCGTCGTCGGAGCCGGTATCGACATCGAGGATGACGGGGATCTGTTTTTTCATGGGTGGACCTCCTCCCTATTATATAAGAAGCAAGATGGGTCAGATGGGCCGAGCGCCCGGCCACACGGGAGTGGCTGGGCGCTCGGTAAAGGGCGATCATTTTTGATTTTTTAAGGCGTCGTAGATCATTTGGAAGAACTTCTTTTTATCGGCCTTGTAGGCGACAAAGGTGTTGGCATTGGGGTCTTGGCCGCCGCGGTGGTCGACGATGAGCTGGCCGTCGCCGGCACCGCCGTTTATATCCATATCGCAGGGCTCCTGCCGCAGGTCGGTGATGACGGTGGGGTCGATGACCGAGGCCACCGCCAGCGCGTCGTGCAGGGCGTCGCCGCCGTCCTGGGTCCAGCCCAGAGCCTCACCCACCTCGATGCGGTTGTACATGAGGTCGTGTGCCAGTTTGCCGGCTGCGTTGCCGATAGCCAGGTAGGCATCGGCGTCCTCGCGGTAAAACTCGGCCGAGTGGGTGGCGTTGAGGCCGATGATGCGGCACTTGACGCCGCTGTCGATAATGATCTTGACCGCCTCGGGGTCGTGGACAAAGTTGGCCTCACCCACGGGCGTGATGTTGCCCTTATCGACGCTGCCACCCATAAAGACCACTTCCTCCACGTTGTCGGCGATGGTGGGGTCCATACGGAAAGCCATGCCCACATTGGTGGCCGGGCCGACGGGGATGATGGTGATCTTCTCTTTGCTCTGCTTGATGGTCTCGACCAGGAAGGTGCAGGCGTGCATATTTTGCGGCTTGGAATGGGCCGGGGGCGCCGGTAGGTAGGCGGGGTGCAGGTCGATGGGCTCGCCTTTTTTGTTGTGGGCCTGGACCTGATTTTCGGGGTTGTTGGCATAGCGACCGGGGGTGAGAGTCCTCACCATGGGGGCCGGGCAGCCGGGACAGACGGGGATCTTATCGCCCACGCCCATCAAGTCGAGCACCCGCAGGGTGTTCTCGACGCAGTTGGGCAGCGGTTTATTACCCTGGGTGACGGTGATGCCCACCACGTCGAGCTTGCCGGAGAGCACCGCCAGCATAATGGCGATGGCGTCGTCGGAGCCGGTATCTACATCTAAAATAACTTTCTTTTTGGTATCCATATGGTCCTCCCCTATTTTTGGCTGGCGACAGCGTTATAGATCATGTCGAAGAACTTTTGCTTGTCGGCGCTGTAAGCCACATAGCTGTTGACCGAGGTGTCGTTCTCGTTGCGGTGCTCGACGATGAGCTGGCCGTCGGAAGCGCCGCCATTGATATCAATATCGCATTTTTGCCGCCGCAGGTCGGTGATGACGGTGGGGTCGATGATGCAGGCCAC
This sequence comes from Neobittarella massiliensis (ex Bilen et al. 2018), assembly GCF_014269355.1. Classification (NCBI taxonomy): domain Bacteria; kingdom Bacillati; phylum Bacillota; class Clostridia; order Eubacteriales; family Oscillospiraceae; genus Neobittarella (ex Bilen et al. 2018); species Neobittarella massiliensis (ex Bilen et al. 2018). The sequence continues at coordinate 2,576 of NZ_JACOGI010000005.1, forward strand.
CGACAGCGCATCGTGGATGGCGTCGGAACAGCCGTTGCCGCCGCCCAGCACCACCTCGGCCTCGATGCGGGTGCGGATGAGATCGCCGGTGAGCTTGCCGGCCGGGGTACCGGTGGCAATGAACTTGTCGGCATCGTCGAGGGTGAGTTCAGCGGAGTGGGTGGCGTTGAGGCCGATGATCCGGCACTTGACGCCGCTGTCGATAATGATCTTGGCTGCCTCGGGGTCGTGGTAGAAGTTGGCCTCGGCCACAGGGGTGATGTTGCCCTTATCGACGCCGCCACCCATGAACACCACTTCCTCTACATTGTCGATGATAGTGGGGTCCATGCGGAAAGCCATGCCTACATTGGTCGGCGGACCCACCGGGACCAGCGTGACCGGGTCGGGGGAGTTTTTGACCGCCTCGATAATAAAGGACACACCGTTTTTCTGCTGCACTTTAGAGGTGGCGGCGGGCAGATCGAGATAGGCGGGGTGAATGGAGTACTCGACCCCGTCGACGGTCTTGGAGATGCCGTTGTCGGGCACGGCGGCGTTGCGGCCCACGGTGAGGTTGCGGACCATGGGCTGCGGGCAGCCGGCAAAGACGGGGATCTTATCGCCCACGCCCAGCATATCCAGCACCCGCAGGGTGTTCTCGACACAGTTGGCCAACGGGCGGTTGCCCTGGGTGACGGTGATGCCGATGATATCGAGCTCGCCGGACAAGACGGCCAGCATGATGGCGATGGCGTCGTCGGAACCGGTATCGACGTCGAGGATGACTTTTTTCTTGGTACTCACGATTCTACACTCCTTTTTTGTGCGCTACGGCCCGGCAGTGCGGGCGCGGTATCGGTTTGCTTTGGACTCTACTATGTCCTATTATACTTTCTTTTAAAATAGGGCACAACGAATGAAGGTCACAATCTTTTTTCCACATCTTTAGAGGAGGCTACAAACCAGCGCGGCACGGCGGCGGCAAAAAACGGGCGATGAGTTTGCAAATGTCGATTGCATTTTTAAAAATATGTGGTATAATACATAGAGCAATCGCCAGATGGCTGTTGCTCGTTGGTATGCGCCCGTGGCGCAGCTGGATAGCGCGATAGACTCCGACTCTATAGGTCGCAGGTTCGAACCCTGTCGGGCGTACCAGAAAACCATCAATCAGAAATGATTGATGGTTTTTATTTTATGTGATATTAGCACAGTAAAGATGATTTATATAACCTGATGGATAGACAAATCAAAATTTGGCGAGATGAAGTTATGTGTGATCATTGCTTACAAATACATTTAGCAGAAAATATTTCTACACCTTTGGAATATGAGAAAATTGTTGTGTATCTTGAAAAAATGATTGATATGTACGATTTTATATTCACTGATGGGAACTGTGAATTGGGCAAACATAAAAATAAAGATGGTCGTTGGATCGATGACATTATTTTTCACACGATTAAATGCCCAAAATGCGGACAAGAATTTACCTGTTCGGTGAACACTTACCGGGGTGGAGGGAGTTTTAGAAAAGGCAGATGACTTTCTGTTTATTTGTGACGTTATTGAGCATAATCTCACCCAAGACATAGATCTATTTCCCACCAGTACCGTAGAAAGGCCCGCATAAACGCTGTGTTTATGCGGGCCTTTTGTTTTATAGCCGGGCAGATCTTGCATTTGCCGGGGCGGCTCGGTGCGGACATAGCGGGACAATTCGATGTTTTTAACAAGGACGACCGGTCAGCTTTGGACAGGTGGCAATAGACAGAGCCGGGCGGGCGAAATATACTGGAGATATGTACGGGTTAGGTCGTGCCGCGCCGGATGGGCGGCTGACAGGAGGGGCGATATGGGCAGAGAAAAGACGACAGAGCGACCGGTGGCGGGGAACTGCCGCTGCGGCTGGTTTTTAGCCGGTAAGCGGGAAAAGCGCTATGCGATGGGCAACGATCCCTTTGAGATCTACAGCGGTAAGCTGTACGCCCAGTGGCAACAGGCCCGGGACGAGGGCCGAGACGTAGCGGCGCTGGAAGAAGCCTGCCGTGCAGTGCGGGACGCAGCGGCCAAGGGGCCGGCTGCGGCACGCGACCAGCTGCCGCTGGCCTATGCGCTGTACGACGCGCTGGAGGCCGCCGCGGTGCGGCCGGGGCACGTCTACTGCGAGCCGTCGGACTATGCGGGTATTTTGACGCAGCGGCCCGAGAGCCAAGATGTAGGCCAGCTGCCAGACAGGGCGGTGCTGCGCGACCGCATTTTGGCCGGTTGGACCGGTCGGGTCGCCGGCTGTCTATTGGGTAAACCGCTGGAATTTTGGGCGCTAAAACCGCTGCGAGGCATGCTGCACGATATTGGCAACTACCCTGTAGACCGGTATATTGCGGCGGCTGACTTTACCCCGCAGATACGGGAAAAGTACGACATTGCCGTGGGCAGCCCGGTGAACAAACAGCCCTGGATCGACGAGATCGGCGACCATGCGCCCATCGACGACGACACCAACTACACGGTGCTCAACCTGCGGCTATTAGAGACCTTTGGACGGGATTTCACCCCTGAGGAGGTGCTGTTTGCCTGGGTCAACTGGATGCCGGCCGGGGTGTGCTGCACCGCCGAGCGCATCGCCTATGTCAATGCGCTGAGCGGTATGCGCCCACCGGAGACAGCCGTGTACCGCAACCCCTACCGGGAATGGGTGGGGGCACAGATACGGGCAGAAATATTTGGCTGGGTGAACCCGGGCGACCCGCAGGCGGCAGCGGAAATGGCTTACCGGGACGCCTGTGTATCGCATGTGCGCAACGGCATATACGGGGAGATGTTTGCCGCGGCGATGGTGGCGGCAGCCATAGTGTGTGGCGATGTGCGGGCGGTGATCGGCGCCGGCTTGGCGCAGATACCGACACATTCACGGCTGGCCGAGGCGGTGCGGGACACCATATCTGATTTTGACGCTGGCGTCACCTACGAGCAGGCGGTGCAAAAGCTGCACGGCCGGTACAACGAAAACGACATGTTCGACTGGTGCCATACCATCCCCAACGCGGTGATCGTGGTGCTGTCGCTGCTGCACGGTGCGGGCGACTTTGCCAAAGCGCTGGGCCTGTGTGTACAGGCGGCTATGGACACCGACTCTAACGGGGCGGTGGTGGGGGCCATCATGGGCTCTATGCTGGGCAGTGCAGGCATTCCCGCTTACTGGGGGGACTGTTTTGGCCGCAAACTGGCCAGCTCGGTCGACGGCTACCACCTGATGGAGCTGGAGGAATTGGCCGACCGGACGCTGGCGGTGGCAGTGGCGGAAAAATGCGTTTAGACAAACGGCTGTGTTTGGATAGACAAGCAAAGGTAAAAATAGTAAAGAGGTCTTCTTTGTGCACGCACAAGGAAGACCTCTTTTCTGCTCTCCCGTGGGGGAGCGACTTCTAAAAATGACTGGCTAACCCAGTCGGAAATGATTTCAATCCACGCTCCCGCGGGGGGAGCGACCCGCCATCCCTCCTATACATCTACATTTCTTCGTCATTTCAATCTACGCTCCCGCGGGGGGAACGACAGCAGTTATAGACAAAATGCCGCTGTACGATCCGTGCATTTTCTCTGTTTATGGCGAATGGGCTCCCCTCATGTGCAGCTAGATACGCCAGCCATGTCAAATCAGCGGCCAATCTGCACACAACTGCGGTGCGAACATGCCAGAGCTTTTCTGTTCACTTACACCTCGCACCACGGCGTCACACCATGAGCAAGCCTTCAGCCTGATAGGTCTGCTTGGCGCCGAAGTGCTCCACTTTGGCCTGGTAGTGATTGCCCAGGTAATAAAAGCGCAGGCTGTCTTTTTCCGGGTCGATGAGTTGCAGGAGCAGGTGCTGCACCTTTTTTAGCTGGGCGGCATCGAGGATACACTCGAACAGTGAATTTTGCACCCGCTGCCCGTAATTGACGCACTGCTTTGCCACCTTGCGCAGCCGGGCGCGCCCCTGCGGCGTCTCGGTGTTGACGTCGTATGCAATGAGCACCAACACGGTCTCACCCCTCCCCTATTTCCACAAAAATGGCGGGTAGTCGTCCAGATCGCCGCGGATATACCGGGCCAGCAACATCGCCTGCACGTGGGGGACCAGCCCCCAGGGTATCTTCTCGTTTAAAAATGGGTGGGTGATCTGCTCCTGCTTGCGGGTCTGCCAGGCGCCGAGGACCGTCTTTCGCGTGTCGTCGGTCATGTAGACGGCGCCGTTTTCCTGCCGGACGAACCCCTTCTTCTCCACTGTGCGGTTGTTGATCAGCGAGAGCACGAAACGGTCGGCCAGGGCACAGCGCAGCTCCTCTATCATGTCCAGTGCCAGCGAGCGGCGGCCGGGGCGAAAGCGGTGTCAAAAAACCTATGTAACAGTCCAGGCCATTGGCCTCAAGGGCGGCGGCCACGTCGTTTGTCAGCAGGGCATACACAAACGAGAGCAGAGCATTTACATTGTCGGTAGGTGGGCGGCGGTGGCGGCCGAGAAAAAAGAAGTCCTCTTTATTGCGCAAAATGAGCTGGTCCAGCGCACCGAAGTACTGTTCGGCGGCAGCGCCCTCCAGTCCCCGCAGCTGCTCGGGATCGGTGCAGTCGAGTATCTGCGGCAGAGAACTGGCCAGCTGGGCGGTGATCTGTTTTATAGCGGGCACATCTACACGCATGGGGTGGTCGCGGGTGGCCCGCTCCAGTACCCAACGGGCATTGTACACCTTGCCAAAAATAAAGCATCGGGCCAGCCGGGCACTGCGCGCCGGATCGTCGGCCAACCGAACCTGCTGGGCGCGCAGCAGCACATTGCCCCTGCTCTCGCCGCAGGCAGCGGCGAGGAATCGGCCGTTTGGCGTGAGGAAGGCCAGGCGGATATCGCGCTTGGTACAGGCGCCCATCAGCGCCGGGCTGGCCCCTTTGTAGCCGAAGTAGAGGATCTGTTCCAGCGTGTGCAGCGGCACCCGCAGCAGCGTCTCCTGTTCCTTTAGCACCAGCACATTTTCGCCGTCCAGCGCCAGGTAGGTATCGGGTGAGGTGACATACAGGGTGTTGAGCAGTTTTCTCATACCGGGCTCTCCTGTGCATGTGCGCGCAAATAGTCGGTGGCCGACAGATCCCCGCACAGCTCGGGCAGGCAGACATCTTTGAGCGAGCAGGCCCGGCACCCCCGGTGCGGCTTTACCTTGGGGGTGTACTGCCGCTGGGCATACTGGTGCATCTCACAGAGCATCTCCTCCACCGTTTGCCGCAATTTCGGCACAAAGTCCACCTGTTCCCGGTGGCGGGTCTGCCCGTAGTAGAGGTAGCCGGTGGATATCTCGCAGGCCAGCATCTCCTCTAAGCAGATGGCCTGGCAGCAGAGCTGCAGCCGGTCGGCATCGGTCATCTTGGAGGTGCCGCGCTTGTACTCCACCGGCACCGGCAGCCACTTGTCCCGTCGACCGATGAGGGCCACGCCGTCTTGGCTCTGGTGAAACTCCACCACGTCACAGGCGCCGGTGACCCCCAGCCGGGCCGAGTACACCGCCATGCCACGGGCGATGAGCAGCTCGCCCCGGCGCTCGCTGAACTGGCGGTCGTGGGCATTTTGGTGCATGAGCTCCCCCTCGACGGTGCGCAGGTTGTCGGCCCACTGCTGTTCTAGGTGGATGAGTGCCCACTGCCGGCGGCAAAAGGCGAAGTGCTGTATGCCGGAGAGCTGCAGGTACTCCTCCTCGCGATAGCCGCTCATATCATGCGGGTGCAGGTGACCCCTTGCGGGATGGCCGTCTCGTCTATATCGACCCGGTAATCCCGATAGCTGCGGGCGGGCGCGGCTGTATCTTCGCCGACCCGGGTGACGGTGACGGCGTCAAACAGCTTGTGGGCCGGAGCACAGCCCATCGGGCAGTCGTGCTTAAAGACGATGAGCTCCCGCACCGCCATTTTGCCCCGGGCGGCGGAGCGGTCGTCTTCAAACATATTGGTGATGGCCTGCCACAACAGCTGCAGATCCTCATTGGAAAAGCCGGTGCTCTTGCGGGCCAAGTTGGCCGAGACATACCCCTCTACCCGGTATAGGCCGTAGGGGACGATGTACTTGCGGCCCATCTCGGTCCCCTTTTTTTCGGCGTCTTTTTCGGTGGTGATGGCGATGCGGGTGATGGTGACCTCCTGCGGGACGATGGGCTCCACACTGCGGGCAAAACCCAGCTGCACCGGCCCGCGGACCTGCCCACAGCCCAGCGCCGCCTTGACAAAGGTGGTCATCACCGCGCCAAAAGTGCGGATATCGTAGAAGTTTTGGCACATGAAGTCGCGGATCTTGATATCCAGCTGGTCGTCTTTTTTCTTGGCCTCTTTGATGGACTTCTCGTCGATGCCCAGATAGCTGTAGGCACGGACGTCGCTGCGGTTTAGGGGGACCTGGTCTTTGATGTAGATCTCATAGCCGGGCTGGCCCTCTTTGGCAGTCTCGACATAGTTGCGGATCTTGCGCTTGAGGCACACGTCGGTGACCAGGCCGTAGCCGGTCTCGGGGTCGATGCGAGGCATGTTGCCGGCGTCGGGGTCGCCGTTGGGGTTGCCGTTTTCCACGTCAAAGAGCACTACAAAATCATACCTGTTTTTGATGGGTTCTGCCATGTCAATTGTCCTCCTCTGTCTTCTGCACGCCTGACTTTTTCTCATACCGATTTTGGTTCTGGTGGTAATAGCCCATGTAAAAAGCCTGTTGCTGGGGCAGGCTGTGGCGGGCGGGCAGCGTCTCGTCCAGTTTGCCGATAAGCTCTTGCAGCTGTCTTTCGTAGTGGTTCTTGTGTTTGGGGTTGGATATCTTTTTGATGTGGGCGTTATACAGCCGCATCAATACGGGAAATATGGAAGCCGGTGTGGAAGCGGCGGAGTTAAAGTACCGGTCGCGGATGGTGGCGTTGATGTTGGGATTTGCCTCCTGCTGAGCCGCCTCCAGCACCGAGAATATACGCCCCAGTACATAGGGGCTGTACGAGCTGTTTTCATTGAGCTTCACCTGCAATACCTCCTTGAGTTGTGGCGGGGTGTTCTGCCGGCGCAAGAGCACCGCCTTGATGATCGAGGCCCGGCCCCAGGAGATGCGCCGCTCGGCCCGTATGCGCAGCATCGCGCTGTTTAGCAGCGATTCGGGGTATGGGGTCCCGCCGGTAATGGCCCGGTACACCGCGCCGGCCATGACCGGAACGGCGGACTTGTCGCGGGCGTTTTTGTTGACTGTCTCGTAGAGCAGTGCGCTCAGCGACAGCTGCTCGAACTTTTCAAAGGCCGGGTGCACCATCTCCAGGTCGCGGTAGTGCTGCCGCACGTTTTTCATCAGGGCGCCAAAGGTGTCCTGGTAGAAAAAGCGAACCGATAGCCGGGCTGCGTTGGGCGCCAGGCCGAGGATGTAAAAGTGCACGTCGGGCTCGAGGGTCTGCCCGTCCAGCTGGTAGGTGTGGCCCTGGGCCAGCGCCTCCATGGCTGCGTGCAAGATCTCTGGAGAGAATTTTTCGCTCTCTCCCTGGATGCTGCCACCCCAGATATCCGGATAGGCCGGCTGGGCGTTTTCGGACCAGTAGACGACGGTGGTGTCACCGATGTGCTGCACGTGTTCCCCGTCGGCCAGCAGGTAATTGAGGGCGGTGGTGTAGGCAAACACCGCTGGCTTGCCCACCGGGGCGTTGTAGCTCTGCTCCTTTTCATAGGAGGTGAACGACGGGGCGTTGAAAGCGACCAGCGCCGCCCCGGTGGACTGGGCCCCCTTGACCCCCTTGATGGGGTTGTGCAGCTGGGCGATGGGCTGATAGTTACCGGTGACCAGGCAGCGGCCGTACACCGGCTGCTCATCCTCGCCAGGGCGGCTGTCCCAGGCGGCGGCTATCTCGGGGATATCCTGCAAAAACTGTCCGCCAAAGCGAAAGATCAGGTTAGCCCCGGCCAGCAGCTCGTCCAGGTAGGGGGCCAGTATGGGGTTCTCTCTGGCCGCTGCCGGGTCCCAGGTGGCAAAGTGGGCACACACCGCCCGGGCGGCCGGGTGGTCGCAGCCGGAGAGCAGCTGCTCGTGCAGCTGCCCACAGAGCGCAAAGCACTTTCGCGTGCGCTCGGGCTTGCCTTTTCCGTCGATGCCCAGCAGGTAGCCGGCGTTGTCGCAGAGAAAATTTGCCCGGGCCCCGGCGGTGCGGATGACCGGCTGGGGCAGCTGGTAGACCCGGGGGATGAGCACCGTCTTTTTGCCCCGCTGCACCTCCTCTTTGAGGGGCAGCAGGTCGATGAGCCGGCCCTGCTCGTCCAAGGTGAGGGCAAAACTCACCTTGACCGGCGACCAACCGCTGCGGGGCACTTGGCCCTGAGAGAGCAGCTGGTCGTAGTAGCTGGCGAGCGCCTGTAAGATCACGAGACCACCTCGCAATCGCGCAGGTCTAGCAGGCCGTCGCGCAGCACCGCCCTGAAAAACTGGGGGCGGATGTCTTGCGGGTCGGTGTAGTCCATGTCATAGAGCATAAAGCCCAGGTCTTTTTCGCCGGCGAGCTCTGGCGGCACTGCCAGCTCGCCGCCGGTGTAGGGGGCAAAATGGGCCGGGAACTCGCGGCAGCCAAAATAGGGCTGGTGGTAGCACCCACCGGTGGCCAGCCGCCGGCGCACGATATCCTGGAACTTGCCGGGGTTGTCGCTGCTGTTGGCCCGGCCGGTCATCTCGAAATGGGCGGTGATGATGTAGTGTACGTCGCGCAGTACCATGGCCGCCCGCTGGACGATATCGTCCTGGGTGCTTAAAAACAGCGGGCGGTCAGACCCCATCATCACTGAGCGGACATTGCTGGCCAAAATTTTAGATTTGACCTCGTTGCGGCGGATATTGGTAAAGCGGATGGGTGAGAGCACCCGGATGCTGTCTATGTGCCAGCGCATGCCCGGGTGCCAGTATATGGCCTCGATGAGGCCGCGGGCGGCCGACGGGGTCATCACGTCGTAGGACACCCGCTCCACCTTCATCTCGGGTCTGGAAAAACAGGCGTATTCGCCCCAGACCTCTACCTGGATGGACAACTGTGACCATCTCCTCTCTGTCAGTTTTTTGCCGGTTGCCGATATGCCTTACACGACTATCCCCTTGCCGTACTCGGCCTCTTGCGAGAGGCCGGTCTTATCGCTGTAGAGGCGGGGGTTTTGCAGCACCGCCAGCTCGGGGGTGAGCAGCTGGATATCGCCGGCCTGCTCCAGCCGGGCAAAATGCTGCGGGTAGATGCTCACCGACTCTTTAGCTATCCCGCGCATGAGTTCCCGGGACAAAAAGCCGCCCTCAACACTGCGGCACAGCTGCTGGGCCAGGTCTCGTGCCTGGGCATTGCGGGGGATGACCACCATCCTGGTGTCGCTCTCGATGAGCTTGCACGCCCGGGCTGCCTCGGCGACAGCCAGCCGCCGCAATTTGGGGATGAGCTGCTTTTTATCCAGCGCGTCGCCTTTCAGGTCGTGCAGCTGATCGAAGTAGGCGCGGATGGCGTCCGGCGCGGCTATATCGCGGTAACACCTCTGTACCTCGTGCAAAATGGCGATGTTTTGGCCGATCTGATCCGGGTTACGGGCGCCGAGCGAAAAGACGTACACCTCGCTCTCCTCCGGGCGGCGACGGCCCTCGCGGTTGCAGCGGCCGGCGGCCTGGATGATGGAGTCGAGCCCCGCCTCCTGCCGGTACACGGCGGGGAAATCCACATCCACCCCGGCCTCGATGAGCGAGGTGGCCACCACCCGGCAGGGCGGCCCCGCCTTATCTTGCAGCCGCTGCCGTATCTCCTCTAGTACCTGACGGCGGTGGTCGGGGGTCATGAGGGTGGAGAGGTGAAAGCTCCCCTCCGGCGGCAGCTGCAGGTAGATCTGCTGAGCCAGCTTGCGGCTGTTGACGATACACAGCGCCTGGCTGTGGCTGGCCAGCCGCTGCGCCAATTGCTCCTGCTCCAGCCGCCCCATATCGCAGATGGTGGTGCGGCGAAACAGGTCGTAGAGCTGCCGGGTGTCGGGGCAGAGCTCGGTGATGGGGGCGCCCGGGGGGAACAGCTTTTCCAGCGAGGGCTGGGTGGCGGTGCACAGCACTGCCGTGGTGTGGCAGTGCTGCACCAGCGCGCGGATAGCCTCGACACAGGGGCGCAGCAGGTCTACCGGCAACATCTGCGCCTCGTCGAAGATCACCACGCTTTTGGCCAGATTGTGCAGTTTGCGGCAGCGGCCGGACCGGTTGCCAAACAGCGACTCGAAGAACTGGACGCTGGTGGTGACCACCACCGGCACGTCCCAGTTCTCGGCGGCCAGCCGCAGCAGGTCCGTCTCTGGGCTGTCGCGCCCGTCGAAGTCCACGTTGCTGTGGTGTTCCAGCACGTTGTGGGGGCCCAAAATGTCGCCGAAAACCTGGGCGGTCTGCTCGATGATGCTGGTATAGGGGATGACATACACCACCCGCTTGAGGCCGTGGGCCCTGGCGTGGGCCAGCGCAAAGGCCAGTGAGGCGATGGTCTTGCCGCCGCCGGTGGGCACCGTCAGGGTGTAGAGCCCCTGCTCCTTTTTGCCGGCGCGAAAGCAGTTTTCGATGATCTGGCAGCGCTTTTGATTGTAGATCCCCTGCGGCGGCCACCAGTTTTTCCCTTTTAAATGCTCGACCAACTTCTGGTATAGGGTGGGGATATCATCAAACCGGCCCCGCGCCGGTGGGCCCTCGTCGGCCATGGCCTGCTCGGTGTCCAGAAAGTCGGCGTCCACCAGTGCCGAAAACAGCATGCGGGTCATAAAGGCGATATCGAAGTAGTCGCCGGGCGGCGACATAGTCACCTCCGGCAGCTCTATCTCGCCGGCAAAGGCGCTGTAGTCCTCCACCTGCCGCTTTAGCCGGCCCTGCAGCGTGGGGCGGTCGGGCATGTCGCCGGCGGTGCCGAAATCGGGCAGGCCGGTGTGGTGGCCGGCCACACACCAGCCCAGCAGCCGCAGGCGTCGCGCGTCCAGCACCTTGGCGCCGGCGGTGGAGTGGTCCACCTTGGGCCCGTTTTCCAGGATACGGCGCTGAAAAGCCTGCGAGTACTTGCCGATGTCGTGAGCCAAGCCCACCAGCTCTGCCTGGGGGGCCATGTCGAAGTCTGCAGCAAAGCTGCAGGCCAGTTGGGCGGTGTTTTGCAAGTGCTCGGCCAGCGTTTGGATGCGGCCGGCCGGGCTTTTATGGGCCACGTACAAGGCGTCATCTCCTTTATTGGGATCATCCTAGTATTAAAAAAGTGGGTTTTTCAGATATAAAGTCAGTATAGCGGCACCTGTCGAAATATGCAATATCGTGCCGTTCTTCGGAAATATTTTTGTGTAGTCAGCATGGTTTTGCGGCCACTATCTGGCTACTTTTCCCCCTAAAAAATGATCGCTTTGCAGATACTGTACAGATGTAATTGTTACCAAATTGTTAAAACGGGACTTTTGGGGGCAAAAATTTTTTATAGGGGCCATTAAGACGGTATTAAAATTTTGCAAAGAGGGCTACGCTTTAGGGGAAAAGGTGTATACTGGTGGTGCATTATGGGGCCTTATTTCCCCAGCGGGAGGAGGGGCGCTTTTGCCCAGAGATAACCAGACGATGCTGCAGTGCTTTGAGTGGTACCTGCCCGCCGACGGCAGCCTGTGGCGACAGGTGGCGCAGATGGCGCCCCGGTTGGCCCGGGATGGCTTTACCGCTCTGTGGCTGCCGCCGGCCTACAAAGGGGCCAGCGGCAGCGACGATGTGGGGTACGGGGTATATGACCTGTACGACCTGGGCGAGTTTGCGCAAAAGGGGACGGTGGCCACCAAATACGGCACCCGGCAGGAATACCTGGAGGCCATAGCCGCCCTGCACCGGTTTGGGGTGGCTGTTTACGCAGATATCGTATTAGACCACATGATGGGCGCCGATGAGACCGAAAAGGTACCGGCGGTGCGCTACGACCCCGGCGACCGGCAGCACCCGGTGGGGCAGGAGCAGACCATTTGTGCCTGGACCAAGTTCACCTTTCCCGGGCGGGGCGGCAAGTACGCGGATTTTTGCTGGGACTGGCACTGCTTTGACGGCACCGACTGGGATGAGGCGGGCCGCTGCGGCGGCATCTACAAATTTCACGGCAAGCAGTGGGACGGCGAGGTGGACCGGGAAAACGGCAACTACGACTACCTGATGGGCGCCGATCTGGACCTGGGCAACGAGCAGGTACTGGCAGCGCTGACCCAGTGGGGAAAGTGGTACCTGCAGACTACCGGAGTCGACGGTCTGCGGCTGGACGCGGTAAAGCACATGCGCTTTGACTTTTACACCCGCTGGCTCTGCGAGATGGCCGCCGCCCGGGGAGAGGCACTGCCGGCGGTGGGTGAGTACTGGCACGCCGACTGCGGGGCGCTGGAGCACTACTTGCAGCAGTGCGGCGGCTGTATGCGGCTTTTTGACGTGCCGCTGCACTACAAATTTTACACTGCCGGCCAGGCCGGGGGCAGCTTTGACATGGGCAGTTTGCCGCAGGACACCCTCAGTTGCCGGCAGCCCCAGCAGGCGGTGACCTTTGTGGACAACCACGACACCCAGCCCGGCCAGGCGCTGCAGTCGTTTGTGCCGCGGTGGTTTAAGCCTTTGGCTTACGCCTATATTCTGCTGCGGCAGGAGGGGATACCCTGTGTGTTTTACGGCGACTATTTTGGGATACCCCACGACGGCATACCGCCGCTGCAGCCGGTGCTGGGGGCGTTGGTGGCGGCCCGCCGCGATCTGGCCTATGGGCCGCAGCACGACTACTTTGACCACGCCGACATCGTGGGCTTTACCCGGGAGGGGGACAGCTGCCACCCCGGCTCGGGGCTGGCCTGCCTTTTGTCGGACGGGCCGGGCGGCGAAAAGCGGATGTACATAGGGACAGCGTTTGCCGGCTGCCGCTTTTACGATCTGCTGGGGGGACGGCCAGACACGGTGACGGTGGATGGCGATGGGTACGGCACCTTTTCGGTGGGCGGCGGCGTGGCCGCTGTATGGGGGTTGTGTCCCTGAGGGGGTTTGTCCTATTATAGGATAGAACAGACGCCGATCAGAGAGACCTTATACCGATAGGAGCGATACTATGTCACAGCAGATCATCATCGATGCACACACCCACATCTTCCCCCGCAAGATCGCCCCCAAGGCGACCCAGTCGATCGGGCAGTTTTACGGGCTGGACATGAACGCCGACGGGATGGCCCACGTGCTTCTTGAGCAGGGAGACGAAAACGGCATCGCCATGTTTCTCATCTGCTCGGTGGCCACCAGGGCCGAACAGGTGCGGGCCATCAACGATTTTGTGGCCCAGAAGGTGCGGATGCACCCCGACCGCTTTGTGGGGCTGGGCGCCCTGCACCCGGACATGGAGGACCCTTTTGGCGAGATCGAGCGCATTATCGAGCTGGGGCTGCGGGGCATCAAGCTGCACCCGGACTTTCAGCTGTTTGATATAGACGACGCGCGCATGCTGCCGGTGTACCGGTATCTGGCCCAAAAAGGACTGCCGGTGCTGTTTCACACCGGCGACGCCCGGTACGACTACTCGCGGCCCAAAAAGCTGGCCCGGGTGGCCCGGGCGGTGCCCGACCTCAAGTGCATCGCCGCCCATTTTGGCGGCTTTCAGCGGTGGGGAGAGAGCTATAAGACGATGGCCCTGCCCAACGTGTGGGTGGACACCTCCTCGAGCCTGTACGCTCTGAAAAAGGAGCAGGCGCTGGCGCTCATCGAGCGCTTTGGCGAGGACAAGGTGCTTTTTGGCACCGACTTTCCCATGTGGGAGTACCCGCAGGAACTGCAGCGTTTTTACGACCTGCGGCTGGGGCCGGCCACGTGCGACAAGATCTTTTACCAGAACTTTTTAGCGCTGTTTGACATACCCCTAAAAACAGCAAAAGCCGCCGTGCCCCGATAGGGGCGCCGCGGCTGACGGTGTTGGGGGCGGGCGCTACCGGCCGTCCCCGGTATCGGCGCTGTCGTGTGGGGCGGGGGCCTGTTTATCTTTAGAGGATGACAGTACGGCGCAGCAGAAAAAGCCTGCGGCGAACCCCACCCAGACACACAAAAAGCCGGTCAAAAAATCCATCTCTATGCCTCCTCGCCGGGTGCGGCGTCTCTTTTTTCCAGTATATGCCGGGGCGGGCGGGAAGTTTACGGCAGAGCCGGGCGCTCCGCCGGGCGCAAGTACTCCCATAGTGGGACAATTTGTTGAAAGAAGGCGTGTGTTTTGAACATTTTAGTCATTGGCTGTGGAAAAGTGGGCAGCAATCTGGCCCGCCGGTTGGAGCAGGAGGGCCACGAGGTGGCCGTAGTGGACAAGAACCCCGACAACTTTGAGCGGTTGAGCGACGACTTTGACGGCCTGACGGTGACCGGCGTGCCTTTTGACGAGGACGTTTTGCGGGAGGCCGGGGTGGAAAACTGCGATGCGCTGGCGGCGGTGACCCCTGACGACAACACCAACATCATGGTGGCCCAGGTGGCGCGGGAGATCTTTCACGTGCCGGCGGTGCTCAGCCGCATCTACGACCCCCAGCGCAAAGATGTTTTTGCCCATTTTGGCCTGCACACCGTGTGCCCCACCAACCTGACCGTGGACGCCATAACCCAGTCGCTGACCACCGGCGAGACCAGCCGCTATATGACGGTGGGCTCGAGCACGGTATCGTACCGGTACATGCCGCTGGGCGACGAGCTGTATGCCCGGAACACCGACGCGGTGGTGCTGGGCCGGCAGGAGCAGCTGTTTGGCGTGCTGCGGGAGAGCACGGTGCTGGAGCTGTACCGGGGCAAAGCCATTGACCTGCAGCCCGGCGACACCATCATCACCATGCAGGTAGTGGACTGAGAGCGCTTTGGGAACGTGCGCGCGTGAGACAAAGGAGAGAGTGTAGAGATGAACGTTGTGATCGTTGGGGGCGGCAAGATCGGTTACTACCTGGCCCAGACTTTACAGGCCCACGGGCATCGGCCCCGCATCATCGAGATCGATAAAAAAGCCTGTGCCCGCATTGCCAACCAGCTGGAGATACCGGTATTTTGCGGCGACGGCACCACCATTGAGATGCAGGAGAGCGCCGGGGTGGACGAGGTGGAATCGCTTATCAGCGTGACCGGACGGGATGAGGACAACCTGATCTGCTGCCAGTTGGCCAAGATGCGCTTTGGCGTGAAAAAGACGGTGGCGCGGGTAAACAACCCCAAAAACACCCAGGTGATGCGCAAGCTGGGGGTGGACATCCCCATCTGCTCGACCAACAACATCGTGCGGGTGATCGAGCACGAGGCAGACAACGCCGAGATTAAGCTGCTGATGAGCCTGAACGCCGGCGAGGCCTCGCTCAATGAGATCACCATCCCGCAGAATTTCGTCCACAGCGGCAAGACGCTGAAGGATCTGGCGCTGAACCGGGACATCGTCATCGTGACGGTGACCCGCGGCGGGGAGATCCTCATCCCCCGCGGCGAGACCACCATCGAATCGGGCGATACGATCATGGTCATTGCCAAAAACCACACGCTGCACGACATAAACGAGATCTTTAGAGGTTAGGGGGAACTGCTGTGGAGCTAGAACGCGCGCGGATGCTGGAGCTGATACTGGACAGTTTGCCCTACCCGGTGGTGTTCGTGGATACCGGCCACGTCATCCGCTACCTGAACCGGGCGGCCCGCTACCACTACTACTGTGAGCGGGGCTATGACGACTTGGTGGGCAAGTCGCTGTTTGCCTGCCACGGCGAGCAGTCGCGGCAGAAGATCGAGCAGATGGTGGAGAAACTGAAAGACCACGCCGGCGAGATGCTGGTGAAGGTAAACGCCCGCAACCAGCGGCTGTACCTGAACCCGGTACGGGATGAAAAGGGCCAACTGGTGGGGTATTTTGAGCGCTTTGAGATGAACCTGCAGCTGTGACCCGGCGGGCACTGCGCCTTGGCCGGGAGACCTCTTCCGGCTGGAGACCGAATAAAATATACGGGGGCCCGGTCGGATGGGCAGCAGGAGATGATCTTTCTCTTCTGTTCTGCCGGCGGTGGGCCCCTCTATTTTATTTAGGGCGGGCCGGGCCGCGCAGCACCGTTTTTGCACCACTTTTGCGCTGCTTTTATGCTGCTGCAGTTGCTGCAGTTTATATCTGCCGGTGGGTGCAACAGCTGCGGGGCAGAAAGACCTTTTATAACGGCCGCCAAGACCGCATGGGGTGTTTGCGGCAGGCCAAAAAGCAGGCGATCAATAAGAGCGCGGTATTGCCGGGGCAATACCGCGCTCTTTTATTGGTGGGGCGATCTTTTATTTGAGGTGGCAGGCAGCGGCGCCGCGGGGGCGCGCATTTACCGGCAAAGCGGGCAGACGGGCTGCCGCTGCCGCCGGGGGGCGCCTGGGGCCGCGGTCAGTACTGGGGGATGGCGCCGGTATACTGCTGTGCCCGGGCCAGCAGCGGGCCTTTGGCACCCAGCGTGATGGCAATATTGCTGCTGCGTATGCACAGCAGCGACATGCCCGGCACCAGCTGCAGCGCGGGCAGTGTGTTGGGCGGCAGCTGGATACAGCCGCCGGCGGTGACCGGCGCCCAACCGTAGGCGCGGCCCTTATAGGGCAGCAGCTGGCCGGGCGGCAGCTGATAATCCGCCAGCTGGGGCAGCGCACACAGGATGTGGCCCAGTTTAGAGGGCGCCAGCAGGCCGTGACGAGTAACGCAAAAGCCGCCGGTAGAGCGGCTGCCGGTAAAGATGAGCACCCGCCCCTCGCTGGCCAGCTGGTACTCGGCCAGTGCCTGGGGCGGCAGCCGGATGCTGCCGTCGGGGTGGATGAGAGACTGACCAAAGACGAATTTACCGCCCTTATTGAGCTGCGGCACAGGACCACTCCCCTCTTTTTTTACACAGTGTACGGTAAGGCGGTGGGCTGTACCCGCTCGGTGGGGCGGGCATACCAGCGCACACCGCTGCGCGGTGAACACCGAGCCGCCGTACGGGTAAAGACAGGCCACAGATATCTGGCCCAGCCAAAAACTGCCCCGGGGCATTGGGGGCGGGGCAGCGGTGGCGCGCTGGGAACGGGCAGTGCCAGACCATCGGGCGGCGCTCACACATAGCCGTACAGCCCGCGGACCGAGGCCTCGCCGCTGCGGATGATCTGCCGCCGGCCGCCGATCTCGACGAGCAGGCTGCCGTCGGCCATAATATCTACGGCGCGGCCGGTCTGCTGGCCGGCGTCGGTGAGCACCCGCACCTGGCGGCCCAGGGTGGTACAGCGCCGGCGGTACTGCCCCAGCAGCGGCTCGACGCCCTGGGTGGGGGCGGTGACGAGCAGAGCGTCGGCCTGGGCGACGATCTGCTGGGCCAAGGTAAGCGGGACCAGCTTTTTTCCGCTCTCTACCAGCAGCGAGGTGGCATAGGGCAGCTGGCGGCTGGCGAAATATTCTGCCTTTTGGCCCAGATTGACCCCGATACCGCAGACGGCGGCGCTCTCGGGGCCGGCGATACCTTCGCACAGGATGCCGCAGACTTTTTTATCGCCTACCAGCAGGTCGTTGGGCCACTTGATGCGCCAGTCGGCACCGCACAGTGCCTGGATGGCGGCGCCGGTAGCAAGGCCGCATAAAAGCGGCAGAAAAGAGACGGTGGCAAGCTCGACCGGCCGCAGCAAAAAAGAGAGCGACAGCGTATCGCCGGGGGCGTCTTGCCAGATTTTTCCCTGACGGCCCCGGCCGGCCGTTTGGCTGTGGGCCAACACGCAGTGGCCGCCGGGGAGCGAAAAGGCGTTTTTTTTGAGGTAGGTGTTGGTGGAATCGAGCTGGGCAAATTGCTGGATGTTGGGATCTAATACCTGCATCTACTACACCTCCGCCAAACTAAACAGCACGCCCTGATCGCGGCGGATATCCAGGACGCCGTAGGTGGGGCGGCCCTGGGCGGGGCGGGCACAGCTGCCGGGGTTGAGCAGGTAGATGCCGTCCTGGTACTGCTGGCAGGGCTGATGGGTGTGGCCGAACAGACAGATATCCGCCCCGCGGCGGCGGCCCTCGGCCAGCAGAGCGCTCAGCGAGTATTTGACCCCCTGCTGGTGACCGTGGACCGCCAGCAGATGGTGCCCCTGGAAAGTGAGCTCCAGCTCGTCGGGGTAGTCGCAGCTGCCGTCGCAGTTGCCGCGCACACAGTAAAAGGTCTTGTTGGGGTACAGCTCTTGAATGTGGTCCATGCCGCCCTGACTGTCGCCCAGGTGGAGATAGGTATCGCAGCCGGGGTGGGCGTCGACGATGCGCTCTACCACCGAGCTGCGGCCGTGGTTATCGGATAATACGATGATCTGCATGTGCAGGTCCCCCCTTTTTGTTCTGCCTGTTATTGTAACACAGCGGCGGGCGGCAGAAAAGGGCGGGGCCATTTAAGGGAGAAAGTTGACGAAAAAGCACTTGAAACCCGCACCTGACTGTAGTATGATAACAGCTGGAAAGACCGCACAAAATAATAGTGGGGAGCTGGAGGACATCTGGCTGAGAGTTGGGCTGATACTGCCCAAGACCCTTTGAACCTGTTGGGTAATGCCATCGTAGGAAGCAACATACCGCCTGCTGCCGCCCGCTGTGGGCCTCTTTTTTTGTAAAGGGGGCCTGACCGGCGGGGCAGCGGCGCGCAAAAGTCGCTCAGCGAAGGCTGTGCGGCTTTTTTGCTATGATCTCTGCCGTTTGGGGCAGAGGCGCTGCGGCGGGGCGCGCCCGCCGAGGTAAAACAGGAGGTATGTATGGAGCAGAGCAGAGGATGGAAACTGCGGGACGTGATCATGATGGCCATTTTGGGCGTGGTGTTCGCCGCGGTATATCTGGGCGTATTTTATGTGGGACTGGCCATTCAGGGGGCGCTGGCCCCGTTTGGGCTGGCCAACTTCTCGTTTGAGACCATCTATGGGGTGTGGTTCATGGCCGCGACCATCGCCGCCTACATTTTGCGCAAGCCGGGGGCGGCGCTGATCACCGAGCTGCTGGCGGCGGCCATTGAGCTGCTGATGGGCAATTCGGGCGGCGTAGTGGTGCTGCTGACCGGGCTGATCCAGGGGCTGGGCTGTGAGCTGGCGTTCGCCCTGTTTCGCTACCGGCGCTACGACCTGCTGAGCATGGCGCTCTCGGGCATGTTGGGGGGGCTTTTTATATTCTGCTACGAGCTCTATTACCTGCAGTACTATCTGCTGGCCCCCACTGTGCTGCTGGCCCAGCTGGCGGTGCGTTTTGTGAGCGCATTCGTATTTGCCGGGCTGCTTAGCAAGCTGGCCTGTGATGGGCTGGCAAAGACCGGGGTGCTGAAGAGCTATGCGGTGGGCGCTTTACAACAGGCCGATCTGCTGGCCGACGAGGACTGAAGGAGATGGAGATAGAAATGGAAGAGATAAAAGTAGTATTAGACTGGTTTGCCAACACCAACCACACCGGCTTTTTGCTGGCCCAAAAGCGCGGCTACTTTGCCGAGGCGGGGCTGGAGGTGGAGCTTTACGGCGACGTGCACGGGGCCATGCAGCTGCACGGGGCGGATATCGTGCTGGGGCCGCAGATCTCGATGCTGCAGAAGATGCAGCAGGGGCTGGGCCTGACGGCGGTGGCCACGCTGACACAGAAGTGCGATTCGGGCATCGTGTCGCTGAAGGAGAGCGGTATCACCTCCCCCAAAATGCTGGAGGGCAAGCGGCTGACCCACTGGGAGCCGGCGTGGTTTCACGGGGTGATGCGGGAGGCGCTGCGCATAGACGGCGGCGACTACGACAAGGTGCAGCTGGTACCCATGGACGTGGCGGACATCGTCTCGACATTGGGGCGGGTAGCCGACGCCACCTGGGTGTATGAGAACTGGGAGAACCAGGAGCTGCTGGAGGCCGGCAGGGAGATCAATTACTTTGCGCTGGCCGACATAGACCCGCTGTTTGACTTCTGTGCGCCCAGCGTGGCGGCCACGCATACCTTTATACGCCAGCGGCCGGAGGTGCTGCGCGCCTTTTTGGCGGCGCTGGACCGGGCCTACATCGAGGTGGCGGCCGACCCGGCGGGCACTGTACTGGAGGTAAAGGACCTGTTGCCCGACGTGCCGGAGGCGCTTTTGGTGCGCAGCCAGAAACACCTGGCCGGTATTTTACTGGATGAGCGGGGCCACTGGGGCACCATGCGCCCCGAGCGCTGGGAGCGCATGGCCGACTGGATGGTGGCAAACGGCTTTTATGACCACCGCCGCGACGACGAGTACACCAACGACTTCCTCCCCCGATAGGCGATGGAGACGATAGCGGTACAGGGGCTGACCTTTGGCTACCTAAAAGCCAGCGGGCACCGGGTGCTGCGGGAGATGCGTACCAGCTTTGACCGGCGGGACATCACCCTGATCACCGGGCCCAGTGGTTGCGGCAAGAGCACCCTGCTCTACCTGATGGCCGGCATCTACCCGCAGAGCGCCGGCTTTATCGAGGCCGGACAGGTGCGGGTGGAGGGCCGGGACCCGGCGGTCATGCCGCCGTGGCAGCGGTGCCGACTGGTGGGGATGCTGTTTCAAAACCCGGACCTGCAGTTTTGTATGGACACGCTGGAAAACGAACTGATCTTTTGCCTGGAAAACGTGGACGCCCCGCGGGAGGAGATCGGCCCCACCATCGACCGGGCACTGGCCTTTTGCGAGATCGAGCACCTGCGGCGGCGGGCGCTCTCGACCCTGTCGGGCGGGGAGAAGCAGCGGGCCATGCTCTGCTGCCTGGTGGCCCTGCGGCCCCGCTGGCTGCTGCTGGACGAACCTTTTGCCAATTTAGACGACGCCACCGCCCGCAGCTTGGCCCTGAAGATCGCCCAGCTGCACCGCGAGCAGGGCGTTGGGGTGGTGGCGGTGGACCACCGGGTACACAACTGGGTGGGCCTGTCTGAACGCATGTGTGTTTTGGCCCCAGACGGCACCCCTGCCGCCGACCTGCCCGGACCGGGGCAGGTGCCCCCCGAGCAGCTGTGGCAGCTGGGGGTGAGCGGGCCGGGACAGCGCTACCGCACCGATATGCCGGTTTTGGCGGCGGCAAACGACACCCCGGTGCTGGAGCTTTTTGACGTGGCGGTACACTACGGTGACCGGCCGGTACTGCGGGGCGTGAACGCCCGACTGTTCGGCGGCCGCACCTATGCCATCGTGGGGGACAGCGGCTGTGGCAAGACTACTCTATTTGCCGCGCTGAGCGGTATGGTGCGCGCCGAGGGCCAGATATTGCTGTGCGGGCAGGACCTGCAAAAGCGCCGGCGACAGCTGGTGGGCAGGATCGGCTTTGTGACGCAGAGCCCCCAGGACCAATTCGTGGCCGACACGGTGCTGGGTGAGATAGAGGTGAGTCTGCGGCGGCAGGGGCCGCCTGAACAGGCCGCCCAGCGGGCCGAGGAGATCCTGCGGGAGATCGGCCTGTACAAGTACCGGCGGCTATCGCCCTACATGCTCAGCCAGGGGCAGCAGCGCCGGCTGGGCGTGGCGGCGCTGCTGGCCTATGACTGCCAGGTGCTGGTGGCCGACGAGCCCACTTACGCCCAGGACCTGCAAAACACATTGGCGGTGATGGAGGCGCTGCACCGGCAGGTACGGCAGCGGGGCATTGCGCTGCTCATGTCGACCCACGACCGGCAGCTGGCCCACGACTACGCCGATCTTCTATTTTCGCTGGAGGGAGGCGTGCTGCGTGAGATCGATCGATCCTGCCTGTAAGGCGGTGGGGCTGCTGCTGTGCACGCTGCTGCTGTGCCTGCGGCACAGCCCGGCGCTGAACCTGGCGGTGTTTGCACTGTGCGCGATAGGCCTGCTCGCGGCGCGGGTGCCGCTGAGAAAGCTGGCCCTGTCGATGCTGCCCATTTTGGTGGCGGCGGTGGGCACCTTTTTTACCGGCTATTACTTTGCCGCCGGCAGCAGCTCGGTCAATGCACAGACTTTAAATCTGCTGGGCAGCCGGGTGTATAACGGGCTGGTGCTCTCGAGCCGGGTGGTGGCTTTTGCCGGGCTGGGCTTTTTGCTGGCCTACACCACCGACAAGGTGCGGCTGGTACAGTCGCTGCAGCAGCACTTTCGCCTGCCGGCGGTATTTTGTTACGGACTGCTGGCGGCGTGGGGCATTTTTCCCAACATGGCAGCTGAGTACCGCAAGGCCCGGGCCGCCTTTGCCGCCCGGGGGATGCGGGTTTCGGCGCTGTCGCCGGCGCTGCTGCGGCCGCTGCTGGTAAAGACGGTGCGCTGGTCGGAGGCGCTGGCCGTGGCCATGGAGTCGAAGGGCTTTACTGCCGGGCGGCCCAGAAAACCCTACCGGCCGCTGGTACTGCGGCCGGTAGACGTGCTGTTTCCCATCCTCAGTACGGCGGCCATGTTGGCGGCGGTGCTGCTGGTACCGGCCTGAGGCATGATGGAAACTCTATATAAATCAGACAGGCGCCCCCGCTGCTGACAGCGGGGGCGCCTATTGGCGTTTATCTGATGAAGATCGGCGCAGGATGCGCGGTCAGCTCTTTTTAACGGCGACCCGGTGGATGGTCTCCCCCGCCTCGCCCAGTGTGGCACAGGCCAGCACCATGAGCCCCTTGGAGCGGTCGTCATCCCACTGGGAGACGAGCTGGTAGATGTTTTGCAGCTCTTTTTCCATCTGGACGGCGGTGGCGAGGATCTCGGGCCCGCGGCGGCCCGACTGGGCCTGGTGCAGCGCCTGACCGGTGACTGTGCACCAGTTTTTGAGGTGCTGGTAGTAGATGGCCGACAGCGTGCTGCCCCCCTGCTGGCGTATCATGTAGCTGAAGCGGTAGATGCGCCCCAGCTGGCTGTAGAGGGCACAGAGATCTTCGCGGTCCAGCGGCAGGATAAAGGCCTTTTGGATGTGGTCGTAGCCGTCCTGCACGCCGGCGTGGCCCACCAGCTTGCCCTGACACACCTGTATGGTGTTTTGCAGCAGGGTATCCAGCTGAGAAAATATCTGGTTCTCGCTCTTCAGGCTCATGGGGAGCATCCTCTCTGTTTATTGTTGGCCGCTCGGGGCGGCGGCAGCGGCCGGGACGGGCCGTCTGACAGTACCATACTGTAACTGTATGCGGCGCCGGCAGGTGCTATGCCGGCAACAGTAAAAACAATTTTGTCAGACCAAAGCCCAGCACACCGCATACCGGAAAGGTGTAGATCCAGCCCTGAAAGATCTCGCCCAGCACCTTGAAATTGACCTTTTTGATGGAGCGCGTGGCGCAGGCGCCGACCATGGCGGTGGTCTTGATATGGCTGGTGGACATGGGCACCCCGCCCAGCGAGGCCATGAGCAGGCCGGTGGAGGCGGCCAGATCGGAAGCAAGACCCTGATACTTTTCCATCTGCACCATGTCCATGCCGACTTTTTTGATGATCTTAAAGCCGCCCATGGTGGTGCCGATCGTCATGACCACCGAGACCAGCAGCAGCGAGCCGGTGCCGATCTGCCCCACTACATACTGGTAGGCGCCGAGGAATTTAAGGCCGTCTTGCGCGCCGTGCAAAAAGGCCATACAGCACAGGGAGAACAGCTGAAAGCCGTCGATGACCCGCTCGCCCCGGCGGCGCTGCCGGCCCTGACACAAGAGGGCCAGTATCGCCGAACACAGCAGCCCGGCGATGAGACCGAAAGCCACCGAGATAACAAAGCCCTTGAGCACCTTGACCCAGGCGTCGACGCGGATGGCGGTGAGGCTGGGAAACACCGCCAGCGCACCGCCGGTGAGCCCGGCGATAAGGCCGTGACTCTCGGAGGTGGGGACGCCACACAGCCAGGCGCCAAAGCCCCAGAGCGCTATAGAGCACAGCGCCGCCAGCACCACCGCCTGACCGCTGCCGGGCGGCAGCACCACCAGCGAGGCCATCGTATTGGATACACTGGGGTTGAGCCGGTACATGATGAACACCCCTAAAAAGTTGCAGGCGCCGCCGATGAGCACCGCCTTTTTGGGGGTGACAGCGCGGGTGCACACCGCGGTGGCCATAGCGTTGGGGGCGTCGGTAAAGCCGTTGATGAACACCGCCGCAGTGATGCCCAAAAGGCATAAAAGGCCCATAAGATCCCTCCCCTACCCAGCGGCTGACACCGCCGGGCTCTAGTAAGACCCTATGAAAAAAAGACGGGCACTATACCCGTCTTTATCGTTATAAACATGATTTTATATACTATTCGTTATATTTCATCGTTACTATACGATTTCTCGGCTACCAGACTGTAGATCTGCGACTTTTTATAGCCGGTCTGCCGGGCGATCTCTTTGCAGGCGGCAGTAGCGGGCAGGCCCTGCGACATCTTCTCTCTGGCCAGCTGCGCGGCCTGCTGCAGGGTGATCTGCGGGTCGGCCGGGGGCGTATAGCCCTCGATGACCAGCACAAACTCCCCTTTAGGAGTATTTTCGGCGTAGTGGGCCAGCGCTCCGGACAGCGTGGTGCGCAGCACTTCCTCGTGGATCTTGGTCAGCTCGCGGCACAGCGAGATGCGCCGGTCGCCCCAGCAGTCGTACATGTCTTGCAGGGTGGTGCGCAGCTTGTGGGGGGCCTCGTAAAAGATGAGCGTGTGGCGCAGCTTGGCCACTTCCTCCAGGTGTTCGCGGCGATTTTTGCGGGTGGTAGAGAGAAAGCCCTCGAAGGAAAAGCGGCGGGTGGGAAGCCCGCTGATGGCCAGGGCCGACACCACGGCGCTGGGGCCGGGGATCACCTCCAGCTCGATGCCCTGCTCGTAGCACAGGGCCACCAGGTCCTCGCCGGGGTCGCTGATACAGGGCATGCCGGCATCGGTGACGATGGCACAGCTCTCGCCGGCGAGGATGCGGCGGGTGATCTCCTGTCCGCGGGCGCGGATATTGTGCTCGTAGTAGCTGACCATTTTCGTTTTGATATCGAACCGGCCCAGCAACTTGAGGGTGACCCGGGTGTCTTCGGCGGCGATAAAATCCACCGACGCGAGCACCTCTTTGGCGCGGGGGGACAGGTCGCCCAGGTTGCCGATAGGGGTGCCCACCACATACAGTTTAGCCACTTTACATCTCCTCCTTCGGGGCGGCGGGGCCGCTTTTTTGGTACAGCGCCAGCATGGCTGCGGAAAAGCCGCCGTCGGGGGCCTCGACGACAAAGTCGGGCAGCACCTGCAGCGTGGGACGGCCGCCTTTGCGCCCCTCGATGAGCGCCAGCCATGGGGCGGCGCCGGGGCGCTGCACCACCAGCTGCAACCGCTTGGGCTCGAGGCGGTGGGCGCGCATCTCTGCCAGCACATCTACCAGCTGGGCCGGGCGCTGACAGACGCACAGCCGCCCGCCGTAGCGCAGCAGCCGGGCGGAGACGCGGCAGATATCGGCCGCGGTGCACAGCAGCTGGTGGCGGGCGATGCGGCCGGCGCCGCTGGCGGCCACCGGGCCGCTGCCGGCGGGGAAGTAGGGCGGGTTACAGGTGATGAGATCGAACTGCTCGGCGCCAAAGAGCGCATCGGCCCGGCGGATATCACCCTCTACCGCCTGCATGTTTTGGAGACCGGAGTGCCGGATGGAGTGGTGAAACTGGGCCACTGCCGCGGGCTGGATATCGAGCCCGGTAACAGCGGCGGGGGCGACTTGCCGCTGTAGCACAAAGGGGATGATGCCGCAGCCGGTGCCCAGGTCGAGCACCCGGTCGGCCTTTTTGGCGGCGGCAAAACCGGCCAGCAAAAAGGCGTCACCGCCAAAGCGGTGCTCGGGAGTAACGGCCAGCTGCAGGCCGCCGCCCAGATCTTCGTACTGGTAGTGCATGTGGTATCTCTCCCCTCTCTGTACCGGACCGGTGCTGAGCAGCTGTCGGGCCCGTGTTGGGCTGGTGTTGGGCGGGCGTCAGGCAGATATTGGGCTGGCGAAAGCGGCACAAAAACAGATAGCGGACACTGTTACGTGTCCGCTATCTCGGATAAAACGCTGTGCTTAGGCCTCTACGGGAGCACCTACAGGGCAGGTACCGGCGCAGGCGCCGCAGTCGATGCAGGTATCTGCGTCGATCACGTATTTGTCGTCACCAGCGGAGATAGCGCCTACGGGGCAATCGGCCTCGCACGCACCACAGCTGATGCACTCGTCAGTGATTTTATAAGCCATTGGTAATACACCTCCTTGTATTTCCCCTCTATTCTAACATATATTCTGTAAAAAACAAGGACTTTACGCAAAAAACAGTCGGCTAACATTTTCCTGCTGAAACCGCATGGCAACAGGCTTTACACAAACTTTACTGCGGCTTCTTACCGGGCTGTTGCCCGCCGGGCCGACCGGTATTTTTGCCGCGCCGATTTCGACCGCCGCGGCTGTGGCCACTGCGCGGCACCTCGCTCCTGGGGGCGCCGGGAGCCGGGGCCCGTTCAGGGCGCGGGGATGCAGACGGGCGCTCGCGCCGGCTGTCGGGCGCGGCGGCGGGGCGGGGCGGCAGATCGTCGCGGTTGGGCCGGGGGATCTGGGTGACCTGGTCGCGGTGATAGGGCTGCGGCGGCTGGCGCACATCGCTGTCGCTGTGGATATTGACTTTTAGCTTGCCGGTGATGACGTTGGCCTCGGTCACTACGCCGTCGCCGTCGGGGGTGCGCACCCAACTGCCGGGTTTGGGGGTGATCTTGCCGAAATCCTCGTAGCCCTTTTGCTCGAACTTTAAGCAGCACATGAGGCGGCCGCAGGTGCCGGATATTTTTGAGGGGTTGAGGGAGAGACCCTGCTCTTTGGCCATTTTGATAGAGACCGGCTGGAACTCGCCTAGGAAGGTGGAGCAGCAAAATGGCTTGCCGCAGACCCCCAGGCCGCCCAGCATCTTGGACTCGTCGCGCACGCCGATCTGCCGCAGCTCGATGCGGGTGCGAAATACCGAGGCCAGGTCTTTGACCAGCTCGCGGAAATCGACCCGGCCGTCGGCGGTAAAGTAAAACAGGATCTTGGAGCCATCGAAGGTGTACTCCACGTCGATGAGCTTCATATCCAGGCCGAACTTGGCGATCTTTTTCTCGCAGACTTCAAAAGCCTCTTTTTCTTTTTGGCGATTTTTCTCGACCCGGGCCACATCTTCGGGCGTGGCCACCCGCACTACCTTTTTGAGGGGCTTTACGATCTTATCGTCGTCCACGGTGCGGTTTTTCATGGTGCATTCGCCGCACTCGATGCCGCGGGCAGTTTCGACGATGACCCGGCCCCCCTTAGGGACCTGGTTGCCGTCGGGGTCGAAGTAGTATACTTTGCCCACGTTTTTAAAGCGGACACCGATCACTTCTGCCATCTATTTTGATCCTCCACTGTAACATTGCGCCAGCGCGGCGGCCAGTTGGGCCTGCACCAGCGCCAGATTGGCATTTCTCTCGATATAGCGGCGCGATGCCTGCACGCAGGTCATCACCCGGTCGGGCGCGATACGGCCCATACCGCTGAGCTCGCCCAGCGAGGGGGGCACTGCCGCCCCCTGATAGCGCACCTTGGCGGCAAAAGGCAGCAGGCGCACTACGTCATCCAGCAGCAGGCGCAGCTCGTCGCGATTTTTGCACCTGTAAATAAGACCGGCGACCGCCGCCGGCTGCTGAGCGCCCACCGCCGCCAGCAGTTTCATAGCCATCTGCAGCCGCTCACGGGGCCCATCCTCACTTTTTTTAGCTGGGGATTTTGTTTTGGCGGCCGGTTTTTTGGCGCTCTTGACCCGGCGCAGACTGGTCTGCTCGAACCGCGCCGCCGCCAGGTTTTGCCGGGTGACGCCGAAGTACTGCATGGTCCGGCCGATATTGCCCTCGAACAGTTCGCTGATAAAGCGCAGCTGGTCGGCCGGCAGCGAGTCGCCGGCAAAAAAGGCCACACAGTCGTCCACCGGCGGGGGGACGATGGCAAAATCCATCACCCGTGAGCGCACGGTGGTGAGCAGGCCCTGCGGCGAGTCGGCGGTGAGGATGAACACCCCGTGGGAGGGCGGTTCCTCCAACGCCTTGAGCAGCGCATTTTGTGCCTGAGCAGTCATTTTTTGAGCGTCGCAGATGAGCACCACTTTATAACTGCCCTGGTTGGGCAAAGTATAGAGCTCGCTGGTGACGGCGCGCACCTGGTCTACTGAGATACTGGCCCCCTCGGCCTGGACGACGCACAAGTCGGGATGGATGCCTTTTTGCGCGTTTTGCCGGGCTACCTGCGCCGCGTGTTCGGGCAGGCCGACCGACAAAACTTCCCCCGCAAACAAGACAGCAAGGGTGTAGAGACCACACCCTTGCTGTCCGCTAAAGAGCACTGCATGGGGAACACGGCCGGAAGCCAACATCGTCTCCAGCAGTGCGAGCACTCGTGTATTGCCCAGGAACGTTTTGGAGAGACTAGTACTTCTCGAATCTCTCGACATTGGTCACAAAGATGGTGGCGCCGCCGACAGCTACCTCGATGGGGTAGGCCGAGGACAGGCCGGCACCGTACGCGATGGACGAAGGGACGATCTGCGTGCGCTTTTTGCTGTTCTCTTCGATGATAGACAGCACTTCGGGCACCTTTTCGTCATCGGTACCGATGATAAAAGTGGTGTTGCCCGCCAGCAGGAAGCCGCCGGTGGTGGCCAGCTTGGTCACAGAGAATTTTTTCTTTGTGAGGGCGTTCTGGACGGCGCCGCTGTCGTCTTTGTTTACGATTGCAAATATGAGTTTCATAAGGTGACCCTCCCTTGTGTGTTGCAGTAAGAGGTACTGCTACCTCTTTTCAAGCTCATTCTACCACTTCTGTGCGGGAAAAACCAGTGTTTTTCAGCATATTCATAAAAATTTTATGAATTCTACAGGCCATGACTGTAAATTTTGTATTATCACTGCGGGTATGGGCAAAAGGGACAAAAGACGACAGAAAATAGCCCCGGCTGCTGTGCCGGCTGCCGGATATGGCTATACATAGGCCCGGCGCACGCTGCCGTCGACCTGGGCGGGGCGGGTGTCGAAGCTGACGATGGCCCCGGGGGCGCACTCGATCTTGGTGACGTCGACCATCACCGTCTCGTGGTCTACATAGCCCAGGATGCGGGCGGGCTTGCCGCCGATATCGCAGTAGGTGCGGCGGCCGGTGAAGGCCCGGCGCACGGCGGCGCCGATATAGCGAAAGATGTGGCGGAACTTAAATACATTTACCACCGTCTCCTGACACAGGCCGTCGGCAAAGCCGGTGGGGACCAGCGCGATCTGGGTGGGCTTTTTGGTTTTATAGGTGCTGCCGTAACCCACGTTATAGTGGGCCGGCACCCAGCGCACGTCGATGACTTCGCTGACTAAGCGCCCCACCTTTTTAAAGCCCCAGCGGTCTTTTTGGGCCATGCGCCCGACCATGGCGCTGCCGCAGCGCACCGCGTCGAGCCGCAGCCAGGGGTAGGTGAGCGCCGCCAGCGAGTTGGCCGCGTGCACGGTGCCGTAGCTGATGCCTTCGCGCCGCAGCACGGCGAGCATCCCCTTTAGGGCCTGATACTGCTTTTTGACCCGCTTTTCGTGCTTGCAGTCGCTGGCGGAGACGTGGGTATAGATGCCCTCGAGCGCCAGGTTGGGCAGATACTTGGCCGCCTGTACGGCTTTGCCCACCTCCTGCGGCATGAAACCAAAACGGCCGCTGCCGGTATCGAACTTAAAGTGGATGCGGGCCCGCTTGCCCGCGGCGGCGGCGATACCGTTTAAGATGACGGCGCTGTCGTAAGAGCCGATGGTGGCGATGATGCCGTGACGGACGATCTCCTGCGCGACCGACTCGGTGGCGTAGGGGGTGAGCAGCAGCACATCCAGCCCGGCCACCGCGTTTTTGACCCGCACAGCTTCCTCGATGCGGGAGACGGCCACCAGGCGGTAGCCGTTGGCAAACAGCAGCCGCGCCATCTGCTCGTCGCCCACGCCGTAGGCGTTGCCGGACAAGAGCGGGATAACGCCCGCTTTGCCAACCGCCTTTTTAAAAAGGCGCAGGTTGTAGAGTATACGGTCGGTCTGGACCATGAGTGTGGTCATCGCTCTCCCCGCTTTCTATCCCTGTTTTGGGCGCGCCCGCGCCCGGTAAGCCCATTATAACAGATTTTTCGCCCCATACCAACAGGCTGCGGCAAGCATGATCGCATTTTATGAAAAGCCGCCGGGACGCAGTTACTGCTCTGTGACTTCACCGGCGGGGCCCGGGTGCTGCAGCGCCCAGTTGCGCTCGAGCACCCGGGGGCCGCGAAAGCCAAACGCGCGGGTCTTGCACAGGGGGCGCAGTTGCTCTTTGGACACGGTGGCCACGGTATCTTTTAAAAAACCGGGCAGCGCGGTGGGCGACGCCTGCCGGTTCATGGGGCAGCAGAGCTGGCAGCGGTCGCAGCCCCAGAGCAGCTCGCTGCCGGCGACGAGCCGCTGTTCCCAGCCGGTGAGCTCTCCCTTTTTTTGGCTGATATGAGACAGGCAGCGATCGGTACACACCGCCCCATCGGCGATGGCCCCGCCAGGGCAGACCTTTTGACAGGCGCCGCAGTGCAGACAACCGCCGGCGCGAAACAAAGCGGCGGTGCGGCGCGGCAGCGGGCAGCTGGTGATCAGCTCGCCGATAAACACATAGCTGCCGTACTGCCGGGTGATGAGCAGGCCGTTGTCGCCGACTATGCCCAGGCCGCAGCTGGCCGCCAGCGCCACCTCGTCGAGGGGGGAGCTGTCGACAAAGGGGATGAAGGGGTGCCCGGTGGCTTTAGCCAGCTGTTGGGCCAGCTGGGCCAGCTGGTCGCCGATGACGCGGTGATAGTCGGGTACGGCGGCGTAACAGGAGATGTTGCCGCCAAAAGCCGGAGGATGGGCATAGGGAAAACAGAACACCAGCGCCCACAGCCGGCCCGACGGCAATAGGCCGGCCCGGCGGCAGGCAAACCACTGCGCCGGGGGCGGGACCGGCACACAGCCCCAGCTGACGCCCGGCCGATCCCGCAGCCACTGTTCGACAAGATCCATGATATATCCTCCTTTCTCCACAATTATACACTGGGTAATTCCACCGTTTCAACACAGTTATCAACATCTTTTTGATTTTTCGGCCTGAATATCGCCCGAGTTTTCCACTGTTTCCACACAGTTTTCCACATCTCTTGGGGAGTGGGGTAAAAATGAATATTTCATGACGGAATTATTACATCTAGTTTATTCCCCTAGGCGGGGGGCGAAAATGCGGCTATACTGTGCACAGCGGCCCAAAATGCCGGCGGCACCGGCCCCGTGTTTTGCGGCTCACCGACGAAAATATGCCCGCGCCAAGGCGGGGGCCCGTTTACGGGAGGGACTATGGACCACGTACTGAAAGTAGAAAAGCTGTGCAAGCACATCGGCAAGAAAGCCATCGTACAGGACGCCACCTTTTCGGTCCGCGCCGGGGAGATCATGGGCTTTTTAGGCCCCAACGGCGCCGGCAAGACCACCACCATCAAAATGATACTGGGGCTGCTGAAGATCGACAGCGGGCGGGTGCGCATTGGCGGGTACGACGCGGTGCGCCAGCCCGAACAGGCCCGCGAGAGCGTGGGCGGCATTATTGAAAACCCGGAGATGTACGCCTACCTGTCGGGGCGCAAGAACCTGCAGATCTACGCCAACATGTACCCGGGCATTACCCGGGCGCGCATCGACGAGGTCATCTCGATGGTGAAGCTGGGGGATCGCATCGATGACAAGGTGCGCCGCTACTCGCTGGGGATGCGGCAGCGCCTGGGCGTGGCCCAGGCCATTATGCACCGGCCCCGGCTGCTGATCCTGGATGAGCCCACCAACGGGCTGGACCCCATGGGCATCAAGGAACTGCGGGACACGCTGCAGCTGCTGGCGCGGCAGGAAGGTGTGGGGGTGCTGATCTCGAGCCACCAGCTGGCCGAGATGGAGCTGATGTGCGACCGGGTGTGTATCATCGACGGGGGCAAGATCATCGCCACCCGCGACCTGCATGCCGACGAGGACCAGCAGGAGCAGCTGCACATTGCCGTAAAAGACCCGCAGCAGGCGGCAGCGACCTGCAGCCGGCTGCTGCCGGACCTGGCCTTTACTGCCGAGGACGGCGTGCTGTGTACCCGCTGCGACCACGGCCGGATACCCCAGCTGGTGGCGACCATGGTACAGGCGGGCCTGGAGATCTACGCGGTGACGCCCCACCGGGACAGCCTGGAGGACATGTTCCTGCAGACGACGACCGGTTCGAAAGGACAGATACAGTAAGTGCGAATGAGCGACCGGCAACGGCCCCGGGCCAGAAAGGTGTGACCCTGTGAAAAAGACAGCATCGCTGATAAAAAATGAGTTTATAAAAGAATTTGGCAAGAAGAGCACCGCTGTGATCTTGCTGCTGGCACTGGCAGTGGGTATTATGCTGCCCATTTTGTCGAGCAGGAACCATGCGGCTGACGACGACCGCAGCTACCTGGAGAGCCAGATCAGCTGGAACGACCAGTCGATCGCGGAGATCAAGCAGGAGAGCGGCTCCAAACGGCTGCCGGAGCAGCGGTTCTACGAGATAGACAATCAGGTGCTGCAGCTGCAGGTGGACGAGAATATCAGCTACAGCGACTACCGCACCAACCTGCTGGACTACTACCGCAGCGCGCTGCTGGAGATGGCGGGACTGCAGCTGTACAGAGAGCGGGGCGAGCACTACAGCCTGAGCGATATAGCCAGCTACCTGACGGTGCCCGACGGCATTGAGGAGATGGACGCTGCCGCTATCGACCAGCGGCTTGCCCTGCTAAACACCCAGGCCGAGCGCTACCGCCAGGTGGTGGCGCAAAACAGCTACGGCACGTACACCCAGATCATGCTGGAGGCGGCTACCGAGCAGACCAACGAACTGCAAAAGCAGGTGGACGCCCAGCAAAAACTGGTGCAGGCCGACGCCCAGGATCTGGCGGCGGCAGAGGCGCTGAGCTCTTTAAAGACCCAGCTGGCCCAACAGACCGAACTGGTAAAGCTGTATCAGTACCGCCTGGACCACGACATCGGGTACGGGGAGGACGACTACAAAAACAACGCCTTGCAGGAACTGCAGGAGCAGCTGGGCGAGCGCTATGCCCCCATGTTGGACGAGGGCGACTTTATCGAGGCCCAGAAAGGCGGCCAGTTCGGCCGCAACATGACCTACGCCCAATACCAGGAGAGCTACCAGGACCGGCAGAAAGCGCTGACTGAGCGCAGTGCGGTGCTGTGGCACAGCCTGGAAAAAAATATCCCCCTGTTTGAGAGCAGCAACAAGGACCCGCGGTCGGCAGCCGAGGGGCTGCTGGGCTCGGTCGCTATTGCGGTGATCGTGGTGGTGGTGTTTGCCGGCAGCAGCGTTTCGCGGGAGTTCTCCTCCGGCTCGATACGGCTGCTGCTGACCAGGCCGGTGCGCCGCTATAAGGTGTACACCGCCAAGTGGGTGACCTGCATGCTGTTGGGGCTGGGCTCGTATCTGCTGATGGCGATAGGTACCGTTGTGACGGCGGGCATTAAGCTGGGCTTTGGCGGTTTTGGCGTGCCGGTGCTGCAGTACCGAGACGGCGCAGTTGAGCAGATGGGCTTTTTCAGCTATCTGCTGCCGCGCATGGGGTATGTGTGCATCGCCATCATCTTTATCGGCACGATCGCCTTTTTCTTCTCGGCGGTGGCCAAAAACACCGCGCTGGCTGTGGCGCTGCCTACTGCCGGATATTTTGGCAGCCCGCTGGCTCTGCAGCTGGCGATCATGTTTGGCTTTAACTGGGTGGCCTACACCCCCATTGCCTACATGGACCCGAGCCACCTGGTGCGCAACGACGGCTTTTTAGAGCAGTTGCGGGAGATGAGCGGGGTGACCCTGTCGGCCGGGTACGGGGCAGCCATGCTGCTGGGGATAGCTGCGCTGTTCTTTGCCGCCGGCATGTGGGTATTTTGCCGGCGCGATATCACCAACTGAGGACCGGCGGGCCTGCGCTGCCCCGCGCCCCGACCAGACGCCGGTGGGCGGGGCGGTACAGACGCTGCCAAGATACATCGTGTAACACACAAAAAGGCGGGCTATATAGCCCGCCTTTTTTGCGTGGGTGCGGTGGGGATGTGGACATAGGGGCGGCCCGGCCCCGGGTACTGCCACCGCCCGGGGCCGGGCCGCCTATGTTGATCGGTTCTTTGCTGTGCGGGTTACTGTGTACTGTATACTGTAAGTCGCCAAACGGGTGCGCCTGTTTGGCACCTGTATAAGATCAGTAGGTATCCGTCTCTGCCGGCTGCATATGGGATACCAGCAAGCCGCTGGAAAATACGGAAAGCCCACAGAGAATGAGTGCCGGTGCATCGAGCGGGCAGCTGCCCATTAGAGCCAGCAGCCCGGTGGCCAGTGCCGCCAGCAGCAGAACGGCGCTGTCGACCCAGCAAAATGCGGTGTGCTTTTTGCGGCGGGCCAGCGTGTAGAGCCACACAGCGGCGGTGAGCAGCAGGGCCAGCCAGTGGACCGGGCAGCTATCGGAACCGGTAAACGGCACGGTATCATCCGCCTGGGGGCCACTGCCGGGACTGGTATCACCGGCGTCGGGCTGGGGGGCGATATCGACGGCAGTCTGACTTTGGCGCAGCGCATAGTGCAGGGTGATGGTGACGCGGTTGCCGGCGGTATCCTCGACCGTATAGCGGATGTCGTAGGCGCCGACCTTTTGGGTGTCTATCCCCTGTTTGGTGATGTCTTTGC
>NZ_JACOGI010000006.1:0-15765 GCF_014269355.1 Neobittarella massiliensis (ex Bilen et al. 2018)
CGGGAAACCGCCGCCGCACAAAGGTCAACTTCCACCACCGCCATTCTCCTGTCCGGTCTCGCCCCGGTAATAGATATACAGCTTTTCCCCATCCCAATCCATCCGCTGCACCACCGCCCGCATCAGCTGCCGCCGCTGCCGTCTATCCAGGTCCTCCAGCCAGCGCCGTCTCCTAAGCAGCCGGGCAGCCTCTCGCTTTACCGGTGCCGTCTCGGTCCTTTGTCCCTGCCCCTCCAACTGCCGCTGCCAGCAGAGCACCTGCCGGTCCAGCTGCTCTATCTGCCGGGCAATATGCCCAGCTATGGCCGGCGCATTGCCTGCCGACAGTGCCGCTACCAGGTTTTGTATCTCCGTCTGGGCGCGCTGTATCTCGCGCTGTAGCTGGGCCGGCGACTGGGGCAGCTGCCGTATATATTCGCGCCGCAGCTGCCTCAGCGCCGTCTGCAGTTGCTCCGGCCGGGCACATAAATAGCCGCACAGGTGCTGCCATACTGCCTGGTCAGTTGCCGGTCCGGCCAGGTTCTGGCTGTCACAATGTCTGGTGCCGGCGGTCAATTTACTACTGCAGATATAGTCGTACTGCCCCTCCCGCTGGGGGCCGCTGCGCTTTTTAGCCAGCAGCTTTTGTCCGCAGCGGGTACAGAACATCAGCCCCGAAAGCATGGCGTAATCGTTGTGCTGCTTGCCCGGCCGATCGATGGTCGGCTGCTCCTCCCGCAAGATCTTTTGTACCCGCACCCACTGCCCACCGCAGATCAGTCCTGGGTGCCGCCCGGCGGCCACCACCCACTGCTCCACTTCCTGTCGTCTGCCACCGGTGCCGCGCTTGTTGTATACTAGTAGCCCCCGGTCCGGCGCCTTCTGGGGGTCAAAGCACACCGCCGCTCCGCGCGCGGTAAAATAGCTGTGTGCCTCCGCGTCCGCCGCGCAGTACACCGGGTTTTGCAGCATGGCTTTCACGCCCATACGGGTAAACGGTATCCCCCGCCGGTTGTGCGCCCCCAGCATCTCCAGCGCCCGGTGTGCCGCCGACAAACTATGCTCCTGTATGTACACAGCATATAGCTGCCGCACCCACTGCAGTTCCTCCTCCACCGGCTGCAACTTACAGGCGGTCTTTACCCGTCCCTCCAGCACCAGTTCCCGCACCTGGACCGAGCGGTACCCGGTGGGCGTCGTGCCCCCCAGCCAACGGCCCGACCGCGCCAGCAGCAACATGTTGTCCCGCACGCGCTCGGCAATCGTCTCCCGCTCCAGTTGGGCAAATACACTGGCTATGTACATCATCGCCTTGCCCATGGGTTTCGCGGTGTCAAATTCTTCCCGCATACATACCAGCGCCGTCCCCTGCCGCGCCAGTTCCTCCACCAGCGCCGAAAAGTCGCTCACACTGCGGCTGATACGGTCCAATCGGTAGCAGATCAGGTAGTCGGGCCGCTGCTCATACAGGTCGCGCAGCATAAACTGAAACTGTGGCCGATCGGTGTCCTTGGCCGAAAACCCCTCGTCTTCATACACCGCGATCTGGTGCTCCCCCTCGCCAAACTTTTCTGCAATATAGCGGCGGCACATCTCCACCTGATTTTCTACGCTGTCCCCCCGCGCCGACCAGACCGACTTGCGGCTGTAAATAAAAAATCGCATCTTCGCCCCCCTGATTTCGCCCTGCTCCTACCTTATATATAGGCGTACATACATCCATGCATGACCGCCCTCCATCCGGGTCAGCCCACACCACCCATACCAGCCGCCCATAAAATGCATCCATACCATCTCTCGCCCGGCGGCAAAACCTCTCCCGCGGTCCCTTATAAAAAACACGCCGAAAAGCGCAGTCTCCACAGCCCTGGCGCCCCTCCCAAATATACCGCGGCCCCACACCGAATACGCTTCTTTCTCTCTCCACCATCTTTGCGGGTGTCCCCAAAGCGAATAGCGTTCCCAAGCGCACATATCCCGTCCTCTGCTCCCCAACCGACGATTTTGGAGTTTTCTCCCCCGATCTCTGCAAATAAATGGCAGAAACCACAATTTTTTTGAAAAAGTCTGTCAGATTTGTTCTAAAGCCCTTTTCATCGGCGTAAGTATATGTTATATTATTAACAAGGTCTCGTGCCTATGCCTGCTAAGGGACTGCCGCAATTCGTACCAGCAGCCGACGGCGGGGTCATTTGCCCTGAGATTTTGTTTTTTGCACTATATCGATAAAAATATATCGATAGAAAAATGCCGATTGTACCTACTGCAACATTTACAAAATCTTGTCGAAATGCTATGATGCAAATGAGCGGATCTCCCCCTTGCAGAGCCGTATAGAAAGGAGTGCTTTCCATGGAGACTGGCGGCGTATCCAAACTCACGCTGGGTCGGTTGCCCACCTACCTCTCCTACCTCAAGTCGCTGTCTGAAGACAGCCTGCCCAACATCTCAGCTGCGGCCATCGCCGCTGCGTTGGGCCTGGGCGAGGTGCAGGTGCGCAAAGACCTGGCCGCAGTCAGCGACGCCGGCAAACCCAAGGTGGGCTACCTGGTGAGCGATCTCATCCGGGATCTGGAGCACTTCCTCGGCTACGGCACCCAAAACAGTGCCGTGCTGGTGGGGGTGGGCAATCTGGGTCTGGCGCTGCTGTCCTACACGGGCTTTGCCGAGTACGGCCTCGATATCGTGGCCGCGTTCGACAAAAATCAGGCCCTCATCGGCACCCCGGTCGATGGCACGCCCATCCTACCGGCCGATCAGCTGCCCGATTTCTGCCGCACCCACGGCGTGCAGATCGGTATCCTCACCGTCCCGGCCGAGGTGGCGCAGTCCTGCTGCGACACGCTGGTGCAGGGCGGTGTGCGGGCCATCTGGAACTTCGCTCCGGTCCACCTGGTAGCGCCCGAAGGCGTGCTCATCCAGCGCGAGAACATGGCCAGCTCACTGGCTCTGCTCTCCTACCACCTCAAGGGGGCCAAATAGGCCACCGGCAACGAGTCGCAAACAAGTGAAAGTCAGCGGTCAAACCGCAAAAAAATTGGGAGGAACTACTATGGGTAAGAAAGTCACGATTATTGGAGCAGGCAGCGTTGGTTCTACCATCGCCTACACCATGGCCGTCAACGGCATCGCCACCGAGGTGGTGATGATCGACATCAACGAGTCCAAGTCCTTGGGCGAGGCGCTGGATATCCGTCAGGGCGTCTCCTTCTGCCCGCCGATCTCCATCTACGCCGGCAGCTACAAAGACGCGCAGGATTCCGACATCGTCATCCTCACCTCCGGTGTGGCCAGAAAGCCCGGTCAGTCCCGCCTGGAGCTGGCGCAGGTCAATGTGAACATCACCAAGTCCATCGCCCCCGAGATCGTCAAGTACGCGCCCAACGCCGTCTACATCATCGTCAGCAACCCCGTAGACATCCTCACCTACATCTTCAATAAGGTGTCCGGCCTGCCCGAGAAACAGATCATCGGCTCCGGCACCATTCTCGATACTGCCCGCCTGCGCGCCCGCCTGGCCGAGTACTACTCCATCAACCAGCAAAACGTACACGCCTACGTCTTCGGCGAGCACGGCGACACCTCCTTTGTCCCCTGGTCCATCGGCACCATCTCCAACATCGCTATCGACCGCTACAGCGAGTGCCTCACCGATAAAGAGGCGGTCAACCCGCAGCTGGTCCACGACGAGGTCGAGTCCTACATCCGCAAATCCGGCGGCAAGATCATCGAGCGCAAAGGCGCCACCTTCTACGCCGTGGCCGTATCGGTCTGCCACATCTGCAAATGCATCTTCTCCGGCGCCGACACCGCCCTCACCGTCTCCAGCATGATGCACGGCGAGTACGGCATCGACGATGTCTGCCTGAGCACTCTGTCCATCGTCGGGCAGGACGGCCTCGCCGGCAAGATCGTCGCCCCCCTCACCGACGAGGAGGTCGGCCTGCTGCACAGAAGTGCAGACAGCCTGAGAGCGGTCATCGACAACCTCGAGATCTAGTCCCCCTCCACCGCGCCCGCAGCTGCTGCCTGTCACCGGCGGGCGGCAGCTCTTGGCGCCCCCATAAAACATAAAGATCACCCACTTTATCACAGAAAGAGAGTGTAGTAAAGTACGATGGAATACCGCATTGAGCACGACTCCATGGGCGAGGTAAAGGTCCCCGCCGACCGCTATTGGGCCGCCCAGACCGAGCGCAGCCACGAGAACTTCAAGATCGGCGTCGGCATCGAGACCATGCCCCGCGAGATCACCCACGCTTTCGGCATCCTCAAAAAGGCAGCTGCTATCGCCAACCACCAGTTAAAGCCCGAGAAGATGACCGACCAGAAGCTGGCCGCCATCTCTAAGGCCTGCGACGAGGTCATCAGCGGCAGTTTAAACGACCACTTCCCGCTGGTCGTCTGGCAGACCGGCAGCGGCACCCAGTCCAATATGAACGCCAACGAGGTCATCGCCAACCGCGGCAACGAGATCGCCGGCGAAAAGCTCTTGCACCCCAACGACGACATCAATATGAGCCAGTCCTCCAACGACACCTTCCCCACCGCCATGCACATCTCGGCAGTGCTGGCCATCGAGGATAAGCTCTTCCCCGCCATCGATATGCTCATCGATACCTTTAAGCGGCTGGAAAAAGAGCACGAAGGCATCGTCAAGAGCGGCCGCACCCATCTGCAAGACGCCACCCCCATCCAGTTCTCGCAGGAGATCAGCGGCTGGCGCTCCTCTTTGGAAAAAGATAAAAAGATGCTACAGATCGCCCTGCCCGAGCTCAAAGAGCTGGCTCTGGGCGGTACCGCTGTCGGCACCGGGCTCAACGCCCCCGCCGGCTTCGACGCCAAGGTGGCCGAGGCAGTGTCCGAGATCACCGGCAAGCAGTTTTTCACCGCCCCCAACAAGTTCCACGCGCTCACCAGCAAAGACGAGCTGGTCTTTGCCCACGGCGCACTAAAGGCGCTGGCGGCCGATATGATGAAGATCGCCAACGACGTGCGCTGGCTGGCCAGCGGCCCCCGCGATGGTCTGGGCGAGATCTTTATCCCCGAAAACGAGCCCGGCTCCTCCATCATGCCCGGCAAGGTCAACCCCACCCAGTGTGAGGCCGTCACCATGGTGGCCGTCCAGGTCATGGGCAACGACGTGGCCGTGGGCATGGCCGCCTCGCAGGGCAATTTCGAGCTCAACGTGTTCATGCCGGTGTGCATCTACAACTTCCTGCAGTCCGCGCGCCTGCTGGCCGAGTCCATCGTCTCGTTCAACAACAACTGCGCCGTGGGCATCACCGCCAACCGCGAAAAGATGCACCATAACCTGCACAACTCGCTGATGCTGGTCACCGCCTTAAACCCCTATATCGGCTACGAGAATGCGGCTAAGACCGCCAAAAAAGCCTATAAGGAGAACATCTCCCTCAAAGAGGCCTGCATCGCGCTGGGTTTCCTCACCGAGGAGAAGTTCGACGAGGTATTCCACCCCGAGCAGATGGCCTAGCGCCCCGCAGCGGGTATATAAAACCAGCGCCTGGAGCACGATGCGCTTTCCAGGCTGCAGTTTCTGCGAAAGGAACGATAGAACCTATGATTTTTAGTTACTATCCTGGCTGTACCTTAAAAAACAAGGCCCAGGACCTGGACAGGTACGCCCGCCTCTCGGCTGAGGCACTGGGCTTTACGCTCGAAGAGCTCGACGAGTGGCAGTGCTGTGGCGGTGCCTATTCCATGGCCAAAGACGAGATCGCCAGCAAGCTGTCCTCGGTGCGGGCGCTAAACAGTGCCAAGGCCCAGGGCCGCGACCTGGTCACCCTGTGCTCGGCCTGCCACAACGTGCTCAAACAGGCGAACGCCGACATGGCCGGCGATGCCGAGTTCTCGCTGCACGCCAACAACTACATGCAGCTGGATGAGCCCTATCACGGCGAGACCAAGGTGCTGCACTACCTGGAGGTACTGCGCGATGTAGTGGGTTTCGACGCGCTCAAAGCGGCGGTCAAAAATCCTCTCACCGGCAAAAAAGTGGCCGCCTACTACGGCTGTCTCCTGCTGCGACCGGGTAAAGTGATGCAGATGGATAACCCCGAGAACCCCCAGATCATGGAGGACTTCATCCGCGCGCTGGGCGCCACACCGGTGCTGTACCCCTACCGCAACGAGTGCTGTGGCGGCTATATCGCCATGGAGGACCCGGCTCTGGCGCAGAAAAAGAGCACCGCCGTCATGGAGAGCGCAGCCGATATGCAGGCCGACTGCATGGTCACCGCCTGCCCCCTGTGCCTGTACAACCTGCAAAAAAATGCTGCGACCAACAGCCAGGTGCCGGTGCTCTACTTCACCGAGCTGCTGGCCGAGGCACTGGGCGTCAAGGGGTAAGAAGGGAGAGCGAACAATGAGCGATTTTGACAGAGAGCAGATCCTGCACACCAGCGGCGTCGACGTGCTCAAATGCATGCGATGCGGCAAGTGCTCAGCCACCTGCCCCTCTTACGACGAGATGGAATACCACCCCCACGAGTTCGTGTACATGGTGGAAAAAGGCCAGATCGATAAGCTGATGGCCTCTAAATCCATATATAAGTGTCTCTCCTGCTTTGCCTGTATCGAGCGCTGCCCCCGCGGGGTAGAGCCCGCCAGGCTGGTAGAGGCCGTGCGTCTGCAGGTCATCCGCCAGCAGGGCAAAAATCACCTGCGGGCCGACGATATCCCCGCGCTGCTGGACGACGATATGCCCCAGCAGGCCATCGTCACCGCCCTGCGCAAATACAGCAAGTAACAAGGAGGAGAAACCATGCAGAGAATTGGCGTATTCGTCTGTTGGTGCGGCAGCAACATCGCCGGTACCGTAGATGTAGCCGCGGTGGCCGAGGCCCTCTCCCACGAGCCCGGCGTCGTCTACTCCACCAACTACCAGTACATGTGCTCCGAGGCGGGGCAAAACATCATCAAAGACGCGATCAAAGAGCAGCAGCTCACCGGTGTGGTGATCTGTTCCTGCTCCCCCCGTATGCACGAGGCGACTTTCCGCAAAACAGCCGCCGCGGCCGGTCTCAACCCCTATATGGTCGAGATCGCCAACATCCGCGAGCAGTGCTCCTGGATCCATAAAGACATGCCCACCGCCACCGAAAAGGCCATCATCTTGGGTCGGGCGGCCATCGCCAAGGTGCAGCTCAACGCCCCGCTCATCGCCGGCGAGAGCCCGGTCACCAAGAGAGCGCTGGTCATCGGCGGCGGCATCGCCGGCATCCAGACTGCGCTGGATATCGCCGAGGCCGGCTTTGAAGTCGACATCGTCGAAAAGCAGCCCACCATCGGCGGCAAAATGACCCAGCTCGATAAGACCTTCCCCACCCTCGACTGTGCCGCCTGTATCCTGACCCCCAAAATGGTCGACTGCGCCCAGAACGAAAACATCAATATCTTCGCCTACAGCGAGGTGCAGGAAGTCAAGGGCTTCGTGGGCAACTTCACCGCCAAGATCAAGAAAAAAGCTCGCTTTGTCGACCCCAATAAGTGCACCGGCTGCGGTGAGTGTACCGAAAAGTGCCCCATGAAAAAGATCCCCAACGAGTTTAATCTGGGGATGGACAACCGCCGCGCTATCTATATTCCCTTCGCACAGGCAGTTCCCAAGATCGCCACCATCGATCCCGATCACTGCAACATGCTCAAAAACGGCAAATGC
This sequence comes from Neobittarella massiliensis (ex Bilen et al. 2018), assembly GCF_014269355.1. Classification (NCBI taxonomy): domain Bacteria; kingdom Bacillati; phylum Bacillota; class Clostridia; order Eubacteriales; family Oscillospiraceae; genus Neobittarella (ex Bilen et al. 2018); species Neobittarella massiliensis (ex Bilen et al. 2018). The sequence continues at coordinate 7,661 of NZ_JACOGI010000006.1, forward strand.
GGTCTGTGTGCCAAGGTCTGTGGCGCCGGCGCCATCGACTACAAGCAAAAAGATGAGATCGTCGAGCGCCAGTACGGTGCCATCGTGGTGGCTACCGGCTACAACCCCATCAAACTCGATAAATTCGACGAGTTCGGTTACTCGCTGAGCCCTGATGTGGTCACCTCGCTGGAGTTCGAGCGGCTCACCAACGCCGCCGGCCCCACCAGCGGTACCCTGCTGCGCCCCTCCGACGGCAAGCACCCCCACACGCTGGTATTCGTCCAGTGCGTCGGCTCCCGCGATACCTCCGGCTGCGGCAAGCCCTACTGCTCCAAGATCTGCTGTATGTACACCGCCAAACACGCCATGCTGGTGCGCGAAAAATACCCCGATACCGAGGTGTACGTGTTCTACATAGACGTGCGTACCCCCGGCAAAAACTTCGACGAGTTCTACCGCCGGGCGGTGGAGGAGTACGGCGTGCACTACATCAAAGGCATGGTTGGCAAAGTGGCGCCCCGCGCCGACGGCAAGCTGATGGTACAGGCATCCGACCTGATCTCCAATGAACAGCTGCACATCGAGGCCGACATGGTGGTGCTGGCCGCCGCCATCGAGCCCGATAAGACTGCCCGCTCGCTGGGCACCATGCTCACCGCCAGCATGGACACCAACGACTTCTTTACCGAGGCCCATCCCAAACTGCGCCCGGTCGAGAGCCCCACTGCCGGTATTTTCCTCTCCGGTGTCTGTCAGGGCCCCAAAGACATCCCCGAAACGGTGTCCCAGGCCAGTGCCGCCGCCGCTAAGGTCATCGGCTTGCTGGCCAAAAACAAGCTCACCGGCAACCCCTGTGTGGCAACTTCCGACGAGATGATGTGCAACGGCTGCTCCTCCTGCGAGAAGGTCTGCCCCTACGGCGCCATCACCTATCAGGATAAAGAGTTCCGTATGCCCGACCGCACGGTGGCTATCCGCCGGGTGGCCTCGGTCAACGAGGCAGTCTGTCAGGGCTGTGGTGCCTGCACCGTGGCCTGCCCGTCCGGCGCTATGGACCTGAAAGGATTTTCCAACAGCCAAATCATGGCGGAGGTCGATGCGATATGCAAGATGTAAAGACGACATTCAAACCCAAGATTGTGGCGTTTTGCTGCAACTGGTGCTCCTATGCGGGCGCCGATTTGGCCGGTACCAACCGCCTCAGCTACCCAGCCGACGTCAAGATCATCCGTGTTCCCTGCTCCTGCCGGGTCAACCCCATGTTCATCCTGCGGGCTTTCCAGCGCGGTGCTGACGGCGTCATCCTGTGCGGCTGCCACCCCGGCGACTGCCACTACACTTCCGGCAACTACTACGCCCGCCGCCGCATGACGCTGCTGTTCTCTATGCTCGACTATCTGGGCATCGAAAAAGAGCGCACCCGTGTGGAGTGGGTGTCGGCCGCTGAGGGCGCCAAATTCGCCGAGACCATGAACAGCTTCGTGGAGACGGTGCGCAGCCTGGGCGAGAACAAGAGACTGGAGGATCTGAGATGCAAAAAATAATGATCGCCAAAGCCAAAGAGCTGCTGCAGAGCGGCGCGGTCGATCGGGTCCTCGGCTGGAAGACCGGCGAGTTCGCCTACGACATCACCCCCGCCGTTTTCGAGACTATAGAGGAGCTCGAGCAGAGCTTCGTCTACGACGACTTCTGCGGCGCCAACCTCTCCAAGTACCTCATCAAGGCCTCGCGCCTGGATGGCAAGACCCTGGTCTTTTTAAAGCCCTGCGACACCTACAGCTTTAACCAGCTCATCAAAGAGCACCGCATCCTGCGCGACAACGTCTATGTCGTCGGCGTCCCCTGTGAGGGAAAAACCGACGGCGAGACCCTCAAGCAGCACGGTATCAAAGGCATTCTGGGCATCGGGAGTCAGGGGGACGATTTTATCATCGACACCCTCTACGGCGAAAAGACCGTCAAAAGAGCTGACGTACTGCCCGAGCGCTGTCAAAACTGTAAGAGCAAGCAGCACGTGGTCTACGACGAACTGCTGGGCGAGGACGGTCAGGTGCTGGACAGCCACCGCTTTGACATGGTCGAGAAGATCGAGGCCATGACCCCCGACGAGCGCTTTGACTTCTGGCGCGGCGAGCTGTCGCGCTGCATCCGCTGCAACGCCTGCCGCAACGTCTGCCCGGCCTGCTCCTGCGAAAAATGTGTGTTCGATAACGACGCCTCCGGCATCGCCCAAAAAGCGGCCGCCGACAGCTTCGAGGAGAACATGTTCCACATCATCCGGGCCTTCCACGTAGCTGGCCGCTGCACCGACTGCGGCGAGTGTTCGCGGGTCTGCCCGCAGAATATTCCCCTGCACCTGCTCAACCGCAAATTCATCAAAGACATCAATGAGCTGTACGGCGACTTCCAGGCCGGCGCCGATACCGAGAGCCGCGCCCCGCTGACCAACTATCAGGAGAGCGACGTAGAGCCCAGCATCGTATATCACAAAGGGGGGAACCGCTGATGTTAAAACTCTCCCTCGATCGGTTAAACGACCTGTTTGCCGCCGTCGCGGCCGACCAGGTACTCTACATCCCCGCTGACGACGCCTCGGGCCAGGCCCGTTTCCAGCGCTGGCACGACGGTCTCGAGATGACCGGCGCACTGAACACGGTGCGCAGCGCCAAAGATTTCTTCTTCCCCCAGACCGAAAACCTGGTAGACTTTAAACTCAAGGGCAAAGAGATCGAGATCATCGATCCCCGCACCGAGCACGAGGACTTTGTCATCTTCGGCGTGCGCGCCTGCGACGCCCGCAGCTTTACCATTCTCGACAAAGTCTTTTTGGTCGACCCGGTCGACAGTTATTACCAGTCCCGCCGCGAGCACGGTACCGTGGTGACCATGGCCTGCACCCAGCCGGAGGAGACCTGTTTCTGTACCGCTTTTGGTATCGACGCCGCCGCTCCGGAAGGCGACTGCAGCTGCTGGATGGACGATACATCCCTGTACCTACAGCCGCAGACCGATAAGGGCCAGCGCCTGGTCGACCATCTCGGCGACCTGCTGCAGACGTGCGACGACAGCGCTGTCGCCGCCCAGCAGCAGAGCACCCGCGCGGTCCTCGAAAAGCTGCCTTTTGCCAATCTGTCGCTGGATGGATTTGACGGCGAGCACCTGCTGGAGCTGTTTGACTCCGAGAAGTGGGCCGAGCTGTCCGAGGCCTGCCTGGGCTGCGGCACCTGCACCTTTGTCTGTCCCACCTGCCAGTGCTACGACATCAAAGATTTCGATACAGGCAGCGGTATCCAGCGCTTTCGCTGCTGGGATTCCTGCATGTATTCCGATTTCACCAAAATGGCTCACGGCAACCCCCGCCTCACCCAGCTCGAGCGCTTTAGACAGCGCTTTATGCACAAACTGGTATACTTCCCCGCCAACAACGAGGGCGAGTACGGCTGTGTGGGCTGTGGCCGCTGTCTGTCCAAGTGCCCCATCTCGATGAACATCGTAAAAGTGGCCAAATCGCTGGGAGGAGAAAATCTATGAGTCCCGAGACACTAATACCCAAACTGGGTGTCGTCACCGACATCCGCATCGATACCCCCGATGTAAAGACCTTCCGCGTGGTGGGCCTGGACGGCAAAAAAGTATTTGAGCACATGCCCGGTCAGTGCGCCATGCTCTCTATCCCCGGCGTGGGCGAGGCGATGTTCTCCATCACCTCCTCCCCCACCAACACCGAATTCATGGAGTTCAGTATCAAAAAGTGCGGCTGTCTCACCAACTGGCTGCACGCCATGGATGTGGGCCAGCAGATCACCATCCGCGGCCCTTACGGCAACAGCTTTCCGGTAGAGGGGGCCCTCAAGGGGCAGGATCTGCTGTTCGTGGCCGGCGGTATCGGTCTGGCTCCGCTGCGCTCGGTCATCAACTATGTGCGCGACAACCGGCAGAACTACGGCAAGATCCAGATCGTCTATGGCTCCCGCTCTAAAGATGACCTGGTCGATTACAAGGAGATCCTCGACGAGTGGATGGCCGACGACGGTATCGAGGTCAACCTCACCATCGACCAGCCCCAGGAGGGCTGGGACGGCCACGTGGGCTTTGTCCCCAACTACGTCAAAGAGCTCGAGCCAGACCTCAACAAGACCGTTTTGATGTGTGGGCCGCCGATCATGATCAAATTCACTCTGGCCGGCCTCAAGGAGCTGGGCTTTAAAGAGACCCAGGTATACACGACCATGGAGCTGCGCATGAAATGCGGTGTGGGCAAATGCGGCCGGTGCAACATCGGCAGCAAATACGTCTGCAAAGACGGCCCCGTCTTCCGGTTTGACGAGCTCGACGAGCTCCCCAACGAGTACTGAGTAAGGAGAGTAAGCACAAATGGAGAATATGGTTCATGTTTTTCTGATGGGGAAACAGTACGAAGTCCCCGCCAACTTGACCATCATGGGCGCTATGGAGTACGCGGGCTATCAGCTGGTCCGCGGCTGTGGCTGCCGCAACGGTTTTTGCGGTGCCTGCGCCACCATCTACCGCATCAAGGGCGACCGGGAGCTAAAAGTTTGTCTGGCCTGCCAGACCCAGGTAGAGGACAACATGTATGTGGCTACCCTCCCCTTCTTCCCGCTGGTCAAGCAGGTATACGACATTAACGAGATAAAACCCGAGCAGCAGGTCATGATGCAGCTGTACCCCGAGATCTATGCCTGCATCGGCTGTAACGCCTGCACCAAGAGCTGCACCCAGGAGCTCAATGTCATGCAGTATATCGCCTATGCGCAGCGCGGCGACTTTGAAAAATGTGCCGAGGAGTCTTTTGACTGCGTCATGTGCGGCGTCTGCTCCTCCCGCTGCCCCGCCGGCATCTCGCACCCGCAGGTGGCCATGCTGGCCCGCCGCTTAAACGGCAAGTACCTGGCCCCCAAATCGCAGCATCTGGAAAACCGGGTCAAAGAGATCAAAGACGGCGACTTCACCGAGCTCATCGAGAACCTCATGCAAAAGCCTATTGAGGAACTGCAGGAGCTCTATAACCACCGCGAGATCGAGAAATAGGGAGGGATGCGCTGATGTACACAAACGAAATGGTCGAGTCCATGAAAAAAGTGGCGGCCGCGAGAGAGGCCAATGCCGCCCTGGAGCCCCGCCGCATGACTGCCGAAGAAAAAGACACACTGCTCAAGACCTACCACCCCGACTACAAGCAGGGCGAGTTTGCCGAGCTGGCTGTCGGCCCCAACAAAGGCGGTAAAGTCCCCACCGAGCTGGCCGCACTTCTGCAGGCAAATAGCCGTATCGATCCCGCCGATGTCGATCTGGCCCAGGTCGATTACGACACCGACGTGCTGATCATCGGTGGTGGCGGTGCCGGTGCCTCGGCCGCTATCGAGGCTGACAACGCCGGTGCCAAGGTAATGATCGTTACCAAGCTGCGCATGGGCGATGCCAACACTATGATGGCTGAGGGCGGTATTCAGGCTGCCGACAAGGAAAACGATTCCCCCGCTATTCACTACCTAGACGCTTTCGGCGGCGGCCACTTTGCCGCCAAGCCCGAGTTGCTGCGCACCTTGGTAACCGAGGCCCCCGAGGCCATCCAGTGGTTAAACGACCTGGGCGTCGAGTTCGATAAGGCCCCTGACGGTACCATGGTCACCACCCACGGCGGCGGCACCTCCCGCAAACGCATGCACGCGGCCAAAGACTACTCCGGCGCCGAGATCATGCGCACCCTGCGCGACGAAGTGCTCAACCGCCAGATCCCGGTAGTCGACTTTACCGCCGCCATCGAGCTCATCCTGGACGAAAACGGAAGAGCCGCCGGCGCAGTGCTCCTAAATATGGAGACCCATGAGATCCTCATCGCCCGCGCCAAGACCGTTGTCATGGCTACCGGCGGCGCCGGCCGTCTGCACTACCAGGGCTTCCCCACCTCCAACCACTACGGCGCTACCGCCGACGGCCTCATCCTGGCCTATCGCGCCGGGGCCAAGCTGCTCTATCCCGACACACTGCAGTACCACCCCACCGGCGCCGCCTACCCCGAGCAGATCTTCGGTGCTCTGGTCACCGAGAAAGTCCGCTCGCTGGGCGCCAAGCTCATCAACGTCGACGGCGAGGCCTTCATGCACCCCCTCGAGACCCGTGACGTAGCTGCCGCCTCCATCATCCGCGAGTGCTCTGATCACGGCAAAGGTGTCAAGACCGCCGACGGTATCGGCGTCTGGCTCGACACCCCCATGATCGAGCTGAAAAACGGCGAGGGAACGATCGAGAAACGCATTCCCGCTATGATGCGCATGTTCGGCAAATACGGTATCGACATCCGCAAAGAGCCCATTTTGGTCTACCCCACCCTGCACTACCAAAACGGCGGTATCGACATCGCCAAAAACTGTGAGAGCGGCGTCGAGAACTTGTTTGTGGCCGGTGAAGCAGTCGGCGGCATCCACGGCCGCAACCGTCTCATGGGCAACTCGCTGCTGGATATCATCGTCTTCGGCCGCAATGCCGGCAAAAATGCCGCCGCCAAAGCCGCCGATACCAGCGTGGGCGCGCTGTCGCTGCAGCACGTGACCGATTTTGCCAAGGAGCTGAGCGCAGCCGGCATCCACAGCGATGTGGTATCGCCCAAACTGCTTCCCGACTACCGGCGCAAAAAATAAGTTCGTCTTTACGGCAGCGCCGCCCGGCCTAAGAGGAGCCGGCAGTACCGCCACTTAAACAAATATTTTGGAGGAAAGTTACATGCCCCAGCTCGCAGAAATTTTTGAGACCATCATGATCTTGTGCTTTGGTCTTTCCTGGCCTATGTCCATCGTCCGCTCGGTCAAATCCCGCTCTACCCAGGGTAAAAGCCTTATGTTCATGTGCTTTATCGTATTTGGCTACATCTGCGGTATCATTTCCAAATGCATCACCCACACCTATAACCTGGCTTTTTGGTTCTACTTCCCCAACGTGATCATGGTCTCGGCAGATATCTGCCTGTATTTCCGCAACCGCTCGCTCGAGCGCAAAGCTGGTAAATAAGCTATCACACCACCGTAACCAATAATTTGGAGGAATGCATCATGACCATTACCGTCTGTCTGGGCAGTGCCTGCCACGTAAAAGGTTCCCACTATGTGCTCGAAGGGCTGCAGTCGCTCATCAAAGAGCACCACGTCGAGGGCGATGTCAAACTTGCCGGTACTTTCTGCACCGGCAACTGCCAAAAAGGTGTGTGCGTGACCATCGGCGACACGCTGTACTCGCTCACCCCCGAAACCACTACTCAGTTTTTCGAGACCGAAGTGCTGGCCAAGCTGCACTAACTGAGCCACATGCATTCGCTGCACGTGTCAAAGTAAAAACGGTACATACTTAAAAAAGCCTGCGCACCTCTCCTCCGGGAGAATGCGCGGGCTTTTTTCTTTCGCAGCCACAATCTATCGAGCTCCTCCTATTACGCTCATAAACTTGCAGCCAGGTATCCGATACCGAGAGCACAGATGCTCTCCCAGAGCAAAATTTATGCGGCACGTCACCGTCTGTTACCCACTCCCCTGCTCTTTTGCGTGCCGATCTGTGCCTTTTTTACAAGAACTCAAAAGAACATGCGCCAAAATGCCCGAATTTACAATTTCGTAACATTTTATTTTCCGCCCCTATCTATCCCTATTTATATATCGCCATTAAAAAAAGAGCCCCTGTCAAGGCTCTCCGGTCTCTACCATACGCAGCATAGCCTCCACAATGGCCAGCCGCTGTTGGGGCGCATTGTGCTGCAGCTGCCGCCGTATATACTGCTGATACGCCTCTGCCACCTCCCGCTCGATCCGTGTTTTCTCGCCCTGCGGCCAGCAGTCTATCATTTCCCGCACCTCGTTTCTCTTCACCGGGCATCCCCCCTGCTTACAGGATATGTACTGCACGGCCCGTCCTATACATCCTTCAAATATCCGCACGGCAAAGCCATTTCTTGTATATACAGCTTCATTCTTGTTAAAGTTTCCCTTTGTATGTCGGCGGGAAACCGCCGCCGCACAAAGGTCAACTTCCACCACCGCCATTCTCCTGTCCGGTCTCGCCCCGGTAATAGATATACAGCTTTTCCCCATCCCAATCCATCCGCTGCACCACCGCCC
>NZ_JACOGI010000007.1:0-6053 GCF_014269355.1 Neobittarella massiliensis (ex Bilen et al. 2018)
AAAAACGATACGGTTTACTTTTCGACGCAACAATATAATCTGTTGTACGATTTCTGACGATGTTAGATTACGAACAAAGCCATTTCGCCCGGACTCACAAAAAATACAACCAACAGGACAACCGACTTGTGTGCTCACGCAAACAGTTCCACCATCTCGCCGCTTGATAAAAACCGTTTCAATGTATTTGTTGTCTTTCAGTTCGTAAACATACTTTTCAGTATCACTGCTTTTGCAAATATTTTTTACCAACATTGATAGATTTTTTTTGCGTGGTAATTGCTTATATAATTCTTCATATAAGGCTTTTGCTTCATTCTCGCCAATAACTTCCGACATTTCTTTGTAAGTAAATCCGTATGGATCATTCCGTACTTCCGCAGGCGTATATTTAGGTAAACGTTTCATTTTTATATCCTTTCTTCTAAATAATAAAAGTTTGTTTTTCTGTATTTTTGATTACAATCTCTAATTTTTCTACATCAATGATATGCGTCAATTTGCATTTAGGGCAGAAAAGAGGAAAATCTTTTAATACAGTATCAATTCCCGATTTGTCGTTCTGTTTAGTCCCCAAAGAACCTACTAAACCAGCTACGCTTTTGAACCGGTTCTGTCTCACGCTCCGGCTGATCGGCTCCGGACTTGCCGGAAAGAAGCTGCTGATGCATTGTCCCAGCATGGAGAGCCTGGGCCGCTGCCGCAGTCTGCTGTGCCGTCACCAACGCCGAGCTGACCTCCGCCAACCTTGCGTTCAGTTCCTCGATCTGCTTGTCCTTTACAGCAAGTTGCTCGCTTTTCCGGTCTAATTCTCCCTGCAGCATAGCGATCAAAGTGGTTTCGCAAGTTTCGCAACTTGCTTTCGCCTGTTGCGAAACTTGCTTTCGTTCAACACCTAAATAATGCTGATATATGGCGGTTTTTTGACTTTCGCTGATTGCGAAACTTCCTTTCGCATCTTTCGCAACATGGTTTCGCCTACACCATGCACGAACTGCCTGTTCCGACACGCCACATTCTATTGCAATTTCCGTTATTACACCCGCCAAATATCATCACCACTCTTTCATCCGGAGTTAATCTCAAAACAAATCGCTATGAGATCCCGTCCTTATCAATTTCAAAATCAAAGTCTGCCGAACAACTTTATAGACCAACAGCCAGTCCGGCTCGATGTGACATTCTCTCATGTCCTTATAATTTCTGGAATTAGTGAGAGCATGATCTCGATACGCCTCCGGCAACGGCTGCTCGTTACACAACAGCGTGATCACTTCCTCCAACTTCTTCGGATCGCAGCCTCTCTTGATCGCAAGCTTGTAATCTCGTTTGAACTGCCCCGAAAACTCCGGCTTAAGCATTCAGCGCCTCCATCAGATCTGCAACGCTATCAAACGGACCATACATATCCTCTCCCTTTTCTGCCGCCTCCATCGCCGCATAGGTAACAGCATTCGGCTCGTCAACCTTGACTTCAAAGGGAAGTCCATGACACCTAAGTGCCTGTCGATAAAAAATACCCGTTGCCGTACTCAAATCCATTCCGAGGGACTTAAAGAGAGCTGCCGCCTGTGCTTTCAGCTCCGGCTCCATTCTTATCGTCATATTTCCTTTAGCCATAATAGCACTCCTTTCCTCGTCATTTTTAGCTTGCACTAATATTATATTCAATATTCGTGACATTTGCAAGTGCATTGCAAATGTTTTTTTGCAACTTTTCTATGAACAGTGCTTTCTATATGCTAACACCGCAGCGTGTACATTTAGGGGGTGAAAAAGCCTTATTTCGCGCGGTTTTCAAGCCTCGTTTTCGGTGGGGTAATATAAAAACCCTTACCCGCCCCGAAAACGCCTTGTAGGGCGTTTCTGGGGCGTTTACAGCCCTTTCTTAAATTCCTCCACCAACAGATCGCTCAAAGCCTGTGATGGGCGTATTTTGACCGTTATATGCCCCTCCGGTACGGTGTCCCACCATTTGCGGATCGTTTTCGGATCAAGTCCGGTGTCCCTATGACAATCGGCCTTGCGTCCCTCTGGATGCTCCTGCCGCCACGCATAGACTTGCGCTTTCTTTTCTTCTGCCCCTTTTCTTCTCCATGTGCCGCCAGGATAATCCACTTCCTGCACCGCCCTTGCTCTTTTCAAATGCTCTTTCTGTGATCTACCATTCCTCTTGTTGCGCTCGATGCGAACATCGGTCAGAGCTTCAATATCGGAAATCGTGAAATTGTAATACTCCTTGTCGTAGGCTTCCAGCGCACTCCGTATATCTTCCTCGGTCAATGCGTTCTCATGCTTCACCATCTGCAGATCATCAAAAGCCTCTTTCATATCCTGCCGGAGCTGCTGCTTCGACACACCGCATTTGTAAGCATAGATAGCAAGGCACATCAAAAAGAAATACCGATGCCCGCCCTTTATCTCTCCGATCTGCCGCAGCCACCAATGGTAGAGCGCATACGGATCATCACCATGCACCTTTCCGGCAATATCCCACTTCTTGCGTCCTTTCTCGCCTCTCACAACAACACGCTCATACCACTCCGGATATGCCTCCCTCGCCTCAGCTCGTGTCATTTTGGATGGGCTGAAAGGCTTATTGACATCCACCCTGTTTTCTGGCTTTGCGTAGGCGTTCAGATAATCCAGCGTTACCCGTTCTCCGGTACGGAAAGCGACCAGCTCCGTCCCATGCTTGTCATTGATGCTGCCCACCATGCGGAAGCTCTGATTGATGGATTGATACTGGATCGCCTTGACCTGCGAAGTGCTGCCATACTCCCATAGCCGGAAAGTGAGGTCATATTTCAGACTTTTAAGCTGAATTTTTATATTCGGGTATAGGTCAATCGGCTGCTGGAAAACATAGTAGATATGCAGCCCTGTCCCCGACAGAACAAGGAAAGTCGGCATCGGCAACCGGCGCACTCGCTCCGGATCGCCGCCAAAGCGCAGAAAGAGGTTGCGCAGCTCGGCAAGACCTACGCCATCCAGATCGAAGATCAGAGCATACATCCGCTGGGCGTTCTCCAGCCTGTTCTCCTTTCTGCGATATGCAAGACCGCTGCACAAAGTAAGGCTGTTCCCCTCGACAAACTCCATGTAATCCTGTTCCCATGTGTCGTTATACATCTTCCTGCGCCGGAGCTTCTTATCCTCGCTCTGTTCGTCCCGATACAGATACACAGCGTTCGGATGGGAAAAATCCGTGTGCCGTTCTCCGGAGTTCTCATTGTCCGGAAACAGCTCTTTATAAAACTCATAGCCTCCGACCTCCGGATATTGTGCGCTCAAATACTCGTAGCAGCCTCGATAATTCTCGGTCATATTACCACCTCACAAAAGAAAAAGTACCAAAAAGAAAATCCGCTGCGGCGGGGATCGCCTGCGGGCGGGAAGGGGGAAAAGGGGGAGCAAAAGAGCGGCGGCTACGCCGCCTTAAAGAGAAAGTCACCTCCCCCTTTTCCCCCTCGCTGCGGGGCATTGAAAGTGCCGCCACTATGGAAAACCCGATGGGTTTACCACAGTGGCTTGGAAAACCTCTAACGAGGTTTACCACACTTCCAACACCCCTCCGCTCACCCCCCTTTTCCCCTCCGACTTTCTCCCTTTCAGAGAGAAAAAATATAGGTTGGGAGTACCCTTACAGGGGGCTTAGATTATCAATACAGCAATTCCCTATTTTCAGTTGTTATTATAGCCTGTCCGAAAGAGATTTTCAAGCCCTCCGGACAGGCTTCTTTTACAGCTCCATGCCGCCCATTCCTCGCTGGTGCTGCTGTTGCTCCTGCTGCTGTCCAATCTCCGGATCGGGCAGCAGCTCCCTCGCCTTTTCAAGCAGAGGACGCAGACGCTCCGGCAAGTGTTCTTCCAAGAAGTCCAGCATCCGACCGATGCCGTCCGTCAGACGCTCGGTGAAGCTGCGTTCCTCCTGCAGCTCGGATTGCAGATAATAGTTTTCATCGCGCAGCCTCCGGTTTTCCTGTTCAAGCCTCTGCTGCCGCTGCGCTTCTTCCAGCCGCTTCTTCATGGACGGCACCTGTGACCGCAGACGGGTGTTTTCCTCCGTCAGCTCCTGTACCTTGTGCCGATCCGTCACGCTGCGCAGTGCCATTTTCTTTAGCTGCTCGACCTGATCCACCGTCACGCCCTTTACTGCCCCTGTGAGCGTCTTTTCCGGCTGAATATCATGCAGGGGTGCATTTACCCTGTCAGCCTCCTTTAAGAGCCGCACAGTGCCTTTCAGAGCGTCCCGCTGCCGTTCCAGCTCAGCAACCTCCCGCTCTACTGCCGCTGTCTGCTGCTGCACCGCTTCCAGCCTCGCAGCCGCTTCCTTGAACTGCGGCAAGTCCATGTGCGGTCTGTTCGTGCCGAGAGAGATAATTTCAAAATCGTGCCGCTGGGCGATCTCCGTCAGAGCTTCTTTCTCCCGTTCCATCCACGCCACCCATTCGGTCTGCTTTCTGCCGACACCGACAAACCCCTGCTGCTTCAATGCCTGTTTCATAGATACCCTTGTAGAAAGTCCTCTTGACTGCTCCGTTGCCACAGGGATAAAATCGACATGGAGATGGGGCGTTGCCTCGTCCATGTGCAGCACCATATTGAACACCCGCAGATGGGGGTTGCGTTCTGCAAAAGACTCCGCAAAATCTTTCAGAGCTGCCGCCGCCCGTTCTCCGTCCGGCGTACCGCACCCACAGTCGCTCATGTTGCCGATCTGGAAGATCGCTTCATGGAACAGCTTTTCCTGTTTACTCTGCCGGATATGCTCATAGTAGTCCGGTATCTTATCTCTCGTTTTGGTTTTCTTTGCGTTGTAGGCTGCGAGAGCTTCATCAAAGACCATATGATAGACCTGCTTCAGATCCTCGTTGCAGAAAACAATGTTCTGCTCCGTCCGGCTCCGGTCTACATTAGCCGCTGAGAAGCTGCGGTTGTTGTGCCGGATGCTCCCTGCACCTGTCATACCCGAAATCGTAACTCCCATAAAATCGCCCCCTTTCCGCTTATTCTTCCGTCCTCTATTTTATCATAAATTTCCGCTAAAAACAACCTCTTTGTTACTTTCTGGTGAGAAAGTAACGCAAAAGCACTTTCACACCGCCACCCCATCGGTGCAGCGGTGTGAAAGTGCTTTGCGCCCCTAAAGGGGAGGGGTTGCCGGAGCTGCTTCACTGCCGGCTCGTGCCTGCTGCTCTGCCAGCTCCGGAGGGGCGCTGCCCCTGCCGTCTGCGGACGGCTCCCCGACCTTCATCCCACCGATAAACTGGAATTGGTCATAAAAAAGCCGATAACACATAGGTTTTTTGACCTAATGCGTTATCGGCTCTGCGTCTATGCGTCTGGCACTTTTAATCATTTTTTTTTGAATTTATTATATGTGTTAGCTAACTGTCCACAAGCCGCGTTAATCTCTCTGCCATGAGAAACTCTCATAGTAACTTCAAGTCCTGCTTGCTCTAATTGATGTTTGAATGCAACTATTTCCCGTTTCTGTGGTGCTTTAATTCTTGAATTGCTTGTTGGGTTGTATTGTAACACGTTAATCATAACTTTTTTGCCCCGAAACCATTTTGCAAGTTGTCTTACATCTGAGGGCCGGTCATTTATACCCGGTAAAAGCAAATACGCAAAGACAATTTTGCGATTATGCCTTTCAGAATAGGATAAGGCTTGCTTAACAACATCTTCAATAGCATATATGCGCATGTGAGGAATAATACGATTTCTTGCAGATTGTGTTGCTGCGTGTAAAGATATTGTCAACTGAATTTTAAGATGTTCCTCGCGCAATTTTTTTAATTGATCGACCGGACCAACTGTTGATATGGTAATGCCGTCGGTTGGAAAGTTGAGCCCATATCTATCTCGGAGAATATGGATTGCTTTTATCAAGTTGTCATAATTGAATAAAGGCTCTCCCATACCCATAAAAACGATACGGTTTACTTTTCGACGCAACAATATAATCTGTTGTACGATTTCTGACGATGTTAGATTACGAACAAAGCCATTTCGCCCGGACTCACAAAAAATACAACCAACAGGAC
>NZ_JACOGI010000008.1:0-5273 GCF_014269355.1 Neobittarella massiliensis (ex Bilen et al. 2018)
TGGTGACCCGTGGGGGAATCGAACCCCCGTTACCGGCGTGAGAGGCCGGTGTCTTAACCGCTTGACCAACGGGCCATGTGGTGCACCATCAGGGACTCGAACCCGGGACCCACTGATTAAGAGTCAGTTGCTCTACCAGCTGAGCTAATGGTGCATGTCTTCGGCGACCTCCGCCTTTTTTAACCTCTCAAAGTACACTCTCATGTACCTTCAAAACTAAATACTGCAATATCTTCCTGCCAACTGCTCGTCTCGAACTCCGTTAGGTCAAGCCCTCGACCGATTAGTACCGTCCAGCTGAACATGTCACCATGCTTACACCTACGGCCTATCTACCTCGTAGTCTTCAAGGGGTCTTACCTGATTATTCAGTGGGATATCTTATCTTGAGGGCGGCTTCACGCTTAGATGCTTTCAGCGTTTATCCGGTCCGCACTTAGCTGCCCAGCCGTGCCACTGGCGTGACAACTGGTGCACCAGAGGTGCGTCCATCCCGGTCCTCTCGTACTAGGGACAGCTCCTCTCAAATATCCTGCGCCCACGACAGATAGGGACCGAACTGTCTCACGACGTTCTGAACCCAGCTCGCGTACCGCTTTAATTGGCGAACAGCCAAACCCTTGGGACCGAATTCAGCCCCAGGATGCGATGAGCCGACATCGAGGTGCCAAACCTCCCCGTCGATGTGGACTCTTGGGGGAGATCAGCCTGTTATCCCCAGGGTAGCTTTTATCCGTTGAGCGACGGCATTTCCACTCACATACCGCCGGATCACTAACTCCAACTTTCGTTACTGCTCGACTTGTCAGTCTCGCAGTTAGGCTAGCTTTTGCGTTTACACTCTCTGGCACGGTTTCCGTCCGTGCTGAGCTAACCTTTGAGCGCCTCCGATACCTTTTAGGAGGCGACCGCCCCAGTCAAACTGCCCACCTGACATTGTCCCCCAGCCGGTTTCACGGCTGCAGGTTAGAATTCCAGCACTACAAGAGTGGTATCCCAAGGTCGACTCCACATAAGCTGACGCCTATGCTTCCCAGTCTCCCACCTATCCTGTACATGTAATACCGAAATCCAATATCAGGCTGCAGTAAAGCTCCATGGGGTCTTTCCGTCTTGTCGCGGGTAACCGGCATCTTCACCGGTACTACAATTTCGCCGGGTGGGTTGTTGAGACAGCATCCAGATCGTTACACCATTCGTGCGGGTCAGAACTTACCTGACAAGGAATTTCGCTACCTTAGGACCGTTATAGTTACGGCCGCCGTTCACTGGGGCTTCGGGTCAAAGCTCTCACTCATCTCCTTAACCTTCCAGCACCGGGCAGGTGTCAGCCCCTATACTTCATCTTTCGATTTAGCAGAGACCTGTGTTTTTGCTAAACAGTCGCCTGGATCTATTCTCTGCGGCTCATGTCTCCATGAGCACCCCTTATCCCTAAGTTACGGGGTCATTTTGCCGAGTTCCTTAACAACCCTTCTCCCGTTGGCCTTAGAATCCTCTTCCTACCTACCTGTGTCGGTTTGCGGTACGGGCACCTCATATATACCTCAGAGCTTTTCTCGCCTCCGTCCAAGCATGCTTCCCTACTAATTTTCAGTCCCTTACGCCCGGGTCTACCAGCGCCCGGGTCATGCCCTTTCAGAGTGTCACTCTGCTTAAATCTTTCGGTGGTCACGGAATCTCTACCGTGTGTGCATCGACTACGCCTTTCGGCCTCGCCTTAGCTCCCGACTAACCTGGAGCGGACGAACCTTCCTCCAGAAACCTTAGGTTTTCGGCCATTGTGATTCTCACACAATTCTCGCTACTCATTCCGGCATTCTCACTCGTATGCAGTCCACCACCGCTTCCGCTATGGCTTCACCCCGCATACGACGCTCCCCTACCCATTGTATAAATACAATGCCCAAGCTTCGGTATAGATTTTAGCCCCGTTACATTTTCGGCGCGGGGGCACTCGACCAGTGAGCTATTACGCACTCTTTTAATGTATGGCTGCTTCTAAGCCAACATCCTGGTTGTCTGTGCACCCCCACATCCTTTTCCACTTAAATCTATTTAGGGACCTTAGCTGTGGGTCTGGGCTGTTTCCCTTTTGACTATGAAACTTATCTCCCATAGTCTGACTCCTATGCATCGATTATTCGGCATTCTTAGTTTGATAGGGTTCAGTAACCTCTCGGCCCCTAGCCCATTCAGTGCTTTACCTCCGATAATCTAACATAAGGCTAGCCCTAAAGCTATTTCGGGGAGAACCAGCTATATCCGGGTTCGATTGGAATTTCTCCGCTATCCACACCTCATCCGCCACTTTTTCAACAGGGGTCGGTTCGGTCCTCCATTGGGTCTTACCCCAACTTCAACCTGGACATGGATAGGTCACCCGGTTTCGGGTCGTATACACGCAACTAATTCGCCCTATTCAGACTCGGTTTCCCTTCGGCTCCAGACCTCTAGTCCTTAACCTCGCTACGTACATACACTCGCCGGACCGTTCTACAAAAAGTACCATATCACACTTTGACGTGCTCTATGTGCTTGTAGGCACAGGGTTTCAGGTTCTATTTCACTCCCCTCCCGGGGTTCTTTTCACCTTTCCTTCACAGTACTATACGCTATCGGTCACTGGGTAGTATTTAGGCTTGGAGGGTGGTCCCCCCGGCTTCCCACGGGATTCCTCGTGTCCCGCAGTACTCTGGATCCTGCTCAGCGCGCTCATCTTTCACTTACGGGGCTCTCACCCTCTCTGGCCGACCTTCCCATGTCGTTCAGTTAGATTTGCGCGATCTTAAATGCAGTCCTCAACCCCAGAAGTATTTCTACCCCTGGTTTGGCCTCTTCCGATTTCGCTCGCCACTACTTTCGGAATCTCGTTTGATTTCTCTTCCTCGCCCTACTTAGATGTTTCAGTTCAGGCGGTTGACCTCGCATAGCTATGTATTCACTATGCGATACCTGGACTTGCCTCCAGGTGGGTTTCCCCATTCGGATATCTACGGATCAATGCCTGTTTGCGGCTCCCCGTAGCTTTTCGCAGCTTACCACGTCCTTCTTCGCCTCCCAGTGCCAAGGCATTCGCCCTGCGCCCTTCTTAGCTTGACCTTATTTCGGTTGTTCTCGACTTAATTGTAGTTTATCAGATTTCTCCGATTTACCTTAATTATTTTCTCAGCGCTCTCGCGCTTTGATGTCGCAGTTGATATTTTCATATCGCAGTATTCAGTTTTCAAGGTACATTCTTGTTGCTTGGCCCTCTTAAGGCCTGGTGGGCTCAAGTGGACTCGAACCACCGACCTCACGCTTATCAGGCGTGCGCTCTAACCACCTGAGCTATGAGCCCTCATGATTAAATCGGGTTCTCTCCCACTCTTCCCCCACCTCTTGGTGGAGATGAGGAGGCTCGAACTCCTGACCCCCTGCGTGCAAGGCAGGTGCTCTCCCATCTGAGCTACACCCCCATTTACAACAAGGAAAGATTCGCGACCTCTGCCCTCTCAGACAAAAGCCACGGACCTTCAAAATCAAACAATACTAAATGCTCGAACAGTTCTTCCTTAGAAAGGAGGTGATCCAGCCGCACCTTCCGATACGGCTACCTTGTTACGACTTCACCCCAATTACCAGCCCCACCTTCGGCAGCGCCCTCCTTACGGTTAGGCTACTGACTTCGGGTGTTACCGGCTCTCATGGTGTGACGGGCGGTGTGTACAAGGCCCGGGAACGTATTCACCGCGGCATGCTGATCCGCGATTACTAGCAATTCCGACTTCATGCAGGCGAGTTTCAGCCTGCAATCCGAACTGAGACCGTTTTTCTAGATTCGCTCCACCTCGCGGTATCGCTGCTCTCTGTTAACGGCCATTGTAGTACGTGTGTAGCCCAGGTCATAAGGGGCATGATGATTTGACGTCATCCCCACCTTCCTCCGTTTTGTCAACGGCAGTCCCATTAGAGTGCTCTTGCGTAGCAACTAATAGTAAGGGTTGCGCTCGTTGCGGGACTTAACCCAACATCTCACGACACGAGCTGACGACAACCATGCACCACCTGTCTCATCGTCCCCGAAGGGAACAGCTAATCTCTTAGCCTAGCGATGGATGTCAAGACCTGGTAAGGTTTTTCGCGTTGCTTCGAATTAAACCACATACTCCACTGCTTGTGCGGGCCCCCGTCAATTCCTTTGAGTTTCAACCTTGCGGTCGTACTCCCCAGGTGGATTACTTATTGTGTTAACTCCGGCACGGAGGGGGTCAATCCCCCCACACCTAGTAATCATCGTTTACGGCATGGACTACCAGGGTATCTAATCCTGTTTGCTACCCATGCTTTCGAGCCTCAGCGTCAGTAAAAGCCCAGCAGGCCGCCTTCGCCACTGGTGTTCCTCCCGATATCTACGCATTCCACCGCTACACCGGGAATTCCGCCTGCCTCTACTTCACTCAAGACCAGCAGTTTTGAACGCACGCTCCGGGTTGAGCCCGAAGGTTTCACATTCAACTTACCAGCCCGCCTACACTCCCTTTACACCCAGTAATTCCGGACAACGCTCGCCATCTACGTATTACCGCGGCTGCTGGCACGTAGTTAGCCATGGCTTCCTCCTGTGGTACCGTCACTATCGTCCCACAAGACAGAGGTTTACAATCCGAAAACCGTCTTCCCTCACGCGGCGTCGCTGCATCAGGGTTTCCCCCATTGTGCAATATTCCCCACTGCTGCCTCCCGTAGGAGTCTGGGCCGTGTCTCAGTCCCAATGTGGCCGTTCAACCTCTCAGTCCGGCTACTGATCGTTGCCTTGGTGGGCCGTTACCTCACCAACTAGCTAATCAGACGCGAGCCCATCTCAGAGCGAATTGCTCCTTTTATGACCAGGCCATGCGACCCTGCCATCTTATGCGGTATTAGCAGTCGTTTCCAACTGTTGTCCCCCACTCTGAGGTAGGTTGCTCACGTGTTACTCACCCGTCCGCCACTAACAACATCCATCTTCCTAGCAAGCTATTCCGTCGGATGTGTCCGTTCGACTTGCATGTGTTAAGCGCGCCGCCAGCGTTCGTCCTGAGCCAGGATCAAACTCTTTATCATAGTTGTATCTAAACAGACTTACGCCTGTCCAAATCTAGCTCATTTCAAACTCTAACGTTTAAAATTACTTGAATGATTTCTTTATCTAGAAATCTAGAATCTTGGGTTCCGTTCAAGCTTTAGTATTGTTCAATTTTCAAGGTCCGTGTGGTCCAGCGCCTCGTTTAGCGCTGTTCCTTATTCTATCA
>NZ_JACOGI010000009.1:0-537 GCF_014269355.1 Neobittarella massiliensis (ex Bilen et al. 2018)
GCTCTCGTCGATCTCCTCGTTTATGCTGTCGTAGACGGCGGCGTGCTTGAGGCCGTTTTCATCGGTATCGATCTGAGGGCCGGGCACCGGATCATCCGGCTTTACCTCTGGGCCCACCACAGGGCCGGGCAATACGCTGGGGCCGGTGGGATCGCTGGGGTCATCTACCGACTCGGGCCGCAGGACGCTCGGCGGGTCGATGGGCGAGATGATCTGCGGCGCGCCCAGGTTGCCGGCGGCGTCCACTGCCCGGTACACCCCGTTTTGGGAGATCGTATAGTTTTGGCTGGCGGCGCCGTTGCCGGCGGTCAGTTCAAATACCTGCAGGTCCTGGAAAGCGTCTTCCGCGGCCTGAGCCGGACCGCGGCGCAGCAGCAATTGGGGTACCGGCTGGGCCGTTTTCTTCTGCAGTTTCCACACGCCGGAGAGACTGTCGGTGAGGGTGAGGTCGGTGCTGGCGGCGGCAAGACCGGGGGCGGTCTTATCGATCTTGATCTCGTCTTCTTTTTTTACCGATACAGCGTTTTCTTTGGAGCT
>NZ_JACOGI010000010.1:0-523 GCF_014269355.1 Neobittarella massiliensis (ex Bilen et al. 2018)
CGGATGACTTCGGTGGCCCAGTCCTCGTAATAGGCGTGGTTCTTGCCTGTTTTGGGGTCTTTTTTCACGGTGGGATCGGCCAGCGGCTTATCCGGGTCGATGGGCGGGCCGACGATCGGGTCGACATAGTCGGGGTAGACCACCACCGGCGGGGCGTTGGGATCGGTGAGGATATCGGTGAGATACAGGGTGGTCGTGTTGCCGTCGGCATCGGTGACTTTATACACCACGGTAAAGCTGCCGGCTGTGGTGGTATCGGCCCCGGCGGCAGTGACGTCTTTGCCGCTCTGCATGATCTTCAGCTCGCCGGTCATATCCCCGGCGACGTTGGCGGAGAACTGATAGCGGTACTGCAGCAGCGCCCGGGCGTCGGCGGCGTCAAAATTGCCGCCGTAGAGGGGGGCGCTCTCGTCGATCTCCTCGTTTATGCTGTCGTAGACGGCGGCGTGCTTGAGGCCGTTTTCATCGGTATCGATCTGAGGGCCGGGCACCGGATCATCCGGCTTTACCTCTGGGCCCACCA